>CANQSR010000004.1 GCA_947626575.1 uncultured Clostridia bacterium | reverse complement strand
TGGAACCCCGCCGCGCTCGTATTTCTCTCAGGCGCGCTGTTTTCGCTCTTCCACGGCAACCCCGAACAGACGGTCTATCAATTTCTGTGCGGCGTCGCCTATGCCGTCCTCGCCCTGCGGAGCGGGAGCGTATTTCCCACCATGCTTGCGCACTTTGCGAACAACGCCGTCATCCTCATCCTCGCCTCCTTCGGCATCAACGATTTTCCCGCGGCGGCAAAACCGTACATCTATTGCGCGGCGGCGGCCGTCCTTGCGGCCGTCCTCGTGTTCCTCGTATTCTTGGATAAAAATTATCGGTACACGCGCCGTGACCACGCCAAAAAGCATTATTTCCTCGGCGCGGGCGTCGGAATTTTGTTCTGCGCCGTGGAGTGGGTGACCGTGTTGGTCAGAGGGTTTTTATGATCAAAGTACGGCTCGTGTGCATCGGAACGTTGAAGGAGGATTATCTCCGTGCGGCGTGCGCGGAATACGCAAAGCGCCTTTCACGGTTCTGCGACCTTGAAATTACGGAACTCCCCGAACGCCCCACGCTCAAAGAGGAGGGGGCGGACATCTTGAAGCGTCTCCGCGGCCACGTCATCGTTCTCGCCGTCGAGGGCAAGGGGTGTTCTTCCGAAGCCTTCGCCGCCGACCTCAAACGGCTCGTTGACCGCGGCGAAGAGATCACGTTCGTCATCGGCTCCTCGCGCGGGCTGGACGGCGCCGTCAAGCGGGCGGCCGCAGGGCTTCTTTCCTTCTCGGAAATGACCTTCCCGCACCAGCTGTTCCGCGTCTTGCTCCTCGAACAGATCTACCGCGCCTTCATGATCAACGCGGGTTCGGAGTATCATAAATAGATTTTTTACGAATTTTCCCGACCCCATCCCGCATAAAGATAGGAGATGAACGTCTATGAAGAGATCCGAGCGTTCTACCAAAGCTATACGGGGAAAAAGCAGATCATCGGGAAGAGCGTTGCGGGACGGGATATCTTCGCCCTGTTCGCAGGAACGGGGAGCGGACCGCAAATTATTTCGCAGTACGCCATCCACGGGCGGGAATGGATAACAGGCCTGCTCGCCCTATACCATGTCCGAAGGGGACTCTCGCGCGGCGGCGCGTGGATCGTTCCGCTCGCCAATCCCGACGGCGCGCTTCTATCCGAGGAAGGCATCTGCTCCGTCCCGCAGGGGTTTTCGTTTGCGGCGCAGGGAGCGGATCTGCGCCTCTGGAAAGCCAACCTCAACTGCGTTGACCTCAACGTCAATTTCGATGCAAAGTGGGGGACGGGTACGCAAAATCTTCGCACGCCCTCCTCTTCGGATTATATCGGCCCCTATCCCTTTTCCGAGCCGGAGACGCAAGCGCTCCGCGATTTTACGCTCACGGTAAGGCCTGCGGCCACCGTGAGCTGGCACACGAAAGGGGAAGAGATCTATTGGGAATTTTTTCAGCCGTCGGCGCGGCGTGCGCGGGATAAAAAACTCGCCGCGGCGATCGCGAAGAGTACGGGGTATCCGCTCGTCACGGTCAAGGGTTCTGCGGGCGGCTATAAGGATTGGTGTATCGAAAAACTCGCGATCCCCGCCTTCACGGTGGAGGTAGGGCGGGATGCCGAGACGCATCCTCTCGGAAGGGAGACGCTCCGCGGGCTTGCGGCCCGCACGCTCGACGCCCTTGCCGCCCTCATTGACGCATTGGAAAGGTGATGACATGCAAGAGAAATTCATGCGAATGGCCCTGCGGCTTGCGGAAAAGGCCAAGCGGGAGGGCGAAGTCCCCATCGGCGCCGTCGTCGTTCTCGGCGGCAAAGTCATCGGGCGCGGCTACAACGTCCGCACCAAACGGCAGATGGCGACCCAGCACGCCGAGGTGCGCGCCATCGATAGCGCGTGCCGCAAATTGAAGTCGTGGCGTCTCGAAGATGCGGAGATCTACGTCACGCTCGAACCCTGCCCCATGTGCATGGGCGCCATTCTGAACGCCCGCATTGAGCGGCTGTATTTCGGCGCCTATGAGCAGAAGGGGAGAAGCCTCACCAAGGAGCTTGCTTCGGCCAACCTGCTCAACCACACGGTGGAAGTTACGGGCGGCATTATGGAGGAGGAATGTTCAAAAGTTCTGAGTTCCTTCTTTTCGGAGATGCGGCTTCGGGAGAAGGCGAACAGACAATAAAAAATGCGGCCGACGCTCGATGCGTCGGCCGTTTTGCATGGATGGGGTGCGGTTATTTGAGTTTTTGCCGCCGCATGAACTCCTTCATCACGAGGGAATGGGGCAGAAGTTTGGTCAGCGCGTGCGTGAACTTGGAATACGCGCCCGGCACGACGTAATCGCCTCTCTTGTCCATGGCGGCGAGCGTTTTCTTTGCGATGAAGGACGGCTCATACATCACTTCGAACTTTCGGATGACGCCGTTTTGGTTGGAGCGGTCAAAGAACGCCGTCTTCGTCCAATAGGGGCAGACGGCAAGCACCTTGATGCCGAGGCTCTTCCACTCGCGGGCGAGGGCGCGGGAGAAGGAGAGGACGTAAGCCTTCGTCGCGGCATAGACGCCGCCGTAGGGAACGGGTTCGAAGGCGGCCATGCTCGCGATGTTGACGACGCGGCTGCCCGCGTGCAAATAGGGGAAGGCCATCTGCGTCACGGCGGTGAGCGCGCGGCAGTTGAGATCGACCATGCCGAGATTGTCGCCTTCGGGGATGCGGTCGAACCGCTCGAATATGCCGAATCCGCTCGCGTTCACGAGTACTTTGACGGACGGCCGCTCCTCTTCGAGAAGCGTTTTGAGCGCAAGAAGCCCCGCTTCCGCCGTGAGGTCGGCGGGGACTGCGCGCACGCAGACGGGGAGGATGTCTTTGAGCGATTCGAGGCGTTCGCGGTTTCTGGCGACCGCCCAGAGTTCATCGGGTTTGAATTTTTCGGCGAGGCCGCGGGCGAGTTCCTTCCCGATCCCCGACGACGCACCCGTCACGATGACGACCTTTTTTCCCATTCTTTTCTCCTAAATCAACGTTTCGTATTCTGCATAGAGCGCGTCCGATTCCCTGCGGAGCGCATCGAGGCGGGCGGTGATCTCGCGGACTTTTACATAGTCGGCGGCGTTTTCCGCAAGCGAAAGATTGAGGGCCGCCTCCTCCTCTTCGATGGCGCCCAGCTGCGTTTCGATTTCCTTGGTGCGCGTCCGTATCCACGCTTCGCGCGCCCGTTCCTCTTTGGAACGATATCCCTCCGCGGGTTTTTTCGGAGCCTTCTCCTCGGACATGGGTACCTTCTTTTTGCTCGCAAGGTATGCTTCATACCCGCCCTTGAAGGGGACGAGCGCGCGATCTTCGATGGCGCAGATCTCCGTTGCGAGCGATTCGATGAACCTTCTGTCGTGCGAGACGAAGAGCAGGGTCCCGTCGTAATTTTTCAGGGCCTCTTCGAGCGATTCGCGCGCGGGCAGATCGAGGTGGTTGGTCGGCTCGTCGAGGATCAAAAGGTTTGCGTTTTTTGCTTCGAGCATGGCGAGCGCGAGCTTTGCGCGCATCCCGCCCGAAAGCTCCGAGACCTTTTTGTCGATGTCCTCGGCGCCGAGGCCCGCCTGTGCAAGCGTCTTTCGCGCCTCCGTCTGCGTGAGAAGGGGGTAGTTCCCCCAAAAGGCGTCCAGCGTGCGCATTTGGGGGTCGAGGTCGGCGTTCTCCTGATCGTAATATCCGATGCGCACGAGCTTTCCGAACACGACCCGCCTGTCTTGGGAGAGGAAAAATTTGAGGAGCGAACTCTTGCCCGTGCCGTTATCGCCGACGAGCGCGCACTTTTCGCCGCGCATGAGCGTAAACGAGGCGTCTTTGAGCAGCTGTTTTCCGTCTACCGTGAGGTCGAAGCGGGGCGCATCGAGGACGCGTTCATACGGCCTTTCCTCGGTGCGGAACACAAAGCGCGGCGGTTGCGGCGGGGGAAGCGGCCGTTCGAGGACGTCCATCCGTTCCAGCTTGTTGACCCGCGAGAGCGCGCTCTTTGCCGTGGTCGCCCGCACGAGATTGCGGTCCACGTAATCTTTGAGCTTTGCGATCTCCTCCTGCTGTTTCTCATAGGCGCGCATCTCTTCCTTGAACCGCTCGGCTTTGAGGACTTTATACTTGGAATAATTGCCCTTGAAGAGGGAGAGCCGCCCGCGTTCGAGTTCCCACGTGCGCGCGGTGATGCGGTCGAGGAAATAGCGGTCGTGCGAGACGACGAGGATGGCGCCCTTATAGGAAGCGAGATATTCTTCCAGCCAAAAGAGCGTTTTGATATCGAGATGGTTGGTCGGCTCATCGAGGATGAGCAGTTCCGGCTCTTCCAAAAGAAGGCGGCACAACTTCAATTTCGTGCGCTCTCCCCCGGACATGGTACCCACCGGTTGCGTGTACATGCCCTCAAAGCCCATGCCGCCGAGGACGGTTTTGATGCGCACCTCATAGTGATAGCTGTCTCTTGCGGCGATGCGTTTTTCCAAACTTTCCATGCGGGCGGAGAGGACTTTGAGCTCCGCGGGCGCGGCGGACGCCATCTCTTTTTCCGTCTCGCGGAGACGCGCGATGAGCGCTTCATCCTCCGCAAAGACTTCCTTCATCGCCCCATAGACGGTGGAATCGCTCTCGAATCCGCCCGTCTGCGCGAGGTACCCGATGCGGATGCCGCTCTTTTTGAATACACTGCCTGCGTCGGGCGTCAATTCGCCGAGGATGAGCCTCAAAAGCGTCGTTTTTCCCTCTCCGTTGCCGCCGACGAACCCCACCCGCTCGCCTTCGCCGAGAGAGAGCGCGGCGTTTGCGATGATGGGGACGCCGTCGTAACCGAATGTGACGTTTTCAAGGCTTATCAGCATAGTTTCTTTGCTCCGTGAAATACTGTGGGCATGAAGGATAGCAAGCTCCGCGCCGTGCGGCGCATGGAGGAACGCTTGAAGGCGATGGACCCCGCCGACGCGGGAAAACTCGCCAAAAAGCTGGTAAAATTAAAGGATGCGTGGCTGAACGGCTAAAAGTCCCAATCGGGGACGAAGGCGGCCTCCGCGCTCTCCTTTCCCTGCGTGAAGACGTTCGTGAACCCAAGCGATAGGGCATAGTCCGTCACGCGGCGGTATTCGCGCGCCGTCACGCGGCGGCCGAGTTCGGGAAAGCCTGCGATGTCGCCCATGGGCGTATATTGCCGCATGATCGAGAGAGGCGTATCCAACGGGACGGTCTTTGCAAGGAAGCCGAGAACGCTTAACGAATCATAGGAACACGCGGGCATCACGAGGTGCCTTACGAGCAGGCCGCGCAAAAGTTTTCCGCCCTCCCAAACGGGGGGCATTTTTGCCATATACGTGATGGCGCGGGCGGCGTATTCGAAGTAATCGCCGCGCCCCGTATAGCGGGAAGCGAGGGCGGGGTCGCAGAATTTCAGATCGGGCATCCATACGTCGATAAACGGCGCGATCTCTTCGAGCGCTTCCACCGTGCAGTAGCCCCCGGAATTGTAGACGACGGGGACCTTCGGGCGGTACTTTTTGAGCGCTTCTGCGATGAGGTTTGAGACATGGTCGGGGGTAACGAGGTCAATGCAGTCTGCGCCCTGCGCTTCGAGCGTCTGAAAGATCTCGGCAAGATCCTCCGCCGAGACCGCCTTTCCGCGCGCCGCGCGCGAGACTTCAAAGTTCTGGCAGAATACGCAGCGCAGCGAGCAGCCGCCGAAAAAGACGGCTCCCGCGCCGTTGGTGTGGCAGATGGGGGGTTCCTCATAGGGGTGAAGATAGTACTTTGCGACCGTCATTCCCTTGACGCCGCACCGCCCCGCCCGTTGTTCTCTTTCCGCCCCGCATTTTACGGGGCAAAGCGTACAGCCCATATGCCGATTGTAGCATAAATATCAAAGAAATGCAACCTGATTTCGGTTGACTTTCACAGGATGTTTTTGATATAATGGGGATCGACGGAAAAACGTACGGAGAAACACGGTATGAAAAGGTTTTTTACGAGCGAGAGCGTGACGGAAGGGCATCCCGATAAGGTATGCGATAAGATTTCCGACGGCATTCTCGATGAAATTTTGCGGCAGGACCCCAACGCCCGTTCGGCGGTGGAATGCTGCGCCGCCTACAACACGCTCTTCATCACGGGAGAGGTGAGCGGAAACATCGATGTGGATTATGAGGGCGTTGCGCGCCGCGTCATCCGCGAGATCGGCTATCACCACGGCAGTTTCGCTTACGACGCATGCAAGATCATTCCCTTGGTACACGGGCAGTCGGCGGACATCGCGCTCGGCGTGGACGCCTCCCTCGAAAGAAAGGCGGGCGGCGACGAACTCGATACGCTCGGTGCGGGCGATCAGGGCATGATGTTCGGATACGCCTGCCGCGAGACGGAGGAACTCATGCCGCTCCCCATCATGCTCGCCCACAAACTTGCGAAGCGGCTCACAGACCTCAGAAAGAGCAGGGAGCTTTCCTACCTCCGCCCCGACGGCAAGACGCAGGTCACCGTGGAATACGAGGGCAAGACGCCCGTGCGCGTGGATTCCATCGTCGTCTCCACCCAGCACAAGGAGACGATCTCGCAGGAGCAGATCCACCGCGACGTAAAGAAGCTCGTCGCGGAGGCGGTCATTCCCGCAAACTTCCTCGATGCGAATACCAAGTATTATATCAATCCGACGGGGCGGTTCACCATCGGCGGCCCCGAAGGGGATTCCGGCCTCACGGGCAGGAAGATCGTCGTCGATACTTACGGCGGCAGATGCGCGCACGGCGGCGGCGCCTTTTCGGGCAAGGATCCCACCAAGGTGGATAGGAGCGCGGCGTATATGGCGCGCTATGTCTGCAAAAATTTGGTGGCGGCGGGATTGTGCGGCGAGGCGGAACTCGAAGTGGCCTATGCCATCGGCGTGGCGCACCCCGTCTCGGTGTTCATCGATACTTACGGCACGGGCAGGCTCCCCGACGACAAGCTCGCGGACATCGTGGAGAAGGAGTTCGATCTCCGCCCCGCGGCCATCATCGAGAAACTCGGCCTTCGCAGGCCCATCTATGCCGCGACGGCCGCTTACGGCCACTTCGGGCGGGAAGAGTTCCCGTGGGAGCGCACCGACCGCATCGCCGACCTCGTTAAATATCTTTGAAACGGGCAAACAGCCGTTTTTACAGCCCCGCAACGGGGCTGTTTTGTTGCCAGAATTATTCCCACTTCCAACATTATGAAAACCATTACAAGAAAAAGCATTGCGCGGGAATGCGCATACATCGCCCTTGCCGTCGCGCTCGTCACGGTCTCGGCGTGGATCTCCGTCCCTGTGGGGGCGGTACCCGTCACGTTGCAGACGTTTGCCGTCTGCTTCATCGGCGCGCTCTTCGGCTGGAAGAGGGGCATTTTTGCCATCCTCGTCTATGTCTTTATGGGCCTTCTCGGCATCCCCGTCTTTGCGGGGTTCAAGGCGGGCGCGGCCGCGCTCTTCGGCCCGACGGGCGGCTATATCTTCGGCTTCTTTTTCGCGGCGCTCATGCCCGCACTCGCCAAGCTCATCCCCGTCAAGCGCAAGGCGGCGCGGTGTGCGCTGTTCTATGCCGCAAACATTTTGGGGCTTGCCGCGTGCTATCTCTTCGGCACGGTTTGGTTCGTCCTCATGTATCAGTGTACGGTGGGCTATGCGCTCGCGCTGTGCGTTTTGCCCTTCCTTTTGCCCGATGCCGTCAAGCTCCTCGTCGCCGCCCTGCTCGCGGTGCGGTTGGAGCGGTACATATAGCGATGGGGTACAGATAGCGGCATGGACGCCGCCGTTTGCGGCAATTTCCCCGTCCGCATGTATAGATCCCGCGAGGGGGCGCATACTGCGGATATCGGAGGTGAACGCATGAGATTGAACTGCGGTGATGTCTGTCCCAAGACAGGCGCTTACAAGGTCATCGATCAGAACGGCAAAGTCGTCAACACGATCTACGTCGGCGAAGGCGAAACGATGCCGCCCACGCAGTATTCCGATTGCCATTACGAATCGGAGTCCTAAGGAGAACGAGGTTTTCCTTAAAATTCCGCGTAGGGAGGAATACAACCGAAGATGAAAAAGGAGCGCCGCAACGGTCGTTGCGGCGCTCTCTTACTGCTGCGTTGAACCAAAGGCGCGCCTTCCGCATACGATGATAAAAAATGCGGGAGGAGAGGGCAATGCAGGAGATATGTCTCGGAGAGATCGGGGAGGATTACATCGCGTTGAAGCGCATTTCGCCGCTGTATGCGGGGCGGGGAGGGCTGCTCACCGCCGTTTTGCAGTATGTCTACCAGACGGTGCGGAACAGGGAAAAGCTCTTCGAAGTCCTTGCGGGGGAGGCGCTCTATGATTTCGAACTCCTCGGCGCGCTCATCGAAAAATTGGGGGCGGACCCCGTGTTTACCGCCTGCCCGCCCTATCCCGTCTCCTACCACTCGGCGGCGGGGGTGGACTATGCAAAGTCGCTCCATGCCATGCTGGCCGCGGATATCCGCATGGAGGAGCGTCTGCTCGCGGGCTATCATGCCGCGCTCTCCGCATTGCAGGAAGGCCCCGCCGCAGGGGCGGTCGTGCGCCTCAGGGATAACTGCGCCTCCCGCCTTGCCCGCCTGCGGTCCGCGCAGGAGGCCTGTATTTAGAACGTTCCGTGCTTTTCGGGCATGAATTTCCAATACCGTACGGGCATGTAGCCGCGCATCTGTTTGAGCCGCTCGCGGGAAGGGATGTTGACGGCCTCGTAATAGGATCTCCAGAGCGTCTGCCAAGCCGCTTCGTCCGCAGAGAGCAAGACCTCCGCCTCCCTCAGCGGCGCAAGGAAGGTGTGTTCGCCGTCATAGACGGCGGCTTTCCCGCGTTTGACGTCGTGGATGACGAAGGGGTACCCCGCAAGCCGCGCGCGGAAGTGGGGGAGGAGCAGGTCGCAGACGTCGTTATCGGGCGAGACGGGCGCATAGAGCGCGCCGCTCGCGCTCTCCATGAAGCGCACGAACCCGTGGAGACGGTGGATCTCCAACCCCACGCGCCGCATACATTCGTCCGCCGCGCGGACGGCGTCCTCGGCGAGCATACGGCGGACGGGCTTCCCGCGGGAAGCGAGCAAACGGAAGTAATGGAAGGCCACCATGTCGCGGTCGTCGTCTCCGCTTCTCAATAAAGTATCCAAATCGTGCATACTGCCCTTGTCGATGGCGAGCAGACGCTCCTCCGCCCTGCGGGCGCGGGAAGCATCCGCCTGCACGAAGCGGGCCTCCTGCCCGATCGAAAGCTGGCGGCTGCCCGATGTGAGAACGGCGTTTTCATCGCGGAAGGCGAGAAGCAAAGCCGTCAGAAAGGCGGCCTTACTGCCGTCGTAAAAGTAGATCATAGTTCCCCCGTGAGCGCCGAACGCGCCGTTTCGAGATCGGAAAACAGGCTGAGCTGGCGCGCGTTTTCCCGCGCCTCGCCCGCCGTGAGCAGGCCGCGGATGGCCGTTTCGTGCCGTTCGCCGTAAAATTTTCCGTCCGCCGTGATGAAGTGCCGCGCCCGTTTCAAAACGACGCGCATTTTTTGTAGATCCGCGAAGGTGAGCTTGGCATACTTGCGCGCCTCGGTGATCTTATAGGCGCTGCGCGCCCCGATTCCGGGGACGCGCAACAGAACTTCGAGGGGCGCACGGTTGACCTCCACGGGGAAGAATTGCAAATTTCTGAGCGCCCAGCCGCATTTGGGGTCGAGGTCGAGGGAGAGGTTCCCGCCGTCCTCCACGATCTCCTCGGCCGAAAACCCGTAAAAGCGGAGCAGCCAATCCGCCTGATAGAGGCGGTGTTCGCGCCGCTCGCCCGCGGGGATATCGGGCAGAAGGGGATTGTGTACGAGCGGGACGTACGAGGAGTAATAGACCCGTTTGAGACCCGCATTTTTGTATAAACTCTGCGTGAGGCGCAGGATGAGGCCGTCCGGTTCGGGACTTGCCCCGACGATCATCTGCGTGGTCTGCCCGGCGGGGAGGAAGTGTCCTTTCCGCTTTTCTTCCTTGAAAACGCGCTGCTGCTGTTGCAGACGCCGCATGGGGATGAGCAAACTCTCCCTGCTCTTCTGCGGGGCGAGCAGTTTCAGGCTCTTTTCGGTGGGGAGTTCGATGTTGAAGCTCATGCGGTCGGCATACAGCGCCGTCTCGCGGACAAGCCCCTCGTCCGCGTGCGGGATGCCTTTCACGTGGATGTAGCCGTAAAAATTGTACTCCGTCCGCAGTTTCTTGACGGTGAGGAGCAGTTGTTCCATCGCATGGTCGGGAGACTTCACGACGGCCGAAGAGAGGAAAAGCCCCTCGATATAGTTGCGCTTGTAAAAGTCGATGACGAGCTCACAGATCTCATCGGGCGTGGCCGTCATGCGGGGGACGTCGGCGTCCGCGCGGGACATGCAGTACTTGCAGTTGAAGATGCAGTCGTTGGAGAGGAGGATTTTGAGCAGGGAAATACAACGGCCGTCGGGCGTAAAGGAGTGGCAGCATCCCGCGGCATAGCCGTTCCCGATGCCGCCCCCGTTTTTCCGCTTGCTCCCCGATGAAGAACAGGATACGTCGTATTTTGCGCTCTCCGTGAGGATGCGCAGCTTCTCTTCGGATATCATTTCTTACCTCTTATCCAAATTATACCGTAAGCATACAAGAAAGTCAAACGTTTGTTCCTTATTTTTTGAACTTTTGTTTGGGAAATTTTGGGGTTGCGCCGCGGGGAAAAATATGGTATAATGGAACAAAAATTTTCACCCGCTTTTCACGTTCTTTTAAGATGGGCATAATGTAGGGCAAATATAATGAACGTACGCGAAAGGAGTTTGCCATGAAAGTTTTGATCGTAGACGATGAAGAGATGATCCGCGCCGTACTTCGCGAGTATGTGGAGTTCGAAGGCGGGCAAGCGGATGAAGCGCAGGACGGCATGGAGGCCGTGAGAAAGTGCAGGGAGACGGAATACGACGTCATCCTCATGGACATCATGATGCCCAAGCTCGACGGGTTTTCCGCCGTCAAGGAGATCAGAAAATTTTCCGCGACGCCCGTCATCATGCTCTCGGCGCGCGGCGAGGAATACGACAAACTTTTCGGGTTCGAGATCGGGAGCGACGATTACGTCACCAAGCCTTTCTCGCCCAAGGAAGTGATGGCGCGCATCCACGCCGTCATGCGGCGGGGCAAGCCCGCGGCGCAGGCGGGCGGCGAAGTCTATGAGTTCGAGGGCTTGAAGATCGACGTCACGGGCAGGAACGTCTATGTGGACGGCGAGAAGGCGGAGCTTACGCCCAAGGAATACGAATTGCTCTTTTACTTCGTCCAGAATGCTGGCGTCGCGCTCACGCGCGAACGCCTTCTGAACAAGGTGTGGGGGTATGATTTTTACGGCGACGACCGCACCGTGGATACGCACGTGAAGATGCTCAGGGGCAATCTCAAAGAATACCGCAAGTTCATCGTGACGCTCAGGGGGCTGGGCTATAAATTCGAAGCGTGACCCCTGCGGCATATAACCCGTTATGAGAGAAAAGAAAAAATGCAAACGCGCGCACGCGGCGAGGAGCCTCAACCTCATCCTGTGGTTCTCCTTCACCCTCTTCGCGCTCATTTTGCTCGTGCTGTTTCTGGCCGTGCAGAGCCTTTTGGTGGGGAGCAGATACCGCAGTGAGACCGTCTCGCTCATGCAGGCGGCGAGCGGCGAGATGACGGAGGTCCTCGAAAGCGCGGAGGACGGCATGACCCTTTCCGTACGGGGGCAGATCCGCGCCATTGAGCAAAATTATGACGTCAACTTTTTGTTGCTCTATACGGACGGGCGCGACGTCTTTTCGGATGGCGCGGAGGGGAACAGTTACCCCGAACTCGCCCAAACGCTCAAAGACCGCCTGAATGCGAGCGGCGGCGATGCCGTCATCAGCGAGGGAAACGTCATTGCCTATGCCTCCGTTCTGAGTTTGGACGGACAGAATTACTTCTTGTATGTTTCGAGTTCCATTGCCCAGCTCAATTCGTTGGAAGATAGCCTCCGGTGGCTCTCGCTCGGCACGGCGCTCTTCTCTGTCGTGCTTGCCTTTGTGGCGAGCGGATTCGTTGCCATGCTCATCACCAAGCCCGTGACCGAGGTCACCGAACAGGCGAAGGAGCTTGCGCGCGGCAATTACGACCTCGATTTCAAGCGCGGCTACTTCTGCCTTGAAATTTCCGAACTCTCGGATGCGCTCGATTACGCGCGGCGCGAGATCTCCAAGACGGATACCATGCAGAAGGAACTCATCGCCAACGTCTCGCACGATTTCAAGACGCCGCTCACCATGATCAAGGCCTATGCCTCCATGATCCGCGAGATTTCGGGGGAGGATAAGGCCAAGCGCGATGCCCATGCCGGCATCATCATCGAGGAGGCCGACCGTCTGACCGCCCTCGTCAACGACGTACTCGATCTGAGCAAGTTGCGTGCGGGCGTGAGCATAGCGCCCGTCGTATTCAACCTGTCCGAGACGGTCTATAAGATCGCGGGACGCTTCGAGTATCTCCGCGAGACGCAGGGGTATGTGTTCGAGACCGAAGTCGCGGAGGAACGCTATGTGCTTGCCGACCGCGAGCGCATCGAGCAGGTCATTTACAACCTCATCGGCAACGCCGTCAACTATACGGGGGAGGATAAGAAGGTCTTTATCCGCCTCATCGCGATGGAGGACCGCACCCGCTTCGAGGTAGAGGATACGGGCATGGGCATCCCCGCGGAGGAACAGGCGACCATATGGGATAGATACTACCGCAACAGCGGCTCCCATAAGCGGCCCGTCCAGGGTACGGGGTTGGGGCTTTCCATCGTCAAGAACATTTTGTTGCAGCAGGGCTGTCCCTTCGGCGTGCGGTCGGAGGCAGGAAAGGGCAGTGTTTTTTGGGCGGAGTTTCTGCTCCCGCCCGCAGAGGAAGCCAAATAGTTGCGGCGCCTTCGGGGCGCATAGAAGGAGGAAATTGCAATATGGGGAAGAGATTGGGCGCGCTGTTTCTTGCGCTTCCGCTCTCCTGCGCGGCGATGTTCGGTCCGCGCATCGAATTTGCGTCCGCAGGGACGCAGTCCTATTCCGATCGTGCAACTTTTTCGGGGGCAGTCTATCTCGGCGGCGACAGCATCGCGGCCGAGAGCCAGCAGCTTACCCTTCACGTCGGCGAGATCCCCGCGGATGCGGGGGACGTATATGACGACAGTTACATGACTTCCGAGCTGACGTTTTATAACGCGGGGGAAGAGGATGCAACGCTAAGCCTCGCCTATCCCTGCCCCGCGATGCCGAAGGGCGTTTCGGCGCGCGAATACCGCCTTTCGCTCGACGGCGAGGCGATCGAGCCGCAAGTCTGCCATTCTTACGCAGGGTATTTCAACCGCACGATCAACGTGGAGGATGTGTTGGACGGGGCCGCCATGCAATCCCCCGATTTCTACCGCGCCGACCTGCCCGCCACGGAATATAAGTTCCGCACCGACCTCTCGCAGGTGACGCTGACGGACGCGGAGAAGAAACATCTCGCGCTCGTTCTCACCTTTGATTGCGACCCGTCGGCGACGCGCATCATATCGTGCAACGTCATGAACTTCGAAGTCATCAACGGGCGTCTCCGCCTTGCGTTCGATCTGAAAGGCGGGGCGGAGATCGTCGGGGTCACGGTCGCGGGGAAGGATATCGCCAATCTCAGCTATGGGGTATATACCGACCTTGCCCGCACCGAAGCGGTGGCCACGCATATCTATTGCGGCAGGTCCGAGACCACGTTCGGCAGTTTCGCCGCGTCCTTCTATCCCGAAGGGTGCGAAGTGAGCCGTGCCGATTGGGCGCGCGGCCTCGCGCAGATGCTGGTCAGCACTACGGCGGAGAATTGCGTGGTTTACGGGCGGCCGTGCAACCTGCGTCCGGAGGCCTTTTTGAAGTGGTATGTCTATTCCGTCACCGTCCCCGCGGGGGCGCGCGCGGTGCATACCGTGTCCGCGCCTCTGTATCCCGTAACGTCGAACGGACGCTACCAATACGATATCCTGCTCTCGCCGCTCGCATGTTGGTCTTTGCCCAACTTCCGCGTGTCCTTGGAGACGCCCTATTACCTCGCTTACAGCAACCTGAACTTCGAGAAAGCGGGGGAGGTATATACGTTTTCGCGGGACCGCCTGCCCCTCGGCGAACTCAGCTTCACGCTCGCGCCCTCGGCGGGTACATCGCCGATCGGAAACTCTTACGACCCCATTTCGCCCAGCCTCAGGCTTGCATTCGTCCTCTTGGGCGTCCTCGGCGGCGTTGCGGCCATCGGCGCGGCGGTCGCGATCATCGTTGCGGCCAGAAAGAAAAAACGCCGCTGAATTTTTACGGCAAACGCTTGCAAAAGTAAACGGACTATGCTATAATCAAAGCACCTGAACGGGAAGAGACGTCTGACCGCAAAGGGCGAAACGAAGATATTTCCGCGGAGTTTTCCGCGCGTTCTCCTTTTGCCCTTTGGGTGAAAGGAGTTTTTTTATGGAAAATACCGCAGCGGAAACCAAGCGCATCTGCGTTCTCTCCGTCATCGTGGAGGACCGCACCGCCGCGCCCCGCGTCAACGCCTATCTTTCGGAATACGGCGAATACATCGTGGGCAGAATGGGCATTCCTTATCATGAAAAGCACGTCTCGGTGATGGCCGTCGTCCTCGATGCGCCGCCTGCCGTCGTCAACGCCCTGACGGGCAAACTCGGCAATCTTGCGGGCGTCTCCGCAAAGTCGTTGTTCGGCAAGGTATGAGCCTTACGGAAGAAAAACGGGCATACCATGTCCGTGGGTAATACGCGTGAAAAAACTTTTTTAAGGAGTTCAAATATGAAAAAATTGTTTGCCGTTTTCACTGCCGCGGCCTGCCTTTTTGCCGCACTTTCCTTCGGCGCCTGCACCTTCGGGCCCGCCGACCCGAAGCCGGATGGCCCGCAGCCCGAAGCCGTCACGCTGAGCGTCTATGCGCCCGACGGCGCCCCCGCGCTCGCCCTTGCAAACCTCATCGACGCGGGAACGGCCTCCGCGCTTTCGGCCGACCCGCAGCCCACGCACGCCTTCACCTATGATATCCACGTCGTCGACGCCGAGACCATCGTCGGGTTCGTGACGGGCGAGGCGCCCAAGGCGGATCTCTGCATCCTGCCCCTCAACGCGGCCTCCCTCAAACTCGGCACGGGGGAGGTCTATAAGATGGCGGGGACCGTCACCAACGGCAACCTCTACTTCATCGCGGCGGAGGGCGCCGCCGAACTCACCAAGGACAATCTTTCGTCCCTCGTCGGCAAGAAGGTGGGCGTCGTCCAGCTTCCCAACGTCCCCGGCCTCACGCTCCGCGCCACCCTCAATGACTACAAAATTCCCTTCGGCGTACTCGAAAGCGCGCAGGCCGCGGCCGACCCCGCAAAGGTCAACCTCGTCGCCTTCAAACCGACCGACGTCACGCCCGCCGCGGGCTGTGATTACTACCTCGTCCCCGAACCCGCCGCAAGCGCCAAGATCGCGGGGACGGCTTCGACGGCAAAGCCCTTCAAGATGGTGGGGGACCTGCAATCGCTCTATGGCGAGGGCGGCTACCCGCAGGCCGTGCTGGCCGTAAAAAGTACCGTCGCCGCGCAGTATGCGGATGCGGTGGAGGAAGTTACGACGAGGCTGGAAGCGAGCGAGGCTTATCTCAAATACGCCGAACCCGCTAAGCTCATCGAATTGCTCGATGCCAAGCGCACGGATGGCCTTACGCCTTCCTTCACCGCCGCCAACCTCACCAAGGACGTGGTGGCGCGCTGCTCGGTGCGCTATACCCCCGCAAAGGACTGCAAAGCGGCCGTCCTTGCCTTCCTCGAAAAGCTCATCGCCATCGACGACTCCTCCGCAACGATGCCCGCGGACGCATTCTTTCTTTGAGGGATGAAGCGCGCCGTTCTCAAAAACTTTGCACTTTCCGCGGCGGCGGTCCTCGCCATGCTCTTGGTATGGACCGTCGCCTGCCTCATCGTGCGCAACGACTATGTTCTGCCCACGTTCGGCGAGACGTGCGCCGAGATGGGGAAATTGCTCGCCGAGAGCGAATTTTGGACGGCGTTTGCGGGTACGCTTCTGCGCACCGCGCTTGCGTTTCTGGTGGCCTTCGTCCTCGGCGTTTTGCTCGCCCTCGCGGCGGGACTTCAAACATGGGTGCGCTCGTTTCTCTCTCCCGTCGTCTCGGTACTCAGGACCGTCCCCACGATGGCGATCATTCTGATGCTGCTGCTTTGGACGACGCCGCGCGTCGCGCCCGTCATCGTCGCCCTGCTCGTTCTGATGCCCGCGGTCTATGCTTCCACGCTCGCCGCCCTCGACGAAGTCAAGGCGGAATACGGCGTCCTCGCGCGCGCCTACCGCATCCCCGCGTGCAAACGCGCGTTCAGGATGTATCTCCCGCTCGCCGCGCCGCCCGTCCTCGGACAAGCAGGTTCGGTATTCTCGATGGGGCTGAAAATCATCGTATCCGGCGAAGTACTTGCGAACACTTTCCGAAGCCTCGGCGGCATGATGCAGGAGGCCAAGATGTTCGTGCAGATGCCGCGCCTCATGGCGCTCACGCTCGTGACCGTTCTCGTCGGATTTTTGCTCGAAGGCGCCTGCCTTCTCCTCTATAAGGCGGCAGTGAGGTGGAGAAAATGAAGCTCGTCAACGTCACCAAACGCTATGGCGAAAAACTCGCGCTCGACGGGATCTGCCTCGAACCTGAGGAGGGAAAGATCACGGCGATCCTCGGCGAGAGCGGCGCGGGAAAGACGACGCTCTTGAACGTGATCGCAGACATGGTACCCTTTGAAGGGGTCAAAGAGGGCTTCCCGCCCGTCTCCTATCTCTTTCAGGACGATAAGCTCCTCCCCAATCTCACGGTGGAAAAAAACCTGCGTCTCGTTCTTCCCAAAGCGCAGTGGAAAGAGATAGGTCCCATGCTGGAAAAAGTGGGGCTTGGCGGGATGCGAAAACGCCGTCCGGGCGCGCTTTCGGGCGGAGAACGCCGCCGCGTCGCCATCGCCCGCGCCTTCCTCTATCCGCACGGCATGCTCCTCATGGACGAGCCGTTCTCTTCGCTCGACCTATCGCTCAAAAGAACGCTCATCGGCCTCGTCGCATCGCTGTGGCGGGAGCGGGGGGATACCGTGGTATTCGTCACCCACGACGTGCGCGAAGCCGTGCTTCTTGCGCACCGCGCCGTCGTCCTGCGGCAGGGTAAGATCGCCGCAGACCACGCCCTCGGAGGGGATCCCCCGCGCGATTTCTTTGCCGATCACCCCGCCGAGCGGCTTTTGGTCCGCTCCCTGATGGGGGAATAGAATATAAATAAAACATGAAAACGTCCGCTTTTTGCGGACGTTTTCGGTTATCAGATGCAATTTTCGGGGGACAGGTGCGCAAAAGTCCAAGCATCCGCCCAAGCGGCGTAGCGTCAGCCCAACTTCTCGATGTGGTAGACGCAGTCCAAAACAGAGAGCGCTTCGATGATATCGCTGTGGCTCTTCTTGCGGAGATTTTTGCCCGTCACGGTGAATTTCACCGTGTAGACGCTGAGGCCGGAGTTGGCATAGGCGGGGTTGATTTCGAGATTATCGATTTTCAGCCCGAACTCCCGCGCCGTCGCGATGAAGTCCTGTAAGCCGCTCCTTGAATTGAGTTCGAGGTGGACTTCAAAGTGGTTCGACTTGTTTTTGATATACGTCTCCATCTTGGAGAAGGCGAGGAGACCCACCATGAGCGCGGCAAAGCCGATAAGGGCCGCCGTATAGAGTCCGAAACCGAGAATGGCGGAAATGATGGACATCGTCCACCCGCCGACCGAAGTCGTCAGCCCCATGATCTGGTTTTTGGAGGAGAAGATGATGGTGTTGGCCGTGATGATGGAGATGCCGATGATGACCGCGGCGGAAAGGATGGGGAAGCCGACGTTGAGTACGGTGATGAAGTAGATATCGCCGATGCCTGCGAACATGGAGCCGATGGAGAGTACGATGAGGGTACGCAGGCCCGCGGCGTGGCGGTTCCGCGAGCGTTCGCAGCCGAGTACGACGGCCATGACGACGATGAGCGCCGTTTTGAGGGCGGTGGAGGCGATATTGACCTCGGAGGACCAGCTTCCGAGCGCATTTGCAATGAGATCTGTGGGCATGGAGTTTACCTCTTGTTGATAAATTTTCTTCGGTTATATTCTGCGCCGGCCGAGGTCTCCCCGCCTTCCTCTTCGGAGGGATCCGTGGCCTCCAAAAAGGCTTCCTCCTCCGGCGAGCGGGCATATTCCTTTACCGAGAGTTGCTTTTGGATAGCGCACAGCTGTTCTTTTAAGGAGGCGACTTCCTCCTCGCGTGCGGGGTTCGCCGCGGGCATGGGTGCCTCGTCTAATGTCTCCGCGGCCTTTCCGTACGAGCCTGAGAGGTACAGCGAGAGCTTCGCGAGCGCGGGGCCGATGAGTTCATAGAGAATGCTCGAAGAGAGGACGACGGTCTCCAAAACGGGCCCCATGGAACTTACGGCGGGGATGGGGCTTCCTTCCAGCACCCGTGCGCCGAGGGCGGCAAGGCCGATCGCCACTCCCGCCTGCGGGGCAAGCGCCATGCCGAGATAGTTGCGGACCTTTTTCTCCTTCTTCACGATGGCGCATCCTGCGAATGCGCCCACGTATTTGCCCGCGAGGCGGACGACGAAATACAGGATGCCGACGACGATGAGCGGCACGCCCGCCGCCACGTTTTCCGTGCTTACCAAGGAATCGAGGCGGAATCCGATGCCCGACTTGACGAAGAAGAGCAAGAGAATGGGCGGGGAGAAGTAATTGAGCTGTTTGAAGAGCTTATCGTCGCCCGAAATGTTGATGTAGACCGTTCCCATCGCCATGCACCCAAGAAGGGGGGAGACGTCCACCGCCGCGCCGACGCCGCAGATGGCGAACAGCAGCGCGATGGAGACGATGAGGCGGTTATCGGTGGAGCGTTTGGCCATGAGGAATTTGAGAAGCAGGCCGAAGACGATCCCGATGGCGATCATCATGACGTTCCACCCGATGGGGATCAGCACATCGGCGGCGGAGAACCCGCTTCCGAGCGTTGCGAGCGCAACGGAGACGGCGACGCTGTACGCCATGAGGCTCACGACGTCGTCGAGGGCGACGACGGAGAAGAGCGTATCGACGAAATCGCCGTGCGCCTTTGTCTGGCGGATGGTCATCATGGTGGAGGCGGGCGCCGTCGCGGAGGCGAGGGCGGCGAGGATGATGGAGAACGCGAGGCCGAGGCGCAGGATGAAGAAGGTCAGGATAAAGACGAGTACGGAGGCGACGAGCGCCTCGAAGAGGGTGATGACTACTACCTTTCCGCCGTTCTTTTTCAATGTGGAGAAGCGGAAATATTCGCCCACGCTGAACGCGATGAAGGCGAGCGCGATGTCCGAGATGAAGTCCATGCCCTCGGAGACATAGGAGGGGACGAGGTCGAGGCAATAGGGACCGAGCAAAATGCCGACGAGGATATAGGCCGTCACGTTGGGGAGTTTGAGGAGCTTGGTGATGCGCGTCCCCAAAAAGCCCGCGAGCAGCATGATCGCGACGCATATGATGACGACGGGTACGGGCGACACCGCCGCAAGTTGTTCGTAAAATTTATCCAGCATTTCGATTTCCCGCGATCCGGAAGCGGAACGGTTTTCCTTGGGGGAGAAGGCCCCCGCCGGGAGAAAACCCGTTTCCCCTTACAGAATGCAATAGGGGGTAACATTACCCCCTCCCCGATTTCGGTGAATGTATTATAGCAGAACGCAAGCAAAAAAACAAGCCCCTTTTGACAAAAATTTTAAGAAATTACAGGGGGATTTTCCTCTTATGAAAGGAATTTTCACAAAATTCGCGCCAAGGCGCGGGGAAATTTGCTCCGTGCGGGGAAATTTTCCCCTCCGAGGTTTTCTTCTTGCCGCGGAAGTGTTATAATAGATACAAGACTGTATTTTCGGAGTAAAATATGGAAAAGAAAAATTGGCATGCGATGTCCGCCGAAGAGGCCTTGGACGCGCTCGGAACGAGCGCACAGGGGCTTACCTTCGAAGAGGCGGAAAAGAGAAGGGAGACGTACGGGAGAAACGTCCTCAAAGAGCGCAAGAAGAAATCGCTTCTGCGCATGATCTGGGAGCAGGTGAAGGACGTCATGGTCATCATCCTTCTCATAGCGGCCGTCGTTTCGCTCATCTTTCAGGATTGGCCTGAGGCCGTCGTGATCTTCACGATCGTCGTCATCAACGCCGTCATCGGCGTCGTGCAGGAAAAGAAGGCCGCCGATGCGCTCGCCTCTCTCAGCACGCTCAGCGCGCCGACGGCGCGGGTACTGCGCGACGGCAAGGAGCATATCCTGCCCGCCGCCGACCTCGTCCCCGGCGACGTCGTCATCCTCGCGGACGGTTGCGTCATCCCCGCGGACCTGAGGATCTTGGAGGAGTCCAACCTGAGCGTACAGGAATCCGCGCTCACGGGCGAGAGCCTTCCCGTCGAAAAGGATGCGCCCACCGTGCTTCCGCCCGATGCGCCCCTCGGCGACCGCGTGAACATGTGCTATTCTTCCTCCGTGAGCATCACGGGTACGGGGACGGGCGTGGTCGTGGAGACGGGGATGCGCACCGAAGTGGGAAGTATCGCCGGCATGCTCGACGAGACGGACGAACTCGAAACGCCCATGAAGAAAAAGCTGAACGGGGTCGGAAAAACGCTGTCCGTCGTTGGGATCGCGATCGCCCTCGTCATGCTCGCCATCAGCTATCTGCGCATTGAGGATTGGAGCGTGCAGAACAATTGGGTCCAGCCGCTCCTCACTGCGATCGCCCTCGCCATTTCCGTCATCCCCGAAGGCCTGCCCGCAACGGCGACCATCGTCATGGCCTTGGGCGTGCAACGCATGGCCAAACAGCAGGCGCTCGTAAGAAGCCTTCCCGCCGTGGAGACGCTGGGAAGCGCCACCGTGGTCTGCTGTGATAAAACGGGGACGCTCACGTTGAACAGGATGACCGTGACGCGCTTTGCGACGGCGGCGGAGATTGCGCAAAATGCCGTCGCCCCCATGCGCGAAGGCTTGGAACTCACGCCCGAACGGGAGGCGCTCGTGCATGCGGCCGCACTCTGCAACGACGCCGCGCTCGCGGAGGACGGAAGCTGCCTCGGCGATCCCACCGAGGGCGCGCTCATCGCCTTCGCGAAGGAATTCGGCGTAGATCAGGCGGCTCTCAAAGAGGAACTTCCGCGCGTATTCGAGCAGCCGTTCGATTCGGATAGAAAGCGCATGTCCGTCGTGGTAGACCGCAAAGGGGCATACCATGTCTACACCAAGGGCGCCATCGACGAACTTTTGCCGCACTGCAACACCGTCTATGACGGGTACGATATCCGCCCCATGTCAAAAGAGGAGAAGGCGCGCGTTCTTGCGCTTGCGGAAGAGATGTCCGGGGAGGCGTTGCGCGTTCTCGGCTATGCGACGCGCGTCATAGAGTATCTCCCCAAAGAGGGGGATGACGTGGAGGAGGGCCTCACGTTTTTGGGTCTCACCTGCATGATCGACCCGCCCCGCAAAGAGGTCATCGCCGCCGTGGAGTCCTGCCATTCGGCGGGTATCCGCGTCGTCATGATCACGGGCGACCACAAGACGACGGCCGTCGCCATCGCAAAGGCCTTGAAGATCTTCCGCGAAGGCGATACCGTGGTGACGGGCGCCGAGCTTGCCGCCATGTCCGATGACGACCTCGATAAGGTCGTCGGCACGACCTCGGTCTATGCCCGCGTCTCGCCTTCGGATAAACTGCGCATCGTGAAGTCGTTACAGCGCATGGGCGAAGTCGCCGCGATGACGGGGGACGGCGTCAACGATTCCCCCGCCCTCAAAGCCGCAAACATCGGCGTTGCGATGGGCGCGGGGACGGACGTCGCCAAAGACGCCTCGGATATCATCCTCCTTGACAACAACTTTACGACCATCGAGAGCGCCGTGCGCGAGGGGAGAAGGGTATATGCGAACATCCAGAAGGTCATCCAATTCCTTCTTGCGGGCAACATCGCGGAGATTTTGATCCTCCTCATCGCGAATTTGTTTGCACAGCCCGCGCCCCTGCTTGCGGTGCATATCCTCATCATCAATCTCGTCACGGATACCTTGCCCGCGCTTGGGCTTGGGGTCGATCCCGCCGCAAAGGACATCATGCGCCATCCGCCCGTGAAGTCGGGAACGCTGTTCGAACGCGGGCTGGTGTTGCGCGTCGTTTTGCACGGCGCCATGCTCTCCGCGCTCTCGCTCGCGGCCTATTTCATCGGCCTGCGCGGCTACGGCGATGAGGTCGCCGCCATGACGATGTCCTTCGGCGTCGTCGCGTGCAGCCAGCTGGTCCACTGCATCAACCAACGCTCCAACGTGGAATCGGCGTTCGCGAAGGGGAACGGCCACAACAAGGTGCTGTTCTTCGCGATGGCGGGGTCTGCGGCCATCATGGCGTGCATTCTCTTCATCCCGCCCCTGCAAAGTTTTTTCAGCCTGAAATTTTTGACGTGGGAGCAATATCTCATCGCCGCCGCGCTCAGCGTCTGCCCGCTCGTCATCGTGGAGATCGCAAAGGCCATCCGGCGCGCCGTAAGCTCCCGCAAGTAAAAAAAATTGCATTGTTCAATTTACTTTACCGTAAAATGGTGGATAAATGTTTGACTAATCCAATTAGTGAATTTATAATTAAGTTAACTAATTGAGGGGGAGCCGAACATATGAAACGGTATAGTGCAATCGGGTTGACGGTCATCGCAGTCATCATGATCCTCGTCAACATTTTCGTATTCTGCCTGCGCAGGGAAACGTACGCATGGGATAATGTCTATGCGAGAGCCGTCGCCGAGGGCTATCACGGCACTTACAGCGATTGGTGCGAGATGCTTTGGAAGGAGTTTACCGACGGGCAGGCCGAACCCGTGGATGCGTTCGTCAACGAGCGCGGCGAACTCGTCATCGTGCTTTCGGACGGGCGGGAATGCAACTGCGGCGTGATCAGCGGCATCGACGGCAAGGACGGAACCGACGGCAAAGACGGCGCAGACGGCAAAGATGGGGCCGACGGCAAAGATGGAGTTGACGGAAAGGACGGAGCCGACGGCAAAGATGGCCGCGACGGCATCGACGGAAAGGATGGGGCCGACGGCAAAGACGGTGCCGACGGCAAAGACGGTGTAGATGGGAAAGACGGGACCGACGGCATCGGGGTCTCGCGCGCCTATATCGATGAGGACGGCAACCTCATTTTGGAGCTGACGAACGGGGAAATTATCCTGTGCGGACACGTCGCGGGGCGCGACGGAGCAAACGGCAAGGACGGGGAGAACGGACAGGACGGCGCCGACGGTCAAGACGGAAAGGACGGTCAAGACGGAAAGGACGGACAAGACGGCGCGGACGGAAAGGACGGTCTCACGCCGCATATCGGCACGAACGGACATTGGTGGCTCGGCGAGTACGATACGGGCATCGCGGCCGCCGGCCAAGACGGAAAAGACGGAAAAGACGGGCAGGACGGGAAAGACGGTCAGGACGGAAAAGACGGCCAAGACGGTGCGGACGGCAAGGACGGCCGTGACGGGATCGACGGCAAAGACGGGCAAGACGGAAAAGACGGCGAAAACGGTGCGGACGGCAAGGACGGCCGTGACGGGATCGACGGCAAAGACGGGCAAGACGGCAAAGACGGTCAGGACGGGAACACGTGGTACGTCGGCACGGGTACGCCTGCGGCGGACCGCGGCAAGGATGGCGACCTGTATCTGGATTTGGAGAGCTACGATCTCTATCTGCGCGCGGACGGTTCGTGGCAGAAAGCGGGCAACATCTTAGGCGCCGAAGGCGAAGCGGGCGCGCAGGGCGAACGGGGAGAAAAGGGCGATACGGGTGCGCAAGGTTCGCAGGGCGAAAAAGGCGATACGGGCGACAAAGGCGACAAAGGAGACAAGGGCGACAAGGGCGATACGGGCGACCAAGGTCCCAAGGGTGAAAAGGGCGACCCCGGCGAAAAGGGAGACCCCGGCATCCAAGGCCCGCAGGGTGAAACGGGTCCGCAGGGCGAAACGGGCGCGCAGGGTGAAAAAGGAGAACAAGGCGAGAAAGGCGAACAGGGCGAGAAAGGCGCGGACGGCGTCAACCCTGAGATCGGCGAGAACGGCAATTGGTGGATCGGAGACGTGGATACGGGCGTGGAAGCCTGCCACGAGTTCGGCGAGTGGGTGGAAGAGATCGCGCCCGGTTGCACGTCATGCGGGTTCAAGGTGCGCAGATGCACACATAAGGATTGCGCGGCGTGCGAGTATGAGCAAGTCCCCGCCGTCGGCCATCATTTTCCCGAAGAGGGGTGCGTGATCAAGGAGGCCACCTGTACGCAAGCGGGACTTCGCGTTGCCGTCTGCACCGTCTGCGGAACGCCCAAGGCCGAGGAGATCCCGATGGCCGAACATGAATACGAAGATCACAAATGCAAGGTTTGCGGCCGTCCCGATCCCATCCAATTTGACTATGAAATTACGGAAAACGGCGTCGTGATCACGGGCATGGGTGCCGTCTCCGCTGTGGAACTCGTCATTCCGGGCGAGATCGGCGGCATGAAGATCGCCTCCGTAAAATCTTGCTCCAACGCGGAAATCAGATCGCTCCATATCTCCGTTCCCGTCATCGAAGCGAATGCGTTTCAAGGTTGCAGTTTGCTTACCAAAGTGTATTTCGATGAGGGCGTTGTGGAAGTGGGGAGCATGTCTTTTTATGGCTGTGACGCACTCAGCGAAGTTCATATTTCGGAAAGCGTGCTTGTCATCGGCGAGAACGCCTTCCCGCATGAATGGAGCGTGCAACTCTTCTTCCCCGAAACGGGCGAGTGGTATGTCGCAAGGGAGCGCATGGACGAAAGCGGCGAACCCGTCGACGTGCAGGGGAAAAGTTATGCCGATATTCCGAGCGGATTTATCAAGCGGCGCGTCTGAACGGCGGCTCATATATGATTGCGGCGGGCAGAACAAATTGTTCTGCCCGCCGCAACGGCTATAAGGCCTTCCGTCTCACGGTTGGCCGTATTTTCTCACGCGCTTACCGTCGAAGGTGTAGCGTTCCACGTATTCCTGCGGGATGTTGAAGAAATATTTGCTGGGTAGCCGCGGTTGCGCCTCGGAATGATTGCCGTGGCAGGTCAATATCAGCGTGTTCTTTGCGCGCGAGATGGCCACGTAAAAGAGACGCTTTTCCTCCGACGGATTTTCGGAAAACGGGATGGGGAACATCAGATTGTCCGCGCCCGCGAGCAAGACGGTATCGAACTCGCAGCCCTTGGCTTGGTGGACGGTGATGATGGGGATCTTGTTCAGCCGTTTGAGCAAAACGTCCATCTCACTGCCCGCCAGCGCGGCCTCTTCGAGCAGGGCGAAGAGGGCGTCTTCAAGCGGCATTTTCGCGCACTTTTCCTTGGCGAGCATGAAGAGGACTTCCGCGCTGTCCCGCTCCCAATCCTTTTCATAGCGACGGAAAATCTCAAATGTCTGCAAGATATAGGCATTCAGGCCGCCGAGATCGCCATCCGAGAAACGTTGCCGCATGGCGCGGTATTGTTCGTAAAAGAGTTCGAATTTACTGCGGTAACGCCGCACGGTCTTTTCGCGCGCATCCCTTTGCGGTTCCAACCGCTGTGCCGCCAGCGCGGCGAGAATTTTCGCCGTCGCTTCGACGTCGGCAAACGCATCGTGGGCGCGCGTATTGACGATGTCGAACGCCTCGCACAGCGTACTCAGTTTATGATCGGGCAGGGCGGGGCAGAGCAGTTTTGCGAGCGTCAAAGTATCGTATTCGCCCTTGACGCCGAGCGGCGGAAGCCCGCATTCGCGCAGTTCGCGGTTTATGAGCTTGCGGTCGAATTTTATGCTGTTATGGCCTACGAGAACGGCGCCCTTCACGAAGTCGGAAAACGATTTTAAGGCCTCGGCCGCGGACATGCCCCCATGCGATCGGATGTACTCCAAATCATAGCCGTGCGTTTGGAGCGCGCCCGCCGAGATCTTTGCGGAGGGGACGATGAACCGCACGAAGCTCTCTTTGCAACTCCCGTCGGGGCCGATCTTCATGGCGGCGATCTGAACGATCTCATCCGCCGCAAGGTCGAGGCCCGTAGTCTCCGTGTCATAAACGACGATGTTTCCCTCGCCGAGCGCATCGGTGAGCGTGCGGTAGGGGTCGCCGCAGGCGTAAGTATCCTCTTCGAGAAAGGCGCCAAGGGAGATGCCCGCAGGCCGCGTGCCGCGGATGCTCTCCACGGTCGCGGACCCCACGCGGTCGATATACTTGCGGGCGATGCGCTCCAAGGCGAGTTCGTCCGTCGGGTTGACGCAGAGCGTCCAAAAGGCGAGGATATCTTTGACGACGGGCGTCTTGAAGAAGCGGTAATCCTGCCTTACCGTAAAGAAACGCAGCCGCTCCTTTTCGGGGAGGCCCCTGTTGAAGCGTCCGAAGTAATTCGAGAGGCGGTTGATATAGCCGTTCGAGCGCGCCATCACGCAGACTTTGGAGGGGTCGTCTGCGGGATGTTTTTTGAGATAGCGGAAGAGGAAGGCCGCCTCGGCCTCGGCTGGGTCGGGGAAATAGTCGCACTCCACAAGGCGGATGCGCTCGCCCTCCTCTTCGCGCGCCGCCACCATAGTTTGGGGAAAGAGCGCGCTTTTCTCGCCTTGGAACGTGTTCTTCAAATACCCGAAGGCGGCGTTTGCCAAAAGTTTGGTGGAGCGGTAGTTTTCCGCAAACCAATAGACATGGGGTCGGAAATTTTCACGAAAATCGTTGAGTACGCCGTACGGATCCGAGCCGCGCCATTCGTAAATGGTCTGGAAAAAGTCTCCGCACATCATGACGCGGGCTTTTGCAAAGAGGCGTTTTAAGACGTCGTATTCGAGTTTGCTCGTATCCTGCATCTCATCCACGATGATGAAGCGGTAGCGGCTCTGCCAACGCGCGCAGACGGCGGGATCGAGAAGATATCTTTTCGCCTCGATGATGAGGTCGTCGAAGTCCAAACGGTTGCTTTGGCGGAGGAAGTCTCCATAGGCGTGCATGACGTCTCCCGCATAGCTTCCCATGGCAGAAAGCAGGGCTTCGTCGGTCACCGTGCGGTTGCCGTCGAGATAGGAAAACGCCTTTTCGAGCGTTTGCGGCGCGGACGTCTGTAAAAATCCGAAACACTCGGCGTAATCGCTCGCTTCGTCTATGGAGGAGCGGCCGTGCATCGCGCGGCCGTGTTTGAGCAGGGAAACGAGGTTGCGGTAGCCGCCGTGTTTTCCCAAGGCAAACTCCGCGGGGGCGATGTAGGTACGCAGGTCGTATCCGCATTCCGCGCAGAAGTTCCCGCTGAAAGCCACGCGTTTTTTGCATGAGGGGCAGAGAAAGGTCTGCGCCCTGCCGCGGAGCGCGGCGTCGGCTTCGCTCAGGATGCCGCCGGGGGAGAGATAGGCCGTTTTGCCGCCGAAGCAAATCTTCCAAAAGAAGCCCTGCCTGCGGAGGCGGGCGGGGCTCAGAATGTTGCGCGCGTCGGAATTTTCAATGCTGCCCTGCAAGATGGGAACGGTATCCGCGCGGAAGAGTTCGAAAAGGCTCTGCGCGATGTGTCTTTCGCGGATGAAATCTCGGAGCCTGCATGCTGCGATCTCCCGCGGGAGGAGTTTTTGCAAAATTTCCTCTTGGTCGACGTCGTCGCAGATCACGGGTTCGGAAAAGCTGTCTGCGGCGCGCCGCGCCTCTTCCTTGACGAGCTGATAGCAAAAACCGTGGATGGTGCACACTTCCACGCCGCTCGCAGGCCCGTTGTAACTTTGGATATCCTCGCGCATTTCGCCGCAA
Source organism: uncultured Clostridia bacterium (assembly GCA_947626575.1). Lineage (GTDB taxonomy): Bacteria > Bacillota > Clostridia > Christensenellales > Borkfalkiaceae > Gallimonas. The sequence goes on along the minus strand of CANQSR010000004.1, from coordinate 76,124 downwards.
GCCTTGATGGTGAAGGTGAGGCAGAGGATCTCATCGGGCCGCGCAAGGCCCTCTTCGATGATTCTTTTCACCTTTTGGGCGACGGTAAACGTCTTACCCGTCCCCGCGCTCGCATAGAGGAGGATATTGCCTGAGAAGTCGTCTATGACCTTGCTTTGGTCTTGGTTGGGGGTGCGTTCCATAATTTTTCAAAGCGCCGCGTTGCGTCAAGAGGCCGATCTCTTTGCCTTGGTCAGGGCTTCAAATGCGCATACGTCCGTCACGTCTGCATGGAGCGGGGTGACGGAAATGTGACCCGTCATGGTCGCGTCCGTATCCAGCTGCAAATCCCGCGTCCCGCGGTAGAGGCAGACGAGGCAGGGCTTCACGGTGCCGTCGGGCAAAAATTCAAACGAATCGGAGTAGATGGCGGGACCCATCCGCGTGACGAGGATCTCATCGCCCTCTTCGGGGAAGTTGACGTTGACGATCTCCGCGAAGTCGAACATCCGCCTTTTCACGATCTCCGCATAGACGCGCCCGATGTTCGCGAGCGCGCAGTCGAAGGAATTGAAGGCCGCCGAGAGCGCCATGCTCTTGATGCCGAGGAGAGCCGCCTCGAAACAGGCGGCAACCGTCCCCGAATAGTGGATATCCGCGCCGAGATTGGGGCCGCAATTGATGCCCGAAATGACGAGGTCGAACTGTTTTTTCATGCCAAGCACGGCCACCCGCACGCAGTCGGCGGGGGTGGAATCCACGCTGTATGCTTCGATCCCGCCGAAGATATCCGTCTTTGTCACCTCGTACGTGCCGTGGATGTTGATGGAGTGGCTCTTCGCGCTCTGCTGTGTTTTGGGGGCGAACACGGTCACTTCGCCGAGCGTTTTTGCCCACTTCACGAGATGTTTTAAGCCCTCGGCGCAGATCCCGTCGTCGTTCGTCAACAAAATTTTCATAGCCATCCCTCATGCGTGGATTTGTATTCGCCGAGAAGTTGATCCGCGTCCTCGATGAGGGCATACATCTCTTCTTCGGAAAAGACCGTCGCGCCCGCGGCCATGTTGTGTCCGCCTCCGTGATATTTGATGGCGAGGTCGTTGATTCCGAGAAAGCGCGAACGCAGGCGGACGCGGATGTTCTTCTTCTCCGTGTTTGCGATGAATGCGACCCAGATGAGGCTGCCTTCGATGTTCGAAAGTTCGCTTACTACGGTGCTCGCGGCCTCCAAGTTCAGCCCGAACCGCTCCTGTATCGCCGCATCCATATAGATGTATGCGACGCCGTGCTTGGTGAGGCGGATATGGTCATAGACGAAGGACTTCAAGCGGAGCGCCTCAGGTTTTTCCGCATACAGGTGGGCATAGAGCGTCTCCGTATCGACGCCGCAGTCGAGGAGCGCGCCCGCGAGGCGGAGCGTCTCGCCCGTCACGCCCTCGAAGCGGAACCGCCCGCTGTCCGTCACCATGCCGAGGTAGATATACGTTGCGGCTTCGGGCGAGATCTTCAACCTGTCTCGGAACGTCAGATAGAAATCGGCGATCATTTCGCAAGCGGAAGAGCGAAAATCTTCCACCCAATTGATATCCCCGTAAGGATCGGCTTCGATGTGGTGGTCGATCTTCACGATCTCCTTGGCGAGCGCAAAGTTTGCGTTGGAGATGCGCTTGCGCGTCCCCGTGTCGATGACGATGAGCAGAGCCTCGCCGTAGACCTCCGCGGGTACGGTATCCTCCCCGCCGCAAAAGGCGAGATAATCGGAGAAATCGTCGTCCGTCAGGTAAATTTTCTTGCCGGGATAGGTGTCCCGCAGGATTCTTGCCATGCCCATGGTCGAGCCGACGGCGTCTCCGTCGGGACGGATATGGCGGGAGATGATGATGGTGCCGTATGCCTCTATTTTGGAAAGGATCTCCTGTTTTACGTTCTCGTTCATACCTCAGGCTCCGATGCGCTCAGCGCGTCCAAATCGTCGAGAAGCCGCATGGCGGTCTCCCTGTCGGGAACGGTGCATCCGCTCGCCTTTTTGTGTCCGCCGCCGCCGTATTTCACGGCGATGGGGTTGATATTATAGCGGTTGGAGCGCAGTTCGCAGTGTACGCCGTCGTCGGCTTCGGTGAAATTCACCCAAACGAACACGTCCTTGATATCGCGCATGAGGCCCACGAGTCCGGAGGAGACGACGGGGGCGTCGCTCCCTTCGGGGATCTCCTCGCGCGTCGTATAGATATAGGCCGCGTTGTGGGGCGTAAATTTGATCCTGTGCATGTTGTCCGCGTTGCGGATGATCTCGGAGAAGTCCTCGGCATAGAGGTTATAATAGAGCGTGTTGAGGTCAATGGGCTGGGAGAGAAGAAAGGCCGCCAGCTCGAAGGTGCGCGCTGAGGTGGAATCGAAGGCGAACCGCCCGCTGTCTGTCACGATGCCCATGTAGAGGGCGGTCGCGGAGGCGGGGGAGAGTTTGAGCTTACATTGCTTTGCGAACATCGCCACCAGCCCGCACGCGCTCTCATAGGAACTGTCCACGACGTCGAGATCGCAGATCGCCTCGCAATAGATATGGTGGTCGAAGCGCAACGTCTTTTCGGCAAGGCGGTAACGCTCGTCGCAGATGAGGCGGGAGGAGCCGCAGTCGAGTACGACCGCGAGGGCGCCTTGGTAATATTCGTCGGGGATGTCGTCCATCTGCACGTCCACGAAGGGGAGGCGCGCCGCGGCGTCGCCGACCATGTAGACCTCCTTGTGCTTGAAGTTATCCCGTATGAGGGCCGCAAGGCCCATCTGGCTGCCGAGCGCATCGCCGTCGGGATGGGCGTGGCGGTGGATGATGATCCTATCGTATTTCTTGATGAGTTTGAGCGCTTCTTTGAACATGCGGGCGGGTACTCCTTTTTTCCATTTGTTTTCGTGAAAAAATATTATAGCACAAAAGCGCGGCTCTGTCAACCGTATTCGGCTTGACAAGCGGGAAGGATGTAAGTATAATAGAGAACGCGAGGTAAAATATGAAAAAATACAGGATCCGCGTGGGGCTGGATGTGGATGATACGCTCTACGAGTGCAATTCTTATGCGGTCTCGATCATCAACAGCCGCCACCCCGACGAGGAACCCATGAAGATCGAGGATATCACCTATTGGGGGAAGGCGGGCAGGCACGCAGACGAGCGCATCGCGCTGTATGCCGACCCCGATTTCGTCAGGACGCAACCCGTCACGCCGGGCGCGCGGGAGTTCGTCAAGAAGCTCTCCGAGATCGCAGACGTGTTCTTCATCACGGCAGTCCCCGCGCGTTGCATGAGCGCGCGGGCCGAACGGCTCGTCAAGGATTTCCCTGAGATCCCCCCGGAGAATATCATGATGGGAACGAGGAAGGACGTCATCTCTTTGGATATCATGCTCGATGACGGCGCGCACAACATTTCAAGTTCGCGCGCGGCCTATCCCGTCCTCTTCCGCAAGCCGTGGAACACGGACCTTTCCGGCCTTCTTTCCGTAAACAGCTATGATGACTTTCTGCATTTCTGCGAGATGGTGCGCAGTTCCTTCTCCGAGGTCTTTCCCAAACTTTCCGAGGGGGGAGTACTATGTCTTGTCGGGCCTTCGGGGTCGTCCAAGACGGAGATCGCAAGCGGCCTCACCGCGCTCGAAGGCTTTGAAAAGCCGTTGACTTCGACGACGCGCCCGCGCCGCAAGACGGAGGATGCGGGGGCGTACCGTTTTATCAGCGACGCGCAGTTCCTCCGCGAGATGAAGGCGGGCAATTACATCGAGACGACGGTGTACAGCGGCTATCACTTCGGGACGTCCGAAAAGGATATCGCGCCCATCGTGGACCGCGGACACGTCGCCGTCATCCCCATAGATATCTGCGGCGCGATCACCTTGAAAAATCTGTACCGCCAGCGCGCCATGCTCGTGTTCACGCGGCGGGACCGCGCGGCGGCGATCAAGAGCATCATCAGCCGCGATATCGACCTCGAAGATAAGACGCGGCGCATCATGTCGCTCGACTTCGAGTACCGCAACAGCGAGGTGTGCGACGTGGAGATCGACGTGGGCGACGACGTCGGCCCTGCGGTTTCGCGCATCGTCGGCCTCGTCCGCCAAAAGTAACGATCCCCGCAAGGTGTAAAGAAAGAGCTGTCTCCCTTGGGAAACAGCTCTTCTTGTTTTTTCCTTTACTCGTGGTCCATGACCCAATAGCCGCCCTCGTGTTGGAGAGGGGGGAACTTGGTGCCTTTTTCGAGATAGGTCTTTTCCTCGTCGTGGCTGCGGCCGTTCTTGTCGTATGCCTTGTAGTTGCAGGACATGGGGACAACTTCACCCGATCTGAACTTTTCCATAAGGTCTTACCTCCATGCCGTCAATTTGTGCGGCTCCGCCGTTTTTATGCACACCCTGCGGGCGGCGTTTTTTTGAAAATGATGACATGGGGGCGGAAAAAATGCGTATAATCCTCTTTTGCTTGCACAAGATGGGCGTAGGAGGAATTACAATGGTCATTGCAAATCTTATCTCTTATATCCTCGTTTTGACGGGTGCGCTCAATTGGGGACTCTTCGGCATCTTCAACTTCAATCTGGTGTCGGCGATCTTCCAAGGCCCGCGTGCGGTGGGGTCCATCATCGTGTATTCGCTCATCGCGCTCGCGGCCATCTGGCTCATCATTTCGCCCATCATTACGAACGGCGCGCTGAAATTGCGCGGGAACCGCGTTGTGCGCGAAGAGAACAAGGCATAAACGCATCAACCTCTGCGGGGACGGCATAAAAATTGCCGTTCCCGCATTTTTTTATACTATGGTACTTGGCGACTTGCGGCGCGGTGAAAGCGCCGTCGTGCTGGAAGTAAGCCCGCGGCTATCGCGGCCGCTTGCGGCGCTCGGCATCCATGCGGGCGCAAAAATTACGGTGCTGGGCGTCTCGCCGCGCAGGCAGACCTTTCTCGTGCAGGCAGACGGCAAGACGGTCATTGCGCGGGAGGCGGCGGAGGAGGTGCGCGTGTGGAGGACATGATCCTGCTCGTGGGCAACCCCAACGCCGGCAAAAGCACGCTCTTCAACCGTCTCACGCGCGGCCATGCGCGGGTCGGCAATTGGCACGGCGTTACGGTAGACGCCCTCGAAAAGCGCGTCGATTGGGGGGAGTGCGCGCTGACCTTCGTAGACCTCCCCGGCGTCTATGGCGCGGAGGGGCGGAGCATGGAGGAAAAGGCCGCGGCCCGCTACATCTCAGAGCATCCGTCGGCGGCCGTCGTGTTTGTGGCAGAATGCGCGTCGGCGCCGCGCATTCTCCCCCTCGCGGAGGCCTTCACGCGCGGGGGAAGGCGGTGTATGTTGGTGCTTACCAAGCGCCGCCGCTTCGAGCGGGAGGGCGGAAAACTCGACCGCGCATCCCTGAAAAACATGCTCAAAATCCCCGTGGTCTATGCGGAAGAGGACGTAAAGGCGGCCGTGGAAAAAATGCTCGCCTCGCCCGCTATCGAAGTGCATCCCTCGGACATGGGTGCCTCATTTTCGCCCGCACGGGAAGATCTTTCGCGCTTCGACCGCCTGCTTTTGAACGGTTTTTGGGGATTCATTTTCTTTGCGGCGCTGCTCGTTTTCGCCTTCTTTTTCACATTCGGCGACGGGATGCCGGGGGCGTGGATGAAGGGCGCCGTAGAGGCGCTGTTTACGGACGTTCTCGGCGGGTTCGCAAGAAAAATTCCCTCGCCCGTCATACGCAGTCTCGTTGCGGACGGGATCTTGAAGAGCCTCGGCGGGGTACTCTGTTTTTTGCCGCAGATCGCGCTTCTGCACCTCTTTCTCATCCTGCTCGAAGAGAGCGGGCTGATGTCGCGGCTGGCCTATCTTACGGACGGCGTTCTCAAAAAACTCGGCCTTTCGGGCCGCACCGTCTTTTCGCTCGTGATGGGGTTCGGCTGTACGGCGGCCGCCGTCACGACGACGCGCGGCCTCGACGACCGCACCCTGCAACGCCGCGTCATCCTCTGCCTGCCGTACATCTCGTGCAGTGCAAAACTACCCGTCTACCTCGCGCTCGCTTCTTCTTTCTTCGAAAACGCCTTTTTGGCGGCCCTCCTGTTGTACGCCTTGGGGGTGGGGATCGCCGTCATCGTCGCCCTGTTCATGCGCGGCGGAACGTCGCCGCTCATCATGGAGCTTGCGCCCTTGCAGGTCCCGCAGCCCTTTTTTGTCGCAAAATCCTTGCTCTTTCAGATAAAACAGTTTATAATAAAGGTGGCAACGGTCATCCTCGCTTTCCTGCTCGCGACGTGGCTGCTCTCCTCGTTCGACTTCTCGTTCCGTCTCGCGGCCGTGGAAAACAGTATGCTCGCCGTCCTCTGCGGGAAGTTTTCCTTCCTGTTCGCGCCCGTCGGGATGAACGATTGGCGCATCGCGTACGCGGCGTTTTCCGGCCTGATCGCCAAGGAAAACGTGGCGGGGGCCATCGCCATGTTCTTCGGAACGTTCCCATACTCCGCCGCGAGCGCATTCTCGTTTGCCGTCTTTATGCTTGCCTGCTCGCCCTGCGTCTCTGCCATTGCGGCGACGGCGAAGGAAGTGGGGAAGCGGCGCGCCCTGCTCTATGCGGCCGCCCAGACGGCTTCGGCCCTGCTCCTTAGCTATCTCGTCTACTTCTGCCTCGTGTTCGGCGCGTTCACGCTCTTCGCGTTGCCCGTACTCGCGGCGGCCATCCTTCTCGTCCATGAAAAAGTACACCGTCACAGCTCCCACCACGTTAAAGGCATTCACCGACGCCGTCTGCGCGCAGGCGTCGATGTGTCTGCGCACGCTCTTAAAGCGCAGGGACGTGAAGGTGAACGGCGTGAGGGTGAAAGCGGACTGCACCTTGAAACCGTCGGATGAAGTCGCCTACTATATGACCCCCGCCGAGGAGGGCAAGACGGCCTTCACCGTTCTCTATGAAGATGAAAACGTCACGGTCGCCGATAAGGAGAGCGCCGTCAACTCCGAGGCCGTATTCTCTGCGCTCTCCGAAAAACGGGAGACCTATTTCATCCACCGTCTCGACCGCAACACCGAGGGGGTCATGATTTTCGGGCATACCATGTCCGCGAATGAGGCTCTGCTTTCGGCGTTCAGGGAGCGCCGCGTGCAGAAGATCTACCATGCGCTCGTGTTCGGCGTCCCCCCAAAACAGCACGCCTTGGAACGCGCGTTTCTTGAAAAGAACGCGCGCGCCGCGCGCGTCAACATCAATACCAAGGGCAGGGGCGTTCCCATCGAAACGGAATACGAGGTGCTTGCGCAAAGAGGGGAAACGTCGCTTTTGAAGGTCACCTTGCACACGGGCAAGACGCACCAGATCCGCGCCCATCTCGCCTTTTTGGGCCTCCCCGTCGTGGGTGACGAAAAGTATGGGGACAGCGCGCGCAACAAGGCCTTCGGGGCCGCCCGCCAGCGTCTGCTTGCCAAACAGCTCACCGTCGATTGCCCCGAAATCGGGCTTTGCGGCGCCACCTTCACCTCGCCGAAAAATTTATAAACGATTTCGAAAATTTTTACAAAAACGCTTGACAGCGGTTTTTGTTTGTGTTATCATATGAATACTTATTCATATATTGATATTGGAGGCAGAAGGATGTCAGGTTGCGGACACGAACAAGAACATGCCCTCACGGCGCGTTCGGCGCGGGAAAATATGCCGGGCGAGGAGGAAGTGGCGCGCGTGAGCGCGCTCTTCAAGGCGATCTCGGAGCCTGCGCGGCTCAAGATCCTGTTTGCGCTCAGGCAGGGCGAGCTGTGCGTGGGGCATATCGTGGAAGCGGTGGGGGGGACGCAGAGCGCCGTCTCGCACCAGCTCCGCATCATGAAGGCGGCCGGCATTGTGAAGGCCCGCCGCGACGGGCAAAACGTTGCGTATTCTCTCGCCGATAGCCATGTCGTGGCCGTTTTGGAACTCGCCTGCACCCATCTGCACTGTAAGATCTGAGGGAATATCATGAGAAAGGTCATCAAGATCAGAAACCTCGATTGCGCCGCCTGTGCGGCGGAACTCTCCGAGGAACTTGCAAAGCTCGAAGGCGTCGAAAGCGCCGCGGCGGATTTTATCAACCAGCGCGTGAGCCTCGAATACGAGGGGGAAGAGGCGCTCGCGAAGGCCGTCGATGTCATTTCGCACTTCGAAGAAGTGGAGATCATAGACGGAAACGCCCCCCAAAAGCGGGATCTCCACCTGAAAGAGATCATCTCCATTGCCCTCTCCGCGGTCCTCTTCATTCCCGCGCTCGTTTTGCAGCTTGTCCGCGTGAACGAATGGATCCCGTTCGGGCTGTACCTTGCGGCGGCCGCCGCAACGGGCTGGGCCGTCGTGTTGAATGCGGGGAGGAACTGCATACGCGCGTTCAAAGACGGCTTCCATCCCTCCGTCCTGCTCGATGAAAATCTGCTCATGCTCATCGCGGCGGTGGGGGCGTTCGCCATCCGCGAGCCGATGGAGGGGGCGGCGGTCATGTTGCTCTATCAGATCGGCGAACTGTTGCAGGATATCGCCGTCGGCTCTTCGCGCGGCGAGATCGGCAAATTGCTGGAAATGAAGAGCGATACGGCGATCTTAATGGAAGAGGGAACACAGTGCACCGTCGCCGCGGAGGAACTGAAAGAGGGAGACGTGATCCTGCTCAGGAAGGGGGACAAGGTACCCGCGGATTGCATCCTGTGCGAGGGAGAGACCGTTCTCGATACCAAGTCGCTCACGGGGGAAGCGGCGCCGCGGGAAGCGCGGGAGGGAGACGAGATCCTCTCCGGGTGCGTCAACGCGGGGAGCGCCGTCAAGGCCCGCATCCTGCGGCCGGAATCCGAGAGCGCGGTGGCGAAGATCCTCGAAATGGTGGAAAATTCCTCCGCGAAGAAGGCAAAACCCGAAAAATTCATCACGAAATTCGCGCGGTACTATACGCCCGCCGTCGTGCTGTTGGCGATCCTCATCGCCGTTATCCCGCCCCTTTGCAACGGCTTCGATTTCACGACGTGGCTGGTACCCGCCATCGAATTTTTGGTCATCTCCTGCCCGTGCGCGCTCATCATCTCCGTGCCGCTCACCTATTTTTCGGGCGTGGGTACGCTTGCGCGGTACGGGGTACTGACGAAGGGCGCGATGTATCTCGATGCGCTCGCCAAAGTGAAAACGGCCGCCTTCGATAAGACGGGTACGCTCACCGAAGGCAGGTTCACGATCGTCGGGATAAACGGCGAACAGCGGACGCTTGCTCTCGCCGCGGCTGTAGAGAAGAATTCTTCTCACCCGCTCGCACAGGCATTTATCGGCGCCGAGAGCGGATATACGGCGTCGGAGGTAAGGGAGATCGCGGGCATGGGGCTTTCCGCCGAGGTGGAAGGGCGGCGCGTCCTCGTGGGGAGCGCGCGGCTCATGCGGGAAAACGGCGTCCGAATCCCTTCCTTGGAGACGCTCGCCTCGGTGATATACGTTGCGGAGGACGGCGTCTACACGGGAAGCATCGAGATCGAAGATAAAGTCCGCCCTGAGGCGAAGCAGGCGCTCGAAGCGCTCAAACGCGGGGGGATCGTGCGCACGGCAGTCTTGACGGGGGATTCCGCCGCCCGTGCGGAAGGCATTTTGGCGGAGTTGCCCGTGGATGAGATCCACGCAGACCTGCTTCCCGCGCAGAAGCCTGAATTTGCGCGGAAATTAAAGGAGCAGGGCGCGCTCTTATACGTCGGCGACGGGATCAACGATACGCCCGTGATGGCGGAGAGCGACGTCTCTGTTGCGATGGGCGGTCTCGGAAGCGACGCGGCCATCGAGGCAAGCGACTTCGTTTTGGCGGGCGATCATCTCTCGGCGCTCCCGAAGGCCGTAAAGGGTGCGAAAAAGACGCGGCGCATCGTATTTGAGAACATCGTATTTTCCATTGCGGTGAAGGTCGTATTGATGGCGGTATCTCTTGCCGCCACGGCGACGGGTCTCTTCGCGCTTCCCATTTGGGCGGCGGTATTCGGCGACGTGGGCGTGATGCTCCTCGCCGTCCTCAACTCCATGCGCATGCGCGGAAAACTCAAATAAATTGCGCGGAAAACTAAATAAATATTTGTTTACGGGACGCTTGGCGTCCCGTAAATTTTATAAAAAAAGAGCGGGTGACCACACCCGCTCCCCAACGCTTCGGCACGATCCGAGAAAAGATGATTTAGAGTGAAACGACCGTAACTCCCGGATTGATCTTTCTCGTGAGAGGTTTCAGCTCACGGTATTTATCTGTGAGTTTGGTCAGTTCGCTGTTACAAGGTTCGAAATTCTCTCCGAAGATGACGTTCTTTATTGTTTGCTTGCGCAGTTGTGCGCTCAACCAATTTCTGGTAGCTTGGATGATCGCGCCATACGCTTTTCCGTGCTTGCCGTAGCCGTGGATGATGAATAAACATTTTGCACACCTATCTTGCTTTCGTGCGGACACGATCCACTTCAAATGTTCCATAGCTTCGGCAACGGACGGAAGTCCATCTTCGAGATCGACAGTCATAACTTGATTCATAACAGCCTCCTTATGTGCATAAATCGGAAAAATGTTTTTGGAGCAACAACTACCGATTATCTATGACCATAGATAAATACGGCCTAAGATCGTGATGCGCATTCCCGAAGCAATGTTGGCTGATTGAATTGATTTTGCAAGCAGGCCGCTTGGCTTTCATGCAAACGGTCAGAATTTAGAAATTTTATTTTTTTGTTCGTTATGAGGACGGGCCTCCTGTTACGATTTTATGGCGTGATGATCCTATATGCTTGCATAAGGAGAAGGGCAGGATCGCATTTGGGCGAATAATTGGGATTCCCCGCAATGGGGGCCGCATAGGCACAAAACGTTTTGATGTTTTGCGTATGCACAAAATTAAAACACGCCCTTACCAGCCGATCCATATCGTCGAATTGTGCCCAGGGAATGGAGGGCGCATAGGGATTTGGACATGGCCCGCATTTGATTTTCAATTCGCAAAACGCCGCGCCGAGAAATCTGAAAGCAAGGATGAGTTCGCCGTCACAGATGAGTACTTTGCAAAGGTAGCGCACAATTTCCGTGTTAAAACATTTCGCTTCATTGAAAATTTTGATGTAACATCTGATTGCTTCTTCATAATTACCTTCACGTTTGTATTGGACTGCTTGCTTGATCATCGGCTCATAGAAAGGAGAATAGGGGTTCACATCGAACCGCAAAATGAGATCACGATCTATGGCGTATCGGTCTTGCGGCGTAAGGACTATGCAGTATTTATTCATACATTGGCGTAATTCGTTCCATAATTCTTCGGTCATAACATTCACCATTTACAAATTATTTATTTCTTGGGGAAATTCGTAAAAAGCTCCGGAAAATTCATAAAAAGATCCATGATTCCTTTCTTAATATTTTCGTTATCTTTTTCCACTTCCTTCATATAAATTTCTTGTATTTTCGATTCTGCAATGCCATACTTATTGATCAGCACAGCGACGATCGCTTCTGCCGTAGTGATTCCGTAAAGATCGCAATATTGAAAGATCGTTTGTCTTTCTTTGTCCCAAAACTGATCAAAGGTCATGCCATGGGGTTTGAGGTTCGGAAACACTTTTTCCAAACGCCGCATGATGTTTGAATAACTGTCATTCGGTTGTTGTAACCAAGAATATGCCATAAGTTTTTCCTCCGTATCTTATTACTGCGTAATCATTGCGTGATCGGTCAAAACTTTATGTTTTTGAGTGCTTCTTTGGCCATATTTCTAAATCGGTCGCTGGTCGCCCAACTTCTAATGGTCTCTGAGAAGCACTTATCGATCTCTTCAACATCGTGTAAGATTTGCTCCTTGGAGCGGTTAGGAGCATATGCGGGTTTTCCCTGTTTCCCTTTTATAAAGTCCGTAATGATTGTAAAATCCTTTTTTTCCGCACAATCGCAACATGCGCATATTATTTCATTTTGGTCAAGACGAAAAGACAAATCCTTCGAGGCATATCCAAGGATCGCATCGGAAGCCGCGATCGCAAAATTAAGCAAATGATAAGCGGCTGATAAACGGCCTTCGCAAATCGCCGTTTTACACAATTCTCGGAAAATATCCTCGTAAAATGCTCCTTTTTGCAAGGAAATTTGCAGAAGGAAGTTATATGCAAAGTCGTAGTTGCCCGCGTCTCTCGCAGCATTAAGTATTGCAAGCATATTTGGATAATTAATTGTCGGACAAGGCAAAAAACTAAGTTTGCTTGCCGATAAGTTGTCCTTGGGAAAATATCGGCTGACGAGCAACATAGTGAGGTCAGCATTGAGACTATTCATGATTTCTCCTCCGTTTTTCTTTCATTATATCACCGAAAAAACAAGAAGTCAACAAAATCACCACTCTAACACAGATATTTTGGTAGTGATTTTCGATAAACTAATGGTATGCTGTTGAATGAGTTTATCGCAGAAAAATTGGAAACTCTCCGGAAAGAGAGGAAGATGGGGGTCTATACGCTTTGCAACCGTGCGGCTATTTCCTATGAGACGTACCGCAGTATCCGCAAGAATAAGAATAAAGACATCTATCTGCGTACTTTGCTCATTTTGCTCCGAACGCTCGAAGTTTCGCCGCAGGAGTTCTTTTCCGACCCCGTCTTTACGGAGGAGGAATTGGATATTGATTTCAAGTAATACCCATGCGTTGGCTCCATGCGCATGCGTTTCGACCTCTGATTATCGGTACATGACATCATAAAAATACGGCGGCTTGATAGCCGCCGTATTTTTTACATATCTTTCAGACCCAGCAGATAATCCACGCTCACGCCATAGAAGGCGGCGATGTCGGCAAGGAGTTGCAAGGGAGGCTGCCGCTGGTCTTTTTCATAGTGCAGGTATGTTACACTGTGGATCCCCAACAATTCGGCACATTGCCGTTGCGTAAGCCCCCGCTCCTCGCGCAGCTCTTTCAATCTTTCTCCCAAAATAATTTTTTTCGTATCCATTTGCTTGACATATTACCATTTTGGTAGTAAAATCAATAAAAACTACCAAATTGGTAGCAAAAAAGGAGAAGTATGATAAAAAAAAGATTTTATCTCATCGCGGCGGCCCTTGTTCTGCTCTGCGGCATGCTGATCGGTTGCTCTCCGCAAGCGGATGCCTCTTGCGGGGAAGATGCCGTCTGCGAGCATGAATGGCAAGACGCAACTTGTACACAGCCGAAAACTTGTATCCATTGCGGCCTCACAGAGGGGGACCCACGCGGTCACAGCGTCAGAATTGGGACATGTCCCGTATGCGGCGAAAAATCCACCGAACTCTTGCCCGCCTACAATCATATCATGTCGGAACTCAACAGTATGGTCGACGCCTTTACGAAGAGCGCAGAGTATCTCTCCGATTCATATGATTTTGTCACAGATCTATATCAAAAAGAATATGTTTCCAAAGCGAGAACAGAGCTTTATTCCTGCAAACGCCTGATCGACCGTGCCATAGCCTTTTGTGCAGATTACGAGGAATTTTCCGAAGTGAAAAACAAATTAAACCAATTATCCGCGATTATCATGGATGAAAAGATCATGGGGGAGGGCAGCTACAAGGATATCAGGAGCGAAATGATGAACGCCCACACGAAGTCGCTTGCGATATTGCAGAACGTTCTTAGCGATATGAAAAACTTACTTGCATGAGCCATATCCCTATGGCAGGAAGAGAGTGCCGTTGGGTTGCAAAGTCAAGAAAAAAATGGAACGACGGGCTGAATCATGCCGTTCCCTCAGCGGACAAGACCGCCTCGGAAAGGTTTTCCCAAAAACTCCCGCGGGCCGCTTGCATGCAGGCGGCCTTTGTGCTATAATCAATGTCATGAAACATCTCATCGATTGCGCCATGAAGCGCACGCCCTGCGATCTCGTCATCACCAATGCCCGCATCTTCAACGTCTTTACGGGCGAACTCGAATGCGGCGATATCGCCATCGCGGATGGAAGGGTCGCCGGGATCGGAAAAGATTATCCGTCAAACGCCGTCTATGACGCCGGGGGGCGCATCGCCATTCCCGGCCTCATCGATTCCCATATCCACATCGAAAGTTCCATGCTCTCCCCTGAGGCGTGGGCTTCGCTCGCCGTCCCCCGCGGGACGACGGGAGTCGTCGCCGATCCCCATGAGATCGTCAACGTCTGCGGCGTGGCCGGGGCCGAGTATATCAAAGAGGCCTTTGCCCGCCTCGATTGCAACGGGACGAATCCCCTCGACGTCTATCTCCAACTTCCCTCCTGCGTTCCCGCCACGCCCTTCGAGACGAGCGGCGCGGTCATCGGCGGAAGGGAGACGGAAGAAGAACTCGCGCGCGGTCTCTTCTTCGGCCTCGGCGAGATGATGAACTTCCCCGCGGTCATCGCGGGAGATGCGGACGTCCTCCGTAAAATACAGGCCGCGCATGCGCTCGCAAAGCCGATTGACGGACATGCCCCCGGCCTTTCGGGTGAAGCCTTCGATGCTTACCGCTGTGCGGGCATTCTCACCGACCACGAATCGCTCTCTTTTCGCGAGTGCAGGGAGAAGGTCGCGCGCGGCATGTATATTCAGATCCGCTGCGGTTCCTCGGCCTCCAATATCAAGGACGCCAAGGAGGCGGTGGACGCCTTTAATTTCCGCCGCTACATCCTCTGCTCGGATGACAAGAACGCCAAGGACCTCGCAGCGCGCGGCCATCTCGACGATGCCCTGCGCCGCCTCGTGGCAAGCGGCCTCGATGCGCGCTATGCGGTCGCCATGGCCACCTTAAACGTGGCCGAATGCTATGGAATTTCCGATGTGGGCGCCGTTGCGCCCCGCTATTTTGCGGATATCGCGCTCATTGACAGTTTGGAGACTTTCCGCGTTTCGGCCGTGTTCAAGCGCGGCACGCTCGTCGCAGAGAACGGGAAACCGCTCTTCGATACGGCGAAACGCTATCTTCCCGATGCGGTGAGAAGTACGGTAAAGATGAAGCCCGTCACCGCCGCCGACTTCCGCATCGTGGGCCACGGCGGGAAGTTCCGCGCCATGGAAGTACAGCCCTTCGGCCTGTACACCGCAGAGACCTTCATCCCCGCCCCCGACGGCGAATTTGTGGACATGGGGTCGGAAATTTGCAAACTTGCCGTCATCGAACGGCACCACGCGAGCGGAAATATCGGCCTCGGATTGCTCAAAGGATACGGCCTCAAAGGCGGTGCGATCGGCATCTCCGTCGCACACGATAGCCACAATCTCGTCATCCTCGGCGATGACGACGCCGCCATGGCGCGCGTTGCAAAACTTCTCGAAGAGGCGGGCGGCGGCATGGCCCTCGCCGACCAAGGGGGAGAGGACGTATTCCCCCTCGATATCGCGGGACTGATGAGTTCGGCCGATGCTCCTACCGTCATCCGCCGCACGGGCGAGATCGCAGACCGCGCCCGCAGGATGGGGGTGAAGGAATGCTATGAACCCTTCATGACGCTCGTCTTTTTGTCTCTCGCCGTCATCCCGAAGTTGAAGTTGCTCGATACGGGGCTTTTCGACCTCGAAAAATATTCGTTCGTACCCTTGGAGGAGAAATAAATGACCGTCGTTGCCGCGACCGCAAATGCGCACAAGCTCCGTGAAATGCGGGAGATCCTCCGCGGGGCCGAACTCATCCCGGAGGCCGAGGCGGGCTTTACGGGGGAAGTGGAGGAGACGGGGGAAACCTTTCTCGAAAACGCGCTCCTCAAAGCGCGCGCCGTCATGAAGGCCACGGGTCTTCCCGCGCTCGCCGATGACAGCGGGCTTTGCGTGGACGCGCTCGGCGGCGCGCCCGGCGTTTACAGCGCCCGCTATGCCAAGCTCTTCGGCCCCGAAGGTTGGTCCGCGGGCAACCGTGCGCTGCTTCTGAAAAATATGGAACATATAAAGGACCGCAGGGCGTATTTCGCCTGCGCCGTTGCGCTCGTCTATCCCGACGGCAGGGAACTCACCGCCGAAGGCCGCACATACGGCCGCATCCTCTATGAGGACCGCGGCGAAAACGGCTTCGGCTATGACCCCGTATTTTATTCCGACGAACTCGGCTGTTCGTTCGGCGAGGCCTCCGAGGAGGCAAAAAACGCGGTTTCGCACAGGGGGCGGGCGCTCGGCGCGCTCGTAAAAAAGCTGTGAAGACCTTCGTGATCCTCTCCGATTCCCACGGCAAAAAGAGCGCGGTGGATAAGATCGCCCACCTCTTTGCCGAGAACGATTACATCGTCCACCTCGGCGACGGCTCGGCCGATATGCGGCAGACCGTTTCGGCGTATCCGGAAAAGACGTATGTTTTGCGCGGCAATTGCGATTTCTCTTACGGGGCGGAGGAATGCGTCATCGAAGCGGAAGGGGTATCCGTTCTCTGCTGTCACGGCCACAGATACGGGGTCAAGGGAAGCCTCGACCGCCTCGCTTACCGCGCCAAGGAACTCGGTTGCGAAGTTGCCCTCTACGGCCATACGCACAGGGCCCGCATCGATGAACTCGGCGGGGTCCTGCTCGTCAATCCGGGCGCCATCGGGGCGTATGCGGATGCGAGCTACTGCTATCTCGTCGTCCACGGGAAGAAGGCGACGGCCACCATCGTGCCGCTCTCCTGATTTCCGTAAAGCAAACGGCGCGCCGTGCAAATTTGCACGGCGCGCCGTTTTTTCATACCCATGTGGGCTTTTTGTCATTTCGGGGGCGCTTGCGCGAGCGATTTGCGGTGGTTGCGCACCGCGCTTCTTATGATCTCGAAGATGTTGATCCCCACGCCGATGATGATATAGATATAGTAGGTGAGAAGGCGCCACAGCAAAATGCTCCAACCGATCGTGCCGCCCGCGCTTGCGCCGAGGACCGTCGCAAAGATGAGCGAGGCCGCCGTCTCCAACGCGCCGCTGTTGCCGGGCGTGGGGACCATCGAGGCCGCATAGAACGTCAGCATGGACATGCACAGGATCTGCACAAAGACGTCGAAGGTGGGCGCGATGTCCGCAAGGGCCATCATGACGAAAAACGGCACACCCATGCCCAAGACCGCGCTTCCGAAACTCAAAAGAGCGAGCGGGATGAAGTGCCACCAGCGGCTCAAAATGGATTTCAGCGAGGAGCGATATTCGATGACTTCGCGGACGAATTTGATCGCAACGCGGTAGGGATTTTTTACGATGCGCAGTTTTGCGAGGAGCTTGATGATCCACATCACGGCGCGCTTTCCGAAGTTGGGGAAGAGCGAGACGGTGATGATGGCGACGGGGATGAGGAAGTTTAAGATCATCGAGACCCACGCGATGGCGCGCATGGGCGTCACGATGCCTGCGTTGCCCGCGCTGACATACCCCGGCGTGATGCAAAACAGAACGGTGGCGAAGATGCAGAACACGACGGTCGAGACGGTGAACAAAACGAGCGGCACCGCCGTCGCCACGCCGGCGGGGATGCTGTTTTTCTTGTGCAGATAGTGGATCTGGAAGGGCTGTCCGCCCGTGCCGAGCGGCGTGATGCCGTCGTAATATTTGCCGAGGAACATCACCTTGACAGACGCGCGGAAGTGCAATTTTCCCGTCGAGATTTTGAGGAGGTAGGCATACTTTGCGCTATCAAAGACGATGCAGAGGACGACTACGCCCAACAGAATGAGCAGCCAATCGACGTTGATCCCCGCAATGAGGGCGGGGAAGCTCTTGATGCTGTCGTCCGTGAGCGAATCGGTGATTGTGAAGAGCAGAACGATGGAGATGCCGATGAGTACGAAGAGGAAAGCGATCTTGATCCAAAACTTCCGCATCTCCTTCTTGTTCGAGGCTTGTCCCGTTTGCGCGGGAGGCGCGGCGTCCGCCGCGCCGCTTTCCGCCGTCTCCGCCGCGGCGCCCTCGTTTTTCTCAAATACTTCGGTTACGGCGCCCTCGTCTTTCTCCGCGGTTTTTTCCGCCGTCTCTGCGGCGTTTTCGGCATTCACCTCTTGGGTATGCGAAAGAAGCGGGGCGTTTTCACTGCTCCCGCCGTTGCCGTTCTCTCCGGGAATGGATTGTTTTTCGGGGATCTCCGCGGATCCCTTGGAGCCGTCTTGTTCCATACCGATTACTATCTTAGCACAGACGGACAAAAAAATCAACCCGATTGCGCAATTTTATCGTCCGCATTCTTATTTTTTCGCTTGGCGCGGATGAGCCTGTAAACGAAATTGCCGACGGCCGCGCCGATAATGATGACGTATCCCGCGATGCTGAGCGGGGCGGGGACCTGCTCCAAGAGAAAGTATCCCAAGATTGCGGCAAACAGCACCTGCATGTAGTCGAACACGGCGATCTCCTTGGCGGGAGCGAAGCGGTAGGCGGCCGTGATGAAGAACTGCCCCGCGGCGGCGGAGACGCCCGAAAGGATGAGCGAGATCCACTGCCATGCGGACATGGGGGTGTAAAACAGGATGAAGAAGGGGAGCGCAACCAGCGTGGAGAAGGCAGAGAAGAAGAAAACCGTCATGCTCCCGCGCTCGCCCTTGATGCCCAAAACGCGTACGCAAGTGTAGGCGAACCCTGCGCACGCGCCGCTTGCAAATCCCGCCGCCGCGGGAAGCATTTCCGCCGAGAAGGAGGGCCGCACGACGCACATTGCCCCGCCGAACGCAACGAGTACGAACACGATCTCCCACACCGTGGGCTTTTCGCGGAGCAGGATGAGCGAGAAGAGGATGGCGAAGAAGGGGGAGAGCTTGTTGAGGATGGAGGCATCCGAGATACTGCCGATGTAGTCGATGGCATAGAAGTTGAGAACGACGCCCAAAAATCCGACGGCGGCGCGCAGAAAGAGCCAAAGGATACATTCTTTTGAGTGGATGCGGAATTTTTGTTTATCGAAGAGCAGCACGAAAAAGACGAGGAAGGTCGCGATGAGGTTGCGGAAAAAGACCTTCTGCATCACGGGAAGCTCGCCCGCCGCGTTGACGAAATAATTCATGAAGGCAAAGGAGAGCGCCGCGCCGAGGATAAAACACACGCCGACGCTCCGGGATCTATGTTGCATACGCCCCATTATATGTAATTTCCGCAAAAAAGTCAAATGCGTTGGCCCGGTGTAAGATAAAAATTACAGCGGCGGGGGCAAAGGCCTGCGCGCGGCCATGCGCGGAGCAGAAAAACAGGCCGCCCCGCATGGGACGGCCTGTCTCCCCCGGAAGAGAAGCCCGGAGCTTAAATTCTCTTATCTGCGTGATAATGCGTGTGCAGAACTTCATGCGCCTTCTCGCTGTTGGGCGCGCCGAAGTATTCCTTATAGATGGTCTCGATGACGGGGGACTCGGAGGAAAGGCGGATGCTGTTCTCCTTATCGCTCGTATAGAGGGCGGCCGCACGGAGATCTTTGAGGTTCACCGTATTGCGGATGCTATCGGGAAGGGTGGGCTGGCCGCCGCCGTTCACGCAGCCGCCGGGGCAAGCCATAATCTCGATGAAGTCGTAACGGCGGCTTCCGTCCTGCACGCCCTTGATGATCTCTTCGGCGTTCATGAGTCCGCTGGCGACCGCCACGCGGATCTCCTTCCCCGCGACTTTATAGGTCGCCTCCTTGATGGGCGCGGTGCCGCGCACTTCGGGGAAGTCCACGACCTCGAACTCGCCGTCGAGCGTCTTGGCGGCCACGCGGAGGGCCGCTTCCATCACGCCGCCCGTCGCGCCGAAGATGGTGCCGCCGCCGGAGCAGGTCGCGAACGGATCGTCGAATTTCTCGTCGGGAAGGTCGGCAAAGTCGATGCCCGCCGTCTTGATCATGCGCGCGAGTTCGCGGGTCGTGATCGCATTGTCCACTTCGCCGTTCATTTCGGGGCGCGTGCATTCATACTTCTTTGCGGTGCAAGGGATGACGGAGACCACATAGAGATCCTTGGGGTCGATGCCGTTCTTTTCGCAGTAGTAAGTTTTGAGAAGGCCGCCGAACATCTCCTGCGGCGATTTGCAGGTGGAAAGATGCGGGATCATTTCGGGATGCTTCTGTTCCACGTATTTGACCCAGCCGGGGCAGCAGGAAGTGAACATGGGGAGCGTTCCGCCGTTCTGGATGCGCGCGATGAGTTCGTTCGCCTCTTCGAGGATGGTGAGGTCGGCGGTGATATCCATGTTAAAGACTTCCACGTCGCCGAGCCGCCTGATCGCGGCAACCATCTTGCCCTCGACGTTGGTGCCTACGGGCAGGCCGAAGGCCTCGCCGAGCGTTGCGCGGACGGAGGGGGCCGTGAAGAACACGACCTTCTTGGAGGGATCGGCGATGGCGGCCCACACGTCGTCTACCGTGGTGCGCTCTCTGAGCGCGCCGACGGGGCAGGCCACGATGCACTGTCCGCAACCGACGCAGACGGAGGCCATGAGGTCCATTCCGAACGCGCTGCCGATGTGGGCGGAATACCCTCTTCCGATGGGGCCGATGGCGCCGACGTGCTGTTTGTTGCAGGCGGCAACGCAGCGGGTGCAGTTGATGCACTTATCCCTGTCACGGACGACGTAGGGCGCGGAGAAGTCGATGGGGTGGTCGAGGTTGGGATCCGTCTCGAAGTATTGCGGATCGCAGTTATACTCGGTGGAGAGCCGTTGCAGTTCGCAGTTGCCCGCTCTCTCGCAGGCGAGGCACTCTTTCTTGTGCTTGGAAAGCAACAGTTCGAGCGTCATCTTGCGGCTCTTCTTGCACTTTTCGGTATTCGTCTTGACTTCCATGCCCTCGGCGACGGGGTAGACGCAGGCGGCAACGAGGCCGCGCGCACCCGTGGCTTCCACGAGGCACATACGGCAGGAGCCGACGCAGTTGACGTCTTTGAGGTAGCAGAGGGTGGGGATGGTGACGTGCGCAAGGCGCGCCGCTTCGAGGATGGTCGTTCCCTCCGGAACGCTCACGGGGATATTATTGATTTTCAGATTTACATTCGCCATTAGGATTCACCTCACTTTCTCTCGACTGCCTTGAACTTGCAGTTGCTCATGCAGACGCCGCACTTGATGCACTTCGCGCTGTCGATCTCGAACGATGCGAGTTTGTGGCCGGGGGCGGTATAATCGGTGCGCGAGATGGCCGAAACGGGGCAGTTCTTGGCGCACATGCCGCAGCCGATGCACTTGTCTTTGTCGATGCTGTAATTCAGAAGCGCCTTGCAGACGCCCGCTTCGCAGTGATGCTCTCTGATGTGGTCCTCGTATTCCTTGCGGAAGTGGTGGAGCGTGGAAAGGACGGGGTTGGGCGCGGATTGGCCGAGCGCGCAGAGAGAGGAGGACTTCATGTGTTCGGCGAGCGCCTCGATCTTCTCGATATCGCCCTCTTCGCCCTTGCCCTCGGTGATCTTGGTGAGCATATCGAGCAGGCGGCGGGTGCCGATCCTGCAAGGCGTACACTTGCCGCAACTCTCGTCTGCCGTAAATTCAAGATAGAACTTGGAGATATCCACCATACAGGTGTCCTCATCGAGGACGATGAGGCCGCCCGAACCCATCATGGAGCCGATGGCAACGAGGTTATCGAAGTCGATGGGGGTATCGATGAGTTCCGCGGGGATACAGCCGCCCGAAGGGCCGCCCGTCTGGGCCGCCTTGAACTTCTTTCCGTTGGGGATGCCGCCGCCGATCTCTTCGATGATCTCGCGGAGCGTCGTACCCATGGGAACTTCCACGAGACCGACGTTGGTGATCTTGCCGCCGAGCGCAAAGACCTTGGTACCCTTGGACTTCTCGGTGCCGATGGAGGCATACCACTTGGCGCCCTTGACGATGATGGGGTTGATGTTGGCCCACGTCTCGACGTTGTTGAGGATGGTGGGTTTGCCGAAGAGACCCTTCACGGCAGGGAACGGAGGACGGGGGCGGGGTTCGCCGCGGTGGCCCTCGATGGAGGTCATGAGCGCGGTCTCCTCGCCGCAGACGAATGCGCCCGCGCCGAGACGGATATCGATATCGAAGTCGAAGCCGAGGCCCAAAATGTTCTTGCCGAGCAGGCCGTATTCGCGCGCCTGTCCGATGGCGATTTTGAGGCGGTGTACGGCGACGGGATATTCCGCGCGCACATAGATATAGCCCTGATGCGCGCCGATCGCATAGCCCGCGATGGTCATCGCTTCGAGAACGGAGTGGGGATCGCCTTCGAGAACGGAGCGGTCCATGAATGCGCCGGGGTCGCCCTCGTCGGCATTACAGCAGACGTACTTGACGTCGCCCTGCGAAGCCTTTGCGAACATCCACTTTCTGCCCGTGGGGAAGCCCGCGCCGCCGCGGCCGCGGAGGCCGGAGGCAAGCACTTCATTGATGACTTCGTCGGGCGTCATGGAAGTGAGAACTTTCTCGATGGCCTGATAGTCGCCGGCGGCGATGGCCTCGTCGATGTCCTCTGCCGCGATCACGCCGCAGTTTCTGAGGGCGATACGCATCTGCTTCTTGTAGAAGGGAGTCTCCGCGAAGGGGATGATGGAGCCGTCGTCGAGAACGGTTCCCTTATAGAGGAGTTCCTTGACGATGGAGCCGCCCTTGACGAGATGCTGTTTTACGACGGTCTCGGCATGTTCGGGGGTCATCTGCGCATAGAAGGCGCCTTCGGGGTAGACGATCATGATGGGGCCGAGGGCGCAGAGGCCGAAGCAGCCCGTCTTGACGACGAGGACGTCGTCGATGCCCTCTTCTTTGAGCGTCTTTTCGAGATGCTCGATGACCTGCATGGAGTGGGAAGAAGTACATCCCGTACCTCCGCAGACGAGGACCTGTTTTCTGTAACCTGTATTTTCCGCGAGTTTTTCCGCCTGTTCCTTGACGAGGCGTCTCACGTCGATGAGTTCTTTTTTACTCGCACGGATCGCGTCTAATTCTTTGATCGTCATTTGGTTGCCTCCCTGTGAGAATCGAGGATCCCCTTCACTTTATCGGGGGTGAGCTTGCCATAGACCTCCTCGCCGACCATCATGACGGGCGCAAGGCCGCATGCGCCGACGCAGCGGCAGCTGTCGATGGAGAAAAGCCCGTCCGCGGTGCATTCGCCGCACTTGATGCCGAGTTCCTTTTCCACCTCTTCGAGGATCTTATCCGACCCCTTGACGTAGCACGCCGTGCCGAGGCAGACGCTGATGCGGTTCTTTCCCTTGGGGTTGAGAGAGAATTGGGAATAGAACGTCACGACGCCGTAAACTTCGGAGAGAGAAATTCCGAGACCTTCGGCGATCGTCTTTTGCACCTGCATGGGGAGATAGCCGTAGATCCCCTGCGCCTCCTGCAAGATGTGCATGAGGCATCCGGGCGTCGACTTCGATTCCTCGATCACCGCTTTGAGCTGTGCCGCCTGTTCGGGCGTTCCCAACGATTCGCAGGCACAGCACTTCGCTTCTTGTTCCATAGTAACCTCCTTGAACTGTCTTGGATCCGCCCCCAAACCTTCGAAATAAGGCGAAATCACTTTTACCGTGGTGTATTATATCATAAACAAAAAGATTTTTCAACAGGAAATCGGCAATTCCGCAAAAAAGTCGTGAAAAATTTCTTGGCTGAAATGGAAAAAAGTCGGCGGGAACAATTTGACATCGAAAAAGCACTATGCTAAAATAGACCCGTTTGAACAAGGAACAAAGTGAAGGTGACGATATGCAATTCCAAAGAAAGATATTTTTGCAGGACGTAAGCCGTATTCTCGCTTCCGATTACGCGACGGATATCGAACATGCCGATACGCGCGAACTCTACAACGCGGTCTCCAAGGCGGTGATGGCGGAGGCCTTCGCCCAAAGAGACGCGCACCCGGAGGGCAAGCGTTGCGGCTATTTCTCCGCCGAATTTCTGATGGGGCGGGCGATCTTCAATAACCTCATGAATCTCGGCATCTTGGAGGAGGCGGGGCAAGCGCTCGCTTCCGTCGGCCGCGCGCTCGGCGAATTTGAGGAAGTGGAGGATGCCGCGCTCGGCAACGGCGGTCTCGGCAGGCTCGCCGCGTGCTACCTCGAAAGCGCCGCCACGATGAACATCCCCCTCGACGGGTACGGCATCCGCTACCGTTACGGCCTCTTCCGCCAGACCTTTGTGGACGGCTACCAGCACGAAGAGGGCGACGATTGGCTCAGCTGGGGCGACCCGTG
This sequence comes from uncultured Clostridia bacterium, assembly GCA_947626575.1. GTDB lineage: Bacteria > Bacillota > Clostridia > Christensenellales > Borkfalkiaceae > Gallimonas. The sequence goes on along the minus strand of CANQSR010000004.1, from coordinate 52,076 downwards.
GAGCGTGCGCGTGGAGCGCGACGCGGTGGAAGTGAAGTTTGCGGATATCACCGTGCGCGCCGTCCCCTATGATATGCCCATTTTCGGCTACAAGAACGGGGTCGCGAACACGCTCAGGCTGTGGTCGAGCGAACCCGTGCAGGCCTTCGATTTCGAGGCTTTCAACGATATGTGCGGCGACAGGAAGGCGGAAGAAAACTTCGACGCCACCAAGATCTGCGACGTTCTGTATCCCAACGATAACACCATGGCGGGCAAGATGCTCAGGCTGCGCCAGCAATACTTCATGGTCTCGGCGTCGCTACAAGATATCGTGAGAAAACACAAGGCGGCGGGCAAAGGCCTCAAAGAGCTGGATAAATCGTATTGCTTCCAGCTCAACGATACGCACCCCGTCCTCGCCATCCCTGAGCTTTTGCGCCTGCTCCGCTTGGAGGGCATGACCTTCGAGGAGGCCTTCGGGGTCTGCCGCAAGATATTCAATTTCACCAACCATACCATCATGGCCGAGGCGCTCGAAAAGTGGGACGGCCTCGCCATCGCCGACCTTCTTCCCGATGTCTATGAGCAGATCGCGTGCTGCCAGCAACGCCTCGAACAGGAGGGCCTCGATCCCGCGAAATACTTCATCGTCCGCGATAACATCGTGCATATGGCGAACCTCGCCATCTATGTTTCGGCAAAGGTGAACGGCGTCGCGGAGATCCACACAAATATTTTGAAAACGGATACTTTCCGCGATTGGTACGCGCTGTATCCGGAGAAATTCGTGAACATCACGAACGGCATCACGCCGAGAAGGTGGCTGCTTCTCAATAACCCCGCTCTTGCCGCGCTCATCGATGAAAAAATCGGCACGGGCTGGCACACCGATTTGAAGCAAATTTCCGCCATTAAACCCTATATCGCGGACATGGTACCCGCATTTCGTGCCATTAAGGGCGAAAACAAGAAGAAGCTCGCGGCCTATATCAAGGAACACGAGGGCGTGGATATCCCCGCAAATTTCATCTTCGATGTACAGGTAAAGCGTCTGCATGAATACAAGCGGCAGATGCTCAACGCGCTCTCGATTTTGTATTTTTATTACGGGATCAAGGACGGAACGATTAAGGATTTTCCGCCCACGGCCTTCATTTTCGGCGCGAAGGCGGCGCCCGGTTACTACATGGCGAAGGCCATCATCAAGTTTATCAACGAAGTGGCAAAACTCGTCAATTCCGATGAGGAGGTCGCGCCGTACATGCGCGTCGTCTTTGTGCAGAATTACAACGTCAGTTACGCGGAAAAGATCGTCTGTGCGGCGGACGTCTCCGAGCAGATCAGCATGGCGGGCATGGAGGCATCGGGTACGAGCAACATGAAGTTCATGCTCAACGGCACGGTGACGCTGGGAACGCTCGACGGCGCAAACGTGGAGATCTGCGAGGAAGCGGGCGCGGAGAACAATTATATCTTCGGCGCGACGGTGGATGAAGTCGCCACCATCAAGCGGTATTATTGGCCCGCCGAGATCATCGAACAGACGCCCGCCTTGAAGCGCGCGCTCGAAACGCTCACCGACGGCACGTTCTCCGACGAGACGGGGTCGCTTGCCAAGCTGTATGAGAGCCTCACCGCGGGCCACGCGCCCGACCGCTACTTGGTTCTGCTCGATTTCATCGACTATGTACGCGTGAAAGAGGAGCTGCTCCGCGATTACGGGAGCGAAGAATTTTGGAAGAAGTGCCTTATCAACATGAGCGCCGCGGGAAAATTCTCGTCCGACCGTTCCGTCAAAGATTACGCAGAACTTATCTGGAACTTATAAGCCCGTCCGTATGCCGTGCGCAAACGCGGCAAAATTTCAACACAACGTCGCGTCCCGTCCGGGGCGCGATTTTTGCATAATCCGCACGGCGGTGCGCATACTGCGTGCAAGGAGAAAACAGTATGAAAAAAGTATTGACATTGCTTCTTGCGGGCGCCCTATGCTTCACGCTCGCAGGTTGCGGCGGCGCGAATGATAAGGATCCCGCGGACGAAACCGTCACCGTCACGGAAAACACCGACCCCGTGACGCTCGCCTCCGAAAAGTTAGACCGTACGGCTTGGACGGGCGCCTTCACGGATGCGGATAACTATGGCATGAAATCGGTCGTTACGGTGGAATCGACGGAAAACGGACAGACCATGTCCGAGGTCATCACCTTTATTTATAAGTTCGACGGCGAAAAGGTCGCCCTGAATATGACGATGGCCGAGAACGGTACGGCGGCCTTCGAAGGCGAGGCTTACCTCGAAATTTCGGGCGAGAACGTCACCGTCTGGCAGCGCAACAAGGAGAACGAGGGTTGGACGGATTGGGACAGCGAACAGTTTTCCATGGAAGAACTCGGCAGCGTGTTCGGCCTTACGGACGGGCTGACGTTCGTCAAGGATGAATATGCAAATTTCTCGTATAGCGACGCCGACAAGGGTTATCTTGCCACGGCTTCGGGCCTCACCGAGATGAAGGAGCCGCTCGATGCCTTCCTCGAAGGCGTTCTTTCGCCCGCGGGCGACGCTTCGGGCTTCGAGATCGCCAAGTTTATTGTGAAGGCCAACGGCGGTAAGCCCAGCGCCTGCATTGCGGAAATGACGGCCAAGGCTCCCGCGCCCGACGCCCGCGACATGCTTCCCATCGGCGGCGGCGCGAACCCCAAGGATACGGCAAGCCCCGACGATTCAACCAGCCCCGATGATACGACCAGCCCCGACGATTCAACCAGCCCCGATGATTCAACCAGCCCCGATGATACGACCAGCCCCGACGGCAATGCGCCCGGTCAGGACGGGGGGAACGGCGATACGCCCGCACCCGAAACGCCCGCGACGCAGAATATCAAGGTCACGCAGGTGTATTTCGATTACGGCAAGGTGACGGTGGAGAAACCGGAAGGCATTTCCGCGGATACAAAACCGTCGGCCGTGCAAGTCATCCCGCGGTGAGCGGTCTTACGTAGGAACCATAATATAATCAAGATAATATGAAAAAAGGTCCGACCGTGCGCGGTCGGGCCTTAACTGATTGACGGGCCTTCACTTACCGAAAGGAGGGGCGTACCCGAAAGGGGCGCCCTATAAGTTTGCGCGGTAGCCCTCGAAGATGACGTTGTCCACATACTTGCGGGCCGCGGTCTCCTCTTCGGGGGAGCGGATGGTCCATGCGAGTTTGATGCCCTTGAAGCGGGTGACGGCGGGAACGGGCAGGCCGACGTGGTTATAGCTCACGAAATCGGGCTTGGTGATGAAGTTGAAGCGGAGGCGCGAGAGGAGATGCGCCTTGATGCGCCAGCCGAGCGTATCGCCCTTGGAGGACATCTTCGCCGAGGCGAGTACGCCGCAGAGGATTTCGGGGTGAAGTTTTTTGTAGGCGCGGGAATAGAAGGGGTTGAAGGATTGGATGGCGTATTCGCCCCGATAGCCCGCGAGCGCCTCGGAGAGCGCTGTTGCGATGACCTTCCCCTTGACCTTCATATTCTTGATCTCGATGAGGAGCGGCGCCCCGTCCGCGACCTCCAAAAATTCCGCGAAAGTGGGGATCGTTTCATTCGAATTTTTGAGTTTCAAAGCCTTCAACTCGGACATGGTACAGCTCTCCACCGTCCGCGTATCGCCCGTCATGCGGACGAGGTCGTCGTCGTGAAAGACGGCGAGCCGGCCGTCTTTGGTGAAGTGGACGTCCGTTTCGATGGCATAGCCCGCCTCTGCGGCGGCGCGGAAGGCGGGGATGGAGTTTTCGGGCAAAGCGTCATCATGCAGACCCCTGTGCGCGACGGGGACGTGCGTCAAAAAAGTATCCATGGCCATAGTATACACCCAATTTCCGCAGATTGCAACCCGCCGCGCGGAAATTTTCTCTTTTTTCCCCAAATACTTGCCAACCGCCTTCAAATGTGGTATACTGAGGATGCGACACAATTGAATAAAAATATTGCAAGCGGCTACAACCTTAGCATAGGTGTATCCTCTTTTTTCCGCTTGCAATTTATTCGGAAATTCAATTGTGTCGCAACAATATGGGATACTTCTAAGCGGGCGTTCCATATTGGAGCGTCCTTATTTTTTACTGTTTTCAGGAGGTAAACCTATGAACAAATGTCCGAAATGCGGCGCAGAATTTGAGGGAAAATTCTGTCCCAACTGCGGCACCGAATGGAAGGAAGAGAAATCCTGCCCGAAATGTGGAACCAAACTTGCGGGAGCCGCGCGCTTCTGCAACAACTGCGGCTATGCGTTCTATCCAACGCCCACCCCCGCCCCGGCGTCCTCGCCGTCTGCCGTAAAACGTGCGGGCGGGGCCGCGCTCGTGTGGGTAAAGGGGCATAAGAAGCTCGTGATCATCCTTTCTCTCCTGCTCGTTGCGGCTCTCGTACTCGCGATCGCGTTGCCTGTCGGCCTTGCTAACAGGAACAACGGCACCTATTATCTGTATGCGTATGAGCAATTCAACGAGAATGAATATTATAAGCTCGACGGCGGGAAGTGGACCAATGCCGCCGGTGAAAGCGGGACCTATGAACTCAATGGAGATAGCATCACGTTTTATCAAAACCTCTTCGGCTCGAATATGGAGCTTGCGAGCGGCACGCTGAAAGACGGCATCATTACGTTGTCCATCGCGGGCATGGAGATGAAATACGCCAAGAAAGACGCCGTCCATGTCCACGAATATAAAAATTGGAAAGTGCAGACGCCTTCTACCTGTATCGAGCAAGGGACGGAGATCGGCGAATGTTCGTGCGGCAAGACGCAGACCCGTTCCCTTCCCCTCGCGGAGCATAAATCGGGCGGTTGGGCAGTGAATGCGGAACAACATTGGCATGTCTGCACGGTGTGCGGACTTGTGATCAATGAGGAAGCGCATACCTTTGGCGGGGATGTTTGTTCGCGGTGCGGATTGCCCGCCAAAGAAACCGACGGCTTAGCGTTTGGAAAAAACGAAAATGGCGATGGATATATTGTCACGGGATTGGGCAGTGCAAAGGGCAGTGTTATCCGGATCCCCGCACAACATGACGGCTTGCCCGTGACTGCGATCGGAAGTTACGCGTTCTATAAATGTTATGATTTGGAAGGGATTGTGATTCCCAATAGCGTGACTTCGATCGGAAGCTCTGCATTCTCTGATTGCAGTGGATTGACGAGTATCACGATTCCCGATAGCGTGACTTCGATTGGCGATCGGGCGTTCTGTAATTGTGATGGATTGACGAGCGTGACGATTGGGAGTGGCGTGACCTCAATTAGGTTTGATGCGTTCCGCGGTTGCTGTGGGCTGACGAGTATTATTTATAAAGGTACAGTCGACGATTGGCAAGATGTTGAGAAGGGTGAGTATTGGGATAGTGGTACAAGCGACTACATTGTCACCTGTACGGACGGGACGGTTTCAAAGAGAGGCAACGTGACCCGAAACTGACGCGAAGCGCAAAAACGCCCGCCCCCTTATATTTGAGGGGGCGGGGTAGGGGTGAGGGTGTTTGCCCTCTCCATGGGAGAGGGGTAGGGGTGTGGGGTGGCGACGAGATTTGTCAAACGTGTCATCCTGAACGAATGTGAAGGATCCCCTTCAACGAAGTCCGCTGTTTGACGACGGGATTCTTCGGTCGCTACGCTCCCTCAGAATGACGGATAGGGGCAGCGAGAATAAGGTCTGGCCAATTTACCCCTCACCCCCTTTGTCCCCCTCGCCAGCGAGGGGGTTAAACATGTCATCCTGAGCCGACAGGGCTGTACGAAGTCCGAGGGGCATGTCTGCGAAGGATCCCCTTCAACGAAGTCCGTCGCTGCTCTTCGGGATTCTTCGGCTACGCCTACTTCGCGCTTTGCGCTCGTGCCGTGCTTAGAATCACAAATAGAAACCTCGCACGGGGCAGAATGACGGGTAGGCGTGGGGCAGAATGACGGATAGCGGCAGCGAGGGGCCCTCTCCCATGGAAGAGGTAGGGGGAGACGAGAGAATTCCTTAATCCCCCGCCCGCGGCGAAACGCCGCGGGCGGGGGACTTTCTGTTCTGTGTCCCCAAAATACTTGCAAAATCCTTCGTAATTTTATATAATAGTCGCGAAGGAACAGACATATGGCGAAACCCAATCAAAACTTACGCAATTTCTGTATCATCGCGCACATCGACCACGGCAAGAGTACCATTGCAGACCGCATCATGGAACTTACCGGGCAGGTCTCCAAGCGCGATATGGAGGATCAGCTCCTCGATAGTATGGACATCGAGCGCGAGCGCGGCATCACCATCAAACTCGCCCCCGTGCGCATGTATTATACCGCCCTCGACGGGCAGGAATACGAATTCAACCTCATCGATACCCCCGGCCACGTCGACTTTACCTATGAAGTCTCCCGCTCGCTCGCCGCTTGCGAGGGGGCTTTGCTCGTCGTGGACGCCACGCAGGGCGTGGAAGCCCAAACGCTCGCCAACGTCTACCTCGCCATCGAGAACAACTTGGAGATCGTACCCGTCATCAACAAGATCGACCTCGCCTCCGCCCGCATCGAGGAGACCAAACAGGAGATCGAGGACGTCATCGGCCTCGACGCGGAAAACGCCCCCTGCGTCTCCGCGAAGGAGGGGATCAACATCCGCGACATCTTGGAGGCGGTGGTACACGCCGTCCCTCCGCCCGGCGGCGATACCGAGGCGCCTCTCTCCGCCCTCATCTTCGATAGCTATTACGATAACTACAAGGGCGTCATCCTCTTCGTGCGCATTAAGGACGGCGCGGTGAAGGTAGGGGACGTCATCAAGACGTTCCGCTCCGAACGCACCTATGAGGTGACCGAAGTGGGCGCGTTCGCGCCCTTCCTCCAACCCAAGGAAACGCTCTCTGCGGGCGAAGTGGGGTACATCGCCGCGAGTATCAAGTCCATCGAGGACGTCGCCGTGGGCGACACCGTGACGAACGCCCTGCGTCCCGCTGCGGAGCCGCTTCCGGGTTACAAGAGCGTGCGGCCCGTCGTATTCTGCGGCATCTATCCCCTCGACGGAAGCAAGTTTCTCGACCTCAAAGAGGCCATCTTGAAACTCAAACTCAACGACGCTTCGCTCACCTTCGAGCCGGATAATTCCGTCGCGCTTGGCTTTGGGTTCCGTTGCGGCTTTTTGGGGCTACTGCACATGGAGATCGTGCAGGAGCGCATCGAGCGGGAGTTCAATCTCGATATCATCACCACAGCGCCCTCCGTCTCCTACCATGTCCGCAAGACCAACGGCGAAGAGTTTTTCGTGGACAACCCTTCGCATCTGCCGCCCGTCTCTGAGATCGAATATATGGAGGAACCCATCGTCAAGGCGGAGATCTTCACCCCGCCCGACTACCTCGGCTCCATCATGGACCTCTGCCAGGATAAGCGCGGCGTATTCAAGGATATGACCTATCTCGATACGCGCAGGGTCAAGCTGGAATACCGTCTGCCGCTCAATGAGATCGTCTATGACTTCTTCGACGAACTCAAATCGCGCACCAAGGGATACGCGAGTTTCGATTACGAGATCGCGGGCTATGAAAAGAGCAGGCTCGTCAAGCTGGATATCCTGCTCAATGGCGAAGTATGCGATGCGCTCTCGACCATCGTCCATGAGGACCGCGCCTATGCGCGCGGCAGGATGCTGTGCGAGAACTTGAAGGACGCCATTCCGCGCCAGCTCTTCGAGGTCCCCGTGCAGGCGGCCATCGGCGGCAAGATCATCGCCCGCGAGACGGTGAAAGCCGTGCGCAAGGACGTCCTCGCCAAGTGTTACGGCGGCGACATCACGCGCAAGAAAAAGCTGCTCGAAAAGCAAAAAGAGGGCAAAAAGCGGATGCGCAAAGTGGGTACGGTGGAAGTCCCGTCGGAAGTCTTTATGCAGATCTTAAAGACCAATAAGGATAAGTAAAAACGGCTTTTTGAAGGCCTTACCTCAGACATGCCCCCCTCGGAGCGCGTCCATATGGATTATGATGACATTCGATCAAAGCGTGTATGAATATCTGAAAACGGTGCCGAGGGGGAAGGTGGTCACCTATGGCATGATCGCGCACGCCATCGGGCATCCGCGCGCGGCGCGGCAGGTCGGCAACGCCCTGCACCGCAATCCGACGCCCGTTATCGTTCCCTGCCACCGCGTGGTCAACCGAGAGGGGCGTCTTGCGCCCGCCTTTGCCTTCGGCGGCATGGACGTGCAGGCCTCGCTTCTCCGCGCCGAAGGCGTGGAGGTCTCGGAGGGTCACGTCGATTTGGATATCTACCTCTGGGACGGGAAGCCCTGCCTCCGTTGAAGGGGCGGGTGGCGCGGAGCGCCAGGTGGGAATACCTGCCCCCGTTGAAGTGGGCGCGCGGCGCGAAGCACCAGGTGGGAATACCTGCCCCCGTTGAAGGGGGCGGGTGGCGCGGAGCGCCAGGTGGGGGTTGACTATGCCGCTCAAAATCAGAAACAATAAACTTGTTCCAAACGCAAAATCGTTGCGAAGAAATGCAACAAAAGAAGAGAAAAAACTTTGGTATCGGTTTTTGAATACTCTGCCTGTGAAATTCACAAGGCAAAAAGTGATCAATCGCTATATTGTAGATTTCTTTTGCGCGCAACGGGGGATCGTCATCGAATTGGACGGTGCGCAACACTATGAGGAACCCGCCGCCGAACAGGACCGTATTCGGGATGCTTTTCTCGCGGATATGGGTTACACCGTCCTTCGTTATTCAGATAAAGATTTGAATGCAAATTTCGAGGGGGTTTGCCAAGACATCTGGAACCATTTGGGACTTTGAATGCCCCCACCTGTCTCGCTGCGCGAACCACCCGCCCCCGCAAGTAGGGGCAGGTCTTTGCCCCCACCTGTCTCGCTACGCGAGCCACCCGCCCCCACGCGTAGGGGCAGGTTAAGGAGTTTTTATGGCTGGAATATATATCCACATTCCGTTCTGCAAGCAAAAATGCACCTATTGCGACTTCACGTCCTTCCCGAACCGTCTCGGTTTTGCCGAGGCGTACATGGCCTGTCTCTATAAGGAAGTGGCCGAGCGGGGGAAGATGTATAAGGGCCGCAAGTTCGATACCGTCTACATCGGCGGCGGCACGCCTTCGATCGTCGACCCCAAGTACATCGCGGGCCTCATGAAGCAGATCGGCAATTGTTTCACGCTCTCCCCCGGCCCTGAGATCACCATTGAAATGAACCCCGGCACGGTGGATGCGCACAAGATCGCCGTTTACAAGGCGGCAGGTGTCAACCGCTTTTCGGTGGGGCTTCAAACCGCCAACGACGAACAGCTCAAAGATTTGGGGCGCATCCACGATACGGCCGACTTCGTCGCCTGTGCGGACCTTCTCAAAGGGGAGAACTTTTCCGCCGACGTCATGCTCGGCATCAAGGGGCAGACGCAGGAGGACGTCAAGGCGACCATCGACCTCGTACACCAAAAAGGTGCCACCCATGTCTCGATGTATGCCCTCACGCCTGAGGATGGAACGCCCATCTACACCGACTATCTGAACGGCGAATTGCCCGATGGCGACGAGGTCGCATCCCTCTATGACTATGGCCGTGCGCTGCTCAAAGAGTATGGCTATCTGCGCTATGAGGTGAGCAATTTCTGCAAAACGGGTTACGGGAGCCGCCACAATCTCAACTATTGGAAGCGCGGGGAATACATCGGGCTCGGCGTTTCGGCGAGTTCGTTCATGGACGGCAAGCGGTTCACGAACACTTTCGACCTCGACGAATACATGAAGTGCATTCTTTCGGGGTATTTCCCCGTCATTGAGAGCGAGGACGTGGGCGAGAAGGACGCCAAGTTCGAATTTATCATGCTCGCCCTGCGCACGGTGTTCGGCGTCTCTGCGGCGGCCTACAAAAAGGCATTCGGCTCCGATTGGCGGGAAGATTTTCCCGCGTACGAACGCATGAAGCAATACTTCGAGGAGGAGGGCGACGTCACGCGCATCAAGGAGGAATACCTCTATGTGCAGAACCAAATTCTGACCGAGTTCATGGAGTGAATTGGCGGGATGGGGTAGGAAAATCTTGATAAAAACCGTTTGAAACAGATAGAAATCGTTTGAAATACGGGAACGGCGCGGTCGCATTTTCATGCGGCCGCGCCGGTTACTATCTCGCGAGGCAGACCTTACGTCATTCCGACGACCGACGGGAGGAGGAATCTCGCTTTGAGATTCCTCACATGCGTCCGGAATATGGGCGGTACAGATTTGCGGAAGGGGTCATTTCCACTGTTCAAGCCATGTTTGGAGATTGCCATGCTGGTTCGCGAGCGTACATCCCTCGAAAGCGTTATCGGCAACGGTCGCGCCCTTGGTGAGTTCCAGCCCGCTGATGTCTGCCAGCTTACTGCAATTCAAGAAGGCGTATTCTCCGATGCTTGTGATGCCCGTTCCCGTCACGCGGGTCAACGCCGAGCAGTAGTAGAACGTACTTGATTCGATCTTGGTGACTGCGGCGGGGATATCGAAGCTCTTGAGCTTAATGCACCAGCTTAATGCAAGCCCGCCGATGCTCTCCACGCTGTCCGGCAGGTCGAGCTGATCGAGTTCTTTGCACTCAAAAAACGCCTCCTTGCCGATGGTTTTCAAACCGCTTCCCTCGATCACCACGGCACTCAGATATTGGCAACTCTTGAATGCCGCATCTCCGATATAGGTGACGCTTGCGGGGATCTTCACCGCACGAACCATGTGTTTCCCGAAAAAGCAATTCTTCGCAATACCGACGACGGGTTGACCGTTATACTCGGCGGGGATCTCGACGTCGATCCGCAAGTCGGGGTCTCCCGAATCCTTCATAGAGGCTTCATACCGCACCTCATAGCCGCCGTCGACTTTGGTAAACGTGAAGCCCGATTCCTTGGTCGCCGTGACGGCATAAGTGACGGCGACGACGACAATGATGATCGCCAGCACCGACAGGACGATGCCGAGAATGATCCTCTTTGCTTTGGATTTTTTCTTTCCGGCGGTTGCTTCTTTGGACATATCCATTCTCCTTTTATCTTGAATTTGTACAAGCAACTTGTACTTTTGCCCATATTATACAAGAAACTTGTACCATTGTCAAGAGATATGAAAGTAAAAATTGCGGAAAATCTTAAATTTTACCGAAAGCAGGCCGGCTTGACGCAGGAGGCGCTCGCCAACATGCTGAGCGGAAAAAAGAGCCTCATCTCCAATTACGAGAACGGATACAGCACGCCCGATATCTACACGCTCTGCCGCTTGGCCGAGATCTTCGATGTGACCCTCGATGAACTCGTCGAGCCGTATGAAGAGCCGGAGACGGAGGACAAGTGATAATATAAAAAAGGCCGCCCCGCGCATTGCTTTGCGCGGGGCGGCCGCATTTTGATTTTACCACCCTGCGGTGAGGTCAAAGCCGTAGATCTGCAAAACTTCGAAGCAGGGGGAATTCGCGATATCGCGCGGGGTACAGACGGGTCCGCCGTCCGAATCGATGTCATAGCCCGCATTCTTATAGGCCTGCCAAACGAGGTGGGAGCAGTAGGTATCAATGGGGTCGGTCCCTTGGTCCTTGGGCGTAAAGATGCCCGCCGTGAAGTGGTAGGGTACGCCCACGAGATATTTTTCCGCGTCGTCTGCGATCTTTTGCCGCGCCGCCTTGTCTGCGCCTTTGAGGCGCAAAACCATGAAGTTGGGCGCGCTCTCGAACCACGGCAGGCCGATGGAGGAGGAGAGCGACGAGACGGCGCTGTTCGTGCCGATGACGGCCGACTGCAAGATCCCCCCGCGGACCACGATCGCCGCGTGGCCGTGCCGCCAGCCGAAGAGGTGGCTCGAAGAAGTTACGAGTACGTCTCCGGGTTCCACTTTCACCATGGGGGCGTAAAACTTTTGGTCCGTTTCGGGATCGAAGAGCATATCGTGGTTGACAAGACCCTCGGCGACGACCTCATGTACGACTTTTCCTTCAAAGAAGAGGGCGCGCTGAAATTCGGCGATGCTTGCATCGGGAAGCCCCGCCAAGATCTCGTGCGACATCACGCCCGTCTGCATGGAGAGGGTATTGTAGTCCTCTTCCGTCCACTCGCTCCGCTCCTTTGCGAGGATGGGGGCGAGATCTGTCTGGGCATAGGAGGGAAGCACGCGCGCGTCGTCGTCCACGGGGATCGCCGTCACGAGCAAAAAGAGATCGCACCCCAACAGAAATATCAGGATGGCCAAAAAGACGGCCGTCGTGATCTGCAATTTTTTGATGGACTTTGCCTTCACAAAACGCCTCTTTCGTATGCGCGGGCCTACCCGACGGCCCGCGTACCGCACATTCTGAAAACAGTATATCCGATTTGCGCGGCGTTGTCAAGTGTTTACGCGCTCTCGCGCCGCGCAAGCACTTCGCCGCTCTCCGCCCCGATGAGAAGCGAGACCGTTTTGCCGTTCGGCGCGACGATGCCGACGTAATAATAGTTGACGTCGCGCCTTAGTAGGCGGACGCGGAGTTCGCCCTGAAAAACGCCGTCTTTCGTCAGAGAAGAAACGGTCGCTTCTTCATGCGAAATGGCGATTTCCAACGCCTCCTCCGCGGACATGGTAGCCTCGTTTTTGATCGTCGTCGCCAAAACCTCCCGTTTTTCGCCCTCCCATTCCAAGGTGATGGAGACGCTCTTTTCGGGAAAACTTTGGCATCCCGCACTGAAAAACCAATCGTCCTCGACGCTGCGGAAGGACATCTCGCCGCCCCAGCCGTCCAGCAGGATGGTGAAGCTTTCGACGGACTTATCCTTGGGGATGAGGACGGCCTCCATGAGCATGGAACGCGGGCAGGCGACGCCGTCCGAGGCGTAGGGGTGTTCGCGCTCGGCGCAGGAGAGCGTCAAGGTGAATTCCTCGGTCTCGGCGAGGAAGATATCCCGCCTGATTTCCGAGAGATGGGCGGTATAATCGTATGTTTTTGCGCAACCTGCAAGGGGCAACAGCACAAGGAGCGAAAAAAGAAGGGGGAGAAATGCAGCCAAAATCTTTTTTTTCATAATATAGGAGTATGAAAATAAGTATTTCTTCATGACATTTTGCGCATATTCGGTTGCCTTTTTTTTGCCGATGTGGTAAAATGTATGAAATACAGAGGAATATCCATGCGAATTACCAAAAAAATCGTACTGAAAACAATCGTATTGACGCTATGCGTCGTATTTATTCTTGCAGTTTCGGCATTCGGGATCGTCTCCCTTCTTGCACCCCAGACCATGATGGATTTCACCGCCTCGATCGGGCTTGACAGCATCAGCGGCGATTACGCCTATCAGGAATACGAGCGCACGGGGGACGTCGCGTGCCTTGCGCGCTCGTTCATCGTCTCCGCCGATATGAAGAACGACCGCACCGCGGAGGACCGCTTTACGCGCCTCTATGAGCATGAAGAATTTTCCGAATTTTGCGCCGAGCAGGATAGCGCGATCTCCAAAGAGGAGGGCCTTTCGGGCTACACGTACCGCGGCTATGTCTGCGGCCTTGCCGCCCGCGTCAAATACCGCCTCGCCTCTGCCGATACCGAGGAAAAGGTCATCGACTTTGCCGTTTCCGAGACGGGGAAGAGCTTCCCGCAGGGGAACCCCCTCGTCGCGCTCACCGTCGAGGCCGCAAAGGCGCAGGATACCGAGTTCTGCGGGCTTCTCATCACGCGCATCCGCGGCGGCGGGTTCGAAGAGAGCGCGGATTACAAAAACATGATCAAAATTTTGGAGGACGTCATCCATGCGTAGAATTGTCAAGGAGGGGCTTACATTTGACGACGTGCTTTTGGTTCCGCAGGAATCGCACGTTTTGCCCGCGGAAGTAGACCTGAGAACGACGCTCACCGAGGGCATCGATCTCAACATCCCCATCATTTCGGCGGCGATGGATACGGTGACGGAATCGCGGCTCGCGATCGCGATGGCGCGCGAAGGCGGCATGGGCATCCTTCACAAGAACATGTCCATCGAGGACCAGGCCAAAGAGGTGGATAAGGTCAAACGGAGCGAACACGGCGTTATCACCGACCCCTTCTTTCTGGAACCCGATCACCTCGTCCGCGAGGCCGTCGCGCTCATGGAGCGGTATAAGATCTCCGGCGTTCCCATCACGAAGAACGGCAAGCTCGTCGGCATCCTCACCAACCGCGACCTCCGTTTCGAGACCGATTACGGCCAGCCCATCGAAAATGTGATGACCAAAGAGGGCCTCATCACGGCGCCCGTCGGCACCACGCTTGCCGAGGCGCAGAAAATTTTGGGCAAGCACCGCATCGAAAAGCTCCCGCTCGTGGATGCAAAGGGGTACTTGAAGGGCCTCATCACCATCAAGGATATCGAAAAGAGCATCCAATATCCCAATTCCGCACGCGACCGCAACGGCCGTCTCCTCGTGGGCGCGGCCGTGGGGACCGCCGCAAACACGATGGACCGCATCGCCGCCCTCGTCGAGGCCAAGGTGGATATCATTGCCATCGACACGGCGCACGGCCATTCGCACATGGTCGTAAAAAAGGTGGAGGAGATCAAGGCGAAGTATCCAAACGTGCCGCTCATCGCGGGCAACGTCGCCACGGCGGCGGCCACGCGCGCGCTGATCGGGGCGGGGGCGGACGTCGTCAAAGTGGGCATCGGCCCCGGCTCCATCTGCACGACGCGCGTCGTCGCGGGCATCGGCGTTCCGCAGCTGACTGCGGTGATGGACTGCGCGGAAGAGGCGGATAAACTCGGAAAGCGCATCATCGCGGACGGCGGCATCAAATATTCGGGCGACATCGTAAAGGCGCTCGCGGCGGGCGGAAGCGCCGTCATGATCGGCTCCATGCTCGCGGGAACGGCCGAAAGTCCGGGCGAGATCGAACTCTATCAGGGCAGGAGTTTCAAAGTCTATCGCGGCATGGGCAGCCTTTCCGCGATGGCGGCCGGCTCCAACGACAGATATTTTCAGGAAAATGCGAAGAAATTCGTTCCGGAGGGCGTGGAAGGGCGCGTTCCTTACCGCGGCTCCGTTTCCGAGATGATCTACCAGATGGCGGGCGGTCTCCGCTCCGGCATGGGGTACTGCGGCAAGGCGACCATCGAAGAGCTGAGAACAAATTCCGAGTTCATCCGCATCACGAACGCCGGCCTTCTCGAAAGCCACCCGCACGATATCTCCATTTCCAAGGAAGCTCCCAACTACACCGTCAGAAGCTGAACCCAAAACGCCCCTTAGCGGGCGTTTTTGAAACCGCGGCATTTATGAGGAATGTATGCAACACCAGAAAGTTTTGATACTCGATTTCGGCGGGCAGTATAACCAGCTCATTGCGCGCAGAGTGCGCGACCTCAAAGTCTATTGCGACCTTCTCCCCTGCGATATGACGGCGGAGGAGATCGAAAAATACGGCCCCATCGGCATTATTTTTACGGGCGGCCCCAACAGCGTCTATGAGGCGCATGCCCCCCGCATCGAACGGGCGGTTTTGGAACTCGGCATCCCCGTACTCGGCATCTGTTACGGCGCCCAGCTCATTGCCCACACGTTGGGCGGAAGCGTGACCCGCGCGGATACGAGCGAATACGGAAAAAGGACGCTCTTCATCGAAAAGGACACCCCCATGTCCGAGGGTATCCCCCAAGAGAGCATCTGTTGGATGAGCCATACGGACTTTGTGGCGTCCCTTCCCGCGGGCTTTATGACGCTCGCAAAGACGGATTCCTGCCCCGTTGCGATGTACGGGAGCCAAGCGAAACGCATCTACGGCATCCAATTTCATCCCGAAGTCGTGCATTCGGAGTACGGCAACAAGCTGCTCGAAAATTTCCTGTACCGCATCTGCGGCGCAAGCGGCGATTGGACGATGGCGGGCTTCGTCAACGAGCAGGTGGAAAAGATCCGCGCAAGCGTGGGGGAGGGCAAAGTCCTGTGCGCCATGTCCGGCGGGGTGGATTCGGCCGTCGCGGCCACGCTCGTCCACCGTGCCGTCGGGGACAGGCTCACCTGCGTGTTCGTGGATAACGGCCTGCACAGAAAGGGCGAGCCGGAGCAGGTCATGAAGGTGTTCAAAGAGGGCCTCGGCATGAATTTGGTCAAGGCGGAGGCGGAGGACCTCTTTCTCGGCGCCTTAAAGGGCGTGTGCGACCCCGAACGCAAGCGCAAGATCATCGGCGAGCTGTTCATCAGGGTATTTGAACGGGAGGCGAAGAAGCTCGGAAGGGTGGACCACCTAGTGCAGGGCACCATTTATCCCGACGTCATCGAGAGCGGAAAGGGCAAGAGCGCGACCATCAAGAGCCATCACAACGTGGGCGGGCTGCCCGCCGTCATGGAGTTTCAGAGCGTCGTGGAGCCTCTTCGGGACCTCTTTAAGGATGAAGTGCGGAAGGTGGGAACGGAACTCGGCCTGCCCGACGGCGTGGTATGGCGGCAGCCCTGTCCGGGACCTGCGCTCGCCATCCGCATCATGGGCGAGGTGACGCGGGAAAAACTCGCCATCGTGCGCGAGGCCGACGCCATTTTTCGCGAGGAGATCGAAAAGGCGGGCCTTGCGCGGGAGATCTGGCAGTATTTTGCGGTGCTGACGGACAGCAAGACGGTGGGAGTGCAGGGGGATTTTCGCACCTATGAGAACGTGATCGCCCTCCGCGCCGTCACGAGCGTGGACGCGATGACCGCCGATTGGGCGCGCATTCCGTACGGCGTGTTGGAGCGCGTCTCGGCGCGCATCACGGGCGAAGTGAAGCACGCCAACCGCGTCGTCTATGATATCACCTCCAAACCCCCCGCAACCATCGAATGGGAGTGAACGTATCATACATTTCATTTCTCATCCAGATAACCTTTTCTCTATAACCGAATAAATTAACAAACTTTACAAACGGAGGTTCGCCCATGTCTGAACAGACGATTCAAAATGACCTGTTTTCGAATAGTGTCACAATCCTCGATAAATATGAATGTTTAAGCCTCGGAGCAACGACGATCGGTGATTTGATCAAGGCAAAAAGGATCAACTGCGGTAAAGTCAGGGCATTCGTGAAGAACAAGGGGAAAAAGCCCGATGTCCTCATCGTCGATAGTTCCAAAAAAGTCATCGTCTATATTGAATGCAAACTTCCGAGTGAGTTTAATACCGATGAAAAAGTTGAGGCGGCCATTCATCAGGAAATTGATGTAGCCAAAGAGCTTGGCGTAAAAATATTTGTGGCTACCGACGGATCGAAATTCGTGTGGGTGAATGCTTTGACTTCTCGGCGGATCCTCGATGAAGAAGGAAATGAAGTAAGAGCAGCGATACAACCTAAGATCGAGGAAAGAAAAATTGCAACTTTGATCGAACGTTTAACGATCGATCTTTCCGAAACAAACGATTGCCTTCGGCAAATAAAATACTCGGATCCGACAAATCTTGCAAAAAAGATAGGCGGCCTGCTTAAAAATATCAAATTTACGACGCCCAAAGACAGCTTATATACCTTTGTCGAGCTGTTTTTATTCAAATATCTGTCGGATATCAATATTCTTGCCCCCACTGAAAATTTTGATTACATTTGGAATCTATATCGTGAGCAAGGCAGAACCAAGGATGAGGTGCTTTACAGATACATCCATGAGCCAAGGGAAAAATCAGCAAACTCTTTCCCGAAGCGCCGGATAAGACGTCGGTGATCAACGGATTTGTATTTCATGCCGAAAAGGACGCCGACGGCAACTATATCAGTAATAATGCGGATGCAACTACCTTCTATGAGGTCATGAAGCTTTTTAAGGAATACGAAAACACGGAAGGGAAATTTATCGATATCAACCGAGATTTCAAGTCAAAATTATTCGAGACCTTTACAAAACAAGAAAGAACGAAGGAGAATGCAGGGAAATATTTTACCCCCTTGAAAATTGTAAAGGGGATGGTAGACATGGTCGATATCAAGGAGGGGGATGAAATTTGCGATCCGGCTTGCGGAGTGGGAAAATTTTTGCTTGAAGCCGCGTTGAAGATAGATGAGCCGTTTACTTTTAAGAACGGACACGTAGTTAAAAAAATCAAGCTATACGGATATGAGAAAGAGATGGATGAGAAGGGATCGACGAGCGGCTATGATTTAACCACCATCCTTGCCAAAGCAAATACGATGATCTATTTCTCGTCGTTGTTTAAGGAAAACAATACGCTTGCGAACATAAAGACGATCTCCCAGGAACTTCTGAATGAGACATATTATTCGAGTAAAACCATTTTGGGAACTTTGGAAAGGATCGACGGAAAGCAATACGATGTGATCCTTGCAAATCCCCCCTACTATCAGAGTGCCTTGATTTCCCAAACGGCCAGGGATACGGAATATTATACCGAAAGGGGGTTAGGCGTGGAGGGCCTATTCCTCGAATGGATCATTAAATCTCTCAAACCCAACGGGATCGCCAATATTGTATTGCCGGACGGCATCTTTACCAATATCGGGAATAAGCGTCTACATGAATTTATCATAACCAATTGCTATATCGAAGCAATCATATCGCTTCCCATCAATACCTTTTTCAATACGCCCAAGAAAACATATATCATGACTCTGAGGAAAAAGCAAGACGTTTCCAGGAAACAGGATTATCCGGTATTCGCTTATTATTGTGCTACTATCGGGGAAACGCTTGACGTTTACAGGTTTGATATCGACGATAACGACTTCCAAACGGCGATCACCAAATATAATCTTTTCCGTAGTTGTAAGGATAAAAATAAACTTGAACCTTACTTGAAGCCGATATTTGAAAGCGATCCCAAACTGAAACTTTTGCAAATCGATTCATTTGCGGAACACTCTGCGTGGGATATAGAAAAAAGATGGACAGATGAAGAAAAAGTCAAGATGGGTGTTAAAAAGGCGGATGTCACGATGGATTTAGATGAATTTGGCGACTATTTGAAGGAGGTCGTTGCAGACATCAATAATTACGGGGAGGCCGTCAAGTGTCTGAAATCGTAGAACGGAAATTGGAAGAAATCATTGATTTCAGGTTATCCAAGACAAACGGCAGTACCCTCACCAAGTCGTTCATCGAGTTGCATAAAGGGGATATACCCGTGTACGGGGCCTCTCTATGCGAGAATGAGGTTAGCTACGGATTCATTGCGGACAACTTGGAGGGGATAAAATACTTCGATGACTGCCTTACTTGGAATATAGATGGATCAACGGCAATTTTTTATAGAAGAGGACACTTTTCGCTGTCCGAAAAAGTTATCCCGCTCCTTCCGTTCGAAGAGATCGCTTCGGATATCGACTTGTATTATCTCAGATATGCAATTTTGTTTTCTCCGGGGTTTCATTCCTTTGATTTTTCCCGGAAAGCAGGAAAGGGGAAGCTGAAAAAATTGAAAATCGTCATTCCCCTGAAAGGCGACGGGTCCTACGATCTCGAAGAGCAGCAAAGGCTCGCGGGGATTTATAGCGAAATAGAAAACCAAAGGCAGAAATTATTGGGCAGAATCTATGAGGTACAACAGCTATTGATCCGCATAGACAAAGAGGAGGGCGTTACATATGCCGACAAACCATTGAACGATATCGTAACGCACCACAACGGCAACGCCTCCTATACAAAGGCATGGTGCCAAAAGCATAAGGGTACATATCCTATTTATTCCGCCAATACCGTTGATCCGATTGCCCATATCGAAAATTATGATTACGACGGTGAATTTCTTACTTACTCAAAAAATGGATGCGCGGGGTATATCACGATCATAAACGGCCGATTTTCGATCAATGGCGATAGGTGTGTGATGTCTATCAACGAGGAGTACACCGATAAACTTGATTTGCTGTATTTGAAATACTATTTAGAGCCAATTTTCAGAAAAAATAAAAAAGGCAGAGTCGGTGCGTTCGGGAGAAATGAATTCACAAAACTCAACAGTACAATGATAAAAAATCTTAATATCATGGTGCCTATCCCGCTGAAAGGCGATGGCTCCTATGATTTAGATAAACAGCGTGAAATCGCAGAAAGATATAAGCAAATTTACGAAATAAAACGCGGACTGATAGATAAAATCAAACGGCTGACGACCATTAGCGTTATACCGGCAACATCGAAATGAACGCGCGTCAGCCGACGTTTCGCTTCATTGTGCATGGCGGCGGGGCTATTCCCCAAAGAAGTTTTTGTTATAAATGACCGACGGATGATCGGGGGCCAAGGCCTCCGATTTTTTGTGCATCGCAAGCGATTTTGCATGTTCACCCAAGACATGGTATAGCCAAACGAGTTCTAACGCGGGCGTGATGCCGCGGCAATCGGGCCGCTCGAAGTCGCCCTCGCGCGTGTGGTCGGGGCAACTGAGCGCGCGCTCGAACCAATATGCCGCCGTGCGGTATTCGCCGCGTTCTTTGAATACCGCGCCGATCTTGCAGAGGATGAAGGCGCGCGGCTCGCCGTAGCGGAAGCTGGAAAAGAGCGCGTCGAGCGCGCCGTCGCCGTCATTTTGCGCAAGTTTGATATCCGCAAGCACCTCGCACGCCGCGATCTTGTTGACGTACCACCCCTCGCCCGCGAGCATTGCGGCGAGTACGGCTTCGGCCTCCGTATAGAGCTTGTGATAGAAGAGTTCGCGGCCGTAATAGAACAGATCGCGCCCGCCAAGCGTCTCTTTTTCCGCCCACTTCTGGTAAATGCGCAGGTTGCGCCAGCCCCTGTCTTTCTCCGTCTGCATGTGTACGACGGTGAACCCGTCATGTATGATTTTCCCGAACGGTGCGATACATTCGTGGACATGCCCCCTCCATTTTGCGTCTGCGCACCTCTTTACGATGCGCTCGCGCTCATAGGTGATGCCGCCCGTTTGATAGGGACACATCACCGTATCGGGGCGTTCGGTCTCCAACCGCTTTTTGAGCAGAAGAAATTGCTCCGCGCTCTCAGGCGGAACGACGTCGTCGGCGTCCAGCCACAGAATGTAGTCGCCCGCGGCCTTGGAGAAGGCGAGATTGCGCGCCGCCGCGAAGTCATCTTCCCAGACCGCCTCATATACGCGGCCGGTATACCGCCGCGCGATCTCCGCCGTGTTATCCGCCGACCCCGTATCGAGGATGACGACTTCATCCGCAAGGGGAGCGGCCGCATCGAGACAGCGCGCAAGCACGGCCTCCTCATCGCGCACGATCATGGCAAGTGTCACCGTCATTTTTTTCACCTCATTCCAACATATGACCGTGCGGTGGATTTTGTTTGGCGCGCCCGTCGCCACTTCACGCGGCTCCGCCCGCGATGAGGGGGCGGCCTCTGCCCGCAGATGCCCGCCGTATTACGAAATACCAAGGCTCATCGGTATTTTTTTACTGCCGACGCGGTTTATCTTCACTCCGAAAATATGAAATATGCCTCCCGAAAAATATTCATAATAATGATAAAACAGGGAAATCCTGTCTGCTCGTTCAGTATTTTCGAGAAATTTCAGGGGGCAAATATGGATAATATTCTCTTTTTCCAAACTCCTGTTGACTTCGCTTCGCGGGCGGCGTATAGTATCACCAAAAGAACATTTTTTGTGAATAAATAACAATGTGTGAGATTCGGTCGGGCCGCTCAAATGGGTCCGCGGAGAATCGGAAGCACGGGAAGGGCGGTAGGTATATGAAGAACGGGCAGGTCAAATTAACAAAAGAGGGCGTTTGGATCGGGGGCGAATATCAGGTTTTGTTATGCGGCTCGCTCTTCTATTTCCGTCTCCCGCGTGCGGTGTGGCACGACCGCATCATGAAACTGAAAGCAGTCGGGTATCATTGCGTCGACGTGTATTTCCCGTGGAATTATCATGAACAGCCGGACGGTTCGTTCGATTTTTCGGGAGAAAAGGACGTTGCGTTTTTCCTGCAAGAATTGAAGGACGCAGGCCTCATGGTGATCGCGCGCCCCGGCCCCTATATCTGTTCGGAGTGGAACGGCGGCGGTCTGCCCGCCCGCATCCTCGAATCGGATATGCCCATCCGCTGCGCGGATCCCCGCTTTTTAGCGGAAGTCAAGCGGTGGTATGATGCCATCCTCACGGTCATCTCGCCCTTTTCTTACGAAAACGGCGGCCCCATCATCCTGTTACAGCTCGAAAACGAGCTGGATTTCTTCGATTGTCCCGACCCGCAGGCATACATTTCTGCCTTGCAGGGCATGACGCAGGGCTACTGTGGCGGCATCCCTCGTTTTTGTTGCGCAGGGCAATATAGCGTTGCGCGCGCGGGCGCGATCGGGTGCGAGGGCGTGGACGGCACCCTGAACTGCTATCCCGACAGCCTCGACCCCACCTTCGATGCGGAGCTTCAAAACTACGCGTTCCGCTTCGGGGAGATGAATAGGCCGCTCCTCGTCTCCGAGACCAACCGCGACCACTTCCTTCTGCGCAGGGAACTCTCCTGCGGGGCGAAGCTGCTCGGCGCCTACAACCAGGTCGCGGGGAACAATTTCGATCATTTTCAGGCGGTCAACAATTGGGGATTGCCCGATTCCTTCATCATGACGGCATACGACTTCTGGTCCATGATCGACGCGGCGGGAAATTACCGCCCGGAGGCGGAAGAGGCGTTGCTGTTCTCCGCATTTTTGCGGGTGACGGGGCAGGCCATGGCGGGCGCGTTGCCCGCACGCGAGACGGTCGTCCCCGCGCGTTGCGCATTCACGACGACGGAGGGCGGATTGCGCGTCCTCTCCCTGATGGGGGGCGGCGCGGCCGTATGCGTTCCCGCGTTTTCCGAAGGCGGCGAGATCTCGTTCACCTATCACGGCAGGACCGTCACGGCAACCGTGCGTCCGCAGACGGCGCCGTTCTTCCTGTTTGATTGGTCTCTCCGCGGACATGGTATCCCCGCAACGCTTACGCAGGCAAACTGCGAACCCATCTATGCGGACGCAAATTCGCTCGTATTCTATGCGGATGGCGCGCCCTGCATCGGGCTGGATTTCGGGGACGGCGAACGCCTCATCCGTGAGGATACTTCGGTGAACGGCGTTAAGGTCCGCTTTACGGACCGCGAGGGTTCGCTCCGCCTGCTCGCAAACGATCCCCCGCGCATGGGGGAATACAGTGCGGAAAAACTCTCTGCGTTCGGGACGGCCACGCTTCCCGCCCGCCGCGAAGTAAAGGCGGAAAAGGGGACCCATTTCGGCGCTTTGGGCATCGGAGAGGGGCTTGCGGAGTACGAAGTCCGCATCCCGCGCGGGCAGCTCTTCGTGGAGCATCCCTGCGACATGATGCGCGTGACGGCCGACGGCGTGCGCAGTGAAACTTACTATGCGGACGGCCGCGACGTCCTGCTCCCTCCCGCTTCGGACGGGACCTATCTCATCGGGATCGAGAAGTGGGGCCACAGCAATTTCGACGACTCGCAGTCTCCCGCGCTCAGGATCTCCTGCAAGAAGGGCGCGCTCTCCTTCGGTGCGGCCGAGGTAGAGACCATAGAGCGTTGCGATTTCCGTCTGCTCGATTCGTTCGGCGATGAAAGAATTGAATTAGAGGGTACCATGCCCGTGCGCATCGGCGTCAACAAGTGGAACAGCACGCGCAAGCCCGTCATATGTTCCTATACGGTGAAGGCCGTGCGCCGTGCGGACCGCCTCATCCTCAAAACGACGGAGGCCGCCGAGGTCTGCGTCTATCTCGGCGGAAAGAAGCTCGGCATGTGCGATTTCGGCACGTTCGAACTCACGGACTACATACAAAAGGGCGGGGAGGCGCAACTGACCGTCGTCTACCGCAAGCACGTATGGACGCAGGATTGCGGCACGTTGCGGCTCTTGCATATTGACCGCGTACAGCCGCGCCGCGTGCGCGTACGCACCGCAAGGGAGCTTACCGCGATGAAGGCGGACGGCGGGAAGGCCGCGCTCCCGTGCAAGGTGGAGAGCGAGGCCGCGCTGTGTATGGACTTTGCCCCCGCGCGGGAAGGGTACCTCAAATTCACGGGACACAACGTCAAGGTGACCTGTGTCACGGGGGGCAGGGTGTTCGCGCGGTGCCTTGTGGATTGGAAGCGCGCGCCCTCGTTGCAGGGCGGCGACCCCGATCTCGCATACTTCTGCCCGGCGTGGAGCGGGAAGGTGTACTTCTTGGCGGAAGCGCTCGGCGAAGATGCGTGCCTCGAAGGCGTGGAATTTTTATCGGTAAGGGAATAACGGGGAAACCCGATGAAATAGATAAAAAAGAAAAATCAAAGCAAGGAGGAAGTTATGAAAAAGACAAAATTTGTAGCAGTCGCAGTGGCAACACTGATGGCTGTGACGACCGTAGGAGCTTTGGCAGGTTGCGGCGGCGATTCCGCGCACACGATTTCGGTGATGCTGTTGTGCAACTCGCGCGAGAACAAGGTTTACACAGATTATTTCCGTAATCTCGAAGCAGAGTTAAAGGAAGATGGCCTCAATTACTCGATCGATTTCACTTACCAGAAGTCGGGCGACTATTATGGGGCGCTTGATACGGCGATCAACCGTAACAACATTCCCGATATCTTCTATGTCCGTCCCAACGAACTCATTAAGTATAAGGATCACATCGTTCCTCTGCAAGACTTTGCGGATGAGCAGGACTTTGTTGACCTTGGCGGCATTCAGAAGGCCGCACTTGATATGTATCGTTATAATCCCACGACGGGCGAGCTTGGCAATGAAAATGACGACCTTTATGCTTTCCCCAAGGACCTCTCCACCCAGCAGCTCGGCTACAACAAGACCTTCCTTGAAAGGTACAGAGCAGAATTCAAAGCGGCGAACATCGATCTTCCTTGGGAAGGCAAATTCGCTTCCGATGCACAGGCGAAAGGCACTTATACTTGGGACGAATTCATTACGATCTGCCAGATGATCCACGATTCGGATACGACGGAACCCAACCAATACGCAACGGATGTTCCCGCGATCGAAATCATTGCAAAATCGTTCGGCGTAGACCTTATCGATCTTTCCAAGGGCAAAGAGCAAGGTACGGTCGTCGATCTCAAATCGGCCGATATGAAAAAGGCAATCGAAGTCGAAGCAAAACTCATTGCCGCCGGCGCCTATCACGGTGAAGATGGCTATGCTGCGTTTACCGGCAACAAGATGGGCTTCTATTCCCTTGTCGGTTCTTGGGAAATCGCTGAACACAACGATTATGCAAAGCAACAGAACTATGAATGGGGCGTGATGCCTTGGCCCACCCAGGATGGTAGCACAAATTGGCAGGGTTCTATCACCTCCGCAGGGTTTGTTGTTTCCAAGAATTGCGCAGAGGATGCGGAAAATCCCGAAAAGGCTGAGATCGCAAAGCGCATTGCTATTTCCGGCCTTACCCCGAAGTCGCAGAACTATTTCGTAAGAGAGCAGTTGATTTCTCTTCCGCTTGAAACCGGGAAGGAAGCCGATTATCGCGATCCTGCGA
Organism: uncultured Clostridia bacterium; assembly: GCA_947626575.1. Classification (GTDB taxonomy): domain Bacteria; phylum Bacillota; class Clostridia; order Christensenellales; family Borkfalkiaceae; genus Gallimonas. Next base: position 26,688 of record CANQSR010000004.1, on the reverse strand, counting down.
ACGATGGGATCTATTCGCCTTCCACCCGCGGGGTCTTCCTCGACGTGGTGACGGGTTCGCATGGTTTCAGACCCGCGAAGTACAATACTTACAATGATCTTTGGTTGCAGGAACTCGAAACAGAATTGACGTTGATGTGGAACTCCAAGACGCCTCTCACCTATTTCACGGACGATGTGCTTACTACGCTCCAAGATAAGATGCAGAAGCAATATGACGAGTACAAGAACCGTTAAATTTGTCAAAAAGGAGTAAAATATGCAGACAGTCGACATTGAAGAAACCACCGCGCAAGCGGCGGCGTCAATGGGCGATACGGGAATTGCACCTGTCAAGCGTGAATCCAACCCCAATCATTCGTTGAGTCACGCATTGCAGAAAAAGGAGACCCTCATTGGGTGGCTCTATATCTCCCCGATGGTCATAGGGCTTCTTGTGTTTACTGCGATCCCGTTTATCATGTCGCTCATGGCGATGTTCTATAATTGGGATGGTATCCATGGTCTGATCGATTCGGAGGTGGTTGGTTTCAAGTGGTTTGAATCCATCTTCCGCAGCGATGGAATGTATGCGGGACAGTATTGGCAGGCTATCGGCAATACGCTCATCTTTGCTATCCAGCTACCGATCTGCCTGATCCTCGGATTTTTCCTTGCCGTGGCAATGAACCGCGATATGAAGGGCGTTCAGGCGTTCCGCGTCATCTATTACATTCCGGGCGTCATGAGCGTCGTTGCGATCGCTATCGTTTGGAGAAACATCTTCAAAGAGGACGGCGCGCTCAATATGATGCTCATCAGCATGGGTGCCAAAGAGGGCGTGAAATGGCTCACTTCCGACTTCGGTGTGGCTTTCACCGTCAATCTGTTGCTCGTATGGAAGGGCGTGGGGTATTCGACGCTGATGTACATTGCGGGATTGCAGTCCGTCTCGCCCGACCAGATCGAAGCGGCCAAGATCGACGGCGCAAACAGCTGGACGATCCTGATGAAAATCACGCTTCCCGCGCTCTATCCCACGATTTTCTACCTGTTCGTCACGGGCCTTATCGGTTCTTTGCAGATGTTCAACGAACCGTATATCTTGCTTGGCGGATACGGTACAGGCAACAACGGTATGACGGCAGTCTCGTTTGTTTATCGGTACAAGGATGCCGGTAACTATGGTCTTGCCTCGGTGGGCGCATGGGTCCTTGCATTCATGATCTTCATCGTTACCGCTGTCCAAATGTATGCTGACAAAAAGAGAAGTGAGGCGGAATAAGATGAACGATATTATGGAAAATACGGCGCCCGTACCCGAAGAGGCGCTTACATCTGAAACTCCCGCACCCGCCGCACCTGCCAAAAAGCCCGTGCTTTCTTCCAAACAGATCGTGAATATCATCGTCACAGTCGTGCTTTGTCTCGGCTCGGTTATCATGCTGTTCCCGTTCATTTGGATGGTACTCGCGACGCTCAAACCGCACACAGAAGTTTATTCAACATTTTTCCCGCACACATGGACGGTCGACGCCTATAAAGATATGTGGGAAAGTGCGGATTATCTTATGAAAGGCGGCATGATCCGCGGCTTCGGCAACAGCTTCCTTACGACGGTTCCCGTCGTCATCGTGCAGATCATTGTCTCTGCGTTCGCGGCCTATGCGTTTGCAAAGTTGCGTTTCGTGGGGAAGAACGTCATTTTCTTGGTCCTTCTCGCCACGATGATGATCCCGTTCGCGGTCATCATGTTGCCGCAGGCATGGTTGTATGGGCAGATGCACCTCACGCAGGGGCCTCTTGCCGTTATCATCCCGAAGTTCTTCGGTTCGATCGGCACGGTGTTCTTCCTGCGGCAGTTCTTTTACAGTATCCCGGATAGCATCACGGAGGCGGCGCGTCTCGACGGTGCAGGATATACGAAAACATTCATATCCATTCTGTTCCCGCTCGTCATGCCCGCCGTCGCGACGCAAGCCATCCTGTCATTCATCGGCAATTGGAATGACTTCCTTGGCCCGTTGCTCTTCATTGATGATAAGAATTGGTACACGCTCCCGCTTCTCGTCAATTCGCTTGGCGGTGATGCGGGGACAACGGAAATTCCTTCCGTTTTGGCGGCATCGCTCGTCTCCCTTATTCCTATCATCATTGTTTTTGCAGCCTTCCAAAAGAAGATCATCGGCTCCATTGTGTTCTCCGCAGTCAAAGGTTAACGGGGGAACGGATTTCAATCAAGAGGTGAAAATTTTATGAGAACAAAATCATGGAAAAGGACAACGGCGCTTGTCTCATGCTCGGTGTTGCTTGCCGCGACCGCGGCAAGCGGCCTTGCGGCCCTCCCCGCACGAGCAGCCGCCGCGACCCGCTACACCGTCGATCTTGAAAAACAGCTTCAAGAGTTCGATGGTTGGGGGCTTTCCCTCTCGTGGTGGGCGACCGAGATAGGCGATTGGACGAGGCAGGGCTCTTCGGGCAAGGAAAAGCGCGAAGAGATCGCCGAAGCGCTCTATGGCAAGAGCGGCCTCAACCTCAATATCGCCCGTTATAACGTGGGCGGCGGCGACGATCCCACCCACACGCACATGTCCGACGACCGCAATACTCCCGGTTGGCGCAGTGCGACAAAGACGACCGAAAAGGACCCTTCGGGCCACGACTACACGCAGACCGTCCTCGACGACTATGTTTGGGTCGGCGAAAACGGCGAGACCATCCCGTGGACCGAACTCAAAGACGTCGATACCCGCAACGATTACCGTCAGCTTTGGGTCCTCGATTGGATCCAGAACGAACACGGCGCAGACGGCCAGAACGACTACATCAGCGAGTATTATTCCAACTCGCCCCCGTATTGGATGACCATGTCCGGTTGTTCTTCGGGCGGTGCAGGCGCAGGGCAGAACCTCGACCCCATGTACAATCAGGACTTCGTGGATTACTTCCTCGACGTCTATGAGTACCTCACGGGGCAGGGCTTCATTTTGGAGAACCTGCAACCCTTCAACGAATCGGGTTCCTACTTCTGGGGCGTGAACGGCGACCAGGAAGGCTGCTACTTCTCCCCGCAGCAGAAGGTGCAAATTTTGGACCTCCTCAGAAAGGGGATGGAAGAGCGCGGCATCGACGCCGTCTACAATTGGGGCGACGAGACCAACACCGACGTCGCTTGGCAGCAGTACGGCACGGCAACGTCGTATAACACGACCGACAGCGAAGGCGAACCCGTAAGTGGCGCAGACGTCGTCAGGGGCGCAAGCCGCTATACGTATCACATTTATTCGTACGATATCGGCGGCGCACAGCGCTTCTACCGCGCCGCACAGGCAGACGGCAAAGAGATCTACATGTCCGAGATCTGCTGGTCGGATTCCGCCGACAGCGGCGAAGCCGAGTATGATCCGAATTCCGTCACGACGGGCCTTCACTACACGCAGTCCATCATCGATACCGTCAAGCACGGCGGCGTCAACGCGTATGTGTTCTGGCAGGGCATGGAAGATATGGTCGGCCAGATGAAGGGCGGCACCAACTATGGCCTCATCCAGGGCGTCTACTACAACCAGGAAGAAGCCGAAGCGCAGGGCGTTGACCTCGCCTCCATGGGCCTTACCTATCAGGACTATGTCCTCTCCAAGGCCTACTACATGAGCGGGCAATACACCAAGTATATCCGCCAAGGCTATCACCTTGTTGATGTCAACGAGAACAACACCCTCGCGGCGATCTCGCCCGACGGGGAGACGCTCGTCGTCGTCAAGCAGAACAATTCGGGCAGCGGCGAGACCTTCGGCCTCGATCTCGATGGCTTCAAGGCAAGCTCCGTTGAGAAGATCTACACCGATAAGACGCACAATTGGACGCATCAGATGCTCTCCACCAACGGTGATTCCGTCGAGGATACCGTCTCCGACTACTCCGTCACGACGTACGTCATCCACGGGCAGTCGCAGAAGGGCGCGGGCTACTTTGTAGACGAGAGCGCGATGCAGTCCAAGGCCAACCTCGACGCCATCAAGAGCGACCTCGAAGAGGGCGGCGAAACCGAGCAATTCTATCAGACGGGCTTCTCTGCAAACGGCGGCGACGGTAAATATTACGGCCAGACCTCCTATGCGCAGAACGGCTACCTTGCCTATCGGTTCCAAGGCACGGGTATCGCGCTTTCCTTCCTTGCAAAGAGTGACTCCGGCGCGATCGAGATCTACATCGACGGCGATCCCGAAGCGGATGAGCCGACGGCAACCGTCGACCTCTATTCCGCGACCAAGACGCCCGGCAAGATCGTCTACCGCAACAACACTCTCGAAGAGGGTTGGCACACGATCTATATCAAGACGGCCGCAGGCGCGCACGGAAGCTGGTCCAATCTCGACGGTGCATTCATCTACACCTCGCACGACCTCGATGCAAGCGAGCAGGAACTCGTCATCTCCGATGCGGTCGGGTTTAACGGCGAAGTGAAGTTCAACTACACGGCCACGGGCCTCGATGACTTCACGTTCTCCGCGGAGATCTATGAAAACGGCGCATGGGGCAAGGTCGCGGGCGCCTACGTTACAGATGGCCAAGGCTCCTTTACGACGGAGGCAGACAGCGTACGGATGCGCCTTGTTGCCGAGAAAGGTTCGGATAAGGTCATCTCGCCCGAATCCATCGTGGAAGTAAGGGCCATCACGGCCGAAGAGGGCGTCCTCTACTTTGTAGACTGCGGCACGTCCGATCCCAACACCCTCTCCCACGGTGCGGTCCTCGGTACGTTGCAGAGCGTTTCCGATAAGCCTTACGGCGAAGATCCCTTCACGAAATACAGTTGGGGTTATGTGGGTACCTTCTCCGAGGCCTACTATGCACCCGACGAGGCGATGAGCTCCATGTGGCCCCTCGAAAAGCTGAAAGATGCGGGCGGCACGGCCGCTTCCGCCATCGAGTATAAATTCACCATCCCCGAAGCGGGCGACTACAAAGTTGCGCTCGGCTTCTTCGGCGGCGAAGATGGTTGGGGCGAACGCACCGTCAAGGTCACGATCGGCGAGAAAACCGAGAATGCGACCCTCAAAGAAAACGAATACACGGGTCTCTTCTTCACCCTCACCACGACGGAAGAGGCGAAAGAGATCACGGTCAAGGTCGAGCATGTAGATGGCGGTAGCGCGCTGGTCTCCCTCATTGCGATCACCGAAGCGGATGTGCAGTTGCCTCTCTATACGACGGGCGCTTCCGATCTCAGCCAATATGCGGATGTCCGCGAGGATATCTACATCGGCGAAGACATCTATGGAAAGATCGCCGAAGAGACCTTCGAGCTTTACTATTCCAACGGCTTGCACAAGAAGCTCGAAAACGCCAAGGTGTCCGTCCAACTCACGATCATCTCCATCAACCAAACGGCAAAGGCGGTCCTCGACTTTGAGGCAGACGGGATTGAGTGCTTCCACAACTACCGCTGGATGCAGGAGGGCGGCTCGCAGCTCTATTACAACATCGACTGCGGCTACATTCAGGATGGCGGCACGCCTCCCGACGATGGAACCGAACTCGGCATCAAGCAGTCCACCACGCACGACCGTCAGTTCGGCGAAGACTCCGGCTCAGGTACGAGTTGGGGCTACGTCGGCAGTAACTATAACGACGGCGTCAATTGGCATGATGATAAGGAAAACAAGTGGTCCATCCGCGAAGGCAAGGATGGCTCCGGCAACAAGAAATATGTAGAGTATAAGATGACCGGCTTCAAGCCCGATGAGCCTCTCCGCATCGAAGTCGCGGGGCATTGTTCCAACTGGGGTACGCGTGAGTACGACGTCCTCGTGAACAGTACCAAGGTCGGCACGGTGATGTTGATCAAGAACGCAAATCCCATTACCGTACCCTTCGAGGGCGAAAACGTCAAGGCCGATGCAAGCGGCGAACTCGTCGTCAGATGTCAGCAGAATGTGGGCGATGGCGCGCAGGTCGGCTTTATCAAGGTCTACTCGACGGCTCCCGATCTTCCTCTCGATACGCAGATCACCGCCGATAAGACGGAGATCGCGCGGGATGATACCGTCACGCTCTCCGGACTCAACACGAATGCGACCGTCTATATCTATGACGAGAACGACGTGATGACGGGTTCCTTCAAGCCCAAAGCAGAGTCGCAGGAGATCCAAGTTAAGGACTATCTGCCCGAAACTTCCTATGAACTTCACCTCACGCAGGCCTATGCGAACGGCGAAGAGGGGACCAATCCTTCCCCCGAACTCGTTCTCTCGGCAGGCACTCCGGAGGGGACGTTCGACGTCGAGATCGTGAAGGGTACGGAGTTCGTCAAGGACGGCGATTGCTCCGTCGTCACCTTCGCGCCCGTGGTCCCTGAGGGCGTCGGCATCATGTCGCTCACCCTTACCACCCCCGACGGCGTCAACTATAATCTCCTTGAAAACTTCTTCTTCCGCGCCACGCTGAACGGCGAGTACAAGGTCACGCTTGTCCCGACGGCGGGCAGTAAGTTCGAAAAGACGTTCACCATCGAGAATATCGACGCGGTTGATTTCCACGCGGAGTACTCCACCGAAGATTGGACGAACGAGAGCGTCACCGTCACCTTTGCGCCCACCGCGAAGAGCGGCGTCAGCTCCGTCGAGATCGACGGCACGCCTGCCACCGCAACCGAAGGCAAGTATAGCTTCACCGCCACCGAGAACGGCACGCACACCGTCAAAGTGACGACGGCCGCAGGCTTCGAGTATGAGCGCACCTTTGAGGTAGGAAACATCGATAAGGCGGCGCCCGCGCTGGATATCAACATCGAACTCACGGCGGCGGGCCTCGTCGTCAACTATGAGGCGATCGCGGCTTCCGGCGGCAAGCTCTATGCGGATTTCAACGGCACGGCCCGCGAGATCACCGAAGAACATGCGTTCACGCTCGATGAAGCGGGCAAGTACGAGATCTACTTCAAGAACGGCCTCGGCCAGACCACGGAGAAACTCGTCTACTATGTCACCTTCGGCGCGGAGAATGCCAACCTTGCGAGCGTCTCCGTCGGCGCAGACGGTCTCGTCACCGCCACGGCGAAGGCACGCGACGGCTTCGAAGCCAAACTCTTCCGCGCAGGCGAAGAGGAGGCCATCGAGTCCATGAAGGCCGAAAAGGCAGGAAAATACTATCTCGATATCGAGAGCGGCGGCGAACATGAAGTCATCGTACTCTATGTGCAGTCTCCCGCACTCGGCGGCGGCACAGGCAGCAGCGATATCATCGGGACGGGCGCGGGCGGCGGCGCGGATGCCGGCATGATCGCGGGCATCGTCATCGGCGTGGCGGCTATCGTCGCGGCGGCAGTCGTCTGCACTCTGATCATTGTGAAGAGGAGGAAGAACGCATGAACGGCAAGACCAAAAATAAAGTGATCGCGCTCGTCACAGGCGCTGCGGCGCTCTGTCTCGGCGGTGCGGTCGTATGCAACTTCGCACCCGCACGGCCCGCATTTGCGGCGGCGCCTTCCTATGAGGCGTTCATCGATATCGGCGCGAATGCCGATGCGGCGGCGGCGGATACCGTCCTCGGTCTCTCGGAAAAGGGCGCTTCGGCGACGCAGGCGGGTACCGTGACGGAAGGCGGAACGATGTTCGCTTCTTACAGCACGGGTGCGGCCTACAAATTCACCGTCTCTGCGGCGGGCGAATACCAGATCGCCGTCGCGCTGAAAGCGGAAGCGGGCAAGACGCTCACGGTGGCGGGGGAAGAGGTTCCCCTCACCGGCAAGAGCGGCAACTGCGTCGTCTCCGTGGATAAGAACTTGTCCTCCACGGAAGTGGATGTCTCCTATGACGGCGACCTCTGCGGCGTTCTCATCTCCGCAAAGGGCGGCAAGATCCTCATGACGGCGGACTATGCGCCCGGTCAGGTCGTCCGCTACGGCGCGCTCCTTGCGGACCAGCTCGACGGCGCCACGGCGTGCTATTCCGACGGCTCCACCGCAGATCTTCCCATCACCTATGGCGAGATCAACGCAGGCACGGGTATCAACGTCAACTTCACGACCATCGACGTCGAAGGTACCGTGGAAGCGGAGGGCGTGGAGATCCCCGTCAAGAGGTATCTCACCACCATGCCCGATGACCTCGTCTACTTCATCAACTGCGGTTCTTCCACCGAACCCGAACCCACTATCGTGCGGGATGACTTCAATACGGAAGCCGAATATCAGGCAGAACGGCAGAAGACCATCGATAGCTTTTATAGCTACAACCAGACCGTATTTGATTACTATGGCGAGAGCCTCCTCAATTACGGCACGCCCAACCGCACCACGACGAAGGGCGGGGATTGGGGTTACTATACGGGCGCCAAGCACTTCGCTCCCGGCGACGCGACCTTCCCCTATAACTCCGCGCTCTGGACGGGCGGCGGCAACGGCGTCACGGACATGGGCTACATGCTCTCCGGGCTGAATGTCTCCGAAAGCTACCGCGTATGGTTCGGCACCCTGTCCCATTGGCACGGCCGTACCAGCAACATCACCTTCAACGGTGAAGTGATCAACGATACGCCCACCATCTCCATCGGGTCGAGCAAGGGCTTCACGATCTTCGATAACGTCAAGCCCGATGCAAGCGGCAAAGTGGATATCCACCTGACGCAGGTCGGCTCGCAGAACGAACCCACGCTCTGCTTCATCGCCGTGCAGAAGATGTCCACCGAGCTTCCCGAAGCGCCCTCCGCGCCGCAGGGTCCCTCGATCGTCGGCATGGAAGATACCTCCATCGCGCTCACGGGCGTCGAGAAGGGGACGAAGATCCAGCTCTACAACGCAGAGAAGCCCAACCAGCTGCTCTATGAAGAGATGATCGACGATGAAAAGGTCGCCGCCGACGGCTCCTACCTGCTCGAATGGGGCGAAGTCCTCAGCGTATCGCAGTTCCGCGTCGTGCAGATCAATGCCGGCGGCGTGAGCGCTCCGCTCGCCGTCACCATCACGGATATCAAGAACTTCGAAGCCAAGCTCGAATCGGAAAATTATTCGACGCACGCCGTCACGGTCCTCGTCTCGGCGGAGGCGGATAGCGGTATCGCAAGCTGGTCTTACCGTCTCGGCGAATACGGCGAAACGACGGAGATCAAGCTCGACCGCCCGCATAAGCTCGAAGGCAGTTTCGAAGCCCAAGAGAACGGCGTCTATTACATCGTCGTCACCTCCGGTCTCGGCGTCAACTATTCCGATACCTTCACGGTGAACACCATCGACGCGGATGCGCCCGTCATCAACATCACGCCCGCCAAAGAGGGCTGGCAAGACGGCAACTACAACGTCAGTCTCGCGGTCGTCTCCGTTGCCCCCGTCAGCGAGTATCGGCTCATGAAGGATGGCAAGGTAGTCGCCTCCGCGGAGACCGCTCCCGCGTCCATCACCTTCACCGAGACGGGCGAATACACCATATTCGTCAAGACGGCGGCAGGGCAATCCACGGCGAGCGTTCTGCGCGTGAGCAACAAGCCCGTCACCGTCGTGGTGCGCAAGTCCTATGATAGGCGCCAGCTCCGTTATTCCTTCGGCGACAGCGCGGATTACGTCGTCTACTCCGTCACGGCATACCAGATCATGGAGGACAGCGTTTCGAGAATGACGATCGCCGACGGCAACCAGATGGACGTCTATGATGCAGGCACCTATGTTGTCAGCGTTCTCACCAAGGATGGTTCCGTGGAGATGTTCGCGCTCAACGTCACGAGGGGCGATTTCAATGCCGATAACCTCGGCGTCGTCACCTTGGGCGGCGGCGGAAACAGCGGCGTTGCGCTCGGCGTCGGCCTCGGCGTGGGCCTCGGCGGCGTTGCCGTTGCGGCGGCAGCCGTCGTGCTTACGTTGGTTTTCACCAAGAAGAAGAAATCGTAACACGTTCGCGTTTGCGGTATGGGCGCAATGTCCATACCGCAAATGAAGGCGGTGCGAGAAATTTCCAAGGGGGGAAACTATGATACATTTGGATATCGAAGGCGGCATACTTGCAGGAGAGGACCTTTCGCTCAGGATCCAACGCGTCGGGCAGGAGCATTGCGACCCCAAGAAAAAGCATGAAATGCGCAAATGGGATATGTATTCCTCGTTGCACTTCGTTCTCTATGGCAGCGGCGTGCTGTATGCCAACGGGAAGAAGATCATGCTCACCAAGGGAGATGCGTTCATGCTCTTTGCGGGCAATGAATACGAATATTATCCCGTTTCGCACGATCCGTGGTCGTATATCTGGGTGGACTTCCGTTCCAACAACGCGGAAGCAATGTTTGCGCCGTGCGGGTTGACGCCCGAAAAGCCGTTTTTGCACATCAGCGAACTCCCCGCTTACATCGACCTCTTGAAAGATCTCTATGAGGCATACGATGCGGGCGACGTCCAACAGCTCAGATGTTCGGCGTATTTTCTCCTCATATTGGGAGAGCTGGTCAAGCGCACGGAGCGTACGCGGCTGTATAGAGGCGAATCTTCCGTCAAACACCGCCACGTCCGCGACATTGTCACCTACATGAACAACAACTACCGTCTGCAACTGACGGTGCAGGACATCGCGACCAACAATCATATCTCCGTCGGCAGAATGATGGCGCTCTTTTCCGAGCTGGTGGGCATGCCTCCGCTCGCGTATCTCAACCGTTTCCGCATTTCGGCGGCGTGCGAGATGTTGAAAAAGACGCGTGCGCCGATCGGCGACATCGCCAACGCGGTCGGGGTGGAGGACAGATTATATTTCTCGCGCCTGTTCAAGAAGTATAAGGGCGTGAGTCCGCGCGAATACCGCGCGAGCGAGGAGCAGGAAGACCCGTATGCTTGGCTGAAAGAGCATAACGTGGATTTCCGGTGAATCAAAACCCAAATCAAATAGGAGGAATTTTTATGAAAAAATTGGCAGGAGCGGCGATCGGCACGTTGCTCATCGCTTCGATGATCGCAGGCTCTGCGGGCATCAGCGGTACGGTGCAGGCGCCGATGGGATCCGCACAGGCAAAGGGGGCTTTGGAGACGAATAAGACGGTCCCCGCGGCCGCCATGCCCGCGGCGGAACCTGCGGAAACTTCGCCTGAGGATGCGGAACCCGCGGCAAGCGAATATGCCGCTTACCTTTTCGTCCACTTCATTGGGGATGAACAAGATGCAACGAAAGAACAGATTTACTTCTCTCTTTCAACAGACGGCACCAATTGGAATACCCTCAACGACGAAAAACCTGTTTTGGAGAGTACCATTGGGGAGAAGGGCGTGCGCGACCCGTTTATTATCCGCAAGCAGGATGACTCCGGGTTCGTCATTATCGCCACCGACCTTTCCATCTACAATATTCATGGCGATTGGACCGCATCGCAAGAAGAAGGCAGTAAGGATATCATCATTTGGGAGAGCGATGGCAATACGCTCGCCAAATGGAAAGAGCCGCGCAATGTGACCGTTGGCGTGGAGAACGCAGGTTGCGTCTGGGCGCCCGAAGCCGTTTGGGATAAAGAAAAGAATGCCTATATGGTATTTTGGGCTTCCAAGACGTCCTTTGATGGCTACAATGTGCAACGCGTATATCGTAGCTATACGGAAGATTTTGTTACCTTCACGCCCGCAGAAGTGTATATCGAGCGCGTAAACAGCATGATCGATACCACGATTTACTACAATGAGGCGAACGAGACTTACTATCGCTTCACGAAAGATGAGGGCAACAAATGGGTCTTCATGGAACAAGGCAAGTCGCTCAGCGGTGCTTTTGAGATGGTCTCGACCTATTCTATCGATGGCAAGCATTATTCCGAGACAGAGAATGTCGAAGGCCCCACCGTGTATAAGATCAACGGTGAGGATAAGTGGTGTCTGCTTCTCGACCAATGGAATTATAAACCCTTCGAGACCGACGATATCACCAAGGGTGCGTTTACGACGGCCGGCGAGTTCAACTTCAACGGAGTGAAATTCCGTCACGGCTCGGTCATTCCTATTACGCAAACCGAGTACGATGCGCTCGCAGAGGCCTATAAGGGTCAAGTCGAAGAACCCGATCCTGAGACCGGCAAGCTCATCTATCAGCTCGACTTCGAAGGTGACCTTGATCCGACTACAGACAAAAATAACGTCGGCGGCGCGACCATGCACGGCACCACGACCTTCATCGACCGTGCGAAAGGGAAGAAGGCAGTGCAATTTAACAAAGATGCGAGTGGCTATCTCTCCATCCCCGGCACCCTGTTCGCAGGTCTCGATTGCTTCACCGTCTCCTTCATGGCGAGAATCCCCGACGACAAAGATACGGGATATGACCAGGGGAAGGGCGTAAATTGGCTCCTCACCATCCAACCGCGAGAAGAAGAGTGCGCCTATAGGAGCGAGCATTATCTCAGCGTTCTGTGGGAGAAGAAAGATAATCGTTTGGTCGCGCAACGGTTCAATAGCACAAATCAGGATCGACCTGCCGACGTGAATACCTCAGATGGCACAGCGTATAACAAGTGGGTGATGGTCACGGTCATTTACGGCAAGACCACGACCAAGCTCTATATTAACGCAGTGTTAAAGGCGACCATGAAGTCCGATGTCAACATCAAGGAGCTTCTCGGCGACAACCCTGTTGCATACCTTGGCTATGCTCATTGGAGTAGTGGCGAATATTCGTATGCCGAGATGGATACCTTCCGCGTATACGACGGCGCCATTCCTGAATCGACGATGCAAGCTGCGTTGACAAATGAATCCGCGATTGGGCTATAAGTTAAGGAGGAAAACAGAGATGAAAACTTTCAAAAAGATATTGGCGATCGTCTCCGTAGCGGCCATTGCGTCCGTGGGGTTTGCCGCATGCGCACCCGATGCGAATGCCAACGTCCCGCCCGAACATACGCATACGTATGCCGAAGGGTGGAAATTCGATGAACAACACCATTGGCATGAGGCCACCTGCGAGCATACGTGGCTGAAAGGCGGCGAGGCATCGCACAGCTTCACCGAACACAAAGAGGGGGAGGAGACCTGCACCGAAGGCGTAGAGGTCACCCGTACCTGCACTTGCGGATATACCTATACGTATACGTCGTCGCCGCTCGGCCACGACTATCAGCCGGAGGAAGGGGAGGATGCTTCTTGCTCCAAGCCCGGTTTCACCGACTATCTCAAATGCACCCGTTGCGGGGACGAGATCAACAAGAAGGATATCCCGCAACTCCAACACAACTATCACTATGAGGCCGTCACCGAGGACGAAGAGGGCAACCCCATTGATAAACATCACGAGGTCTGCGGCTTCTGCAAAGAGGAAAAGGCGGGTTCGCTCAAAAATCATACTTACAAGTTCGAAGTCGTCGTCGATAAGGACGGCAACCACACCGATAAGCATCACGAAGTCTGCCCGCTCTGCGGAGCCGAAAAGGCAGATTCCACGGCAGACCATACGCACGAAGAGAATAAGTATGACCACGACGACAGCGGCCATTGGTTCCTCTGCGATGATTGCGGCGAACCGCTGACTTCCACAAAGACCGCCCACAGCTTCGACCCGCTTACGGGTTACTGCGCTTGCGGCGCGATGGAAGCCGATCACAAGGATTACTTCACTTATGAGGCGAACGGCAACGACCTCGCCGTGACGGGTCTCATCGCCGAGCTTGACAACAAGACGGCGTTTGCCATCCCCGAAACGCACGACGGCAAGAATGTCACGGCCATCGCGGCGGGAGCTTTCGCGGGCAACACCGCGCTCACCAAGCTCATTCTTCCCGCTTCGGTCAAGACCATCGGCGACTTCGCCTTCCAGGGCTGCACCGCGCTCCAAGAGATCGAACTCCCCGGCGTCACCGCGCTCGGCACCTTCGATTATCAGGTATTCAACGGTTGCTCCGCGCTCAAAGCGATTACCCTTCCCAAGGGCGTCACGAAAATCGGGCAGAGCATATTCCTGAACTGCAAAGAGCTTGCCACCGTCACCGTCGAGGGCAGCGTGACGTTCATCGATACGCAGGCCTTCTATGGATGCACAAAGCTCGAAGGCATCACGCTCACGGCAGACCTTACCTATATCGGGCAGAAGGCGTTCGCAAACAGCGGCGTCAAGACGCTCGAAGTGAAGTTGGGAAGCAACGGCCGCATCGCGCAGGGCGCGTTCGATGGCTGCAAAGATCTTACCACGCTCTCCATCACGGGCGGCATCAATTACTTCGCAAGCCCCATCCTTTCGGGTTGCGTCAAGCTCCAAACGCTCACCCTTCCCTTCATCGGCAACCACAAGGAAGCCGACAAGGCGACGGATACGCACTTCGGCTACATCTTCGGCAAGACGGAAGACGCTTATGACATCCCGACGACGCTCAGCACCGTCAACATCAAGGGCGGCTCCGTGCAGCGCGGCGCATTCGCGGATTGCGGCGCGATCGCGGTCAATGCCGACGACGGCGTTGAAGTGTTGACCAAGGACTTCAAGGGCTACACGGGTACGTTCACGTGGAACGGGAACCTTCCCGGACCCACCGTCACGGCTTCGGTCGATAAGCAGACGATCTTTGTAGAGGAGACGGTCACGCTCACCTATGAAGCAGGTCCCAACTATGAGGCACCCAACACGACGTCGGTCACCGTCACCGTGAAGAAGGGCGCCGCCGAGGCGGTTTTGAATACCGATTACACCGTCGCGGATAAGGTCTACACCTTCAAGACGCAGGGCGAATACACCATCGTCGTCACGGCGACCTACAACGGCGTCGAGGAGAGCGCGGAAGCGAAAGTCACTGTTGACGTTCACGGCCCCAACCTCTCCGATATCACCGCAAGCGGCGACACCTATGATAACGGCCTCTGCAATATCGAGAAGGCGATCACGCTTTCCTTCACCTTCGATGGCAAAGAAGAGACCGAGATCAGCTATGCCGTGAAGAAGGGCGATGCGGTTGCCGAAAAGGAGACCGATTACACCCTTGACGAAGCGAGCAAGACCATCACCTTCAAGACGTTCGGCGCCTACACCGTTGAAGTGACGGCAGTCCGCAACGACAAGAGTGAGACCAAGTCCATTGCGATCACGGCGACGTCGCCCGATGCGGAGCCTTTCGAGGTCACGTTGACGGCCAATACCGCAGACCTCACCGAGGGCGATGATGCCATCGAGCTTTCCGTGGATGCGAAGTATGCAGAGGGCGATGCACATCTCCGCACGTCCTATACCGTCTTTGTGAAGCAGGGCGGCGATACGTACAGCAACGCCAACGAAGAATATTACGAGTTGGAGGGCAATTCCTTCAAGGCGCTCGTTGCGGGCGACTACAAGATCACCGTCACCATCATCTCCAAGAACGGCGGTTCGGGTACGGCAGACCTTGCATTTACCGTTGGCGCCGTCGATTTGACGGAGAAGCTCTCCGTGAAGGCGGAGGATGTCAACGGCTGGATCCGTGCGAAGTTCGGCGAAGAACTCACCGTGAACTATGAGATTGCCGACAATGCCTATGTTGGCGGCTATAATGTAACCTTTGATAAGGATATCGCCGATGCTTCAATCGAGGCAGGCACGGGCAACTCCGTGAAGCTCTCCTTGAACGAGGCGAACACGGTCATCTACAAGGTCATCTATACCCACAAGGTAGTTGCGGATAAGGTATTCACGCTTGAAATTCCCGTGAGCTTCGTCTCCGATGTTGACAAGGCTCCCGTCCTCGGCGAAGATCCCTTCAATGCAACCGGCGGTGTTGCGCACGAACTTCTTAATTCCACGGCAATTCAGCTCTATTGGGATATTACGGATCAAGAGGATGCTCAGCTCGGTATCACCGATGTTACGTTTACAGCCCTCGGAAATGTGGATAACAAGGAAATCAAGTTCTACCATGTTGCAGGAGACACAGCAAAGACTTGGTATATGATTTTTGAGGACTTCTCTGACGGACACACAACCGGTACGATCCCTGTAAAGATCACTGCCACCAAGGACGGGGAAACCGCCGCGGCGACGCAACTCTTTACAATCACCGCGTTAGAGAACCCTGATGAACCTGCCGGAATCAATGCTTACCTTGATAAGATCATGCCCGACGGACGTGGTGCTATTGATGCGGAGAATTGGCGCAATAAGATGGGACGTACTGTTCGGGAGAACAGCATGTTCTCGAAGGATGGCGTCACATTCCTTGCAAATGCAAACCAAGGCTGGCAACCGGATTGGACGTCTGCTATTACGATCAGTATTGGCGAAGACAAAGATAACTTCCAGGTCGATTTTGTCTTGGATTATGTCACGAAAGCGGGCGGAGACGAATTGTTTGTCTTGACCGATTTGGGGCTTGATAATGCATGGATCAATGGCGACATTACATTCTATGTAAATCCGAACGATGGAAATTGGCCGAATAAACTGCAATGCACCGGTATTGACAGCAACGGCAAATTGGATGAAGATGAATGGGAAAGCAACGGAAAGCCCGATACCGCAAAGCCGATCCATATGCGCTTGACCCATACGGTTGCCGACGGGAAAGCTACGTTTGTTTGGGAGTGGTCGTCGGAAGATGAGCCTACAACTTACAATCGCCTTTACAAGTACAGCTTTACGCAGACAGACCAGGCGGACAACAACGGTTCGAGAATAACGGGATTAGTGTTCAGATATAGACACAACTGCTATTCTATTTCGAATGTTCAAGTCACGAACCTTGACGTTGACGCATAACGCGTAACGCACAAACCCAAAACACAAGCAGGGCGAAAGTCCTGCTTGTGTTCCGTTTGCCGTCCCTCTGCGGAAGCCCTCCCCCCAACGGGGGGAGAGTGGCGCGAGCGGAGCGAGTGACGGATGGGGGGGATGAAGGCCTATCCCGTACCCCCCACCACCGCCCTGCGGGCGGAGCCTCCCCCCAAAGGGGTAGGCCTTCCGCCCCGTGCGTCATTCCGACGACCAACGGGAGGAGGAATCTCATCCTTTGAGATTTCTCACCCCTAACGGGGTTCGAAATGACGTGGGTACGCGCCTCCCCCCTTTTACCAGAGGGGGGAGGGGAGGGTGGGGGGTGTTATTCTCGTCGCCCCTTTGCGCAAGGCCTCCCCCCTTATACATGAGGGGGGAGGATGTCACGGCTCTGCTGTGACAGGTAGGGGGTGGACACTCTATTTGTGTGACACCCCTTCCGTCACCTTCGGTGACACCCACCCCTCAAAGGGGTGGGCAAGGGTGCGCTCTCGTCGCCCCGTGCGTCATTCCGAACGCATGTGAGGAATCTCATCCTTTGAGATTTCTCACCCCTAACGGGGTTCGAAATGACGTGGATACGCGCCTCCCCCCTTTTACCAGAGGGGGGAGGGTAGGGTAGGGGGTGCAAGCCCCCCCAAAAAACAACAGGAGGAAACACATGAAAGTCGTCACATTGGGCGAAATTCTTCTTCGCCTCACGCCTCCGTTCGGTACGCCGCTCTCCGACGCCGAAAGTCTCTCCGTCCGCTTCGGCGGCAGTGAGGCAAACGTCGCCGTGGCCCTTGCGGGCTTCGGTGAGGAGACCGCGCACATCACCGCCTTCCCGAAAAATGCAGTGGGGCAGGCGGCAGAAAACAATCTGAAAAAATTCGGCGTGGATACCCGCTTTGCCGTCCGCGTGCAGGGCCGCATGGGGCTTTATTACTATGAACAGGGCGCGTCGCTCCGTGCGGGCAGGGTGGTCTATGACCGCTTGGATTCTGCCTTTTCCAAAACGCCCGCCGTGGCATACCGCCTTTCTGATGCGCTCGAAGGCGCGCGCCATTTGCACCTCTCCGGCATCACGCCCGCGCTCGGAACAAACGCGGCAGAGCTTTGCCGCATCGCCCTGCAAGAGGCCAAAGAGAGGGGGCTTACTACCTCCTTCGACCTCAATTACCGCGCCGACCTTTGGTCGCCCGAAGAGGCCGCCCGCGCCTTTTGCGCTCTCTTTCCCTATGTTGACCTCTGCATCGCAAGCTCCGACGGGGTCAGTCTCGTCGGCGTCGAAAACGGGGGAAGGGACCCTGCGGCTTGCCGCCGCGCGGCCGAAAGTCTCAAAGAAAAATACGGCTTTTCCGCCGTCGCGCTCACCGTGCGCGAGAGCGTTTCCGCTTCCTTCAACCGCCTTTCGGGAGTACTCCTCGGCAAGGAGTTTTCGGTCTCGCCCACGCTCTCCGTGGACATCGTGGATAGGGTCGGCGGGGGAGACGCCTTCGCGGCGGGCCTCATCCATGCCCTCTTAAACGGCTTCTCCGAGGCGGATGCGGTCGCCTTCGCCACCGCCTGCAATGCCTACAAACACACGCTCTTCGGGGATACCATGTCCGCGTCCGAGGCTGAGATATTCAATGTATTACGCGGCGATACGCGTATCAGGAGATGAGATGAAACAAGTGATACCCGTCGCCGTCTTTCACGGCGAAGAGCAGACGATAGTTGGTCTTTCCGCACTCGCGGAGGGCGGGCTTCCCATTGCGGAGATCACCTTCCGTACGCCGTACGCGGCGGATGCCGTCGCCCTGTGCGCAAAGCGCTTCCCGCAAATTTCCGTGGGCGCGGGTTCCGTTGCAGACGCCGAACAGGCGCGGCGCGCCATCGGAAGCGGGGCGAAGTTCATCGTCTCGCCCGGCCTCTCGGAGGAGGTCCTCGCCGTCTGCCGCAAAGAAAATATTCCCTATCTGCCCGGCGCGGTAACGCCCACGGAGATCATGCGCGCGCTCGCCCTCGGCATTTCCACGGTCAAATTTTTCCCCGCGCAGATGTTTGGCGGCCTCTTGGGCATCCATGCGCTCGCCGCGCCCTTCCCGCAGGTAAAATTCGTCCCCACGGGCGGCGTGGATGAAGCAAATCTCAAAGAATACCTGCTGAGCAAGCACGTCGCGGCGGTCGGCGGCAGTTTCATGATGAAGGGGGACATCGCGGCAAATTGCAGGCGCATCCGCGCGATTTTGGAAGAGGCAGACGATGGAATGGCTTGAAATTCTCGAACAAATCTATGAAAAAGAGCTTTCCGTCGCCGCGCGCAACGCCCATAAAATTCCCTATACGGCGCAGGACGGCGTCTTTGACGATTGGTCGGAGAAAAATATTTGCTGGTGGACCAACGGCTTTTGGGCGGGGCTTCTCTGGCAACTCCACGGCTTCCGCCAAAACGCGCTCTTTGCGGAAGTTGCCCAAGGGATCGAAAAAAAGCTCGATGCGAACTTCCTCTCGGCGGACGGCATGGACCACGACAGCGGGTTCAAATGGCTGCTCACCGCAGGCGCAAATTATCGGCTGACGGGGAGCGAAGCGAGTAAAAACCGCCTTCTTCTTGCTGCAAACGACCTGGCGGGCAGGTTCAACCCGTCGGGGAATTTTATCCGCGCATGGAACGACGGCACGGGCCAAAACGCGGGCTGGGCGATCATCGACTGTATGATGAATTTGCCCCTTCTCTACCTTGCGGAAGAACTGACGCACGACCCCCGCTTTGGGGAGATCGCCGTGCGCCACGCCCATACGGCGCAAAAATATTTTGTGCGGGAGGACGGTTCCTGCCTTCACATCGCCGTGTTCGATCCCCGCACGGGCGCCTTTTTGGAAGAGCGCGGCGGGCAGGGCATGGCGGCGGGTTCCATGTGGACGCGCGGACAGGCGTGGGCGCTCTATGGCTTCACGCTCTCCTATCTGCACACAGAGCGCGGGGAATTTCTCCAAACGGCGTGCCGCGTTGCGGAAAATTTCTGCGCGCACATCCCCGCAAGCGGACGCATCCCCGCCGATTTCTGCCAACCTGCGGAGTGTCCTTTCGAGGATAGTTCCGCGGCCGCCGTTGCCGCATGCGGGCTTTTGGAACTCGCCCGTGCGGCGGGCAATGCGGCGTACCGCCATACGGCCGAAAGGCTCCTTAATACGCTTGCCGGGCAGCGTTGCGATCTCACCGCGGAGCGGGATAACATCCTCACGCACTGTACGGCGGCGTATCATGACGATCGCCATAACTTCCCCCTCATCTATGGCGATTATTTCTTCACGGAAGCCATACTGAAACTCACGGACAAGGAGACGTTTTTATGGTAAGAAGAGATTGGCTGGAACTCATGTTGAAGATCGCGGACCCCGTTCTCTCCGCGCTCGCCGAAGGCCGTTTGCACGCGGAATTGCCCGTGGAAAAGCCGTCGCGGGCAATGTATGCCCACCTCGAAGCGTTTGCGCGGACGCTTGCCGGCATGGCGCCGTGGCTGGAACTCGAAGGCCTCGGCGGCGAAGAGGGGGCGTTGCAGGAGAAGTACCGTGCGCTCGCGGTCCGCTGTATTTGCAACGCAACTGACCCCGCCTCGCCCGATTTCATGAACTTCACGGAGGGCTATGGGCAGTCGCTGGTGGATGCGGCCTATCTCGCGCACGCGCTCATCCGTGCGCCCCATGCGCTGATGGATGCCCTCGGCGGACAGGCGCGGCGAAATCTCGCAGAGGCCCTCGTCTCCACCCGAAAATTCATCCCCTGCTCCACCAATTGGCTGTTGTTTTCGGCGATCGTTGAGGCCGCGCTGTATCGCATGGGCGAGGCTTGGCAGGTCTACCCCGTGGAGCGGGCGATCAACGCTTTTGAGGAATGGTACGTGGGCGACGGCATGTACGGCGACGGAAAATTCTTCCATATGGATTACTACAACAGCTATGCCATCCAACCCATGTACGTTGACCTTCTCAAAGCCTTTGCGCCCGTCTCGCCGCGCTGTTCGGACCTGCTTCCCGCGGCGCTCAGGCATGCCGCGCGCTATGCGGCCATTCAGGAACGGCTCATCTCCCCCGAAGGGACGTATCCCATGACGGGGCGGTCGCTGTGTTACCGTTTCGGCGCGTTTCAGGCGCTTGCGCACGCCGCGCTCATAGAGGATCTTCCCAAGGAACTCTCTCCCGCGCAGGTGCGTTGCGCCATCTCCGCCGTCATGGAACGCACGGCAAGGGGCGGCATGTTCGATGAGAAGGGCTTTTTGAAGGTGGGCGTGATCGGGAGCCAGCCCTCGCTCGGCGAACACTATATCTGCGTGGGGAGTGTGTATATGTGCGTTGCGGCCTTCCTTCCGCTCGGCCTTGCGCCGGAGCATCCTTTCTGGTCCGCGCCCGACGAGCCGTGGACAAATAAAAAAATCTGGGAGGGCTGTGACCTTCCCTGCGATAAGGCGGTAGACGAATGAACGAACTTTTTTCCTTACATGGCAAAGTCGCCCTTGTGACGGGCGCGGCATACGGCATCGGGTTTGCGGTCGCCGAAGCGCTTGCGGAAGCGGGCGCGGAGATCGCCTTCAACTGCCGTAAACAAGAACATCTCGATGCGGCGCTCGCCGAATACGCAAGGCACGGCATCAAGGCGCACGGCTATCTTGCGGACGTGACGAAGGAAGAGGAGATCGCGCGCCTCATGGACGGCATCCATGCCGAACTCGGCAGGGTGGATATCCTCGTCAACAATGCGGGGATCATCAAGCGCATCCCCATGCACGAGATGAGCGCGGGGGAATTCCGCGAAGTGGTGGATATCGACCTCGTTGCGCCGTTTCTGATGGCCAAGGCCGTCCTTCCCGATATGTTGGAGCGGGGGGGAGGAAAGATCATCAACATCTGTTCGATGATGAGCGAGTTGGGGCGGGAGACCGTCTCGGCCTATGCGGCGGCAAAGGGCGGTCTGAAAATGCTGACCAAGAACATTGCGTCGGAATACGGCAAGTATAACATCCAATGCAACGGTCTCGGACCGGGATACATCGCAACGCCGCAGACGGCGCCGCTGCGCGAGCGTTGCCCCGACGGCTCGCCGCATCCCTTCGACCGTTTTATCATCGCCAAGACGCCCGCGGAGCGCTGGGGGACGCCCGAAGATCTGAAAGGTCCCGCCGTATTTCTTGCGTCCAAGGCGTCGGATTTCGTCAACGGCCACATCCTGTATGTGGATGGCGGCATCCTCGCATACATCGGCAAACAGCCGTAAAAATTTTTGAGCCTCCCCCCTTATACCTGAGGGGGGAGGTAAGGTAGGGGGTGCCAAATATAAGCGAGAGAAATTCTCTTTGAAGCCTTCACTTACTTGGCCCTCTCATACGTTCCAACGGACAAGAAGCGCTTGACGCGCAAATTGAGGGCGAAAACCAAAATTGTGATTTTGGTTTTCGCAATAGATTTAGAATGGGGTTGCGGGAAGCCTTCCCCTTGGGGAAGACCTGCCCCTACTTGTGGGGGCGGGTGGCGCGGCTTTGCCGCGTCAGGTGGGGGTGATACCTTGCTGTCCCTGAAAGGGAAAGTGGACGCGAAGCAAAGCGAGCGGCCGAAAAGGTTTCCCGCGCGCGTCATTTCGACCGCGCGAGGCTTCTATTGTAATCTAAGCGCGTCACGAGCCGCAGGCGAAGTAGGAGTGAAGCGACAAGAAATCTCTAAGAACGAGATTTCTCACCCCTGCGGGGTTCGAAATGACGTATCAAGGGACGATCAATTTGAATCAAAAGGAGACAATCATGAAAATCGCACTTATCAATGAAAACAGTCAGGCGGCGAAGAACGCCGTCATCGAACACGCCCTCAAAAAGGTCGCGGAGCCGATGGGGCATGAAGTCATCAACTTCGGCATGTATACGGCGGAGGATGCGCATCAGCTCACATATGTGCAGATAGGCATCCTTGCGGCCGTCCTCTTAAACGGCGGCATCGTAGACTATGTCATCACGGGTTGCGGCACGGGAGAGGGGGCGATGCTCGCCTGTAATTCATTTCCGGGCGTCATCTGCGGACATGCCGAGGATGCCCTCGATGCCTACACGTTCGCGCAGATCAACGACGGCAACGCGCTCGCCATTCCCTTTGCCAAGGGTTACGGCTGGGGCGGAGACCTCAATCTCGGCTATATCTTCGAGAAGCTCTTCTCGGAGCCGAGCGGACAGGGGTATCCCCGTGAACGCGCCGTACCCGAACAGCGCAACAAGCGCATTCTCGACGGGGTGCGCAAAGTAGCATACCGTCCCTTGGCGGAGATCCTGCCCGCGCTTGACCGTGAACTCGTGCGCGGCGCGCTTGCGGGGGAAAAATTCCGCGAACTTTTCTTCGGGAACTGCAGCGACGCATCTCTTGAAGCGGCCGTCAAAGAAATTCTCGCATAACGTTCAAACGGAATTATCATCACGGCGGGGGCGGGTCGCTCCCGCCGGTTTCGTCACCTCTTTTTCCTGATTCGGATATGATGGAATAGGGCGGCTGATTGCCGCACGCCGTCCGCAAGAGCGGACGGGTTCAAGGAGGAAACTATGATGATAAGAAGTTGCGGCGGATGCGGGAATTATCCCTGCACATGCGGTTGCGGCTGTAACGGGGTGCGTTATATCACGGGTCCCGCAGGTCCGCGCGGCGCGACGGGTGCAACGGGTCCGCAGGGTCCCGCTACGGTCACGGTGGGGCAGACGATCACGGGCGAACCGGGAACGGCGGCCTCTGTCACGCAGACGGGCGGCGAGAACGCAATATTGACCTTTACCATTCCGCGCGGCGCCACGGGTGCCACGGGCGCTACGGGTGCTACGGGTGCAACGGGTCCGCAGGGCGTACAGGGCTTGCAGGGCGTTCAAGGCCCGCAGGGACCGCAAGGTGCGCAGGGCATCGCGGGCGTGCAGGGTCCCACCGGTCCCACGGGTCCCACGGGCGCAACGGGTCCGCAGGGCCCCGCAGGCAGCGCCAGCGCAACGGGAGCCACCGGCCCCACGGGTCCCACGGGTGAAACAGGTCCCATCGGTCCTACCGGTCCCACAGGTGAAACAGGCCCCGTCGGTCCTACCGGTTCCACGGGCGAGACAGGTCCTATCGGTCCCACGGGTCCCACAGAACAAGTGCTTTAAGGGAAAGACCGAAAGTCAAAAGCGGGAAGTTATGGCGAAACAGTCTGTGAAGCAATCTTCACGGACTTTCTTTTTTGTGATATTATTAGCCGAACCGACGTAACTCCAAGGCGTTTGAAATATTTATCGGGCATGTAAGTTTAGTCCTTGCATTTCTTCTTAAAATATGCTATAATGTAACCATTCTCATAAGGGGCATAAGGATATGGAAAACGCTTATACCGAGTACAAAAGAGAATTGACGGACGGCTTGGAAAAGGAAGTCGTTGCTTTTTTGAATACACTTGGCGGAGAAATCTTAATCGGCGTAGAGGACAACGGTGAGGTCGTGGGGATTGATGACCCGGACGATATTAGTCTGAAAGTGGCAGACCGTTTGAAAAACAATATCAGTCCGTCCGTTATTGGGCTTTTCCAAATCGATATTTTGGGTGAGCAGAAGAAGTATATCAAAATCTCCGTTGCGGGCGGCTTGGAGAAACCCTATTATATCAAAAAGTACGGCATGAGTCCCAAAGGTTGTTTTGTGCGCATCGGAACGCAGAGTGCGCCGATGGAGCAAGCACAGATCGAACACCTATTTTCGCATAGAGTCAACCGCACTTTGAGTACAATTATATCCCCTCGGCAAGATCTGACGTTTACTCAACTTCGGATTTTTTACGAAGAAAACGGCTTTGATACGAGCGGAGATCACTTTTTCCGTAACTTGGGGATGTATACCTCGGATGGTAGATTTAATTATTTCGCCATGCTCCTGTCCGACCAAAATGATGTTACGATGAAAGTGGCGCGGTTTAAGGGTACGGACAAGAATGAAATTGTCACCAGCAAAGAATTCGGCTATTGCTGTATTCTGAAAAGTGTCTATAATATCCTTGCTTACTTGGACAATTATAACTTGCCTTCCGTGGAAATTACCTATCCCAAGCGAGTGGAAAAGTTTTTGGTCGATAAGGTCGCTTTGCGTGAAGCCGTTATCAATGCCATCGTTCACAATGATTATATCAGCGGCGGCGCGCCTCTCTTTGAGATCTATGACGACCGTATCACGGTTGTTTCTTACGGTGGACTTGTGGGTGGATTGACGCAGGAAGAATTTTTCAGCGGACGGTCTATGCCGAGGAACAGAGAACTGATGCGGGTATTCCGCGATATGGAGTTTGTAGAAAACTTCGGCTCGGGGATCCAACGCATTTTGCGCGTCTATGACCGAAGCATCTTCCAAATTTCCGACAACTTTATCATTACCGAGTTCAAATACGATCCCGAGGTCTTAAAGAAAGTAAGGAACGCGGTCGTGCACGGTGAGCCTGTAAATGTTCCTGTAAATGAGCCTGTAAAATTGACCGCCACGGCACAAAAAGTATTGGCACTCATTGCTGAGCAAAACAATATTACTCTTGAAAGTTTGACCGAAAAAATTGGCGTTTCAAGAGAAACCGTCAAGCGCGCGATCAAACTGCTAAAACAGAGCGGCTATATTGAGCGCATCGGTTCGGATAAGACGGGATATTGGAAGGTATTATAGATCGAAAAATCGTGTGACGCCTTTTTCCAAAAGCAGATGTCGCTGAAAAAAGAAAAACGGATTCAATAAAAAATTTTTAGAGATATAATCATAACACATCATTTACCGAAGGAGAACACATGAAGACATTAGCAGAATGGAGCAACAAGTTTTTTGAAATGCTCGACATGAGCGATTATTCAAAGCCGGAAACTGCCGAGAGCGATAAACTTTGCTTTCAAAATTCCATGAAACAGTTTTTGGCGAGCGGGAAGAAGGAAGACGCTTTCTCCGTTTACTTCTGTTTCAGCGAGATTTTTCAGCTGTTTGGCGAAGGGTATGAGAATACAAAGAAGTTGCTTGAAATGCTCTCCGATCATGAGTATCACTCGGGAGAACTGCTCTCAAAGCATCGGGATCATTATTCCCATTCGGTTTACGTTTTTGCGCTCGGGATTGCCATTTATGCGGGCGACCCCGCCTTCCGCAGGAATTATCTTTCTTTCTATCATCTTGATGAAAACGGACGTTCGGCATTTAACTTTTTGAAATTCTGGGGCATGGTAGCCTTATTCCATGATATCGGCTATCCCTTCCAGCTTGCGCATGAACAGATCAAGACCTATGCCGAGGAGGTCTGGGGGAAGGATGGGGAAGGAAATCCGTTTGTTTCCTATGGAAACTTTGAAAACTTCATTGCGCTTAACGAATCGGCACGGGAAAATCTTTCGGAGCTTTTTTCCGATGCGAAGCCGTTTTTTACTTATAACGATCTTCTCGCGTACGGCTTGCAGAAGCGGGAGGGTTACGAGCCGGAAGCTGTTTGCAGAAAGCTCACCGAACGTGTAGTCAATCAGCCCAATTTTATGGATCACGGCTATTTCAGCGCCGTTATTTTGGCGCGGCAGCTGTTTTCTCTTCCCGAATATCATTTCGATATGCAGTGCCTTGATGTTCTCACTGCGATTCTTCTGCATAACAATTTCAACAAATACGACGCACCCGACAAGCATCCGATCCATTTTGAGGAGCATCCGCTTGCTTATCTCATTATCTTATGCGATGAGCTTCAATGCTGGGATCGCCTTGCCTACGGAAAGATCAGTAAGCGCGCTCCTATTGCATGGGACTTTGCGCTCGATATTTCGGAGAACGCTTTGCTCGTTTCATATACATATGATTCTTTTGATACGCGCACCTATGTCGGCGATGACTTGAAACCGAAAGTCGAACTTAACAAAAATTATGTCGAGATGGAAGACGGCACGTTTGAGGAAAAGATCCGCAAATATGTTGTCACGCCCCTTCGCATTATCGTAAAAACACAGGAAAAGAAAAAACAGAAAAAGGCGAATTTGTATGCTTCCGACGATAATTTCATCGGCCTGTGC
>CANQSR010000003.1 GCA_947626575.1 uncultured Clostridia bacterium | reverse complement strand
TAGATGTCTACTGTAAATCCATAGAAAATCATGATCCCGATGGCAATGACAGCCATCGGGAGTTTTCTTTTTATGAGGTAAAAATGACGGTAGAGATAGACCGACACACTTACGGCGGCGAGAAGGAGGAACAGACCTATGCAATCGCGCTCTGGATATAAAAACGCCAAAAAAGGGCAAAAAAAGACCCCAACAGGACCTTTTTACGGGTTCTGTTGGGTTCCGATTGGTGACCCGTGCGGGAATCGAACCCACGATACCACCGTGAAAGGGTGATGTCTTAACCTCTTGACCAACGGGCCGTATCAAATTGTTGCCCGCACCGCTCCGGCGGCCATCGGGACTTCGTTTTATCGTAAAGCGGCCTCGCCGCAAAACGTTCTTGGTAGCGATGAGTGGAGTCGAACCGCTGACCTATCGGGTATGAACCGATCGCTCTAACCAACTAAGCTACATCGCCATGGTTGCGGGGGCCGGATTCGAACCTGCGACCTCCGGGTTATGAGCCCGACGAGCTACCTGACTGCTCTACCCCGCGATAAAAATATTCGGCTTCCACCGAATAGCTTATTTATTTTAACGGAATATACCGCAAATGTCAACTGTTTTTGCCAAGAAAAATTATTTTTTTTGAAAGACGTCCGTCTTTCTGCCTTAGCCCCCGCCTTTCCGTCCCCAAACCCCGTTTTTCCTCTACGGCTTCGAAGGCGGTTTACAACAAAATACGCACATCATCGTCAATCTCCGCATGGCATATCCTCTTTTCCGCCCGCATATGATAGAGGGAAATCATGAAAGGAGTATGACCATGAATACAGAAACGCAGGTATTCCGCGGCTTCGGGAAGCGGAAGGAAGTAAGCGCGCAGACGGCCGTCGAATGCCGTTTCGGACAGGAGGTGGAGACCATCCTTACCACCCACTGCTCGGCCGTGCTGACGGGCGCGGATGTTGTAAGCGGCGAAGTCCGTTACTTCGGCAAGGCCCACTTCTCTATTGTATATGAGGACGCGGAAAAACATGTCTGCCGCGCCGAAAAGGGCGTGGAGTTCTCCGCCGTCTATAAGGATGAGTTCTGTTACCCCGCGCTCACGGCGCGCGCACAGATCTTCTGCGAAAACATCTCCGTCCGCCGCGAGGGAGCGAGCGTCTATGCCACCGCCCTGCTCGGCTGCGATATCTTCCTCTACGGGGAACAGTCCTTCGAGTACCTCGCCGGCGGCGACCTCATCCTGCGGCGCGAACCCGTAAAGGTGCTTACGGCCCACCTCGTCTCCGGAAATGCGGAGGTGGGGGACGAATTTGACACCGATTTCCTCAGCGACATCCTCCAACACGCCGAGACGGTCAACCTCTCGGCCATCGACTGCGAGACGGGCATCTTGAAGGCCGAGGGCGAGATCAATCTCTGCATCCTTGCCCTGCGCGGCGGCACGCTCGTCTCCTTCGAGCGGCTCGTCCCCTTCGGGTTTGAGATCCCCTGCGAACAGGCGGCTTACGGCGCTTCGGCCGAGGTGCGCGTGAACGTCATCGACTGCACGCTTCATGCAGATGCCGATGAGGAAAAGGGCAAATGCACCATCACGGCAGAACTCACCCTCGCCCTTGACGGGTGCGTATTCGAAGAGACTGAGGTGGACGCCGTCACCGATGCCTTTTCGCCCGCCTTTGCGACTTCCCTCGTCTTTGCGACGGCGGAGAGCGCGGGCGTGGGGGACGTCGTGCGCGTCACCGAGCGTCTGACGGGCAAGTGCGCCCTCTCAGGACCCGTGGATTTTTCCGATAAATTTGAGGCCGTGACCCTGCAACGCGCGGAGGCCGAACTCGTCTCCAACGAGGGCGGCAAGACGGTGGACGGCGTAGCCATGTCCACGCTCCTCATTCAGGGAGCGGACGGAAGCCATCGGGGCATCGAGCTGAGCCTGCCGTTTTCCGTTCCCTTCGAGGCGGGCGCGGGAAGCGTTTCCGTACTCGTATGCGGCATGAGCGCACGGCAAAAGCAGGAGGGCGAGATCGAGGCGGAGGCGACCTTGAAGATCACCGTGCAGGAAAAACGCCGCGTCTTTGCGCGCCTCGTTGCGAACTGCGAGGAGGGGGAGGCCCTTCCCGTCAACGACAGCGCGGTCAGCGTCTACATCCCCCGCGCGGGCGACGGCCTTTGGGAACTCGCCAAGAGCCTCAAAAAGTCGCCCGAAGAGGTCTCGGCGAGCAATCCCGATATCGAGTTCCCCATCAAGGAGGGGCAACGCGTGATCGTGTATAGAAAGAAAACGGTGAGCAAATAAAAAGGGCGCGCCTCCCGCGGGAGGCGCGTTTTTCTTGCGCAAACTGTTGCCCGATGTAAAAAATTGTGCTATAATGGGAACAAATGACGGTAAAGGCGTATGCAAAACTCAACCTGACCCTCGATGTTTTGGGCGTCTCGGAGGGCTACCACATGCTCGATTCGCTCGTGGCGGCGGTGGACGTCTTTGATACCGTCACGCTCCTTGCGCGTTTAGACGGGGAGATCCGCGTGCATACCCAAGGGGCGGATATCCCCGAACGGGAGAACCACGCCTTCCGCGCGGCGAAGCTGTTTCAGGAGAGATTTTCCACGCGCGGCGCAGATATTTTCATAGAAAAACGCATTCCCATCGGCGCGGGCATGGGTGGGTCCTCCGCAGATTCCGCGGCGGTGATCGCGGGCATGGGTAAGCTGTTTTCCGTCTATGATGCTTGCGCCTGCAAGGCGCTCTGCGATGAGACGGGCAGCGATACGGGCTTTTTATTTACGGGCGGCCTCGCGCGCCTACAAGGGCGGGGGGAGCGCGTGACGCGCCTTCCCTTCCGGAAGCTCTTCTTCGCCGTCTTGCCCACGCAGCCCGTCTCCACGGCGGCCTGTTTTGCGGCGTATGACGAGGCGGGCGGCCCGCATTCGCACAGGACCCAAGCGGCGGCTCCGCTGTTGGCGGCGGGGGACATAGCGGGCGCGGCGCAGCATTTCGGGAACGATCTGGCCGCTTCCGCCGGGCGGTTCGCTGACGTGGGCGGCGCGCTCGCAAGGATGAGGGCCCTCTCCCCCCTCGGTGTGGGGATGACGGGTTCGGGCGGCGCCGTGTTCGGCCTGTTCGAAAGCCGCGGCCAAGCGCACGCCGCAGTGAAAAAGTTGGGTTCTTCGCAGGCATTCCCCGCGGAGAGCATCGAATATAACATGGAAGAAGGATAAGTAAATGGCAGAAGAACGTTTGACGGACGATCCCGTAAAAAAGCAGAGGCCGGAGGACGGCATCTTCGAAGTGGACGGCGAGGAGTATGACGACGACCTCGTGGGGCTTACGCCGGGCAAACTCGAAGAGGAATTGGAACGGCGGCGGCTCGCCGAAGCGCGTGCGCGCGCGGAGCGGGAAAGGCTGGCGGCGGAGGCGGAAACAAAGCTCGCGGAGGGCGATTTCGAAGGTGCGGCGTCGCTCTATCTGAAAGCCGCCGAGCAGGGCTATGAAGGCGCGGAGACGGGGTTCTGGCGGGCAAAGACCAAGAATTACACCGACCTTGCCTGCTTTTACGACCGCCGCACGGCGCGGGCGTTTGCCCGTGCGGGCGAAGAGGCGCGGGAGGACGTTTTAGCGCACATGGGGTCTGAAATCGAGGCCGAAGAGGCGCGTTGCGAGGAGATCGCCGCTCCCCTCAGAGAGAAGGTTTATGCGGGCATGGCGTCGCGGCGGAGCGCGTTCCGCGCCAACAGGAACTATTACCTGTTGCGGTTCGCGGCCGCATTCGGTATCTTCCTGCTGTTTGCGGTGGGGTGCGCGGTTGCGGCGAGTTTCATCGTGCGCACGCGCGATCTCACGGCGCCCGTGTTGACGGCAGTCTTTGGCGGTCTCGCCCTTGCGGGGCTTGCCGTCTCGCTCGTCTTTTCGCGCAAGCTGTTCGTGGCCCAGAAGCTGGTCAGCGACAATGAGAAGCTCTCCTCCACCGAGGACGGCGCCGTGCTTGCCGAAAGCGAGGAGCGTCTCGCGCTACTGAAATCGGTCCGCGAGGGAGAAGAGGAACAGGAGTACACGACGGACGAGGACTTTTCCGAATACAACGCATTGGCCGACGACGAGGATAGTCCCGCGGACATGGATAGTCCCGGAGGTGCAGATGACCCCGTAGAGGACGGCCCCGAACATCCCGAAGCATAACGCTTGCCCCCGCATTAGCGCGGGGGCTTTTTCCGCCCGCACGGCGGCATCTTGCGGAAGCGTGCGTAAAAAATCCGCGAAATCCGCCGATAAATTTCTCCAAGGGTCTTGTTTTGCGAAAAAATTTGGCGTATAATAAGCTCAGCGGGGGGCAAGCCCGCAGAGATAGGAGGGAAATTATGGAACTCATCCACACGAGCGCGGGGAAAAAGCTGTATCGCGACGGGAACCGCCTCATCAAATCGTTCGACGCAAGCTATTCCAAGGCGGGGATCCTCAATGAGGCGCTCAACCAGGCGCGCGTCGAGGAGACTTCGCTCAACGTCCCCAAGGTGTTGGGGGTCTCCGTGATCGGCGGGGAATGGTCGCTCATCTGGGAATTTATCGAGGGCGAAACGCTCGAATCGCTCATGCAGAAGCACCCCGAAAAGACGGATGAATACCTCGAATTTTTCGTGGACTTGCAGATCCGCATGAGCAGGGAAAAGGTGCCTCTGCTCGGCCATCTCCGCGATAAGATGCACGCGAAGATCTCGGCGAGTTCCTTCCCGGCGACCGTGCGTTACGATCTGCATGTCCGCCTCGATAGCCTCCCCCGCCACAAAAAGCTGTGCCACGGCGATTTCCAGCCGAGCAACGTCATCATCACGAAGGACGGCACGCCGTACATCATCGATTGGTCCCACGCGACGCAGGGCAACGGGTCTGCCGACGCCGCCCGCACCTATCTCATCATGAAGTTGCAGGGCCGCGATGAACTCGCGGAGAAATATCTCAAACTCTTCTGCCTCAAAACGGACACCGCATTGCAATACGTCCAGCGCATCCTGCCCATCGTCGCCGCGTCGCAATCGGTGAAGAAGAAACCCGAAGAGCAGGAATTTCTCGCAAAGTGGGTCAACGTCGTCGATTGGCAATAATTGGCAATAAAGAAAGCGCCCGCGGGGGCGCTTTTCTTAAAAACCCTGCGGGGTACAAAGGGCATCCATGAACGTTTATCTCGACTATGCGGCGACGTCGCCGCTCAGGGCGGAAGTCCTCGAAGCGATGTTGCCCGTCCTCAAAGAAAATTTCGGCAACCCCGATTCTCTGCACGGCTTCGGCCGCCGCGCGGCGGCGGCCGTCACCGATGCGCGCGACCGCATCGCCGCCGTCCTCGGCGTAAGGCCCGCGGAAGTCTACTTTACTTCGGGCGGCACCGAAGCGGATAATTGGGCGATCCGCGGGATGGGAAGGGGGTGCGCGCTCGTCTCTCCCATCGAACACGCCGCCGTCCTTTCCGCTCTCCCCCTGCGGGAAGAGGGGGGCGCGGTTGCATCGGTGGATGCAGACGGAACAGTGCAAACGACCTGTTTCGGGCATACCATGTCCGAGGATGTGGGTCTTGTGGCGGTCATGGCGGTCAACAACGAGACGGGCTGTATCCAGCCCGTTGATGCGCTTGCGGACTTTGCGCACGCGCACGGCGCGTACTTTTTTTCCGACTGCGTACAGGCGGCCTGCACGCAGGATATCGCGCGCATCCTGCGCAAGGCAGACGGCGTTTCGCTCTCGGCGCACAAATTGGGCGGGCCGAAGGGCGTGGGCGCGCTTGCCGTGAAAAAGGGCGTGCCGCTCCGTCCGCTCATTGCGGGCGGCGGGCAGGAGCGCGGCCTGCGCGGCGGGACGACGGACGTCGCCGGCGCCGTGGGATTTGCGAAGGCGCTCGAACTTGCGGCTGCAGAGCGGGAAGAATTTTGCGCGCACACGGGACGCCTGAAAGAGATCTTCGAGCGGCGCATTTTGTCTGCGTTGAGGGAGGGGGTGCGCGCCGACGGCGAAAACCGCGCGCCCAACATCTCGCACCTCACGTTTGCGCGCGGCGGGGAGCATTTGCTCAATCTTCTCGACCTCAAAGGCGTTGCGGCGTCGGGCGGGGCGGC
Organism: uncultured Clostridia bacterium; assembly: GCA_947626575.1. Lineage (GTDB taxonomy): Bacteria > Bacillota > Clostridia > Christensenellales > Borkfalkiaceae > Gallimonas. Next base: position 119,126 of record CANQSR010000003.1, on the reverse strand, counting down.
CTGTTCCGCGCACGATGCGAAGCCTTCGCACGTACTCATCGCCATGGGCAGGACGCCTGTGGAAGCGGGGCGCGGCGTACGCTTTTCCTTCGGCCGCGAGACGACGGAGGAAGAGGTCCTCTTTGCCGCCGATACGGTGATCGGCTGTTTGGAACAGTGATATGATGATACGGTGATACAGTGATATGGCGCAACCGCGCCGCATGAAAAAACCACCCCACAGGGTGGTTTTTTGGGTTGGAATAGTAAATAGGCCTCGGCGGGCCGCTTTGCGGACAGGTGGGGGTAGCCCTACCCCCAACGGGGGGAGGGTGGCACGAGCGAAGCGAGTGACAGATGGGGGGGGGAGGTTTCATCCCTCATACCGACCCCGAACGCAGTGAGCGGGGAGTGTATCCTGAGCGAATAAGTATTATGAAATCAATCCGTTAAAGATTCACTCGGCCCTTACAGGGCCTACTTCGCCTGTGGCTCGTGATGCGCTTAGACTACAATAGAAACTTCGCGCGGGCGGAATGAGGCCCCCCACCACCGCCCTGCGGGCGGAGCCTCCCCCCCAAAGGGGTAGGCCTTACGCCCTTGGCGCCCCTTATAGGGGAGATGTCACGAGCTTGCGAGTGACAGAGGGGTTTTGAAACCCTTTCGGCCTCATTTCATTCGGCCACTTTCCCTAATAGGGACAGCAAGGGGGCCAACGGCCCTTGGGAGGGGGACGCTCAGCCGTCGAGCAGGGTCAGGATGTATTCGGAGAGCTGTTTGGCGTATTGCGTGTGCGCAAACTTCGCGGGATGTCCCTTCGCGCCGCCGTCATTTTTCTTATAGTTATCGAGGTAGACGATCTTCTCATCCCCAAGGGCTTCGACGGCGTTCTTGATGCCCCTGTTGACGGTGCTGTTCTTGCCCATCATGCCGTAAATGCACAGGATATGCGCCTTGGGATAGATGTCACGCAGGTGCGCAACGAATTCCCCGTAATCCGTACGGAATTGGGACCCGTATGAAGGGTCCTTATCGATATAGCTCGCGTCGTTGGTGCCGAGGTTGAGGACGACGATATCGGTATCCGCATCGTAGGGATAGGGCGTCTTGTTGCGCAGGGAGTAATAGGTGTGCATATCGACCATGTTGACGGTCGCATCCCACATATAGGCCTTCACGCTGATGCCGCTGTACGCCACCACGGAGAAGTCCGCGCCGAGCGTCTGCGCGGTGAGGTAGGCGTACGCGCTGCACGCATCGGAGTTCTCCGTGGTCCTGTCCCCGCCCTGCGCGAGGTCTCCATAGCCCGCGGTGATGGAGTCGCCGATAAATTCGATTTTCAGATCGGATTTCTCCTGCGCGCGCAAAAATTGCGGCGCATCCAGCGAGTGCAGGACGTATGCCCCGCAGCTCACCTCGGAGGACTTGATGACGCGCACGGTATGGATGCCCTCGCCGAGTCCCTCCGCAAGGGTGACGGTCCCGTCCGTCCCTATGCGCACGCGGTTGGATTTGGTTTGGCCGTCCACATAGATGCAGACATACACGTCGTTTTCATAAGTCCCCGGAAGCGCGCCTTCGACGGTGACGTCGGCCGTGAGGCTTTCGCCCGTGAAGCTCACCTCGAATCCCGTGGCGGGATTATCGAAGTGGACGGCCCCGTCCGTTTCGTATGTACGGCCGAAGAGATTGATATACTCCTCCGAGAAACTGTTCACGCTCTCCGCCGTTGCCGTCTCATAGACGGCGATATCCGCCGTGGCGGAAGCCTCGCCGTAGGCGGCCGTCACGGTCGTCTTGCCATACTTCTTGGCCGTGACGTTCCCCTCGGCGTCGACTTCGGCGATGGAGGGGTCGGAGACGGTAAAGGTGGCTACCATGTCCGAACTCTCCCCGTCGCGAAGCACTTCCGCGGCCAGCTTTGCGCTGCCGAGAGAGGCGTCGCCCGCGAGGAGCGAAAGGGAAGAACTTCCGAGCGAGACGGTGTAAACGGCGTCGTCGAGCGGCCTGCCGCAGGCGGCGAGGGACAGCGCAACAAAGGCTCCCAGCCCGACGGCCGCAAGCTGTTTCAAAAGTTTCATAGGGTTCTCCTTATCATATGGTGACTTCATTATACTCAAAAAATCGGTGAACGTCAAGAATGTAACAATAAATCGAGCAAAATAATGTCATGTTTTGAAAGAAAACAACGTTTTTCGGGGCGGCCGCCGCGGTTGCTTACGGCGGCCGCCGTTTACATGTGCGTCCTCTGTTGGCGTGTGCGGGTACCGCGGCGGGCGGCCTTAGGGCCGTAAAAGATGAAAAGAACCATTATTGTATTCCGTTCGTGCCGAAAATCGTGAATTCGACAGGGAATTTTTCTTCTAAGCGGGAGAGGTTGCGCATAAAGTATCAGTGCCGAAGGGGGAAAGGGCCTCTTCGGACAAAAGAATCTTCGAGGTGACATATGAACGATGAACTCAGTTACGCCGAAATGTTGGAGATCCCCGTTGAGACGGTGACCGTCAACCGCAAAGAACGCAAGAAAAAGAAGGGCGACCTTTCCGACCGCCTCATCGACGAGGTCAACGGCCGCATGGAGGGCGATCCCGCATACGCCGAATCCACGCCCATCGAACGGCAGGTAAAGCCCCGCTCCACCCCGGCGAAGCGCATTCTGTTCGGCGAATTTATCGCCGTCTGCGCATTGCTCGTCGCCATCTTCCTCACCAATCTCTTCATGGAGTCGAGCGCCATCAATACCTTCGTGCGCGGCCTCTTCAAGGGGGAGACTTCGGCCGCCGATACCCGCACGTATGCCGATTTCGTGCTCTCGCCCGTCGTCAACGACAGCGTGGACGCCGAGATCGCCGTCTCGGAAATGGGCGTGATGTCCTTCACGGCAAATTGCTCCGTGTATTCTCCCGCCGCGGGTACGCTCGAATCCGTGAGCGGCAACGCCGAAACGGGGTACTCCATCCGCATCCGCCACTCCGATTCCTTCTCAACCATCATCAGCGGCCTCGACGACGTCTATGCCGCGGAGGGGGACATGGTGCGCGCGAATATCCCCGTCGCCTATTCTGACGGCGAGGGCGAGGTGCGCGTGATGTTCTATGAGAACGACAGCATTTTGAACTGCTACACCGTCTCGGACGGCACGCTCGCTTGGAGCTGATCAAGGAAAAACTGCGCGTCCACCCGCTCTTTTTGGCGGTGGGCGCGCTCTCTGCCCTCACGGGAACGCTCATTCTCTTCCTCGCGGCCGTGCTTGCCGCGATCGAACACGAATGCGCGCACGCCTTCGTTGCGCGCCGCTACGGCTATACGCTCGACAGGGTGGTATTGATGCCGTACGGCGCGGTCATCGGCGGCGACCTTACGGGCATCGGGAGAAGGGCAGAATTCGCCGTTCTCGCCGCGGGGCCGCTCTGCAACCTTCTGACGGGGATCTTTTTCGTCGCGCTGTGGTGGATGTACCCGGAGACCTACCCCTACACCGAACTTGCGGCGACGGTCTCCTTCTCGCTCTTCTTCGTCAATCTGCTCCCCGCCTACCCGCTCGACGGGGGCCGCATCCTGCGGCTGCTGTTGCGCCCTTTGGGCGAAAAGAAAGCCCGCATCGCGGGCATGGTAGTGACGTTTGCGGTCTCCGCAGCCATTTTGGGCTACTTCGTGTGGAGCTGTTTTTCCGTTCCCAATTTCTCCGCGCTCATCTTTGCGGCCCTGCTTGCGGCGGGGGCGTTCGGCGGCGGGAGTTACGGCCGCATCACCTTTTCCCCCAAGCGGTTTAACGCGGGCGTGGAGGAGCGCAGGATGGCCGTGGACGGCCGCATGAAGGCTTGCGATGCGCTCCGCTTCCTCCGCGAGGACAGGTATCTCACCCTGCTCGTGTTCGAGGGCGGGGAGTTCATGGGGGAGATCTCCGAGGAGGAGTTCCTCAAAGCGTTGGGGACGGGCGGTTACGACGCCCCGCTCTCGTCGCTTCTCCCCTGAGGCGCGCGGGAAACTGTTTTCTCCGGAAAACTCTTGCAAGACGGTAAATTTTGTGATACAATAGAGAAAAATCCCCGCAAGCGGGGTCTTTTGTGGCGTCTCCGAATGAAGAAAGAATGGTTTTTCGACCGCTTTTGCGGCATGCAGATCGTGGCGTATGCCGAGGACGGCAAGGTCGTCGAAGTGGGGGCAGAGCGCGAACTTCCCGCGCTCGCCATCGGCAATATCTATAAAGGGCGCGTGGCGAACATCGTCACGGGCATGCAGGCGGCGTTCATCGCGTGCGGGCTGGAAAAGAACTGCTATCTTCCGCTCGACGAGGGAGCGGCCGTCTTTTCCACTTACGACGGGCGTCTGCAAGCGCAGAGCAGCCTCTCCCTGAAAGAGGGGGATGAAGTCCTCGTGCAGCTCGTGAAGCTCCCGCGGGGCAACAAGGGGGCGAAAGTCACCTGCGACCTCTCCTTCGTCGGGAAAAATCTCATCTATCTCCCCAAGACGGATTTTTTGGGCATCTCGCGCAAGATCACCGATGTGCAGATGCGGGAAAATCTCTTGGCCGAGGCGGAAAAATTGCGCACGGAGGGGGAGGGGTTCATCGTGCGCACGGCGGCTTCCGCCGCCACCCGCCGCCACTTAAAGACGGAATCCGAGTATCTCAGGCGCGTCTACCGCGCGACCGTGGAACAGGCCGCGTCCGCGCCCGCCGGCACGGCGGTGTACCGTGAATACGAGTTGCCCTTCAAGGTGATGCGCGATTCGCTGGGCGGCGTGGGGAAAATTTACGTGGGCGACGCCGATCTCTATGAGAAGGTCCTGCGGCTCGTGCGGATGCGCAGCGATTTCTCCGAGAAGAACGTCATCCTGCACAAGGGGATGCGGACCATGCTGACGGAGTACGGCCTCGCGGAGCAGATCTATACCCTCACCGACCCGCGCGTGGAACTCGAAGGCGGCGGGGAACTCGTCATCGACCGCACGGAGGCCATGACGGTCATCGACGTGAACACGGCAAAATTCACGGGCGAGAGCGATTTGGAGAGTACCGTGTACGAGACCAACCTGCTTGCAGCGAAGGAGATCGCGCATCAGGTGCGTCTGCGCAACATCGGGGGGATCGTGGCCGTGGACTTCATCGACATGGCCGAAGAGGAACACAGGCAGGCGGTGGAAGATGCGCTCGCGAAGGCGCTCTCGGAGGACCGCGCCAAGTGCAGGGTCCTGCCCATGAACGAGCTTTGCGTGACGCTGTTCACGCGCAAGCGCACGGCCAACGAAGTGGGGACGGTGATGCTCAAACCGTGTCCGCATTGCACGCGGCAGGGGTACGTCTATTCCGAACTTTTCATGGCGATGCGGCTGAGGGCGGAGATCGCCGAATGTTTTGCGGGGGGATACCGCGCCGTCATTTTGGAACTCAACCGCGGGGTGATGGAAGCCATTTTGAAGAGGCATTATCTCACGTCCGAAGCGGAGGGGGCGTGGCGCGGGCGGCGGGTATATATGATCCCGCACCGCACGTATCATGAGGAACAATATACCATCCGCGGGGACAACAACCCCGTTTTGACCCTTCCCGACGACGCCCAGATCTTATATTGATAACTTTGGGCGAGGCCTTGGCGCCCCCTTGAGGGGGAGCCGGCGAGGCCGCAGGCCGAGACTGAGGGGGTGGCATTTTAATAACGCCCCTCATCAGTCACCTTCGGTGACAGCTTCCCCCCGATGGGGAGAAGCCCTACCCTTGCTGTCCCTGAAAGGGAAAGTGGCCGAATGAAATGAGGCCGAAAGGGTTTTCACCTCATACCGACCCCGAACGCAGTGAGCGGGGAGTGTATCCTGAGCGAAATGGCTTCATGGAACCAATTCGAATTCACTCACTCCGCTTCGCTTCGTTCGGAATGAGGCCGAAAGGGTTTCACCCCCTACCTGTCCGCAGAGCGGACATCCTCCCCCCTCATGTATAAGGGGGGAGGCAAAGCCGCCTCCCCCTGTTTCGAAGAAATGGGGGGAGGGTAGGGTAGGGGGCGCCAAGTTCTCATCCGCAATGAAAAAATCCCGCCGGGCGGCGGGATTTTCGTTTTACGCGGTTCAGTTCACATCCTTGGGCGCGTTTTCAAACGCCTCGGCGTTTCTGTCTTCGGGGAAGAGCGTCGCACCCGAAATCACGGGCAACATGATGGGGTTGAGCAGCGCCGCACAGGTCAGATTGGAGACGGCCGCGCGCACGTAGGGATACAGGGTCTCGGTGGCGTTGAGCGCGAAGATACGCCTGTCCTCGGCGTCGTTCATGTTGTTGACCTCGAACACGCCGCGGAGCCGCACGACGACGTCGAAGGGACGGGGCGTCTGCTCGCTCGTTTCGATACGGCATTCGAGGATGACGATGTTGATCTTCGGGTTCTCCTTTGCCGTCTGGATGGTGCGGGCAAAACGGGGACTCATATCGAACTTCATATCGGGTTTGATATTGATGGGGTTGGCCTTGAACGTGAGTTCATCCGCACGGATGCCTCTCAAAACATAATCGATCATTTTTCTACCTCTGAATGGATTTTCCTCAACTATTTTACCACAAATGCGGAGGATTGTCAACGGGGTCGCAAAGATTTCTTTCCCGCAGGAAAAATTTTACGGCCTTTTTTTACGTATGCCTCCCGCAGATGTCTGCGGGAGGCATACGCAGGTTTTCAGTAACTGCCCTCCAAATCGGGAGAACGGAACAGGGGGTCGTCGAAGAAGTCATACAGCGTGATATCCAACGCCTGGCAAATATCCAACAGCGTCCGCGTCCCCGGATTTTTACTGCGCCCGTAAAAGATACACCTGAGCGTCGAGGAAGGCAAACCCGCCATGCCCGCCAGCTTGTTTGGCGAGATATTCCTCCGCTCGCACAGATCGTATATCCGCTTTGTGATCGCTTCCTCTAACTTCATCGAGAACACCTTGGAGATATATCTCTTAAAGTTTACCAAACAATTTTGCAAAATATGAGAGATATATCTCTGATTTTGTGCTATAATGGCGGACGGAGGTGTCAGATGCGCAAGACGGCGTTTTTACGGCATGTCTGCGGAGGAGATCGCGGCATGGTGGAGGAAGCCGTAAACGCCCGCAAAGTCCTGCGGGATGGGGCTTCCGCCGCGCGCCAAAGCGGAAAATTCTTCCCGATATGCGAAAAAGTGCCTTGAAAGGCTTGTTTTTTCCCGCAGGATGGTGTATAATCGCAGTTGGTCCAAGTTTTGTAAAAATTTCAGGAGGAATCCCAAATGGCAAAAAAGTATTGTTACCTTTTCACCGAAGGCAACGCGAACATGCGCGAACTCTTAGGCGGCAAGGGCGCGAACCTCGCGGAGATGACCAACATCGGTCTCCCCGTCCCGCAGGGCTTCACCATCTCCACCGAAGCCTGCACACAGTATTATGAGGACGGCCGCCAGATCAACGACGGCATCCGCGCCGAGATCATGGAATACATCGACAAGATGGAAAAGATCACCGGCAAGAAGTTCGGCGACAAGGAAAATCCGCTCCTCGTCTCCGTCCGTTCGGGCGCCCGCGCTTCCATGCCCGGCATGATGGATACCATCCTCAACCTCGGTCTCAACGAGGAAGTCGTCGAGGTCATCGCCAAGAAGTCGGGGAACCCCCGCTGGGCGTGGGACTGCTACCGCCGCTTCATCCAGATGTTCTCGGACGTCGTCATGGAAGTCGGCAAGAAGTATTTCGAAGCCCTCATCGACAAGATGAAGGAAGAGAAGGGCGTCAAGCAGGACGTCGAGCTGAGCGCAGACGACCTCAAAACCCTCGCCAACCAATTCAAGGCGGAATATAAGGAAAAGATCGGCAAGGACTTCCCCTCCGATCCCAAGGAACAGCTCTTCGAGGCCATCAAGGCCGTGTTCCGTTCGTGGGACAACCCCCGCGCCAACGTCTACCGCATGGACCACGATATCCCTTACAGCTGGGGTACGGCGGTCAACGTGCAGATGATGGCATTCGGCAACATGGGCGATAACTGCGGCACGGGCGTCGCGTTCACGCGCAACCCCGCCACGGGCGAAAAGGGCCTCATGGGCGAATTCCTCACCAACGCACAGGGCGAGGACGTCGTCGCGGGCGTGCGTACGCCCATGCCCATCGCGGAGATGGCGCGCGTATTCCCCAAGGTCTATGAGCAGTTCCAGGAAGTTTGTAAGATCCTCGAAAACCACTACCGCGACATGCAGGATATGGAATTCACCGTAGAGAACGAGAAGCTCTACATGCTCCAGACCCGCAACGGCAAGCGCACGGCGGCGGCGGCGATCAAGATCGCATGCGACCTCATCGACGAGGGCATGATCTCCGAGCAGGAAGCGCTCATGCAGATCGACGCCAAGTCGCTCGACATGCTCCTTCACCCGCAGTTCGACCCCAACGCCCTCAAAAAGGCGGATAAGGAGAACGTCGTCGGCAAGGGCATCGCGGCTTCCCCCGGCGCGGCCGCAGGCACCATCGTCTTTACGGCGGAGGACGCCGTCAAGGCAGGCAAGGCGGGCAAGAAGGTCGTCCTCGTCCGTTTGGAGACCTCGCCCGAAGACATCGAAGGCATGAAGTTTGCGCAGGGCATCCTCACCGTACGCGGCGGGCAGACCTCGCACGCGGCCGTCGTTGCGCGCGGCATGGGGACGTGCTGCGTCTCCGGTTGCGGCGATATCAAGATGGACGAAGAGAATAAGTGCTTCACCCTCAAAGGCAAGGTCTATCATGAGGGCGACGTGCTTTCGCTCGACGGCTCTACCGGTACGATCTATGATACGCTCATTCCCACCGTTCCCGCCGATCCCAATTCGGGTTACTTCGGCCGCATCATGGAACTTGCGGATAAATACAAGGCGCTCGGCGTACGCACCAATGCGGATACGCCCAAGGATGCCAAGCAGGCGGCGGCGTTCGGCGCGCAGGGCATCGGCCTCTGCCGTACCGAGCATATGTTCTTCGATCCCGCGAGGATCGGCGCGTTCCGTGAAATGATCTGCGCCGATACCGTTGAGGAGCGCGTGAAGGCGCTCTCCAAGATCGAGCCCATGCAGCAGGCGGACTTCGAGGGCCTCTTCGAAGCGCTCGGCGGCCAGCCCGTCACCATCCGTTTCCTCGATCCCCCGCTCCACGAGTTCGTTCCCACCGAGGAAGCCGATATCGAAGCGCTCGCAAAGGCGCAGAAGAAGACGGTCGCCCAGATCAAGCAGATCATTGCCGACCTGCACGAGTTCAACCCGATGATGGGCCACCGCGGCTGCCGTCTGTGCATCACCTATCCCGAAATCGCCGTGATGCAGACGAGGGCCGTCATGAAGGCCGCCATCGCCGTTGCGAAGCGTCACAGAGATTGGAAGGTCATTCCTGAGATCATGATCCCGCTCACCGGCGAAGTCAAGGAATACAAGTTCGTGAAGGACATCGTCGTCAAGACGGCGGAAGAGGTCATCAAGAGCAAGCACAAGAAGATCAAGTACGAAGTGGGTACCATGATCGAGATCCCGCGTGCCGCGCTTACGGCGGACGCCATCGCCAAGGAAGCGGATTTCTTCTGCTTCGGCACCAACGACCTCACCCAGATGACCTTCGGGTTCTCGCGTGACGATGCTGGCAAGTTCCTTCCCGCGTACTATGCGAACAAGATCTATGAGAGCGATCCGTTTGCGCGTCTGGATACGACGGGCGTCGGCCAGCTCATGGAGATGGCAACAAAGAAGGGCAAGAAGGCCAACAAGAAACTGCACACGGGCATCTGCGGCGAACACGGCGGCGATCCTTCGTCCATCGAGTTCTGCCACAACATCGGCCTTACGTATGTTTCCTGCTCGCCGTTCCGCGTCCCGATCGCTCGGCTCGCCGCGGCACAGGCAAATATCAAGAATCCCCGGAAGTAAGTTTGCCGCAAGCGCCGAGCGGACCGACCGAACGGCCAAAGAATGAAAAGAACGCATCCCCCTCGCGAGAGGGGGATATTTCTATGAGGGAGGACATCGCTCGCCTCGCCGCCGCACAAGCAAATATCAAGAATCCGAGAAAGTAATTCACGAAATTTGTTTTGCTTACCCCTGCCACCCCTTGAGGTCGCAAAACGCATTTCTCGCACATCAGCACGGTGTGCTGTGGGCGGCGTTTTGCGGTGAGTGAGCGCATCGGAAGGCGCGAACGGTGACCGAACGCGGGGTTCTACCCGCGTAAGAAGGGTGGCACGAGCAATGCGAGTGACGGAAGGGGTGTCCTTTTCCGCAAAACAAATTTCCGTGAGGAAATCTTCGTTTACGCCTTAACGCGCTTGTCCTCTTATTCGTTTCATCGGACAAGAAGCGCTTGACGCGCAAATTGGGGGCGAAAACCAAAATTGTGATTTTGGTTATTCGCAGGAAATTGGAATTTCGGCAAGCGCCGAGCGGACCGACCGAACAGCCAAAGAATGAAAAGAACGCATCCCCCTCGCGAGAGGGGGGTGTTTCTATGAGGGAGGACATCGCTCGGCTCGCCGCCGCACAGGCAAATATTAAAAATCCCCGGAAGTAATTCACGCAACAACCTCGCCTCCCCCCTTTTACCAGAGGGGGGAGGATGCCACGGCATCGCCGTGACAGGTAGGGGGGTGGCATACCCCCGCGAATGACAAGAACGCATCCCCCTCGCAAGAGGGGGATATTTCTATGAGAAGCGGCATTTACCCCTTGCGACCTAAAAGGGGCGACGAGAGAGAATGTCCCCCGCCGCCGCCCTGCGGGCGAAGCCTCCCCCCATGTGGGGTATGCCTCCGCAACAAAAAACCCGCCGTGCGGGGTACCGCAGGCGGGCAAAAACGGTCAGGTTTTTTTGAGCGATAGCATGTATTCCGTCAAAAGTTCGGCCGTCATCAACAGCTCTTCCTCGGACATGGGTGGGTCTGCGTAGGTCGTGAGGTTTTCCACGAAGTACTTGCGCATCTCCTCTTCGCCGAGGTCTTTTGCCCCTTCATAGAGCGCCTTCGCCGCTTCTTGACGTCTTGCTTCGGGAACGCACTCCAAAAGCGGCGAAAGGGGATCTATACGGAATTTCCCGCGCAGGAACTGTTCATAGACGACGTAATAGAGCGTCGCCGCGCACCCGCAACCGAAACCGCTCTCCAACGTATGCAAAAACTCCGTAGATAGCGGCGCGATGCTTGCCGTTGCGATCATGCGGTAGACCGCATAGAACACGAACCCCAGCGCAAAGGGCAGGAATACGAAAACCTTTTTATCGAGGGTTTTCATGACCGTTTTTTTGAGGAGGGACGTTGCGAGCGTCACTCCGAAAGCGAGTATAAGCACATCCGCCCCATAAAGGCGGAATGCGCTCAGGATCTGAACGAACGACATCAGCCACCTCATTCATACCCGCCGCAAGCATATTATATCACGGCTTGGGCATCTTGGCGGCCTCACCTGTCACACTATTTTACGGAAATCGCAGATAATTTTGTGAAATTTCATGCGCGTGATACGGACGTCCGCATGGGTTACGTACGTTGCGGGTTTGCATGGGGTACGTACGCCGCATGGGGATACATACGTCCGCCCCCCGTTTGAAGGCAAACGGGGGGCGGACGTTTTGGCTGTTCATTTTTTTGCGGGACGGATCTTGACTGCTCCGCAGAGGACTTCGGCATAGGAATAAGATGTTTTGCCGAGGAAGCCGGCGTCGTTGGGGCGGACGGTGAAGAGCGCGGGGTAGACGCCGGAGAGTTCGCCGCAGAATTTCAACACTTTATTGCGGCCGAGATTGACGGTGACATCCACCTGTTTCTGGAAATAATCTGCTATGGTCTGCTTGATGTGGGAAATATCCGTTTTGGGCTTGATCATGGTGCGATTATTGCCCGTTTTTGCGGATTTTATTCCATTGCAGAGGGCCTCCCCCCGCAGGGCGCCGCCTATCACGTCATTTCGAGGAGAGGAGCGACGAGAAATCTTTAAGGCGAGATTCCTCCTCCCGCTGGTCGTACTTCGCCTGCGGCTCGTGATGCGCTTAGATTACAATAGAAATCTCGCGCGGACGGAATGACGTAAAGAGGGACAGCAAGGTCTCGTCGCCCCTTATAGGGGAGATGTTGAGCGTTAGCGAGACAGAGGGGTTTTGAAACCCTTTCGGCCTCATTACATTCGGCCACTTGTCTCACGCGGGTAGAACCCCGCGTTACTTCGCCTACGGCTCGTGGCGACCTTCGATAATAAATAGAAGCCTCGGTCGGACGGTCACCGTTCGCACTACAAATGCGCTACTTCGCCTTTGGCTCGTGACGCGCTTAGATTATTACAATAGAAGCCTCGCGCGGACACTCACCGCAAAACGCCGCCCACAGCACACTGTGCTGATGTGCGAGAAGTGCGTTTTGCGACCTAAGAGGGACAGCAAGGGGGTGTCCTCGTCGCCCGTGCGGCGAAGCTCTACCCTCTCCTTGGGGAGAGGGATTCAGGGAGTGGGGGGTCATTCGCGGACATGGTACCCCCGTCGCATGTGTTCCCTCGCGCTATTCCTCGATGAGGTCGTCGAGAGAGACATCGTAGAGCTTGGCCAATTTTATAAAGTTTTGCAACGTCGGCACCGTCAGACCGCGCTCGTAACATTGGTACGACTGATAAGCAATGCCAAGTTGGTCGGCGACATATTTCATCGTGTATCCATATTGTTCGCGCAGCATTTTGAGATTTTTAGAAAGTGAATAAAGTTCTTTCATTTTTTTACTCCGAATACTTGACATTATACAGTTTGAAACTGTATAATAAGAAAAGCACAGGTATAGCCTGTGCAAAAGGAGAAAAAGGATGAAAAAAGTATGGAAATGCGGCATCTTGGTGCTACTTGCTACGCTCTTTGCGTTGTGCGCCCTCTGTGGTTGTAGCGAACTTTTCGGTCCCTATCCCGGCGGCAGTAGTGGAAATGGAGGAAACGGCGGGAATGGTGGCAATGGTGGAGGACAGATCGAACAACCTGCTTCCAAGCCTGAATTTGCTTCGGGTAGCGGCACGGAAGAGGACCCGTATATCATTGCAGAACCTTATCAGTGGTTAAACATCGCGAAGCATTTGAGTGGGCATTACATTCTGAAAAATGACTTGAACATGGGAGACTACACGGGCGAGAACGCTGCACGTTGTCTTGGGAGTGATTCCACCCCGTTTACGGGTTCCATTGATGGGCAGGGCCATACGCTCCATAGCGGAGCTTTTAGGGGAGAAGGCGGCTTATTTGGTGTCATTTATGGCGGGACGGTACACAACTTAAATTTGCGTGATTCCAAATTAACAATTTGGGGCCATGACGCTGGAGCTTTTGCCAGCAAGGTAAAAATGGCCGCTGTTATTGAAAACTGCCATGTCAGTTCTTGCAATGCGCTTTTTGACAGCAGTGATGTAGCATATTTGGGTGGTTTTGTAGGTAGAGTATCGTCTGCATCGTCAGTGACCTATTGCAGTTCCGATATCACAACAGAAAATAATTATGGCTATCCGTATGCCTCAGCTTATGCAGTAGGCGGTTTTGCAGGGGCAATAGACGGAGGAAAGATAGAAGCATGCTGGGCAAAGGGATCTTTCGATTCAGCGGCTGGAAATAACGGAGGAATTGTTGCGTATATTACAGGAGGAACGGTAACGAATGCTTATTCCGAATGCACCTTCCATGGAACAAGTCGTTGGAAAGCAACAAGCTATGGGACGATCGCTTGTTACAGCTCCGGGGGATGCCATGTGACATATGGCTTGTCATTTTCGAGTTTTGAGGGCGTAACGAATGGAATGTATTATTCTATAAAAACAGCTTTTGAGGATAACACATGTCACGCCTACGGATCGAATAATGTTGGATCCTCCAATGATATCCTTGACAGTGCGGAATGGAAGGACAACAAACTTTGGAAAAAAGGGAAACTGCACCCGGAACTCGTCTCCTATGAGGAATATCTCGCCTTGACGGCAGAGACCGCTGAAAGCGAATAGGCATTTTAACAAGGAATTATTGCATTATAATCAATCGGCGGGGAAACATGATTTCCCCGCCGATCCGCATATTTGCCCCATACCATGTCCGAAGTCTCCGCCCCGCGGCGGTGGGGGGGGGGGACATGCCCCACGCGTCATTTCGAACCCAACCCGATGTCATCCTGAGCGAAGCGAAGGATCCCGAATTACGAAGTTCGATGTCCGTTTACACAACGCTTGGTCGCAATAAGATTCTTCGCGGATGGGCAGTTCGATAAAAACCAAGCCCCTGCGGCTACTTCGCCTGCGGCTCGTGACGCGCTTAGATTACAATAGAAGCCTCGCGCGGACAGAATGACGTATAGCCCCCGCCTCAGTCACGTTCGCGCGTGACGCTCGTCGCCCCTTATAGGGGAGATGTCACGAGCTTGCGAGTGACAGAGGGGTTTTGAAACCCTTTCGGCCTCATTGCATTCGGCCACTTTCCCTAAGAGGGACAGCGAGGCACCCCCCACCTGTCCGCTTTGCGGACATCCTCCCCCCTCAGGTATAAGGGGGGAGGCGCGGTTACAACCAAACAAATTTCGTGAATTTTACGCGATCATCTGTTTCCAGATCTTTTCGAAGTCCTCTTCGGTGTGGAGGAGTTCTTCCGCAAGATCCTTTACGTCCTCATCCGCATAGTCGTCGCTCATTTCCCCGATCGTCGTACGGAGCGCCGTGACGCCCATGACCGTTCCCTGCACCATCATCTCCGCAATGTGCGCGCGGGAATCATCCTTCATGGCATTCATCTTGATGCCGCCCCACATCATCGCCTTCTTGATAGGACTCGGATTTTTCAGCTCGATCGCGCGTTCCTTCGCGAGCAGGGCCGCTTTGCCCCCGATCCGTTCATACTCTTCGTGTTGGCGCAGGAGTTCTTCCTTGATGCGCTCGTCGTCCGTTTCGGGCAGGATGTCGGAAATGGACTGCTTTGCATATTCGCAGTTACGGTGTACTTCTGCAAGTACTTCTTCGCTTTTTTTGAAATCCATGATATCTCCTTTGTAGCCTTAGATTGAGAAATTTTTGATATTCTATGCAAAACCGCTTGACTTTCCGCCCGTATCTGTGATAAATTAGACTACGAGCCGCCAAGGACGGGCAGAAAGCATCCGCGAAACAGAGGATCGCCTATGAAACTTGCGAGACCGGGAAGAGGAGGTAAAAGCGATTATGTACGCAATCATCGCGAACGGCGGAAAACAGTATAAGGTTTCCGAGGGCGATACGTTGAAGGTTGAGAAACTCAACGCGGAAGTGGGCGCCCGGGTGGAATTCGACGTCGTCATGATCGCGGATGAAGGCAACATCACCGTCGGCGATGCCGCCAAGTCCGCCAAAGTGACAGCGACCGTCACCGCACATGATAAGTTCAAGAAGATCATCGTCTTCAAGTACAAGTCCAAGAAGAACGAGCGTAAAAAGCAGGGCCATCGCCAGCCCTTCACCGCGGTAAAGATCGATAAGATCACCGTTTAAGCGTCACGGGAACGTATCCCGAATAACATCAAGGAGAAGAATCATGTTTTTTATTGCATTATTCGCTCATAAAAAGGGTACCGGTTCCTCGCACAACGGCCGTGATTCCAACGCCAAGCGCCTCGGCGTGAAGCGTCAGGACGGGCAGCTCGTGCATGCGGGCAGTATCATCGTGCGCCAGAGGGGGACGAAGATCCATCCGGGCAACAACGTCGGCATCGGCGGCGACGATACGCTCTTCGCTTTGCAGGACGGCGTCGTGAGATTTGAGCGCAAGGGCAGAGATAAGAAGCAAGTCAGCGTTTACGCCGCTGAGTAAAGAACGAAAAAACGCCGCAGACCCCGGACATGGTCTGCGGCTTTTTCGTGCCGTGCGTTGTATGCGCCGCCGCGGGGCGGGGTTTGCGGCCTGCGGCAAAGGGCTTTGGGGGCAAGGACGTTGCACGCGCGCGGGAAAATTTTCATAAAATAAAAAAAGAAATCTTACAATTCGAGCAAAAAACGCTTGCAATCTTTGCGGGAATGTGATATATTTATCAAGCAATCGGAAGTTTAGCTCAGCCGGGAGAGCACCTGCCTTACAAGCAGGGGGTCATAGGTTCGATCCCTATAACTTCCACCAATACAGTGCGGAATGCTCATTATGCGGGAATAGCTCAGTGGTAGAGCGCCACCTTGCCAAGGTGGATGTCGCGGGTTCGAGTCTCGTTTCCCGCTCCAAACACAGCGCCTCCGCACTGTTTTTTTTGGCGCCATAGCCAAGTGGTAAGGCAAGGGTCTGCAAAACCCTGATTCCCCGGTCCAAATCCGGGTGGCGCCTCCAAACGAAGGGCATCGGTCCGATGCCCTTTTGTTTACAAAGCGCAGGCCTGAATAAAGCGCACGCCTCGGCTGCGGACATCGGGCGATGGGGTGACGCTTCCGCTCGCAACGGCCGCGCTCTCCCCGCATAGTAGAAATGCGAGTCTTGTCATCCCCGCCTAAGCGCCTCCTTGGGGAGGAGCTGTCACGCGTGAGCGTGACTGAGGTGGGGTGTTCAAGCGTCATTCCGCCCGACCGAGGCTTCTATTGTAGACTAAGGTCGCCATGTCCGCACGAGGTTTCTATTTATGATTCCAAGTGCGTCACGAGCGCCAACGGCGCGAAGTAGTCCGAAGGCGAAGTAACGGCGCAAGACCGAACGAGCGTCATTCCGCCCGACCGAGGCTTCTATTGTAGACTAAGGTCGTCACAAGCCGAAGGCGAAGTAACGCAGTGAGGAATCTCGTCCTTTGAGAATTCTCGTCGCTTACGCTCCTCGAAATGACGTTCCCGCGCGTCCCTTGCTTTGGCAACGGGCGAGACAAACAACAAAAAGATCGCAAAAAATATTCCGCAGGAAGATTTTTTGCGAAGAGGAGGCGCCGCCTTTTCGGGGAGCTTTTCGAAAAGAAAAGCGAGAAAGGTAGGCGTGCGCCGACGAGCTGTGGTGGAATTGGCAGACGCGCGTCGCCGCAAACTCCGCTTTGAGTCCTTTCCGCAGGCGAAAAGGACAAGTGCGCTCCGTTGCGGCTCCTTTTCCCGAAAAATCTTGCTCCGCAATCTTTTTCGGGACCCCTGTATGATTTTTAAGTCCCTTGCTTTGGGGAATGAAACAAAGCGGGGTTCAATGCAACTTCATATTCTAAGCCGCTGTGGTGGAATTGGCAGACGCGCGTCGCCGCAAACTCCGCTTTGAGTCCTTTCCGCAGGCGAAAAGGACAAGTGCGCTCCGTTGCGGCTCCTTTTCCCGAAAAATCTTGCTCCGCAATCTTTTTCGGGACCCCTGTATGATTTTTAAGTCCCTTGCTTTGGGGAATGAAACAAAGCGGGGTTCAATGCAACTTCATATTCTAAGCCGCTGTGGTGGAATTGGCAGACGCGCGTCGCCGCAAACTCCGCTTTGAGTCCTTTCCGCAGGCGAAAAGGGCAAGTGCGCTCCGTTGCGGCTCCTTTTCCCGAAAAATCTTGCTGCGCAATCTTTTTCGGGAGCCCTGTATCATTTTTAAGTCCCTTGCTTAGGGGAATGAAACAAAGCGAGGTTCAATGTAACTTCATATTCTAAGCCGCTGTGGTGGAATTGGCAGACGCAAGGGACTTAAAATCTGTTGCGTCAGAGCGAAAACAGAATAAATACAGATTTTATACAAAAAATACGCCGCTGTGGTGGAATTGGCAGACGCAAGGGACTTAAAATCCCTCGAACGCGAGTTCGTGTCGGTTCGAGCCCGACCAGCGGCACCAAAAAAATGGGGGAAAATCAAGCGATTTTCCCCCTTTTTTTGCGATTGGGAACTGATTGGGAACCGAAAATGCGCCTTTTTCGGGCTTTTTTGCATAAATATACGCCGAGAAGATCTCGGCGTATATTTTTGGGAACTTGTCATATTTGGGGCGATTACAGATCGTAATTCACTTTTTCGATCTCTCCGAAGTAGAACGCATCGGAATATTGCGTATAGCCACGGTCTACTTTCGACGACGCGACGTCCTTATCGAATTGGTGTCCGTCCCAGAGCATGACCAACTCCAAATTGCAGCCATGCTCTTTGCAACGGCTGATAAAGGTATAGCGCAACTCGTGCGGATGACGGTCGGGGAAAATCGCTTTGAAGGTGTCACGGATACATTCTTTAGATGCCGCCTTTGCTTTCTCGAAGTCTATCATCTCCCATACCCTTTTGAGCATGGGCGAAATGGGGATCCTCCGTCTGACATCCGCATAGCCTTTCCGCGTCTTTTCCGTCGTACATTCAATGAAGCGGTAGCCGTTTTCCTCTTTCAATTCCATAGAGGACAGCTCGCCAACTCTCATGCCCGTATAAAGAAGAACAAGTACGGCGGAATTGCCGTATATGTGCGGATTTTCTTTGCAAGCGTCTATGACCCGTTTTTCTTCTTCCACGGAGAGCGGTGAGCCTTTCTTAGTTTCGTAATGCGGCAGAACGACGCGGGACATGGGCGACTTCAAATCGTAATCTTCTGAGGCAAGGTCGAAGATCGCGCCGAGCGTCTGTTTCACCTTTTGCGCCGTCCTGTTCTTGCCCTCCTCGACGAGTTTATTCAAGAACGCCTGCACGTCCTTTCGCGTGATGCTTCCCAAGTGCCACTCACCGAATACGGGGAGAAGTTGGGACGTTATCATATCGACATAGCTTTTGTAGGTGTTTTCTTTGAGCGTGGGTTTTTTGAACGCCAGCCACTCCTTGACAAAATCTTTGAAGAGCGGCAGTTTGTTCGGCTTATGCTCCTGTTGTTCAGCGAGTTTTGCGAGGAACTTCCGCTTCATCGTGTTGAAATCTTTGGATGCGACTTCGATGATGAAGCCTTCCCGACGAAAACGGACTTGGTACATCCCCCGTATCTCACGGTAGGTAATCATCTTATTGTTGATAATCATAAATTGCTTGACCTTTTCGGGCATGTTATCTATCTCCTTGTTGGTAAATTTTATAAAGTTCCCCTCGCGCGGTTCGCTTTGGACGCGGTTTTTTACCGTCTTTAACATGGCGGAATCCGCCGCCAGCCGCATCACGATAGCCGCAAGTTCATCGCTCTCCGGCGAAGGGGGCAGTTGCTGGATAAAATTGAGTAGTTTGTTGAGTTCGGAAGAAGTCATTTCAGCCCTTTTCGGATCGTTTTCCGAAAAAATTTTAGCAAGGGCAAGATGAAATTGCGAGTAAGGAAAAGTCCGCAAAAGCGTGAAAAAAGGTTAGGGCGGTCTGATAGACGGGGAACAAACGGGAAGGGAACGGGGAGAAAAAGCTCTGTTGGGTCGGACCATTGCGGCGCCTCCTTTTCGGAATTGTCTTTCGACGCCACGACCCCATCAAAAAAAGCCGAAGCGGTCAAGGGCGACGGCATGGCGTTTTGCGGCGTGAAACCGTTGTGTTGCGGTTTCGCGGGATAAGGAGTTTCCGCGATATTTTTTACAAAGCACAGAACATTTTCGGCGGCGTGCCGAAATAAAAATGTACGCGCGAGCAGGCGGAAAAAAATATTGCGTCATGAGCAAGAAGAATAAAAAGTCTCCGCGACGGTTTTCCCTCCTTGACAGCGGGGGCTTTTTTTGATACAAAACCGTGGCGAAAGACATTTTTACGATTATCGCGCAAATAAATTGCGCACAAAAAATAAACCGCTGCGGGAAAATGCGCGAGTTTTTCAAAAATTGTGCGCAGAAATATTGACGAACGATCGGAATGGGTGATAAAATAACACCGTACCGTGAGAAAATCGGTATAAAATTAAAACGATTTGGAGGATATTATGAAAAAAGGAAAAACATTACGTGTAGCGGCTCTCTTGACCGCTACGGTTTGCGCCACCACGATGATGCTGGCGGCCTGCGGGGAAGAAGAGCATAAGCATACTCTACAAGAAGTCGCGGCAGTAGCGGCGACTTGCACGACGGCGGGATCAGAAGCATACTACAAATGCACCGATTCGACCTGCGGCAAACTTTTCTCCGATGCGGAGGGAAAGACGGAAATTACAGCAATTCCTACGATTGCCGCAACGGGACACGACATGACAAAGCACGACGGGGTGTCTGCGACCTGCACAACGGACGGAACCAAAGAATACTATACTTGCTCACATGAAGCTGCAACCGTGTATTACGCCGATGAGCAAGGAACGGAGAAACTCACCGATCTTACCATTAAGGCAAACGGACATGACATGACGAAGCACGATGCGATTGCTCCTACTTGCGAACAAGAAGGCAATAAGGCATACTGGACGTGCGCAAACGAACCCGGCGTGGTTTATGCCAACGCAGAGGGGACGGAAACGACGACGATGGATCAGATCACCGTTGCCAAGAGGCAACACAGCATCGAACCTGTGACGGGGATTCCCGCAACCTGTGCGGCGACCGGAACGCAAGCGCATTATCAATGTCTCAGCTGCAAAAAAATCTACTCCGACGAGCAGGGCGAACACGAGATCACGGATCCTACGGAACTCACGATCCCGAAGTCGGAAACGCATACGGGTATGCCGATCTTTGCCTATGAATCGGCACCGGATATTGTAGCTGGTGGATCTGAATTGGACGCGACCTGTTCCGACTGCAAGCAGGCGATCAAGGTTTCCTACGCGTTTGGTGAGAACTCCGGGCGAAATGCAACTACCGCAACGGTCTTATCTGCGGAGAAGGGAAAGACGGCGTATATCAAGAACACTTCCGCAGGGCGAACCGGTATTTTTGTTGCGGTGAAAGCATCCCAAGCGGGCACCTACAGCTTGACGCTCAATTCTGTGTATTCGACCATTGATGGGATCGTAAAAAATATAACCGTAGCCTCATCTCTTTTGTCCACTACTTTGCCCGCAGATGGATGTATTTTTAACGACGAGTCTGTTGGAGTGATCACAGATACGGATACACCACAGGTGGCTGCGAGCGTGGCGAAGACAGTGCTTTTCAATGGGACAGCCTATGACCCCGCGAATAAACCTACAAACAATTTTACTATTGCGTTTACTTTGACGGCGGCGGATCTGTCAAGTGGCGATGTATATTTTATTGTGAACTATTATCATGGTGGCGCTCAGACCAGTACGCCGCTTCGGAGCATTTTTGCCTCGTACACTTTCCAAGCTGTGGAATGAGATAAGGGCAACGTAAGCGTTATCACCTGTAGTGAGTGATAAGGGACTATATTTCTTTTACATCGGTAAGGACGCCAAATGGCGTACTTATAAAAAAATTAATGGAGGTAGAATTATGAAGACCAGAATGAAGTGTTTCACTGCATTCACATCTCTCTTCATGGCGGGAGCCTTGATGATTACGGGCGCCGCCGCGTTGAGAGGACTCACGGCAAGTGCTGCCGAGGATCCGTCTTTATAACTTCCGAAATAAAACCATACGCAAAAGGAGCGAGGTCATTCCCGCTCCTTTTTTTATGCCTTTTTCCATGCCCTCCCCCCCCCTCCGAGGGAGGGGGACTAAGGGGTGGGGCGTGTTTTACTTTCTCAAAACGGTACAACGGGGCAGACCGTTGTCCCTTCGTCGAGCAACGTTTTCAGTTTCAGCCGCTGTCCGTGCGCACCGCCAAGTGTGAGTTTCAACGCCGCAAACGCCTGTTTTCCGACTTCATCGAAATTTTGCACGATGCGCGAGAGCTTGCCGTCCAAGTTGTTTTCATAGCGCAGATCACCGAAGCCGATGACGGAAATATCGTCGGGAACGGTCCGTCCTCCCCGTCCGATGTGCGTCATGAACCCCTTCGCCAAGTCGTCCGAAGCGCAGATGATCGCCGTGAAGTATTTGATACAGCTCAAATAATATTGCGCGGCTTCCTCGCCCGAATCTTCCGAGAAGTTCCCGAAATAAACGAGGTCGAATTTATAGGGCAAGCCGTTCCGCGCAAGGCCCAACACATATCCCGCATACCGTTCCGCACCCGCCAAAGTGTTTTGCGGTCCGCCCAAAAAGGCGATAAGTTTATGACCTCTTGCCACGAGATAGTCCACTGCGTCGCTCACGGCATAGAGATTGTCGCTCTGCACGCAGGAGATAAGCGGGTTATCGCCGTCATAGCCGTCGAGCAGAACGACGGGGTATTTTACGGTGTGAAGTTGGAGATAGGTGGATGAATTGAACACGACGTCGGGCATGAGCGCCCCGCAGAGCTTGTTCTCTTTGAAAAAGGCATTGAGATCGACCATTTTTTCGAGATGAAACGTCAGCACCCTGTAATTTGCCGCCTCTGCCGCCGCAGTGAAAGTTTTTACCGCTTCCATCGAGGGCGGTGTGCCTTCTTTGCACCAAAGAACGCCGAGCGTCCCGTTCGGCTTCGGCTTATATCCAATCTCCGCCGCGCAGGCAAAGATCTTTGCTTTGAGTTCATCGGAAACGTCGGTCGCGCCGATGAACGCTTTGGAAACGGTCGCACGGTTGATGCCGAGGCGGTCGGCAATCTCCTGCGAAGTGTAATTTTCTTGTTTTTTTCTGCCTTTCATTTCCGATTCTCTTCGCTTTGTATTGTTATCAGTATATCACGAAAGGCGCATTTCGGTCAAGGGAAAACCGCGTTCTCCCTTTCGGAATTTTTGCCGCCTCGCGCGGTATAAATGTTAAAAATGAACAAAGATGTTGAAAAATTCGATTTTATTTGCGCACAAAAAAATCGTTCTCGTCCTTTTCAAAGTTTATTATGAAATAATATGCGCACATTTTGTTGCGAATAACACGCGGCTATGCTATAATGAAGATGGCTTATGAGAAAATTTTATGAAACTGCAGGCAATGTTCCCGGAAAAGAGCGGGCGGCGGGGATCTTGTTGCCTATTTCCGCGCTTCCGTCGCGGTGCGGGATCGGGACGCTTGGGGAAGAAGCGTTCCGCTTTGTGGACTTTTTGTGGAACGCGGGGTGTAAGGTATGGCAGGTCTTGCCTTTGGAACCGACTACGTTCGGGAACAGTCCTTATTCGTCCTGCGCTTCGGGAGTTTTTAATCCCTATTATATCGACCTCGATCTTCTCCATGCGGAAGGTTTGCTCGAATTGGACGATTATCAGAGCTACGATTGGTATGAGGACATGCGGCGCGTCAATTACGGCAAGCAATACCGCGTGCGGATCAATATCCTCAAAAAGGCTTTTTCACGTTTTTCCCGCAAGGGAGAGGAATGGGACGCCTTTCTGAAAATCGAAAAATTTCACGACTATGCCCTCTTTATGGCGCTCAAAGAGCAGTTCGGCGGCGTTTCTCACGAGGAATGGGACGAATATTCGGAGTATGACGAAGCGCTTGTTTCGGAGTTTGAGCGCAACCACCGCGACGAGGTAGAGTTCTGGCAGTTCACGCAATACCTCTTTTTGCGGCAATGGCGCGCCTTAAAAGCCTATGCCAACAAAAAGGGCGTGAAGATCATGGGCGACATTCCCATTTATGTTGCCCGCGACAGCGTGGAGATGTGGAAGTACAAGCGCGACCTGTTTCAGCTCGACGATAAGGGCAACCCTGCGGCACAGGCGGGAGTTCCGCCCGATGCGTTCTCCGATGACGGTCAGCTTTGGGGCAATCCCGTCTACGATTGGGAAAAAATGCAGGCGGACGGGTTCTCTTGGTGGCATCGCCGCATTGCGGACGCATTGGAAATATACGACATTCTCCGCATCGATCACTTTATCGGCTTTGTGCGGTATTGGTGTATTCCCATCGGCGCGAAAGACGCGAAAGTCGGTGAATGGAAAAAGGGACCGGGCGCAGAGCTTTTCCGCGCGTTTGCAAAGAAACCGATCGTAGCCGAAGATCTTGGGCTGATCACTTGGTCGGTGCGCCGCGAACTCGACAAAACGGGTTATGCGGGCATGAAGATCCTGCAAAATGCCTTCGACGGCGATTTTACAAACGAACACAAGCCGAGCCGATATATGGAAGATCTCGTTGCGTACACGGGAACGCACGATAACGTACCGCTTCTTACCTGCGTCCAGAATTTAGAGGGGGATAAGAAAGAACGCTTTGTGTACGATCTGAAAGTGGAATGTTTTCAAGCGGGCGCACAGTTCGTCGATGAAACGGACAGAGGCATCTGCCGCAGCATTTTTGCCCTTCTCTTTGCAAGCAAAGCGCGGCTCGTGATCTTCCCCTATCAAGACGCTCTGCTGCTCGGAGAGGAGGCACGGATCAATGCTCCCTCCACCGTGTCAAACGAGAATTGGTCGTACCGCTTTATCAAGAGCGACTTCCATGACGACATCCGCCTGAGAATTTTCGACTTGGCGAAAACCTATAACAGACTTTAAGAATCGAGGGAGAAAATTATGAAACGGTTTTGTTCGGCAGTGGCAATATTCCTTGCGATGTTGTTCGTGTTCTGCGGATGCGCGGGGAAAACAGATCAACCTCCGCAGGGTGATACGGAGGATCCTGCCGCCGGGGAAGAATATACCTTGCCCCGCGAGGACGGGAAAAATCAGATCACATTCTACTTCAACCGCATTGGCGACGATTATAGCGATTGCGACCTGTGGCTTTGGGAAGAAGGCGGCGCGGAGGGGAGAGGTTTCCTCTTCCATGAATGCGCTTACGGCGCAAAAGCCGTGGTCAATATCAGCGCGGATACTTCGAGAGTCGGGTTCATTGTCCGCACGGGCTGTTCCGATCCGGGCGGCACGTCATGGGGAACGGCGACGAAAGACGCCACGCAGGACGATAGGTTCATCTCCATTAAAGAGGAGGAAACCTTTGTGTATCTGAAAGCAGGGGATAAGAAAGCATATTCCAGCCCCGACGGTGGGGTAACGCTTCTTGAAATTAAGAGCATTGACATGGCGGATCTCCGCGATCTGAACACGATCCGTTATTCCGTCAGCTCTGCATCCGCGATGACAATGGATCTTGCGGAAGTAAAAATAACGGACAGCGACGGGAAGGAAGTCGAGATCGACAAGATCACGAAAGTGTCCTCCCTTGTGGCAACGATCAAGACAAAGCAGCCGCTTGTCCTTGACAAAGCATATACGCTCCATGTGGCAGATCTCGACCCTGTGCCTGTCGTTCCCATTACATATTTCAATTCGGAAGACTTCGCGGAACAATACAACTATGACGGTGCATTGGGCGTGGAGCTTTCGGGAACGCAGACGATATTCCGTCTTTGGGCGCCGACCGCTTCTTCCGTGGTGCTGAACCTGTACGACGCGGGAAACGGCGGGAGCGCGATAAAGACGATCTCTCTCGAAAAGGGAGAGAAAGGCGTGTGGGCGCATACCGAGGAACAAAACCTCAACGGGAAATATTACACCTATACCGTGACGACCTCTGCGGGAACGAACGAAGCGGTAGATCCGTATGCGGTATCTGCGGGAGTAAACGGCGACCGCGGCATGATCCTTGACCTTTCGTCTACCGACCCGACGGGTTGGACGGACGATAGGTTTGTCCCGCCGATTGCAAAGAATGGGGTCTTCAATTATACCGACGCGGAATTGTGGGAGATCCATGTCCGCGACTTCTCCAACAAGCTCACGCAATCGCAATACAAGGGAAAATATCTCGCATTCACCGAAACAGGGTTGAAGAACAGCAATGGGATCCCCGTTGGGGTCGATTACTTGAAAGACCTCGGCATTACCCATGTTCACCTCATGCCCTCTTTCGATTATGCCACGGTGGACGAGAGCAAGGGCGGCTTTAATTGGGGGTACGATCCCAAAAATTATAATGTTCCCGAAGGCAGCTATTCTACCGACCCGACGGACGGTGCAGTCCGCGTGAACGAGTTCAAGCGTATGGTGCAGGCGCTTCATGCGCAGGGCATCGGCGTTGTGATGGACGTCGTGTATAACCATACAAGCGGACTTGACAGCAACTTCAACCGTATCGTTCCCTATTACTATTATCGTTTTAAGACGGACGGAAAGGCTTCCAACGGTTCGGGGTGCGGAAATGAAACGGCATCCGACCGCTATATGTTCAGCCGTTTCATGGTCGATTCCGTGACCTATTGGATGAAAGAATACAATGTAGACGGTTTCCGTTTTGACCTTATGGGACTTCACGATGTCGCCACCATGCAGAAGATCGAGAAAGCTGTCCATGCAATCAATCCCAACGCTTTGATCTATGGGGAAGGCTGGACGGGCGGTGGCACAACGCTTGAAAGCAATAATCAAAGCACTCTCGCCAACATCAAATACGTCAATTCCGAAGTCGGCGGCGGGCATACAAACGGCATTGCCATGTTCAACGATGTTCTGCGCGACGCGATCAAAGGCTCTACTAACGGCACGGATACGGGCTTTGCAACGGGCGACAAAGAGAACTTGTCTCAAGCCGTGCGCTTCGGGTTGAACGGCGGCGTGATGAACAGCTCGTTTGGAACGGCAAACAATAAGGGAACGTGGTCTACCTATAATCCCACGAACATTGTCAACTATGCGTCGGCGCATGATAATCTTTCCCTTTGGGATAAGATCTGTTCGGCATACGGCGAAGGGGCGAATACGCTTGAAATGCGCTTGCAGTGCAATAAACTTTCCGCGTTTATTGTGCAGATGTCTCTTGGGATCCCGTTCATGCAGGCTGGCGAAGAAATGCTCCGCGCGAAAAAGAACGCGGACGGTACTTACAACGAAAACAGCTATAACGCCTCCGATGAGGTGAACAATCTCAAATGGGATGAACTCTCTCCCTCGTCGTCTCAATATCTGATGTCGAGATACTACAAGGGACTCATTGCTTTAAGACAGGCGTTTGAAACGCTTCGTCTTCCCGTGGCTGCGGACAGAGGGACGACCGTCAATGTACTTGATACGTCGGTCACAAAAGGGGGAGTGATTGCTTATACGATGAACAACCCCTATAAATACGAGAAAATCTATATTGTCATAAACAGCGGATCGAACGATGTAGAGGTCGATCTGCCGTCTGGGACTTGGGGGCTTTATGCTAACGGCTCAGAAGCGAGTGCAAGTGCAATCAAATCGAGCCTAAGCGGGAAGCAAACCATAACAGGGAAGTCGGGCTACGTCTTCATTCAACAATAAGCTCATTCTATTTTCCCCCCATATAAAGCCCGAAAGGGCGACCGGCTGTCCCGCTCGTTGAGCATCGGCGGGCGGGACCGTCGGTAAACTTTCAATTCGGAATCCACCAGCAACGCTGGAGAAAAATCAATAGGAGGACAGAGATTATGAGAGTAAAAAAGTGGCTTAGCTGTATGCTCGCGTTCGTCATGCTGTTTGCAGTAGCGATGAACGTTGCGGGTTGCGGCGACAATTCCGGCAATTCAAGTGACACAGCAACCGTTACTTGGTATGACGGAAGAAAAGAGCTTAAGAGCGAGGAAGTAACAAAAGGCTCGAAAGTGACGGAATGGACGCCCGAGAAAGACGGCAGCGAGTTTTTCGGTTGGTATGCGGACGCCGCATACGGCTCGGCGTTCAACTTCGATGAACCAATCGAAGAGGATACAGACATCTTTGCGAGATTCCGTTCCGCAACTCCCGATGAAGACAATCGTATGTGGTATGTGATCGGTTCGGTCGCGGGCGAGAATTGGGACTTCCTTACCGAGCTGAACGACGACGGCGAATGGGTGAAGAGCGCAAGAGGACAAGTGGCAAGCAATCAAAAGTATTTCTTCACGAACGAAGGGAACAATGTGTTCTCCGTTACTTTGACGCTTCGTCCCAACTGCAAGTTCCAATTCGTCACCAATCTTACTGACCCCGCGACATGGGATGGCGACGAAGGCAAAGGCCGTATGGGACTCGGCAATCTCAAAGGCTTTGAATATGCCGAAGGCATCAACCCCGAAGCAGACGGCGGTCTTGACGGCTATCATGCTTTGGAAGATAAGATGTATGGCGAAGTCAAGGACGAAAACGGCAACGTTGTGTTCAACGGCGGACAGGGCTATGATGTGGCTACATACTGCTGGAACATCTATCCCGCAACGGGCAGCGATGGCGTCTATGAGTTCAAGTTCAAGAGCTATCCCGGCGATGAAGCGATCAATGTCGTGGAATGGAAGTGTATCGAAAAGCTCGACCCGCTTGAATCTTTCTATGATATGTACTTAACGGGGAGCTACCATAACTCCGCCGATGATGTGAATCCCTCCACAAACACGGGACCTGCTGACGTATGGGACGATGACCCCGAAGCAGATTGGTGTGTGCATTTTACGAAAGTAGAAGGCACTACCATTCATAGAGCATTTATCACGATCACAGAGGATATGTATCCCACTTGGTCCGCAACCGAAAATCCTGCAGGAGTTTCCGCAGTCGCTTTTAAGGCAAAAAATCTTATCGACGGAAATGATTACGGATGCGGCGGGTCTTCAGGTGTCCCCGGTTCTGCAAATTGTTGGATCACAGCAGGGACTTGGTGCATTACATTTGACGAAGCGACCAGTGCGGTTTCTTGGGAAAAATGTGATTACTATGTCATAGGCACCTTTATGGCAGGGACGAGATATTATAATTTCACGGTCGCAGATCCTATTGTCACGCCGACAATGACGTCAAGCGATAACGGGAAGACTTATACCGCAACGGTAAACGTTCCCGACGTCGCTGTAGCAGAGCCTTATAATTGGCTTTGGGATCACAACGCGGTCTTTGCCGTTGAGGTGGCTCATGGTTGCGAGCTTGGCGTGATGGAAACCTTTGGCGTCCATGCGGAGGATAGCGAAACGGCAGAAGAAGACTATCTCTACTTTGAAACGGTCGGAACTTATAAAGTATTACGAAAGCGGTTGCGACAGCTTTTTCCTTTTCACCATGAGTACGGGCGTTGAATCTTCGTCGGTGAAGAAACTGTTCTCCCCGCTCTATACCAATCCCGGCGAAAAGCTCGCAGATTTCTTGCTCGGCTTGCAAAAGACGTACAATACGGGGATCCTTGCGCCTTTCTATGGAAACCATGACACGCTTCGTGCGGCGAATATGTGGGGAACGGAAGCGAACATCAAGATCGGAACGGGCGTTTTATCCATCATGAACGGTACGCCGTGGGTATATTACGGTGACGAGATCGGCATGACGGCTTCCAACAAGAGCGACGATCCGACAAAGCGGGTCCCTATGAAATGGTCCGAAAGTTCGGTCGCTGCGGGGCAAGTTTTTGTTCCTCCCGTTGAAGGCATGAAGATCGACCCCAACTCTTATTCTTTTGGCTCGGTCGAAGAACAGATGGAAGACCCGGACTCCATTCTGAACTACATGAAGCAGGCGATGCGGATCAGAAACTGTCATCCCGAAATTGCTCGCGGGACAATCGAAAAATTACAATCGGTCAGCCCGTATATCACAGCGATCAAGAAAACTTGGAACGGGAGTTCCGTCATCATTCTCGTCAATCTGTCGAGCGAAGAGAGTTTTGAAGTTCCCGTTTCCATGTACGGGGATGTGAAAGTTACCGATACAGTGAATGTGTACGGCGTCAGCACCGTAACAGGCGATACACTTACGCTCTGCCCTTATTCGATCGCCGTACTTGGCTGATCGTTCGGGGGGATCCTCCTTATTTGAATGGGTGCGGGCAATTTTGCCCGCATCCAAAGAGGAGCATGTGATATGAAAAACATTGCGATCGAATTTGAATCGGAGTCCGCTTACGCGCTCGATCCACACACGTTGCGCCTCGTCTTAAAGGTGCAAAAAGGCGAGCCGTTCAAAGAGATAGGCGTTCTTTGGAACAACAAATACAATTTTGCAAAGAACAGAAACTTTGCACGGATGAAGAAATACTGCAGCGACTATCAGATCTTCATCGACCGTTTCAAGCGCGGAAACAGTTGGAGAGAGATACCATGTTCTTGTCCGCAAAAACGGGACGGAGCGTGCAAAAACACATTTCAGTGACCCCGCAAAAGCGGTCGGGGATGCGCTTTTTGAAACAGAGAATGTAAAGATCATCAAGGAGAGATTATGGATCGGGAAAGACTGATCGAGCGATTGAAAGGAATCGAGGCGGACGGAAAGACTGCGAAACAATTATATTGCGAAATTTCTTCGGCTTGCATGGACGAGCTGAAAGGCGAGCCGTGCAAAAAGGCGGAAAAAACGGCTTATTACTTCTCCGTGGAATTTTTGATGGGCAGAATGTTCTTCAATAAAAGGAGGGCGCAAACAGATGGCAAAAAACGAAGAAAAGAAAGAGTCGGGCAGCCAGACGATATTCGTCGAGAGAGAAACGTTTGAGCGCGACGGAAAAACGTACTATTCCTATTTCATCAAGGGCATGGTGCGCGGCAGAGAGGTGCGGGTGCAGGTGTCTCCCCCGGACAATGGCGGTTATGCCGTCCTCGACATCGTGTTCGGCGGCGCGGAGAAGGCGGAACTGTTCCTTACGCCCTATGAGATCAAGGACGAAAAGACGCACCGCGTCATTTCGGGAAACACCTATGGCGTGCGCACCGTAGACGAGGACGGCGAGGTTTGGGAATGTCCCATCAAGCCCTATCGCAGCTCGGACAAGACCTTGCTCCAGATGCTGCTCCGTTAAGGTAGCGGCGAAGAAAAAAGCATAGCTTTCTGCGGCTTGTATCGGTGGAAAAGCCGATATGGGCCGCAGTTTTCAAATTTTGATTTTCGGAGGTAAACAATGAGTAACGAAGAATACGACGACTATGATGATTTTGCGAATTACACCGACCCCGATCTCGCCCGTCACAAAAAGAGTGACAGGGCGAAATGGATCATAACGGCGGTTGCGTTCGTGCTGGTATTTGCACTCGTCATCGGGCTGTGCGTCGCGCTTATTCCCGATTGGGGCAGCGATACAACGACTTTCAACGTCACCCTGTCCGCTTATAAGACCATTAAGGAGGACGATGTGAAAGGCTGCAAGTCGCTCACCTATTCCACCGATGCGGGCGACGAGGAAATTTGCAAGCTCCTGCTCGTGTCCTACGACGAGCGGACGAAGGAGTGCGTCTTGCTCTTGGGCGTATTGCCCGAAGATACGGACGCATCGAAAAAGATCGAGGACGACGAAGCGGGCATGTTGATCTTCGTTCGCGCGTTCGACGTGGAAGCGGCGGAACTCAAACAGCTTGGAAGCTATCAGGCGTTCAAGCGTCTGGCACTTGAAAAGGAGTACGTCGTCGCCGTCAATCTTATGGGCGAATCGCAAGGAAGATGGGTGAATGCGGCAACATTGCTGTTCGGTACGGTCGAAGAAGAAAGCAACGAGCTGTCCTTCATCGACGCGCCTACGGCGCAACTCAAATTCAAAGCCGAGGGAACATTTAAGCCCTCGGAAAAAGTCATGAAAATTCTCACCGGGGAGGTATAAGATGAACAACAAAACCAAAACGGCAATCAAGTGGATCATAGCTGCCACGGCATTCATGCTCGTCGCTGTCATCGTCGCGGGGCTTCCCCTCGGCTGGTTTGATAAGAAAGAGGAAGTGACAGACGAAGGGCAGGAAACCGTGCAGGCGGGCGGTATGATCGTAGACGACGAGACGGAAGGCGTGGGTATCGCTCTCATGAGCGCGGTGATCCCCGTGGCACAGTATGAGGAATATGGCATCTCCACGGCGTCGGTCGAAACGGCATACACCGTGACGGCAGTCGTGGAGCCGGACAACACGACGGACACCCTTTCGTGGGCGGTGCAATGGAAGAACGGCGCATCCACCTTTGCGACCGGCAAGACCGTGACGGACTATGTTACTGTCCGCAGTACGGGAGACCGCACGGCGACGGTGGAATGCAAGCAGGCATTCGGCGAAGTTGTCCAGCTCAAAGTTTCGGCAGCTTCCGCCCCCACGGTATCTGCCACGAAGGACATCAACTATCTGAAACGCCCCACGACGATCGACTTCTACCCCTTTGCAAACGGCAATCGCGGGAAGGGATATATCACGGTCGGAAAGAGCGGCTCGGACGCGTCAAATCTTTTCGTAAACGTTTCGGAATACGGTGTGGGCACGGTGACGGGCGAGATCAGCGTCTCTACGGCAACGATCGAGTTTTCAGACCAATATTGTCAAGGCGCGTTGAGGACGTACATCACCAAAGCGCAGGCACTTGTGACGAGCGGCGCGACGATCTCCACGGCAAAGAGCAAGACGCTCAACAATCCCAAAGGCACGGGCGGGCTTGCGCTCTCATGGAATGATTTCTATACTGCGACGGGCGCAGGTTTGACGTCGATCGGAACGCAGGCGGAGAACCATTTGAAGAGCGGCATCGTGTATATGTCCGGCAACGGCGCACCCGGCTATGGCAAGGTCAAGGCAACGGTCATCTACACCTATGGCAGCATTCAGTTGGAATACCCGAAGGAAGCGGACATCACGAAAGTGGATGCTACGGCATTGACAGTCGGCATGAGCAGCGTTTCCTTTTCGGGCAGCGGCAGCTTGACGTTCTGAACTGTGCTTTGCGGGGGTATGGGGAATTTCCCCATATCCCGAAGCGCGGGGAGGATTCCCCGTTTTATCATGGAGGCAAATTATGGCAAATCAAAACAATAATTCGGGGGCGAAAACTGTTGTAAGCATCATCGTGTGGGTGCTTATCCTTCTACTCCTCGGCGGAGCTATGGCGGCGATCATACACTTCACGAACGGCGGGAATGAGGACTTCAAGACCTTCTATCTCGTACACGACGGGAAAGACCTTACGGCGGCGCACTCCTATGCCTACTATGAACAAGGAGAACAACGGTTCGACGTGAAGTACACCTTTGGTCTCGGCGACGATGAAAAGGATTACAACGTCAAGATCGTGCCGAATGCGGACGCGGACTTTGATTTATTCGTGGAACAGGAACGCTCCGCTTGGTCGTCTGTGGGCGAGCTTAACCAAGTGTTTGCGTTGAAGAAGGAGACGACCTACTTCACCTTTACGATCCCCGAAGAAAAGAGCGTAAAGGAGATCTTGGAAAAGCTCTATCCCGACGAAGAAGTGACCGCCCCCGCGGAATCGGAATTGCCGTCGCCCGCGCCCTACCTGTACAGCTTGATCGTTTCATCGTACAACGAGAGCGTGACGTTCCGCATTGATTTCTCCCTCATAGAGATCATCCGCCCCGACCGCATCACGATCGAAGGCGACCTCGTGTTTTAAGGAGGGCGTATGAAGATTTCCGCAAAAAGGGTTTTATGCGCTCTGCTTGCGGGCATGGTGTGCCTGTTTGCGGTGATAACTTCCGCTTACGGGCATACTGTTGCCGCGGCGAGCGAATACGCGAGTTTTGACGAGACTCCCATCGAGGACGATATGGCAGACGTTGACGTGCTGCAATATCCGAAAGATCCGCTGGGAAAGGCGACGCTTATTTCCTTCCAAGAGTATTGCTATTCGGAGAAAGCATTTTTGCAGGAAGCCTACGGGCTGTATCTGTATGTCTACAACCCCACGGAAAAGGAGCTGAAAATTGACGCGCTCGCAAACACGGTGGAAATGGCGACGAAGTACAAGGCGGACGGCTCTCCCGAAGATTACGGGCAATATGCCATGACGGTTTTGGACTGTACGGACAATCACCGTTTCTATAAGTTCAAGATCGCGGCGACATCCTCTCTACGGACAATGGCGACCGCCTACTCAAAGGCGCATGAAGGTGTAAGACGGTATGACGTTTCGTCGATCCAGCTTTGGGCGAAGGGCGAGAACACGCCTGAGGACTACTCCGTATCTCTCACCTATCGTTGGACGGGCTATGCCGAAAACTGCGGCGAGTACACGGGCGCAAAAAGCACGCTCGAATGTACGGCGGACGACCTCGTAACGCTCGAAATTCCCCTGCACCACACGAATGAAGCGGGCGAAGAAGTTACCAACCAGACCTATTACCGGACGGGAAAATCGTCCCTCGGCGCAAACCATCAATGGCAGATCGACACGGTGTATTTCTCGGTAGACGAGGACGATCTCTTTGACCGCGCCGGCGAGGACCCCGGAATTCTGCAAAAGATCAAGGCGAAGTGGTATGAGTATCAGACCCGGCCCATCTATGTGACGTCGAGCAGGGAACTCAAAACAGCGTTCACCCCCTATATCGGCGTGGATATTTCCTCAATGTCCGAGCAGGACGTATTCAACATTGGTTACGGGTTCGGGGACTTTGCAAAGTATATCGGCGGGCTGAACGGGGACGACGATTGCTATTATTGGAATTGGGCGTATGCCGTATTTCAAGCCCCTTATCGTGTTGCGCCGGGCAGACTTCTCTACAACGGGTACACCAACAATGTAAACGAGGTCGTCAACCAAATAGATTGGCTGTTTCAAGTGGAGAACGCGGGCGAGAACAAAGTCACAACGGACGAGCTTTTATCCTATGCCGAGGACTATTCCATAATACACGGCGTAAGTAGCGATCCCTATCTCAAACTGCTTGGGTACAGCGATGCACTGTTTACGGATGGAACGGCGATTCACGGCGACGGACAGCAAGTGGAGCGCGGGGAGAATGTCATCGAGTTCGACACGGACGCGGCGTTTGATTTGAGAAGCTACGACAGCACCCTCACGGGCTGGGACAGGTTCTTAAATTGGTGGTATCGCATTGACAACGGCACGAAGTGGGAGATCAACGATTTCAAGCCCATTGAAGAAGTTAAGGCAAATGCGATTTCCTCTACATACAGCGACAGCGAAGTGGCAAACTCCTTAAAACTCAACGAGCGGGATGTGTCCGAGTTCAGAACATGGGCGAAGAAAGAGATGACGAGCGGAAAGAAGGTCTACCTGTTCCGCTTTGCCGTAACGGACTACACGCAAGAAGTTTTGCACGTCCAGAGGCATGGAAATTGCAGCGGGGCGGTGAGTACGACGGAGTATCCTATTTCCCGCGTACAGCAGGCGGTATTCCTCGGCTTTGAAATTCTGACTGTCACTTACAACAATCAAGGCAAACTCACCGTCATACCCGTCGTACAGTCGCCCATTCATATCTTTGACGATGTGGACGTCTACCTGCAAGAAAAACCGCCGCTCGAATGGTGGCAAATCGTTCTTGCGGTCATTCTCGTTGTACTACTCCTTGTTCTGCTTTGGAAATTCCTGCCGTGGGTATTGCAAGCTATCATCTGGGTCATTCTCCTGCCCTTCAAGGGAATTGTGGCACTCTGCAAGGCGATCTCAAACTCCGTAAAGAAGCGACGACGGAAGAAGGAAGAACAGGCACAACAAAATGAACAGGCGGAAAAGCCGCCAAAGGCATGAAAAAAGCGGCTCCCGTTCATTCGGGGGCCGCCATACTTGTGTCACTCATATATTAGATCTCTTGGCTTTCTTAATCGCCTTGATTGCCTCTTCCTCGGACATGGTATCGCCATTTTCTCTCCGCATCTCGGCAATCATCTGTACGACATCATCTTCGGTAATACCGATTTCTTCCGCAACCCCTGCCATCTCCTGTTGTAACTCACGGAGCGCAGCGATTGAGGGGTTCTCTTTATCAAGCTCTTTCAACGCACCTATCTGGTCGCGCCGTCCATAGACGACGGCTGTCACAGTCACGGTCTTACGCTCTTCATCTACGAGATAATAGACGAGGAAGCCCTTTACATTGAACTTACGGATTCCCTTCTCGCGCCACGGCTGTTCCTCCGTCAAAGGGAAGCGGTTCGGCATAGAAGAAAGGGATTTGATCGAAGATTGCAATACGTCCAGCCACTTCGCCGCAGTTTCCGGAGCGAGCAATACGTCCGAGATGTATTTCACCGTTTCGGCAAGCTGCGAAATGGCAAACGGCGTGATCTTAACTTTGTATTCCATGAAGGGTCCCCATACGAAGTTCGTCGAAAGCAGCGTCAAGTTCCATGCCTTCGCCCGCAACGGCTTGGGAATATCCCTTCTCCATCATCGCGTCGAAGTCCTTCTCGCTCATGGTATCCCGCGTGGGGAGCTTGGGAACGGCCAGCGGATAGGGAACGCCGCCCGTGTAGATGATCTGCCGATAGAGCGTGTCGATCAGAACGGAAACGGGCAGCCCGATCTTTTCGAGTACCGCTTCTGCCTGTTGCTTGATTTCGGGCGCGACTCGAACGGAAACATTCGCACTTTTATTTGCCATACTATCACCTCCATGAATAGTATAGCACATTGTATCGCAAATTGCAACACAAAAATAAAATTTTTTCGGAGGAAACAATGAAAATCTTTAAGCAGATTGCCGCGGTCGTTATTCTCATTCTCGCGGCACTCATTATCAGTTACTTGGTATATACGGGAGGACAACTCAATGCGTAAAGTACATATCGCGCTCTGCGTTTTCATTTCGGCGGCGTTCATCGTCCTCGGCGCGACGGTATTCTCGGCATCGTATGTGCGGTTTTGGGAGGCGGTTTCGGACATGGGTATGTCCGTTGCGGTCTACTTCTGCGAAATTTTCTCCATTTCGTACACCTTCATGGCTACCTTTTTGCAGCCGTCCTCGGTGTTCGGCTGGGCGGATTATCTTCCCGAAAACTATGACGGCTTCAAACAGGATGCAACGAGCTATTTCTCCCTGCTTTTCAGTAAGGAGAACTTCGCGGCTTGGGGTCAATCTGTGGGCGTATTCCTCGGAAACACGGCAAAGGTGCTTATCCTCATTCTCCCCGTGGCGGTCATCCTGTTTTTCGTCGTGCGGTGGCTCTACCGCAAAGGAAACAAAAAGCACAATAAAGACACCGTGCCGCTTCGCATTTTCAAATGGATCGCGGCGCATACCTATCAGCCCGTCAAGGCGTATGTCAAAGACTACCTCGCGTTCCTCAAAGAGCATCGCCCGGTGTGGGTGTGTTGGCTCGTGCTGTGGGCGTTCCATCTGAACCTTGCAAGCATTGTGGCGGCGTTTCTCGCGTTCTACTTCTATTTCGTCGTCAAATTTGATTTCGGCTGTATCTATAAGCAAGTCGGAAAGCTCATAGTAGATTGCAACGTTATTCTCCGCCATTTTCCGTGGTGGTCGCTCGCTACGATTGCATGGCTGTTATTCAACCGTTGGCGTCGCAAAGTCGCGCTCAACCGTCTGCGGCATTTCGAGGCGCGGGATTGCGGCTTCATCAACGAGCTTCCTATCGTTTCCATCACCTGCGGGAGCATGGGAAAGAAGAAAACCACGGCGATCACCGACATGGCTCTCTCGCAAGCGGTCATGTTTCGGCAGAAGGCACTCTCCATTTTGCAGGAGAACGACATGAGATTTCCATACTTCCCGTGGATATGCTTCGAGGAAGAATTGCGGAAGTGTATGGAATATGGCACGGTCTACAATCTCGCCACCGTCAAGGGCTGGGTGGAGAAAAAGCGTCGGCGGTTTCTGCATCACGGACGGGCAGATCGGCAGCTCTACGATTATGACATCGGGCGGTATGGAATGGTCTATGACGACGCGCTGAAACACACTTCCCTGTTTGAAGTGTTAAGTACCTATGCACAGGCGTATTTTATCTTTGTGATGGAGAGCAGTTTGCTACTTGCAAACTACTCTATCCGTGACAGCGGGCGCATCTATTCGGCGGGCAACTTCCCGACATGGTATGCCGATTTCTTCCCGAAGCATACGGAAACGGAAGGAAGATTCGCCCATATTTTGGACTTTGACGTTCTGCGGCTCGGCAAAAAGGTTATGGAGAACAACCCGAAGGCGGGCAGTTTTGAGTTCGGGGTTGTGGTGATTTCCGAAGTGGGAAAGGAGCGCGGGAACAATCTCGAATTGCAGGAGAAGAAAAAGAAGGACGAGGAAACCAACCAGAAAAACGATCTCTTTAACGCTTGGCTGAAAATGTGCAGACATAGCGCGACGGTAGACAATTTCCCGTTTATCAAGGTGTTCACGGACGAGCAGCGACCCGAAAGCTGGGGCGCGGACGCCCGCGACCTTGCCGACGTTCTCCATATCGTTGACTGCTCGGACAGAAAGCTGACGTACCCGTTCTACACCATAGAGGAGATGATAAGCGAGTGGGCATTCAACCGTTTTATCAACCTGTATTACGATTTCCGCTACCGCAGGGGCGATAACACGCTTCTCGTTCATCTTCTGAAAAGCGTGACGGCATGGATCTGGCGCAGGCATATCCGTATCTGTAACAATTACGGCTATTCCATGTTGAAAATAGAGAAAGAGCGCGGCACAATGGACGGCAAGGCAGAGAATAAGAAGTATTTCTTGATGAACAAGAAAATCTATGCCCGCCGCTTCTCCACCGATTGTTTCTCGGACTACTTCAACGACATGGCAAGAAAGAGCAAAGTCGGGCTGAACGATTACGAGGAGTACGCCTCGGAGCGGGCGACGGTAGACGAGCTGAAAATGCAGCATAGCTATTTCATCGACGCGCTCTACAAGGGGGTGACGCCATAATGCCAAGCCCCGAATGTAAAGTCTATTTCGACGGCAGCCACTATATAGCGATCCCTCATACGACACGACCATACCGCCCGCGAAAGAAACCGCATGAGGAGAAGATCACCGTAAAGCCGCCTGTCGTGGAAGAACAGGAGAGCGAAAATGCCAATACCATGTCTGAAACCTCCCCCTCGGAAACGGATGAAACGGGGCAGGAACTGACGCCACTCGAACAAATAGCGGAACAAGGCACGCCCATTTTGGACGCGCCTTCTCCGCCTGCTATTCCTGCGCCGAGTGGGATATTGAACGAGCAGGGCGATGTCCGCATTATGACAAAGCGGGAACT
Source organism: uncultured Clostridia bacterium (assembly GCA_947626575.1). Taxonomy (GTDB): domain Bacteria; phylum Bacillota; class Clostridia; order Christensenellales; family Borkfalkiaceae; genus Gallimonas. The sequence goes on along the minus strand of CANQSR010000003.1, from coordinate 80,536 downwards.
TTTCAACGAGGTATATAGGGAGTGCGTGTTTCTCCGTTTCAAAGAAAGAAAGGCGCGGCTGTTAAAAGCGATGCGACCCTATTTCAAGACGGACGACGCGGCAAAAGTTTATGTGGAGAGCAATTTAGAGAGGAAAAAGCGGAATTTGATCGCCCGCCGCATTCGATTGACAAGGAAGGCGAATTTGCAGGATTTTAACTACTTTGTGACGCTGACGTATGACGGCGCAAAGCACACGGAAGAAAGTTTCCGCAAGAAGCTGAAAAGTTGTTTGGGGCATTTTTGTTCAAGAAAGGAGTGGAGATATATCGGCGTTTGGGAACGTTCGCCCGAAAAGCAGCGGTTGCATTTTCATGGGATCTTTCGTATCCCAGAAGGCACGATGCCGGGTTTTATATATGAGGTGCGCGATTACAATTTCAAGTCGCATAGAAGGATCACGACTATGCAAAACAGTTATTTTAACGATTTGTTCGGGCGGAGTGATTTTGAGAAGATCGAGGACGGTAGCAGAATTGGAGAAACGCTTGCTTATATTATGAAATATATCGAAAAAAGCGGGGAAAAGATCGTTTATTCAAAGGGTTTGCCGCAGTTTTTTATTTCGGACATTATGGACGAGGACGTTGTATGCCCGTGCGGACTTGAAGATAAAAAGCTATTACTGTATGACGATTTTATCTGTTGGGACGAAGGAGAATACATCGGAACGGTAGGGGAGGAAACGATAAAACGCCTACGAAAAGCAAATTAAGAGGGAATCAAGCATAGTCCTACACTAAGGGCATCGAAATTCGGAAATTCCAATTATTTCTTCGAAATTTGCATTTTTGCCGTAAGAATTGTAACTATACTTATAATCTTTGTTGGTAAAAATGCTATTTTCGCTTGACGAATTGACATTTTTCTGTTATACTCATCTTGGAGGTGTGGTATGGAACTTGTAAATTCCGAGAACGTTTTGGATTTGCTTTTCTCTTACGACCCGTGGTGGCAAACGGGAATTTTGCAACAGGAATTCAATAAGCCGATGAAGCGGTTCGCCTACTATGAAGCCATGAAGGCACTTGGTCATCAAGATATCAGAAGGGCTGTCATTCTCTGCGGCGCACGCAGAACAGGTAAGACAACAATTATGTATCAGGTGATTGCCGAGCTTTTGAAGCAAGGTGTATCTCCCAAGCGTATTTTATTCCTGTCCTTTGATCATCCGCTTTTGAAGTTGTGTTCTATCGAAAAAGTAATTGAGATTTATCGCAATAATATTACTACTGAGGATGATGTCTATTGTTTCTTTGACGAGATCCAATACGCTGAAGATTGGAATAGTTGGCTGAAAATTTTATACGATAGAAACCCGCAAATGCACATTATGGCAACGGGTTCGGCAAGTCCTATTCTGACAGACAAATTCACTGAGAGCGGTATGGGACGTTGGACAATGATCCATGTACCGACGTTATCGTTTTATGAGTATTGCGAGCTTACTGGGATTGATGCCCCTATTCTTCCCTCCGATCTGAAGCCGACGCAAATGTATCTGCGTCCTTTGCAAGAGCAGACAGAGATATTCAATAAACTCGCCGTGCTTCAAGTCCCTTTTATCCGCTATTTACAAGTTGGGGGATTCCCGGAGCTTGCATTGAGTTCAGATGACTTATATGCTCAGCGCGTTCTTCGGGAAGATATCGTTGACAAGGCGTTAAAGCGTGATCTCCCGTCGGTCTATGGGATCCGTAACATCTCCGATATAGAAAAAATCTTCCTGTATTTATGTTATACTTCCTCGAACATTATCAATATTCAAACGCTCACAAAGGAATTGGATGGTGTCACGAGGGGAACGGTCGAGAAATACATTATTTATTTAGAGAGCGCAAATCTCATTTATGTGAGTCCGCTCGTTATGCTCGGCTCAAAACAAATTTTGAAGGCGCAAAACAAAATTTATATTGCCGATGCCGCCATGCGGAATGCTGTCTTGATGCGGGATGATATTACAAATGATCCTGAAGAACTCGGAATTATTGCTGAAACTGCCGTCTATAAGCATATCAGAGCTTTTTATTATGGTGCCACGGCACAAGTCGGATATTATCGAGGCGGGAAAAAGGACAGCGAGATTGATATCGTTGTAAAGTCAACTCGATTCCCGCCCATCATGATCGAAGTGAAATACAGAGATCAGGCAAAAATTGCTGAAACAGACGCCATTGTCACCATGTCTGAACAAATATATCCCAACCTTGTTATCACAAAGAGGGCGAATGATTTTGGAGAATGCTCTTATGGTGATAAGAAAATTTATCGCATTCCCGCCCCGGCGTTTCTCTATATGCTTGGTTTTGTGGAAAATCAAAATAGCAGAAAATAATTAAAAAGGAGGACACAGTGTGGCAACAGATTCGTTCAAAGATGATGTAATTGTCTGCGATTCGAAGAAGGCGGAGGAAATTGCATGCGCCTTAAAGCAGCCTCGGGATAAGAATCTGCAACCTTCCCAACCGGATCCACTTCCGAAAAATGCGAGTGCGATATGGTTTAGCCGTTGCACCAAATAATGGAATTGGAAGATTATGACGAAGTTTCTTTCAAAGGGGCTTTGTCTATGTTTGTCTGTATGAAGTCCGAAGAAGATTCCAAAGACCTCATCGCACAGTATAAGCAAAAGCAAAGCGGAGAAAAGCGGTGATAAAACGAAAATTCGCGCGGCGGTATGCGCGGGGCGATTCGCAGCGGTTCAGCGAGAACGCCCCGCCCGCCGCGCTTCGTTTTCCGTTTTTATTGCGCAGTTCCGTTTACAGCGCGTGTGCTTGTCGCGGCGGCGCGAAGCGCCGCCGCTTGTATCAAGACAAGCACACGCGCTGTAGCCAACGGTGAGATAAAACCGAGGATAATCGGCACAAAAAAAGGAGAACCGAAGTCCTCCTGTGGGGCAACGATCATTTGATCGTTCTCATAACGCGCTTATAGTCGAGCTTTGCGTTGAAAGCAGCTTTGACGTAAACGGTATCATCGCCGTCCTCATAGGTGTAGAAGATCAGATACTCTTTGTGTACGAGGAAGCGGTATCCCTGACAGACGAGATTTCTGTCGTTCGGGAGCGCCCCGGATTGCGGAAAATCGGCAAGACGGTTACATTCCGCTTTCATTTCCGTGACGAATTTCACGGCGGTATCAATGTTCTTTGAGATGTCGAGAATATCCCGCGCGATCTTCTTAAAGTCGCTGATTGCGGTTTCGGTCATCAGTACGTTGTAGCGCATGGCTCACTCCGATATAGCTTTTACGATCTCGTCGAACGCTGTATCGAGGGGCTTCACTCTTCCGAGCCGAACGTCGTCCTCCGATTGCGCCAAATGTGCATATAGTTCAAGCCGCTCTTTCATTTCTTCAAGAGCCGCTTGTTGCGCAAGATAATCTTCATGGCTCATGAGGACAGTATCTTCTCTCCCGTTGACCGTGATCGCAACGGGGTTCTGCCGTGTCAGCGCGGAAAGCTGTCCGTAGTTGGTGCGGAGATCCTTCGAGGGTCTGATAGAAATTCCGATCGACATGGTGCTTCCTCCTTTTGGTAGTCATATTGTAGCACAGTTTGTCTACTATGTCAAGAGTATTTTATGCAGTTTTTGAGAAAATAGTCTATCGGTCGTATTTACCGAATCGGACATATTGCAAAATGAACGCGGGTGTTTTCCATACATCCCACGTTTCCATTGTGACTGTGTTCTGGTGTTTGATGATAGCGGGAACGCCGGCGAGGGAAAGCTGCAAATATGCCATGTGAACGCATCGGATGTCGATGTCGCTGCATTCGATGAATACATCTCTCGCATAGTTCACGCTCCGGCTTTGCAATACGTCCAATGCCGCAAGGGACATGACGCCGCTTCCGCAGCATGGATCGCAAATCGTAAGAATTTCATTTTGCGCTTTATCGGTGTTTTCTCCCACCGTGACCTGTGCCATCAGTTCTGCGACATGGAAGGGCGTAAACACTTGTCCTACTTTTTTGTTCGCTATATTCAGACGCATGAATATCTCACCGAGGTAGTCATTGAACGCTCCGTTGTCATAGACCACAGAAGATAAAAGAGCGAGTACCTTTGCGAAGAGAGCAGGAAGTTTCTGCTGTTCTTCGGCTCGGTATCCGCTCATGATTTGTTTGTATCGTTCTTCGCGCTCGTCGTACTTGGTGAAGTCCACTGCATTTGAGATAGCGATAGCCCCGCAAGCTACGGTGTCCTCGAAGAGCTTCCCCGTACTGCAAGTCGTTGCCGCGTTTTGGAAGTCTTTCATGATTTCCTCTACGGTGGGGATACGGTACGGACACAGTTCGCGGTTTTCCTTTGGCGGTTCTCGCTGTTTCTCTGCCGCCTGCATGATTTGAGGGATTTCATTTTCAGACGGCGGGGAAAGTTGTATGTCAAATAAGGAAAGCTGTTTTCCGTTTTCGGTCTTTTTCATCTTTGATCCACTTCCTTGTGTCGGAAACATTTTAAGCCAATGAGGGGACTTTGGCTTGTCGGTCGGGAATATAGAACTTGTCCGCTACCTGCACCGCTTTATATGCTGTGCCGTCAACGGTGGTCGTGATGTAGCTCGGTTTCCCCGGCGCATTTGCCCGCAGGATCAGTTGTTCCTTGTCCTCGTCGGCTCTTTGGATGTTGCCGTCGAGGAATTTGTCATCGCTTCCGACTTCCAGCACCTTCAAGCCTTTGGATATGAGGAACGCGCTGAATTGCCAGAGCTTTTCATAGCAGCCGAAGCAATCTATAATGAAGCTGAAATTGTCCTTTTCGCAGTAACCTGTGATTCTGTAATAGTTGGTTCCGTTGTCGCTCATTGTTGTATTCTCCTTTGTTTTTTATTGGGTGCAGCGTCACGCTGCCCTTTGCGTCAAGCCGCCGCTGTAATGGTTTTGAGTTTTCTGTGTGCGTAAGGCAGCCACTTTCTGTTTACGAAGTTGAGGACTTCTTCGCTCGGTCTGGTGTCGTGGTCGCCGTAGCATTGCAGTACCTTTCCGTTCTTCAACGAGTATTCCATCGTAACGAAAGGCACATCGGGAGCTTCTTTGTTTCGTATAAAGAAGATAAGGCTTTCTTCCCGTATAAACCGCTGGTCGTAGTTCATACGCCCAACGCAATGATGGAGCATATCGCCCTCATGGGTAAGGTCGGCAGGGGAACGCGCTATCACTACGATAAAGGCGTCCTTCATATCCCGTTGCATCGGCAAATACTTCTCGGCAATCAAGGCGAATTTCCGATACATTTCCTTGCGTTCTTCCTCGTCCTTCAACGCTCTTGCCGTCCTGTATTCGTCGATCCGAATGTCGTGCCACCGCTTGAAATCGTGAGGGAATTTATTTTTTGGTAAGTTCATATCGAGATTGAGGAATAGGCAGGCTCGGATATAATCGGCATAGGAGTTAAGGTTTGTATTTTGCGCTTTGAGATAATCCAGCAGGCTCAATATCTCTTTTTCGGGAATTACTCTGCTTATCGTGTTTCTATAAGAATAGTCGCGTAACGCCTCTTTCCCTTCCCGTTCAAGCCGTTGCATTTCGAGCAAGGTCACTTTCCGTTTATAGGCGGACAGGATGATCTTTGCCGAGAAGTAAGGGAATCTCCCATATTCGTTGCGGAGCAGCTTTGCATTTCGGATAAGCCATTTACGGAAAGATTTGTCCGAAGCGGCTTTCTTTAAGAGCGTTTTGCTAGTGGCGAGATGCTGTAAGCCGATTTTTATAAAGTGTTCGGCTTGCGGGAATTGTTCATAGACCCGTAAATACTTTATGACATCGCCGTAGGGGTATTTGTTCAAGGCACAGTATTTGTACTCGTCGAATGTAAGCGCGTATCCCCTGTTGACGATGGGGACTTTCGGATCATAGTATTTATCATCTGCACTGTGCCACTTCCCATCTTCAAAGTCTTTACGGTACTGTCATATCTGTTATTCCGCTAAATTACTGTTTATTGTTCCCATTATATCACAGTCGCATAGGAAAAATCAAGCGGTCAAAAAGTCAATTTGGCATTTAGGCTGAGCTTGTCTATGACAAGCACACGCCCTGCTGCCACAGGGGATATACAAGGGATAAAGTAGGGATAATCAGAAGATAACAGTATAGATTTTTCGTCGCGATTTTTTGATCGCGCATCTTTTGTGAAATGTTTTTCTAAAATAGTTGACAACAATTTTAGGCCGTGCTAAAATAATATAGAAATTTCAAAGAGGTATTCGCCGAATGTTGCACGTGAGGGATTTTTCAAAGGAAGATATTCTTTTCGAGGCGCTCGATTCCAAGATCCGAAGAAATATTTTGCGGATCTTGATTGACGAAGGCGCGAAGAATATGGACCAGCTTGCCAAGAGTTTGGGCGTGACGAACGGTGCGCTCACGGCGCATATCCGCCTGTTGGAGCGTGCGCAACTCATCAAGACGGAGTACGTGGGCGCGAAGCGCGGGCTTTCCAAGAACTGCATGGTCAACACCAACCGGATCGTCATAGATTTTCTTCCCGAAGAAAAGACGCCCGAAAAGAGCCGCGAGACGGACATTGCGATCGGGCTTTACGGCGATTACAGGGCGATGCCCACCTGTGGGCTTGCGACGAAGGACGGGCTTATCGGCGATTACGACGATCCGCGGTTCTTCGCCTATCAGGAGCGTACAAAGGCGGCGATCCTGTGGTTCGGGAGCGGCTATGTGGAATATATCGTTCCCAATTTGCTAAAAGAGGGGGAAAAGCTCTCCGAGCTGCAATTTGTGTTTGAAATCGCGAGCGAAGCCCCCGGTTTCATGCGTTACTATCCATCCGATATCCATTTTTGGATCAACGATAAGTGCATTGGATATTGGACGATCGACGGGGAGCGAAATGACCGACGTGGTCTGTTTACCCCCTCTTGGTGGGATCCCAAGCTTGGGCAGTACGGTATCATCTACATTTTGAGCCTTAACGAAAAAGGTGCCTATCTCAATGGATACGATCTTTGCAAGGGAGAGCGGAACGGAATGAGGATCGGCGGCTACACGCTCTCCGACTTCATGATCGATTACCGCAGCGATATCAAGTTCCGCATCGGCGTCCCCGACGATACCGAAAACCGCGGGGGGCTGACGCTCTTCGGCAAGGGTTTCGGCGATTACAACCGCGGCATCACGCACAGGATCATTTATACAGACGAGACTGACGTGCAAAACAATAAATAACACTCGAACGACCGCTGCGGAGACGCGGCGGTTTTTTCATGCAAAAAAATTTTAAGAAATTTTTCTAAAAGTATTGACAGCCGTCTAAAACGATGATAATATTTATATGGAAAGTTAAAATGATATAGATATAGCTATAACAAATAGCGCGGTAGGGGAAAAACAATGCAGAATGTCAGGATCTTTGCGGATAAGGATATGCCGATCTCGGAGATCGGCGACGATTTATATTCCTCGTTCATCGAACACTTGGGACGGAGCGTCTATGAGGGAATCTACGAGCCCGATCATCCTTCGGCGGACGAAAACGGATTCCGCGGCGATGTGCTCGCACTCGTGAAAGAACTCGGATTTACCAAGATCCGCTATCCGGGCGGGAATTTTGTTTCGGGCTACAATTGGAAAAACGGGATCGGTCCCAAGGAGAACCGTCCCATAAAGCTCGATCTTGCGTGGAAAACGACGGAGACCAACGAATTCGGTACCGACGAATTCATGAAATGGTGCCGTCTTGCGGGTGTGGAGCCGATGATGGCGGTCAATCTCGGTTCGGGTTCGCCTATGGAGGCGGCGGAACTCGTGGAGTACTGCAACCACGCGGGGGATACTTCTCTCACGCGCGAAAGAAAAAGGAACGGGGGCGAGCATCCGTACGGGGTGAAGATGTGGTGCCTTGGGAACGAGATGGATTCCGAGGGACAGATCGGCCACCTCTCGGCGCAGGCATATGCGGACAAGGCGAAGGAGGCCGCCAAGCTCATGCGGTATGTCGACGGATCCTTGAAGCTCGTCTGCTGCGGGAGCTACTGCACCTCTTCGCCCACCTATCCCGAATGGGACAGGGTGGTACTCGAAACGCTGTATGACGACGTCGACTATCTCTCCCTTCACCAATATTTCTGGCCCCAAGGGAACGACCTCGATTATTACGCGAGTTCGGTATGTATGGACGAATATATCCGCACGATGGCGGGCGTCTGTGATTTCGTGCGCGCGAAGAAGCGCAGCAAGAAGCAGATGATGCTCAGCTTCGACGAATGGAATATTTGGAATATTCCCAAGTCGGGAGAGGCAAATTGGAGCAGGGCGCCGCACATTCTTGAGGACAGTTATACCTTACAGGACGCCGTCGTGTTCTCCTCTCTGATGAGTACGCTCGTCAACCATGCTGACCGCGTGAAATGCGCCTGCCTCGCGCAGGCCGTCAACGTGATCGCACCCATCGCCACCCAAAAGGGCGGGAAAGCGATCCGTCAGACGACGTTTTACCCTTACGCTCTCTTCTCCGCTTATGCCCGCGGGACCGCGTACCGCGTCGTTATAGGAGCGCCCGATCTTAACAGCGAAGCGCACGGCGCGTTCCCTTGCGTGACGGCAAGCGTTGCGGAGCGGGCGGGGGAAGTCACTGTGTTCGTCACTTGTTTTTCGGAGAAAGAGACGAGAACGGAGATCGAACTTCGTTCCTTCGGGGAATTGAAGTGCGTCGGACACATTGCGATGGAGGGGGACCTCGGTGCGAGAAACACGTTCTCTTTCCCTGAGACTGTCCGGCCGAAGGAGAAGGAATTGTGCCGAAAGGAAGGAGGAAAGTTCATCCTGCAAACGAAGGGTGTCTCTTTCCACGTGTTGCGTTTCGCGCGTGAAAAATAAGAAAATTGTAGGAGGAAAATATATGAAAAAGGGTTTGAAACTGTGTTGCGGCGCACTTGCGTTCGCCATGGCGGCGGGGCTGCTCGCGGGTTGCGGGGATCCGCTCCGCGAGGGCAAGACGGTCGTTACCTTTTGGGGTTGGGCGGATGACGAAGAGGCGGAGATCGTCAGCAGCCAGATCAAATGGTACAACGAAAACAATACCGATAATATCTACGTCGATTACGTTCCCCGTCCGGGCGACTATGTGGCGGCGGTCAACAGCACGCTCGGATTGGACAACGTGGACGGTCCCGACGTGTTCTATGCGAGCGATGAGGACTTCAAACGTTGGGTGAAGCGCGGGTTCATGGCAGATTTGCAGGACTACGTGGATGCGGCGGAGATCGATCTCTCCTCCATGTGGGACAGCGCCGTCTACCGCTACCGCTACGATCCCGAAACGAATACCAACAATCCCGACGATCACCTCTATGCGCTTCCCAAGGATATCAGTCCCACGGGACTCTTCTACAACAAGTCCGTATTTGAAAATCACGGCGTGAAGGTCATCAGCGTGGACGAAGCGGATCTCGACGAATTCAACGCAGGGACGAAGGCGGATAAGACGGGAAAGACCAAAGCGGATTACGGCATTCCCGAAGACTTCGAGGTACCCGCGCAGGGCTTCTATCGCCAATATCCCTATCGCGGCGGACAGTGGCGCAAGCCGCAGTATACGGACGGAAAAGTTACAGAACTCATGATTTTCAACAACCGCATTGCGATGAGCTGGGATGAAGTGGAGGATCTTTCGATGCTCTTCACGAAGGAAGACGCCTACAATGCGGCAAATCTCGGCAAGAGCGATCCCACGTGGGGATATCTCACCCATTGGTGGTTCGCATACGGCTGGTCGGTGGGCGGCGACTGTGCCGTCGATACGACGGGAAACGGCGATTGGGAGTTCACTCTCGGCGACGAGACGCCGCACTATCTCGTGTATAACGAGGATGGAAATTACGCCGTCGGCGACGACTACAAGGCTCTCTTCGTCACGAAGGGGGAGGGCGGCCAACTCCTTCGTTCGGACGGCACGGAATACACCCTGCAAGCGGGGCAAACGTTGAGCGGGGCGATGCCCTCCCAGCGCGACGCATTCGAGCGCTTCGTTGCGCTCACCGTTCCCACGGGAAAGGGCGGACTCGGAATTTCCCCCCGTCCGCAGGACGTCGGCACCACCGAGCGCCTCTCCTTCTTCACGACGGGAAGAGTTGCCATGATCGTCGAACAGAACTACCGCATCAACAGTATGCGCCATGCAATCGGGGATAGGTTCGAGTGGGACGTCGCGCCCCTTCCCATCTATAAAGAATACGATCTCATGACAGGCGAAGTCTCTTTGGAGGGTGTTCCCGCGGGGCATAGCGGTTCGACGGGATTCTGCATCTGGTCCAAGAGCAAGGTGAAAGACGACGCCTTCAAGGTCATCGAATACCTCACGGGCGAGACGGCGCAGCGCATGATGGCGAACGGCGGTTACAATATTTGTATCCAGCGCGACCTCGCGCAGACCGAGTATGTGCAGGCGAACGTTGCGGACGGCAAGGCGCCGCAGAATATCAGCGTATTCGTGGAATATGGCGATATCCAGCGTCCCGGCGATTGGTGGTATATGCCCGATAAGACGTGGATCGAAGTTTGGGCTCCCACCCTCAATTCCGACGTGAAAAACGGCGACCGCTCCATCGACGCCTTCTTCTCGGAATACACTTCGCTTGCAAACGATGCGCTCAAAGCCTATAAGGGCTGACGGAGACATAAGATGACGAGAAGAATGAGAACGGATATCGGCGGGTGGCTGATGATCCTGCCGCAGATGATCGGGATCGCGGTCTTTTCTCTGATCCCGATCGCCATGGCGATCCTCATCTCCTTTTCCGATATGCTTTATGTACAAAGCGACAGCTTCGCCGCGCTCCACCTCATCGGGTTTGCGCATTTCGGCGATATCCTTACAGATCCGCTCTTTTGGCGGGCAGTCCTCAATACTTTTATCGCGGCGCTCTGCGTTCCCATCCAGATGGCGTTCGGACTCCTCATCGCCGTCCTTTTGAAACGCCTCGGTAAGCGTCTCAAACAGTTCTTCCGCGCCGTTCTTTTCATTCCCTATGTATCGTCGATGGTCGCCGTCGTGTTTATGTGGCAGTATATCTTTGAGCCGACGGGTGCGATCAATTCCATCGTCACCGCAATGGGAGGGGAGGCCGTCCGTTTTCTGACCGATCCGAATTGGTTCATGCCCTGCCTCATCCTCATGATGACGTGGTCGGGAATCGGGTACTATATTATTCTGTACGAGGCGGCGCTTACCAACGTCAATCAGAGTTGTATCGAGGCGGCGGAACTCGACGGCGCGGGACGGATGCGCAGATTCTTCTCTATCGTCGTTCCCGCCATCAGCCCCACGACGTTCTATCTCCTCGTCATGGGGATCATCAACGGGTTGCAGGTCTTTACATGGTTCCAGATCATCTGCGCCAACCTCGGCGATGGATTTTTATGGGGACCGAATAACACGGGCATCACGATCGTGTACTACATCTATCAGATGGCATATGTCAATCAGTTCGGTATGGGCGGCGCAGGAAGGGCGTGCGCAATGTCCGTACTCCTCGTGATGATCATAGGAATTTTGACTGCGGTCAACTTCCTGTTCCAAAAGAGGTGGGTACACTATGACTGACGCTCGGAAAAAACAGCTCTCCCGCTATGCTGAGCGGGCATATCAAGTCGCGACTTACGCCCTTCTTACCCTGTTTGCGCTTCTTGTTCTTCTGCCGTTCTACGTCATTTTGGTTACCTCGCTGCGCGAGCAGTACGACACGATGCTCAACGGGTTCGCGTGGTGGCCGAAGGTATTCGATTGGGCGGGGTATGCTTCCATTTTCAAGCCTTCGCTCTATGCGATCAGTATCCCGCGTGCCTTTCTCGTGACGCTTTTGACGGTCATTCCCACCGTACTCGTCGGGCTTTTCTTCTCGTCGCTCGCGGCGTTTGCGTTCGCCAAGACCAAATTCCGCGGGAACGCGATCGCTTTCTCCGTACTGCTCTTCACGATGATGATTCCGGGGACGATCACCATGGTCCCGCAGAGCCTCATGTACGCGGGACTCGGATGGTTCAACACCTTCGCGCCCATCATGGTTCCCGGCATGTTCGGTTCGGCGACGTGCGTGTTCTTCATGCGGCAGTTTATAAAGGGGATCCCGAACGACCTCATCGAGGCGGCGGAGATCGACGGACTCGGCAGATTCCGTACCTTCCTCTATATCATTCTGCCGCTATGCGTACCCGCACTCATTTCGCAGGGGCTTTTGTGGTTCATCGCAGGGTACAACGACTACCTCACGCCCCTCATCTATATCAGTGATCTCAAAATGTATCCGCTCCAACTCGCGCTCGCGCAGTTCCGCGGACAGTTCGCGACGAATATACCGTCGCTCATGGCGAGCTCGGTCATTACGATGTTGCCGCTGCTCATCATCTATCTCACCATGCAAAAGTACTTCATTCAGGGGATCGCGGTCTCAGGGATGAAAGACTGAAAAAATAAGGAGGAAAACATGAAAAAGCAGGTTTTAACAGGCGCATTGTGCGCCGCCGTGTCTGCCGTCTTTGTCCTTGCTGCGTGCGGGGGACAGGGCGGAGATATGGCAAAACTCGGATGGAGTACGGGTGTTCGGGAGGATGGAGCGTACGAGACGAAGCTGTTCTATCGCAACGACAACACCTTTTCGAGTCCCGATCCCGGAATGATCTACATTTCGGAAGGGGAAGAGGCGGGGTACTATTATTTCTATCCCACTTCCGTCGACGGACTTTCCGTCCGCGCTTACCGCACGAAGGACTTCATCGACTATGAAATGGTGAACGGTGCGGCGTACACCTTCGAGACGGATCATTGGGCGGTCGAGCAGTTGTGGGCGCCCGAAGTCCGCTACTACAAACCTGAGGGAGCGGAACAGGGAATGTATATCATGTATTATTCCGCGAGTTCCGTCATTACGGGCGATCAGGCGGCGGCGGATAAGTGGAACGGCATGAATATCGGCATCGCCGTCTCCGAGAGTCCCAAGGGGCCGTTTACCGACTATCTCGGCGAGCAACAATATCAGCTGTACAATGCCGAGGGCAAGCGCGTCGACGAAGAGGGGAACATACTCCAAGAGGACGCTCCCGCAGTGTGGAAAACGCGTACGATCGAAAAAGAGACGCCTCCGCTTTTCTATGCGGGAAAGGATCCTTCCAAGAGCTTTGAAATCGGCCCCGCGGCGTATGATTACGTCAAGGACAAGACGAACACGACGATCTTTGCCACCATCGACGCGCACCCCTTCGTCGATGAGGACGGGCAAATGTATCTCTATTTCGTCAAGCATCAGGATAGGAACACCCAGACCAACTCGGTGTGGTGCGTAAAGATGAAGGATCCTTTCTCGCCCGACTACGAGACGCTCACGCCCATCGCCATCCCCAACCGCAGAACGCCCGCGGAGACGCAGTCCTTCGGCCCCGAAAACGTGTTGAGTTATTCAACGACGATCAACGAAGGCCCCGCCGTCGTGCGGCATACAACGAAAAAGCCCGACGGGAGCGAGGTGACGAAGTATTATCTCGCCTACTCCAACTATGGGTTCTCCGAGAAGATGTACTCGGTGTACGTCGCCGTGGCGGACAGCCCGCTCGGTCCCTTCGTCAAGCTTGAGACGGGACTCGGACAGCCTCTCATCTCCTCCGAACCCGCATGGGATTACATGAGCGGCACGGGGCATAATATCTTCTTCGAATCGCCCGACGGTGAACTCTTCACCGCATACCATGCGTGGTGTACGCCCACTTCGAGCGACGACCGCGGCGTCATGGTGGATCGTGTGACTTGGATCTACCGCGAAGATCTTGGTTACGATGTTATGTATGTGAACGGCCCCACGCAGTCCCTTCAGCCTCTCCCCGAACACGTGAGCGGATATAAGGACATCGCTCCGGAGGGGACGGTGAGCGTAACGGGGACGGATGGGAACGTCGGGCTTCTCACCGACGGCGCAGTGGCGCTTCACGCAAGCTCCAACGCACTCGAACTCCGCACGGAAGGCGAGACGACGATTGAGATTGAATTCGACGGCAATCGCCTCGTCCGCGGTATCATGCTCTATAATAGTTACGATATAAATTACGCTTTCTCTAAACTCGACAGAGTGGTCGTCGAAGACGCGGAGGGCAACAAATATTACGCCGAGGACGTACCCTTCTCCGAACGGTATCTCTCTTTCGACCGCGATAACAACCCCTCCGACATCCACGTCGGGGCGGCGGCGACGCTCGTGTTCCGCGAACAGAATGTGAAAAAGATCACGATCACCGTTTCGGCAAAGATCAAGACGGACGGTTCAGCGGGCGCAAAACTCGGCTTCTCCGAACTCTGCGTTCTGGGAAAATAAGGAAATAGGGAGGAAAAAGTATGAAACGCAATGTAATTCTCGGTGCGCTCTCCGCGGCACTCGCGGGTTGCCTTTCCCTTGCGATCTTGACGGCGTGCAACGGCGCGAACAAGCTCGCGGATCAGGACCCTTACGATGAGAGCGGCTTTGCCTCCGGTTCGGGTACAACTGATATCTATGCGGACGTCCCCATCGACGAGGATATGACGCTCGACGGCAACTTCACCGAGGAGCGCTGGAACAACAAAAATTGGTTCTCCTATACCGATTCGGGTGTTACCGTTGAGGCGACGACGAGCCTCTCCGACCTCGGCGTGTACGTCGCGCTCCGCAACAACGACAACAGTATCTACTACAACAGCGGGCGGGACATCTGGCTCAATTCGAGCTTTGAGATCTATATCGACCGCGGCGACAGTATGCAAAAGACGGAGAACACTCTGCAAGTCCGTATGGACTACGGCAAGATCGAGACCTATCAAGGGTATCTCGCGGACGCTTCCTATCCTTGGAAAGTTCAGTTCCGCCCCGTGCGCGGCAAGATCCAAGTACAGGGCGAGCTGAATTCGGGGAACGCCGAGGGCATGACGTGTGAAATGTACGTCAGCTGGGAAGCGCTCGGCTACGACATGGAGGCGGAAAATTTCAAAGCGCCCGAAAACGTGAAGATGTTCGTCGCCTACTCCAAGCCTTCGGGTGTGGATACCACCTCGCGCGACGCATGGTGCGTGAACACCGAATCGTACAACGACACGGCGCAGTATTGGCTGTTTGATGCGAACGGCTACGCGCAAGGGGATGCGGAGGACGCCGTCATCGGGAATTCGCCATTCAACCGCGTCAAGACCGCAGGATGGGATATCAAGAACAATACGGCGACCTCGACCATCACGGGGCAGCAATATGCGTGGTTCACGCAGAACGGATCCGAGACCCCCGCTGAGGACGTAAACTACGCCTTCACGGCAAAACTCAAATTCAAGAACGCGCTCAACGACGAGTGGCCCTCCATGGGCGTGACACTTGCTTCCGATGATCAGAACCTTTACGCCTTCTTCGTCCGCGCTTGGGACGAAACGACGGATTCTCTCACCTGCGACTTCTTGCACCGCACCTATTCCGGCTCTGTTTGGGACAGAACGGACGGCGTAGGAACGGTCAAAGGCCCGTTCGATATCCAAGAAGGCGTCCGTCTCACAGGCGTGAAGTACGGCAAGACGCTGTTCATGTTCGTCGGCGATGAGAACGCGGAAAAATATGGCGGCTCTTTCGTCGCGCTTCGGAGTTTCAACGATATCGCGGGCGCGGCAGTTCCCGGATTCTTCACGATGGGCTGTTCCGTCGAATACAGCGACTATGCGATGACGACGGATAGCACCGAGATC
Organism: uncultured Clostridia bacterium; assembly: GCA_947626575.1. Taxonomy (GTDB): domain Bacteria; phylum Bacillota; class Clostridia; order Christensenellales; family Borkfalkiaceae; genus Gallimonas. The sequence goes on along the minus strand of CANQSR010000003.1, from coordinate 64,799 downwards.
GACGGACTCCTCGACGGGTATATTTCCAAGCTTACCGTGGAATCTTATACAAACGGCAGCCTGACGGGGTACGAGGAAGTCTATCCGAAGTCGGAAGAAACGTACGCTTCGATCTCCGTCTCGGCGGACGACGGGTACTATCTCTCCTCGCTGCAAGTCAATGGCGCCGAGCGGCTCGGCGATGTCAAAGAGGGCGTGTTCACGATCCAAATGAACGAGGACAATGTGGTGGTAACGCCCGTATTCACGGGAATCAAGGCGGCGACGTACCGTGCGGTCGGCGCGGTCGGGATCGAAAGCGGCGTGCAGATGAGCAAGGTGGAAGTCATTGTTCAGAAAAAGGAAGAGGGCGCGCTCTATATCTATCGCCCGTATCTTGTACGGCAGGGCGGAAAGTACAACGTCGTGCTTTCTCTCCCCGACGGGACATACGATTACTACCTTAAATACGACGGAAATACGGTACAGGAAACGAAGTTTACGGTGGACGGCGAGGAACTCACCCTTCCCGAAATCGGATTCAAGTCGACGTTTGGCACGGGCAAGGGCAACTCGCAGGCCGTCGGAACGTGGGATACCACCCTCGATCCGCTCTTCATCTCCGCCGATCCCAACGGAACGGAACGTTGCCGTTACACCTTCTATAAGGATGGAGGCAATTCGACGAAGTTCCTCTTCGAGACGGTCATCACGACGGACGGTTCCCTCGTCAATGGATGCGAATGGCCCATGGCGGGCATCGTACTCCAAAATACCGATACGACGGGCGCGACGTACCGCATGGTCGTCCTCATCGCGGCGGGTGCGCAGAGTATGTCGAACTGGTCGAGAAACGCCACCCTCATCACCTGGTACACCGGCGACGGCGACGGAAGAGTGGACGCGCAGGAGCCCGGCTTCGTGGGGGCGAGACCGACCGACGCAGGCGGCACCAAAGTCACGGTCGTGCGCGACGGCGTCAACCTCTATGTTTTCGTCAACGACGCCTTCGTCATTAACTACAAAGTAAGATTTACGGAGAGCATGAAGACAGACGTCGGGCTCGCGACGGCAGGCGGCAGCCTCAGCACCTTCTCGAAGTTCGTCTATTCGGAGGACGCGACGACGCTCGATGAGTGGATCACCAAGGCGAACATCAAGCCCGAAAAGGTCGATCTCGGTCCAAACGGCGTGTATTGGTTGACCGACGACGCGGGGGCCGAGACGGGGACTTCCTTCTATGCGACGGGCAAATTCACCCATGCAACGGGTTCCGGTTGGGCGACGGCGGGCTTCGTCGTTACGGTCGACGGAAAGACTTACTACATTCTTCCGAATTTTGACATAGCGAACAACAATGATACAAACACGATGATCGTTTCCGATAATCCTTGGGGTGCGCGGCAATATTGGGTGAACGGCGGCATAATGGATAGTCCCGGAAACGTCGAATATACCTACGCGATCGCAATGAAAGAAGGGACTTTGTACGTTGAGCTTTCGCAAGGCGAAAAGACGGTACGGCAGAGTATCACGCTCACAAACCGTGGCGCGGAGTGGGCGGCCTTCTACGGAGAGGAACACGATACGGATTTCGCCGCGCTCTTCGGCAGCGGCGAAGCAAAAGTCGGCTTGCGCTGTCAGGACGGCTCGGCGAGCGTGAAAGATTTCTCGATCACTTTCGACGATACCAAAATCTCCGCATTCATTGCAAACTTCACGGATTGACGGAACAAAAAACGAGGGGCGGCGCGGGATCTCCGCGCCGCCTTTTCCGAGGGAAAAAGATGAAAAAAGAATTTGAAACACTTGTCTTCGAGGGCGTGGAAGCGCCCCGCGCCTACTACATTCCCTTCGCGGAGGGGGAGGATCCCTTTGCGGAGCGCATTTCGAGCAGCCGCTTTCTCGATCTGAACGGCGCTTGGCGCGTCCGCAAGTATGATTGCATCTTCGATGTTCCGGAGACCTTTTACGAGGAAGAGCCGAAGGACGAAATTCCCGTCCCGTCCTGTCTGCAACTGCACGGATATGACGCCATTCAGTACGTCAACGTGCCATATCCCTTTCCTTTCGATCCGCCTCATGTGCCGAACAATACGCCCGTTTTTCACTACCGCCGCCGCTTTACGCTCGGCGGGGAGAGGATGAAGCGGTATCTCTGCTTCGAGGGCGTCGATCCCTTCTTCTTTCTCTACGTCAACGGGAAGAAGGTCGGCTGTTCACACATTTCCCATCGTTTGAGCGAGTTCGACGTCACGCCCTTCGTCCGCGTGGGGGAGAACACCGTTGACGTACTCGTACCCAAGTGGTGCGCGGGTTCCTATCTCGAAGATCAGGATAAGCTCCGCTATACAGGCATCTTCCGCGACGTCTATCTTCTCTCCCGTCCCTTCGGACACATCACGGATTACCGCATCGAAGCGGACGAGAACGGTGTTCTCACCTTCACCCTCGAAAAGGGCGACGAGGCGGAAATTTGCTTTGAAGGGGAGAAAAAACGCGTAATGGGTGGCGAAGAAGTCACTTTCCGCATAAATCATCCCCGCCTTTGGAGTGCGGAGACGCCGAACCTCTATGAGCTCACGATTTCCCATGCGGGGGAAGTTATCGGAGAGAAGGTCGGTTTCCGCACGGTAAAGATCGAAGGCGGACTCTTCCTCGTCAATGACAGACCCGTAAAACTCATGGGAGTCAACCGCCACGATTCTAACCCCCGCACGGGCGCAACGGTGACAAAAGAGGACGTGCGGCGCGACCTCACCCGCATGAAAGAACTCAACGTGAATGCCGTTCGTACCTCGCATTATCCCGCTCTCCCCGAATTTTACAAGCTATGCGACGAGATCGGGCTGTATGTTATGTCCGAGAGCGATTTAGAGACGCACGGCTGCATCCTCCGCTTCCCCGGCTGTGACGTCGAGAAAGAGTACGACTTCCTCGCAAAGGACGCCCGCTTTTCGGAGGAATTCGTCGCAAGGCAGAAATGCAACGTCATCTCCAATAAAAACCGTCCGTGCGTCATCCTGTGGAGCCTCGGCAACGAGGCGGGATGCGGGGAGAATTTTTCCGCCGCTTCCGCATGGGTAAAATCATACGATTCCCGCCCCGTACATTACGAGCGTTCCACCCTCATTTACGGGGACGGTAGCCGCCTCAACGAGTACGGCAGGATCGCCGACGTCGTGAGCGCCATGTACCCCTCGGTGGAGACGATCAAACAAAATTATGAGAAAAATAGGGAAGAGGACCGCCCCTTCGTCCTCTGTGAATACTGCCACGCCATGGGCAACGGACCGGGGGACTTCAAGGAATATTGGGAGCTTCTCGATTCTTCTCCCCGCTACATGGGCGGATTTGTGTGGGAATGGGCAGACCACGGCGTGTACGTGAACGGTAAACTGACATACGGCGGCGATCACGGAGAACTTCTCCACGACGGAAATTTCTGCATGGACGGCATTCTCGATTCCGAACACAATATCACGCAGAAGTCTATGGAGATGAAACAAGTTTACGCTCCCGTCCGTTTGGAAAGGGAGGGGGACGCGCTCGTTCTCACTTCCCGCCTGTATTTCAAAACGCTTCCGCTCGAACTCGATGTGTTTTTCTATGAGGGCGAAACGTGCGCGAAACAGACGCTTAACTTCTCCCTTCCGCCGCAGGAAAGAAAAGAAATTACGGTCGGACGGGCGGAGATCGTCGAGGCGCGCGTGCGGCTTGCTTCGGCGGACGGCGTTCTCCCCGCGGGACACGAGCTTGCCTATGCGGGGTGGACGGAGGAGCGCCGCCGCTCTATTCCCGTACAGCCGTCCCCGTGCAAATTTCTTGAAGAGGGGAGGACCCTCACCGCCGATACGGAGGGAATGAAGCTTAAAATCGACCGCCGTTCGGGCGAGATCGTTTCCATGGTTTGCGCCGGCGGGGAACTTCTCAAATCGCCCCTTCGCCTCAATGTGTGGCGCGCCCCCATCGATAACGACGTGAAGCTCGTTCCCATCTGGCGAGACGCCCTTCTCCATGCAAAGCAGGAGGCGAAAAGCATTACGTGCGGAGAAAATACGGTCACGGTCGAGGGATATCTCGCTACGGCGCATTATCTCCCGTCGGTCTATTTCACCCTCACCTATACCCTTTACAAGGGGGCGTTAAAGGTGAAGCTCGACTACCGCTGTGCGGAATTTATTCCCTTCCTTCCCCGTATCGGCATGAGAACGGCGCTCGCTCCTTCCTTCGAGAACGTCAACTATTTCGGCTACGGCCCCTATGAGAGCTATACTGACCGCCGCCTCTCCTGCATCAAAAAGAGGTATTCGGATAGGGTGAGCAACATGGAAGTGGATTACGTTCGCCCGCAGGAGAACGGAAGCCGTTTCGGGTGCGATTTTATGGAACTTTCCGACGGAAAAAGGATGCTCCGCGCGGAGGGGAATTTCTCCTTTTCCGCCCTTCCCCGTTCGCAGGAGGAATATACGGAATACGCGCACGATTGGGAACTCCCGCCCCGTACGGCGACGCACCTTTCCCTCGACTTCTTCATGTCAGGCGTGGGATCCAACGCCTGCGGTCCCGATCTTGCCGAACGTTACCGCACTCCCAAAGAGGGCGGCGGGGAAATCACCCTGTTTGTGTTTCCTTCTGCCCGCAAATAACTTTCGCCCATTCGGCAACAACAAATCAAACGGAACGACCGAGCAACGGGGAGACGATCTCCCCGTTGCTCGCATATTTTACGCCCCGTAGCGTTTTCCGTTCACTTCGATGATGCGCCCGTTTCGGATCGGCTTTCCTGTCCGCAAGCGCGGAGGATAATCTGCTTCTATGTATTCCGTCAAATTGAAATTTAGTTTAAGTTACTGTAACGTTTTTCAACAACTCTTCTGCGGACGCACCATACAGCTTAGCCAATGCAAGTAAGTTTGCGGTGCTGGGGTCGGAAGAGCCTGTTTCCCATTTGGATACCGCTTGCCGACTAACTCCAAGGGCTTCCGCCACAAACTCTTGTGTCATATTGCATTTTTCCCGATATTCTTTTAAGGTTTCTCCCAATGTCTTTCTTACTTCTTCTTTTTCAGTTCTGATTTCGGATGACCGAAGATATCTCCTCAATGCTTTTATCAATAAAATTATCAAATAGATAAAAACTCCTAATAGTGCAAGACCAAGAATACCAAATAAAATAATGAATAGAGCGAGCGAAAGAAAATTTGTATTTGCCGCTGCTCCCTCTGCCAATAAATCGACGAACATAATTACCTCCAACATTTCGCAGCTTCATAATAACATAAATCTATCGGTTGCGGCAACCAACTATTGCGATATTATTGGTTGCGTTGCCATTTTTATGCCCGCAACAATATTTACTTTTTAGGGCAACATAATTAAATTATCTCCGAAACAGGGGTAAATGGTTGTTTTCTATGCAAAAAGCGAGGGTGATCATCCCTCGCCTTCTATGTATTCCGCGAAATTGCAATTTATCTTATACGTCACTTTGGGCTTCCAATTTATCCTTGAACCGTTCATAGGTCCCGTGTACAAAGGCGCCTAAATATTTGTGGATCTCGCCGCCATCAAAGACGAAGTAGCCGTTTTTGATGGCGTATTCATAATACGAGAACGTGTATCCCGCCTCGCCGTCCTTCCAAAACGTGATGACCACCTTGCTCCAATAGTTTTCCGTGTCGATTTTAGCGTACGTCTCTTTGCTATATGGCGAGCCGTCGATTTCCCGATAGATTTCGGCGATGATGTCACTATCCGACGATGTGCCGAAGTAATCCTCATCGACGTCGAGCGGCATCCGATCGGAATGCTTGGAGATATGATGATATTCGAGTGAAACCTCATCGTAATTTTCGATATCCAAACCCAAATCGAGCCGCGGCCAACCGTTCATATCGCCGCCGCAAGAACAAAGCATCAGCAAAAGAAAGGGGAATAAAAGACAGAATATTTTCTTTTTCATAAAAACCGCCTACTTATATAACGTTTGAACGTGGGAATTTTCTCGCTTCTCTGCGAAATTGAAATTTACTTTTTACTCTCTGCGCTCTTTCTTCGGATACAAGTTTTCAGGCGTTTTACAGAAAAGCCGCACTACGCTTCCGCAATCGCGGCATACCGTTGCGAAAAGAATGGCTCTACGCACCGCGCCGTTGTCAACGCATACGCCGCCGACCATACAGGATACATTGCTTTCTTGCAATTCTTCTCCGCCGCAGTACGGACATTTTTCAATTTTTACTTCTTTCATAAATTCATCCTTCAAATGACGGTTTATCGTACAATCATTATACCATAGAGGTACGCACAAATCAAGCCCCAACAGAGCAAAAGCATAGCGGCGTCTCGACGCCGCGAGGCCTTAGGAAGCCTCTCGCCTCCCCCTGTTTCGAAGAAATGGGGGGAGGGTAGGGTGGGGGGCAACTTGCTGTCGCTTTTATGACAAGTGGCGCGCGGTTTTGCGCGCCGAAAGGGTTTCGGGTGTTCACGTCATTTCGAACCCCATAGGGGTGAGAAATCTCAAAGGACGAGATTCCTTCTCCCGTTGGTCGTCGGAATGACGTTTAGGCCGAAAGGGTTTCACCGCGTCCCCCATCACCGCCCTGCGGGCGGAGCCCCCCCCAAGGGGGGAAGCCTCTCGCCTCCCCCTGTTTCGAAGAAATGGGGGGAGGGTAGGGGGCGACTTGCTGTCCCTTTTATGGAAAGTGGCGCGCGGTTTTGTGCGCCGAAAGGGTTTCGGTGTTCACGTCATTTCGAACCCCATAGGGGTGAGAAATCTCAAAGGACGAGATTCCTCCTCCCGTTGGTCGTCGGAATGACGTTTTAGGCCGAAAGGATTTCACAGCGACTCCAAAATGCTTGGCCCTTCGGATTTCTTTCAATCTTCAAAGCCGAACAGATCATTGGGGCTGATATCGAGCCGCTTGCAGAGGTAGACGATCTTTTCATAATCCAATTGCGTCTTTCCCGTCTCGTAGTCGCTGTAATCAGCCTGATGTTTTCCGAGTTCTGCCGCGAGTTGCACTTGCGTCAGCCCGGCGTCTTTTCTTGCGCGTTTCAGATTACTTCCGATAATTTTAGCGAGTTCCATGCTGATATTATGGAAATTTTTCCCATAAAATACTTGACTTATGGGATAAAATCCCATATAATGAACGCAAAAGGAATGTACAAAGGTGGCTTAATCAAACAATGGATTGGATTTGGATAATCGTTGCCATAATGGGCTTGCTGATACTATCTTGGATGGTTTATACGCTCAAGCGATCCGCAAAGCACAAAGAGGAGTTTTCCGCATTGGATGACGCCGTAAAGCGTGCAGGACAGTATAAAAAATACAGGAAGCAGATGAGAATTGCGGTCATGGTACCTTTTGCGGTCTTTCTCTTGACGGCGGCGAGTTCTTGTTTGCTGTTGTTTTTGCCTGCGTTTGAATATCACGTCGGGCTTGGCGAATGGGATCTCGGAACGCTTCCTGCGGAAAGGCCGCTCTTTGAGGTCCTGCAAACCATCGATGAGATCAAAGCGGAGACTTCTTCTTTCCCTGTTGAATTTCTCTCCTGCTTCAATATCGCAATGATTTGGATTTTGGCTTTTTACGCTTTGGACTTCATCATGTATATCTTCTCCGCGATCAGGATGATAGTCGATGAAGATGAGTACCTCATGCGGTCCTATGAAGCGGTTACATACGAAAAAAAGAGCAACGCATTTCCGCGGTCGCGGTCCTTTTCTTGTGCATTTGAGTTCGTCTGGGTCATGATCAGGTTGCTTGTTTGTATAGTACTATTTTATTTTGCGTATGCAGTCGCAAAAACCGGCTTGCCGGCGGGAACGACGCTTTTGGATGAAATGGGGGTACAGGCTTCGCCGACGTGGAGCTTTATCGGTTCCGTGATTACCGGGGCGGCCGCATTTGTTGTGGGATTGTTTGGGATCGGTTATTCCCGAAAGGCCAAGAAGCAGGTCTGTGAAGAATTTGCACGGCTGAAAAATTGACGTTTGGTTGCGCGGCCCTAAGGCCTCGCGCCGAGCGAAACGGGCAAGCGCCGCCCACAGCACGCCGTGCTGTGGGCGGCGCTTTGCTTCTCGACGCCGCGAGGCCTTAGGAAGGACTTCCGCCTCCCCCTGTTTCGAAGAAATGGGGGAGGGTAGGGTAGGGGGCAACTTGCTGTCCCTCTTAGGGAAAGTGGCGCGCGTTTTTACGCGCCGAAAGGGTTTCGGGTGTTCACGTCATTTTGAACCCCATAGGGGTGAGAAATCTCAAAGGACGAGATTCCTCCTCCCGTTGGTCGTCGGAATGACGTTTTAGGCCGAAAGGATTTCAAAACACCCCTTCCGTCACTCGCGTTGCTCGTGACACCCACCCCTCAAGGGGTGGGCAAGGCTTCTATTTGTCATATTGTCCGCGCAAGGCCTCTATTCGTCATTTCGAGGCTTTGCCGAGAAATCTCATCCCCTGTGCGGCGGCGGATGTGCATAGCTTTGACATTTCCCCGCAGAACTGCTATAATACAGACAAAGGCCAAAGGAGCGAACGCCCTGCCGAAGGATAAATTCGGGATAAGGGTAGACGTCCCGCCCCAAAAAACAAACGCGGGCCGTGAACGGTACCCCCAAAAAACAAACACGGGAGAGCGAACGCCAACGCCCTAAATATAGGCGGGGCCATGAACGCCCGCACGAAAGGCATGGGCGCGGGGCAAGGAAGGAGTAAAGTCATGCCGGAACAGAGAACGTTATTCGAAAGAGAGGATTCGGAGCCGCTCGCAACGAGACTGCGTCCGCAGACGCTCGAAGAATTTTGCGGCCAGCAACATCTCCTCGGCGAAGGAAAGGTGTTGCGGCGGCTCATCGAGAGCGACCGCATCGGCTCCATGATCTTTTGGGGTCCCCCCGGCGTGGGGAAAACCACGCTCGCACGCATCATCGCAAACCGTACGAAGGCAAAGTTCATCGACTTTTCCGCCGTCACGAGCGGCGTGAAGGAGATCAAACAGGTGATGGAACAGGCGGAGAAGAACCGCCGTTTCGGAGAAAAGACCATCCTCTTCGTGGATGAGATCCACCGCTTCAACAAGGCCCAACAGGATGCCTTTCTGCCCTTCGTGGAGAAGGGAAGCATCATTCTGATCGGCGCGACCACCGAGAATCCCTCCTTTGAGGTCAACGGGGCGCTTCTTTCGCGCTGCAAAGTCTTTGTATTACAGGCCTTAAAGACGGAGGAACTGACGGCGTTGTTGCGCCGCGCGCTCTCGGATGAGCGCGGGTTCGGCAGACAGGACATCGAGATCGCGGACGACCTGTTGGAGACCATCGCCAACTTTGCGGGCGGCGACGCCCGCAGTGCGCTCTCCACGCTGGAAATGGCGGTATTGAACGGGGAGCAGGACGGCACAAAGACGACGGTCACGCGGGAGATCGTCGAGCAGTGTACGTCGAGGAAGTCGCTTTTATATGACAAGACGGGCGAAGAGCATTATAATCTCATCTCCGCGCTGCATAAATCCATGCGCAACTCCGACCCCGACGCCGCGGTCTATTGGCTGGCCCGCATGTTGGAAGCGGGGGAGGACCCGCTCTATATCGCGCGGCGGGTCACGCGGTTCGCGAGCGAGGACGTGGGCCTTGCCGATCCGCGCGCGCTTGAAATTGCCGTGGCGGCGTATCAGGCGTGCCACTTCATCGGCATGCCCGAATGTACGGTCCATCTCACCGAGGCCGTCGTATATCTGTCCATGGCGCCCAAATCCAATGCGCTTTACGTCGCATACGGCATGGCGAAGAAGGATGCGCTGACGACGCTTGCCGAACCCGTGCCGCTCGTACTCCGCAATGCGCCGACGAAGCTCATGAAGGAACTCGATTACGGCAAGGGCTACCGTTACGCGCACGATTTCGAGGACAAGCTGACGGATATGCAGTGTCTGCCCGAAAATCTCGCGGGGAAAGAGTACTATTTCCCGACCGATGAGGGCGTAGAGAGCAAGATCAAGGCCCGCCTTGCGGAGATCAAGGCGTGGAAAAAGAACGGGGGAACGTCCTGACATTGCCATTTTAAGGGGCGCGGACCCGCCGCCGTGCGACCCGCACCCGTAAAGAGCAGAACTTCCAGCCCGCCCCAAGCAGGCATAGAAAAGCAAACGTAAAAGTTAGCATCGAAAATAAGCGTTGAAAAATGAGCGTAAAAGTAAGCATCGGGAAAATCCCGCGCTTACTTTTTTGTTGCATTTATTGAAAATCTGTACTATAATATAGCCAAAGGAATGCAAGGTTTTGATTTTTCCGACGGCATGGAAACCGTCAAAACCGTGGGGGATACTATGGTACCGGATAAAAGTTATTCCGAAATCGTAAAAATCATTCAGTCGGCACGGGAGCGCGCGTTTTATAAGGTAAACGAGGAACTCATCGGAATGTATTTGCAGATCGGCAAATATGTGTCCGAAAACTCCCGCGATGCGGCTTACGGAGACGCTTATGTGGAAGGCCTTGCCGACTTCTTTGCCCAAAATTATCCCGAACTCAGAGGATTTACCCGCCGCGGACTGTATCGTATGCGTCAATTCTATGAGCTGTACGGTGAGGATGAAAAAGTGTCAACACTGTTGACACAATTGAGTTGGTCAAACCATATCAAGATAATGTCTTCTTGCAAGTCTGCCGAAGAGCGCTATTTTTACATTGCCTTATGCGCAAAAGAAAGGTATAGCGCACGCGAACTTGCCCGCCAGATCGACAGCGCTTACTATGAGCGTTATATGCTCTCTCAAAAACCGGCGACTCCCGCGATTGCCGAATCAAAGCGAAGCACGTCAAACGCTTTTCTCGATACCTATACATTGGAGTTTCTCGATGTCCCCGAAGTCGTCAGCGAAAAAGATTTGCAAAGGTCGATCGTTCAGAACTTGAAAAACTTTATCTTGGAGATCGGCAAGGACTTTTCGTTTATCGGCGAGGAATATCGCTTGCAGGTGGGCGGACACGACTACTATATCGACCTGTTGTTTTATCACCGCGGCCTCTCCTGCCTCGTGGCATTTGAGCTCAAAATCGATGAATTCAAGCCGGAATACGTCGGTAAGATGAACCTCTATCTCGAAGCATTGGACCGCGAAGTGAAAAAACCGAATGAAAATCCGAGCGTCGGCGTCATTCTCTGCGCCAAAAAGGACGATGAGGTGGCGGAATACGCATTGAGCCGTTCTCTTTCGCCTACGATGGTTTCGGAATATAAACTCAAACTCATCGATAAAACGTTGCTTCAAAAGAAGTTAAAAGAATATATCGAACTTGCGGAAAATAACCGAGCTTTGAAGTAATTCAATTCTTCAAAGGCCATGTTCTGGGAAATCGAAAAAATCAAAGGAAAGGGGTGAAATATTCGTACGGGGAGAGCGGTTGCTCTCCCCGTTCTCATGTTGTTTTCGTATGTTCTGAGATGACCATCCCCGTATCCCCGCGGGAGACGGTTTGGAAAACTTGTTTTTACGGGCGGGGAGGGGCGGTGGGGATGGGAGGGGCGAAAAAACAAAAAAATCCGACCCGAACAAAATATTTCCGCGGAAAACCGTTTTTTCTGTTCAAGTTTGTTGACGTTTTCTCCAACATATGATAAAATGTTAAAAAATGAACAATGTTAGCTGCAAGATACAGTTGCACTAAAAAGGAGAAGAAATGGCAGAACGGTTATTGCCCGCCTATCCCTTGTTCGTCAAAGACCCGTATTTTTCCTTTTGGGCAAAGCGCGACGTCCTCAACGAGGCCGACGTCATGCACTGGTCGGGCGCGGCCAAGCGCATCTATGGCGTCGTGCGCGTCGGCGGGACTCCGTATGCGTTCCTCGGCACACCCGAAGGGGTCGCACGGGCGGAGCAGACGCAACTCTCCGTCTCGGCGTTCACCACCGACTACACCTTCCGCGCGGGCAAGGCGACGTTGCGCGTCAGCTTCGTCTCGCCGCTCGTCCCCGACGATCTTTCGCTTCTTTCGCAGCCCGTCTGTTACCTCAAATATGAGGTAGAGGGCGCGGAGGACGTCGAAGTTCAGTTCGCCGCCGGAGAGGAGATCGCCCGCAACGACGATTGCCCCTGCCGCAGGATGCGCGGGGGCGTCATCGCACACGCGGGCGTCGAGAGCGCGGTGGTGGGGCTGGCGCGGCAGTTGCGCCTCTCCAACGATTGCGACGACTACGGCGCCGACCAAGGATATTACTACATCACGGGGCGGCGCGCCTTCTATGTAGGCGCCGCCGCATTGGGCGAATGGCTTCGCGGCGGAGAGGACCCCGCACCCGACGGGGACCCCATGTCCGAAGGAGACCGCTTCGCGGCGGCATCTTCCCGTGAAAAACAGGGGTTCTTCACCATCGCCTTCGACGACACGGGGAGCATTGATTATTTCGGCGAGATCCGCAAGGGTTACTACATGCAGACGCACACCGTGTTCGAGGCCATCGAGGAGGCGTGGCGGGAGGAACCCAAAGTAGCCGCCAAGCTCGCCGCCTTCGATGCGGACCTCAGGGCGCGTTCGGCGGATTTGGGAGAGACGGGCTACCGCATCCTGTGCGCCGCGCTCAGGCAGTCGGTGGGCGCGCACAAGCTCATCGGCGGGCCGGACGGGCCGCTCTTCCTCTCCAAGGAATGCCGTTCCAACGGGTGCATCGCCACGGTGGACGTCAGCTATCCCTCGGCGCCGCTCTATCTCCTGTATGCGCCCGAATTGGTACGCGGGATGCTCCGCCCCATCCTGCACTTTGCGAGCCTGCCCGCATGGCCCTTCCCGTTCGCCCCGCACGACGCGGGGACTTACCCCCACTGCACGGGGCAGGTCTACGGCACCAAGTGGGACGACGCCGACCCGCGCGTGAAGGGACTCATCGCGTGCGACGGGCGGGAGACGCGCTTCCCCTTCTGGCTGCTGCCGGACGGAAACGCGGTTTACAGCTTCGAAAACCAGATGCCCGTGGAGGAGAGCGCGAACGTTCTCATCCTGATGGAGGCGTGCCGCCGTGCGGACGGCGACCTTGCGCTCGTGCGCAAGTATTTCGGCCTCATTTCCCGCTGGGCGGAGTACCTCGCCGCGCACGGCCTGCGGCCCTTCAAACAGCTCTGCACCGACGACTTTGCGGGGCATCTCGGCAACAATCTCAACCTTTCCATCAAGGCGGCGGTCGCGCTCGCGTGCTTTGCTTCGCTGTGTTTTGAGACGGGGAACGCGGACATGGGTGCCACCTATCGCGCCATAGCGGAAAAATTTGCCGCAGAGATCTGCGCGCAGGCGGAGGGGCGCGGCCAGCTTCCGCTCGTATGGGACGGCGACGGTTACAGCCTCAAATACAACTTGCTCTTCGATAAAGTTCTCGGCTTGGGGCTGTTCCCGCAGTCGCTGTGCGAGCGCGAGGCGGATGCGTATCTTGCGCGGATGAACAGATACGGCACGCCGCTCGACGGGCGCGCGGCGTACACCAAGTCCGATTGGATCGTGTGGACGGCCGCGCTTTGCGGCGATCCCCAAAAGAAGCGCGCGATGCTCGCCCCCGTGGAGAAGTATCTTTGCGAGGCGCCCGACCGCATCCCCTTCTCGGATTGGTATGATACGGTCACGGGCAGGACGATGGGATTCATGAACAGAACGGTGCAGGGCGGCTGTTTTGCCGTTCTGCTCGAAGCATTTTACAGAGGAAAATAAACGATGGTCTACGTACTTTCACAAAGCAAGATGCGCGAGGATGAACAGGCTCTGGCGCAGTTCGTGCAGGGCATCCTCAACCGCAAGGGCTACAAAGTGTTCATCGACACGGACAATTACAGGGAGTATCTCACGGAGGAGGCGACGGAGGCCGATCTCTGGATGCTCCTCGCGACCTATCTCTCGGAATTTTCGGGGGCGGCGGTCTATGACCTCGCGCCCAACGACATCGGCATCAACCTTGCCTGTATGCTCTCGGCGGCGGGCGACGACCTCGGCGTCCCGCGGACGCTGGAAGCGCGCGTCAACGCCATCGGGCTTCCCACCGTGCGCGATTTGGCGCACGTGACGGGGACCCGCGCCCAACGCCAGCGCGCCGTCTGGACGGAGGTCAAGGACCGTCTTTCGCGCACGGCCCTCGTGCATCAGGTGGTGCGGGAGGGGAATTTCCGCCTTATGCTCCGCGATTTCGCCATCGCGAACCGCTGGGCGTGCATCTTCACCGCGGAGAACGAGGAGGAGCGGGCCTTCCGCGCCGAAGTCCTCGCGTGGCTGGAACCCAACGCCCCCGTCTATGGGTGGAACGATAACGAGATCCCCTTCATCGAGGACATCTCCCGCGCGGGGAAGTTCGCCATCCCCACGGATTGGTCGTGCAACCACAGCTATTTCGGCGTCTCGCCGCACAAGCTGCGCCAGCGCACCCGCCGCGCGCCCGTCGCGGAGAACAAGCACTATGTGGCCATCGTCGTCAGCGACGGCGACAACGTGCAGTGGTTGGAGCGCGATTTCGCCACGGAGGGCATCTTCGGCCAACGCCAGCGGAGCCGCTCCGATTACAAGATGAATTGGACGTTCTCGCCCTCTTTGCAACAGCTCTGCCCCGCGGCGGCCGAACGCATTTACGGCGGCGTCAAGATGGATTACTTCATCAGCGGCGTTTCGGGCGTGGGGTACGCCAACTGCCTCTCCTATCCGCGCGAGCATCTCGACGGCTTCGCCGCCCTCACGGCGCGCGCCATGGCCGATTCCGACCAAAAGGTGCTGTGTATGCTCGATAACGTCTACCTCACCGAGGATAGGAAGCTCGTCTCGGACCGCCTTGCGGCGTTCACGCGCTATGAGAACATCGCGGGGGGCATCTGGGAACTCGACCCCGACCACTACCGCGGCGGACGCGGCAAGATCTTCTGGTCGGATAACAAGCCCTTCATCTCCGTGCGCTATTCGCTGTGGCATCCGAGCGACAAGCCCGGCCGCGCGACCAAGGAATTCCTCGACGCCTTCATCGACAAGATCAACGCGCGGCAGGTCGCGCCGGACAGCGAAGAGGGGTACACTGTCATCAACGTACACCCGTGGACCATCGACATGGGTGCCCTCGATTACGTCGTTGCGGGGTTAGGCGAACACATCGAGCTGGTGTATGCGGATGAACTCATCGAACTCGTCAAGCGCAATCTCGGCAAGTTCCGCCGCACCGTCAAGATCATGGACGTCGCCGAACGGGCGCAGGTGGCAAAGTCCACCGTCTCCAACGTCCTCTCCGGTAAGCGTTTCGTGAGCGAGGAGATCCGCAAGAAGGTACTCGAAGCGTGCAAGGAACTCAACTTCCACCCCAACTTCTATGCCTCCGGCCTTTCGAGCAGGAAGGCCAACATCGTTGCGCTCATCTTGGAGAGCAACGAGGACTTGGAGCGCACGTTCTATTCCAAACTCATCATCGCCTGCCTCAGGGAGGCCGCCGAGCGCGGGTATTCCCTCCTCGTCTACTATCATCCCGACGGCGCCAAACTCGCCGAGAAGCTCCGCCACGGCAGGGCGCCCATCGACGGCGCCGTCCTCATGGCGCCCTGTATCGATGACGAACGCCTCAAACAGATCGAACATGACAGCATTTCCTGCGTCGTCATCGGTCACATCGACGAGAATCTCGAATTCCGCTCGGTGGATATCGATAACGTCGCCCTCGTGGAGGAAGTCGGCCGCACGCTCGCCCCGCGCTACAAGACGGTGTATCTCATCAACAGCGACAGGCGGCTGACCATCTCCCGCGACCGCGAGAGCGGCTTTTCCAAGGTGTGCGCCGAAGCGGGCATCGACCCTGCCGCCCACGTATTCGAGAGCAAGAACAGTTCGGAAGAGGAGGGGTACGCCATCGCGCAGAAGGTCATGGCGCGCGATACGCTCTTCATCACGGCGAACGAACACATCGCCGCCGGCGTCTACCGCGCGGCGGCCGAGGCGGGCCTTAGGATCGGGTGCGACGTCGGCGTATTCTCGCTCGGCAGGTCCATGCAGCACGGCAGTTTCACGCCCGCGCTCAGTTACGCGGAGCAGGATTACGCCGTCATCGGGCGCACGGCCACGGGTATGCTCATCGACGAGATCGAGGACGACGGCGGGCGGCGCAACGTGCTATTGCATTCCGACCCCGTCTACACGCAGTCCGTCGAGAGGGAGGAGCGGTCATGATCGTAAAATTGAGACCTGCCGATGCGTTTTTTCATCCCGCGGATTCCTCCATGAAATCGGTTTTTCTGTATTATATAACAAAAATCCGCGTTTGTAAATAGAAAAAACCGTTTTTCTTAAAAAATTTTTTCGGCGAGGAAATTCGTCGAACATTCGCACGATTTTCTCATTTTCAACGCCTATGGACCGCATCAACAGAAGCTGAAATCGGGATGGTTTATGAAATTTTTTCTGTTATAATCTTATTTTACTTAAAACGTGCTTGATCGGATGAAACAGTAGGAAAACGCTGACGGAAGCGCAGATCGTCTGCGGCAGCATGGCAAGGAAGCTCGTGTAGAAATACGCAAGTGCTGCTTCCATCCCGTAGCCGAGGATGAGCGGGCTGATGACATCATCGAGCAATGTAAACAATACCGTGCAAAACGCAGCAAGGGCCGTGACCGAAGCGAGCTCCTTGCTTTTTTTATGGCATACAATGAGGACGATATAGGAGAGAAGTAGCGCCGCGGCGATCCCGAACAGGATCCAAAACATGATGCGGATCTTGTTTTGATATAAGATGCTGATTGGGATTCCCGCAATCGCAAAGTAGGCGCTTCCCCCCGCGAGCAGAGCAAGCAAGATGGGGCATACCCAAACGGGAAGTTTATGCTTTCTCAAACTTCCGAACAGAAGCGCGAATAAGTTGTAATAGATGAGATAGAGCAAAACGACGTTCGGCATGAAGCCAAACAAAAGACAGCGGATCAAAGAAAATGCGGTGGCGACAAGCATTCCGCAGGCTACGCCGAAGGTATAGCAAAAGCAGAGCAGGAGCACGGTTACAAGCTCTACCCCGGATACAAAACTTAATGTAAACTGTACGGCAATCAATAGCGCGACCATCACCGCGCACACCGCGATTTTCTTTGCGTTCATCAATACGTCGAAATCGTCAGAATATAGAGATATCCTTCCACCATCGGCAGTCCCGATATCCCGTAAGAGGCGCTTGCGCACGAGGCGCCTTTATAATCGTAAATGCCGTATTCCGCGCTCGAATAGGGGATGCCCTCATATTCTCCCAGCGTGGTATAGACGGCCCAAAATTCGTTTTTCGAAGCGTCGGGGGTGTAGCCGTTGACCGACGTAAGATAAAACCCATATTCGCTCTCCGAACCCTCGTAGGTGATTTCGCCCGTCTCCTTGAATTTTGCCATAGCGTCTTGCATACTTCCGCTCGTTGTGTTTGCTTGAATCACAACGAGCGTTTCGCTGCTTTCAAGAAGCGTTGCATCTGCGTCATTGCCTCCGCAGGCGGAAAGGATCAATCCCGCGAATGCCGTGATCGCCGCAACGAAGAGCGCGACAAATCTCACAGTGTGTTTCATAAGTTACCTCCTATAAAAAAGTGCGCCCGTTTTCGGGCGCACAAAAAATACGCTACTTTTATTCCTCCATTGCCCGAGAAAAGTAACGTGTTTCCAACGGGTAGGCAATCGGACTTTCACCGTAATGACTGTTGCGACGGGTTTTCACCGTACTTCCCCTACTTTCCGCAAATAATTTTGCGACTCGCATTGGATGATTTAATTTAAGGTTATTTTACCATATCCGCTTTCACCCTGTCAATCAAAATAGCTTTACCGACGTGTTTTGGGACGCGGAGGGGATCCGGCGTCCTTTTTCAATACGCCGAGGGCGCATCCGACTTTCCCGCCGTGCAGGACGAACGCCTTCATCTCTCTTTGAAGGGAGGTATCTTCGGGGAACCGTTCGGGCGGTAGGTCCCGGTTTTTGAATACCCACTGCTTGTAGTCCTGTGCGGCTTCGTCGAAGGATACGATCTCGAACAGTGTCTGAAAGCGCAGAATTTTGGAAGAAGGGGGCAGGAGCGCATGCAGAACGGGGGAAAGCAGCCACGAATTGCAGAACATCGGCGCATGCGTATATAAGGGAAAGCGGGCGCGGAAGAAATCGTCTGCAAGGGCGAGCGAACGTTCCGTCTCATCGGGCGAGAGGTTCGCATCGGAGGGGATATGAATGGCGAGCGCGGGTTCTCCGTCCCGCTCCGTCCGTTCATATTCGAGTTCTCCCAAGCGGAACAAAAGAAGGGATAGCTGCCTGCCCACCCAAAAACCGCGGTCAAAACCGTATTCACCGTAACTTTCACGATATTCGTTGACAAACCGCGTAAAGCACTTCATCGTATCGAGAAATACTTCTTCGCTGATCCCTGCTTCTTTGTATCGTTCGCGGGAGCGCAGGGCGGTGCGCAGAAGCACGGCGAGCGCGCGAAACCCGGACGGGTCGGGCTCTGCGGCTTCGCGGAGGCTCTGCCATCCCTCCGAATGATATGCGGGGTTGCAGAGCTTTGCGGCGACGGCGGCTTCCCCCCAAAGGGGAGGGCAGGACAGCACGGCGTCCGTGACTTCGCAAGGCAGTCCGATCTTTGTACAGAGCGTCCGTAAAGTCATGCCTCCGCCCCTCCGCGAAGATATTTTTTCGGCGACATGCCGAGGTATTTTTTGAAGATGGAGATGAAGTAGGAGTCACTGCAAAAGCCCGTGTTGCGGGCGACCGCCGAAACGGGCATTCCCTCCCGAAGCATGGGGATCGCCTTGCTGAGGCGGCAGGATTCGATGTATTCCCCGATGCCGAAGCCGAGTTTGTTCTTGAACATGCGGCACAGGTAGTATTTATTCAGGAAAAATTTTCCGCTCAGCTCTTCAAGGGTGATCGTATCAGTGCAGC
Organism: uncultured Clostridia bacterium; assembly: GCA_947626575.1. Taxonomy (GTDB): domain Bacteria; phylum Bacillota; class Clostridia; order Christensenellales; family Borkfalkiaceae; genus Gallimonas. The sequence goes on along the minus strand of CANQSR010000003.1, from coordinate 45,917 downwards.
GTTCGCGCAAGAAGCCCATGATCTCGTTGAGCCGATGATCTTCGGTATCCGAGACGGACGCGATGGCGGGCGCGGCGCGGCGGATATCCTGAACGAGCAGCAGAAGTTGCGAAAGATACAGGCGAAGTTTCAAGAAGGAGTTGGAGACGCCCTCGCACTCGCAATCCGTCATCTTCCGCAGAATGAACAGGAAGTCCGCCGCCTGTTCGTCTGAGAGGGAGAGCTTGTGGCAACAGTTGGGGTTTTTGCCGTCGAAACACTGCAAAAGGTCGGAAAGTTCGGGTTCCGCTTCCGAAAAGATAGAGGGGGAGAACATGACGACGTAGCGGCTGTAATTCGCGGGGTCGGATACGTTGATCTTATGCACGTCCGTGTTGTTGAAGAGAAAGACGTCGTTCTTGTTCACGTCGTAGATCTTATGCCCGACGCAGAATTTATTATTATTGCACAGGCTCATATAGATTTCGTAATCGTTATGAATGTGCATGGAATAGGTTTCTTCAAGGGCTTTGACCTTGTATTGCACCTCAATTTTCTTATTTTTCGTGGGCATGAATGCGATATTTTTCATAATTTGTTACCTCTTTGCACCAAAGCAATTATATCAGGGACGATCGGGAAAGTCAAGAAGATGTCAATATGTTTATATTTTTCAGCAATATTTTATAATGCAGCGGCGGCTCTTTATGCTATAATGATGAAAAAATCGGGTAACCGGAGGATCTACACATCCATGTTTGTGGCTGAATTTAATGCGGATTTGCTGAATTGCAAGGTATTTCCCGATCGGGACGAGATGGGGCGGTATGCCGCAAAGGCGGTCGCAGAGAAGATGCGGGAACTCTTGCGCGCGCAGGAGGAGATCAACATGGTCTTTGCCGCCGCGCCCTCACAGAACGATATTCTGAAATATCTGGCGCGCGAGGAGGGACTCGATTGGTCCCGCGTGACCGCCTTTCATATGGATGAGTACGTGGGGCTTGGCGAACACAGTCCCAAGAGTTTTGCCCACTATCTCGCCTCGGCGCTGTTTGACAGGGTTCCCCTGAAAGCGGTCTATTACATCGGAACGGGGGACACGGAGGAGATCTGCAAGCGGTATGAGGAACTCCTCAAAGCGCACCCCATCGACATCGTATGTCTGGGGATAGGGGAAAACGGGCATATTGCATTCAACGACCCCAAAGTCGCAGACTTTGCGGATAAAAAGGTCATCAAGCTCGTGGGGCTCGACGAGGTCTGCCGCCGCCAACAGGTGAACGACAAGACCTTCGACACCTTGCAGGAAGTTCCGCGGTATGCGGTCACGCTCACGATCCCCACGCTCATTTCCGCCAAGTACATGTTCTGCGTCGTTCCGACGGACAAGAAGGCGGTCGCGGTGTATCGCACCATGCGCGGACCCATCGATCAAGCAGTCCCCGCGACGATTTTGCGCCGCCACCCGCACGCGATGATGTTTACGGACGTCGAGAGTGCGAAGTTGCTCATGAAGGGTTAGATCCCGGTCGAAGGAGGAAAAATATGAAGAGAAGGTTTTGGGCTTTGGTCGCGTTGGCTCTCGCCGCGGCGATGGGCTTTTCGGCTTGTTCATTCAGCGGGATGCCGGCTGAACACACGACGCATCCCGACGAGAATAGCGACGGGCTGTGCGACATCGGCGGAGAAGCGCTCACGCCGTCCGGCGGCGAGACCCCCGGAGGGAACACGGGGGAGACGCCCCGTACTTACGGCTGGAACACGGCTCCCGTGCAAAAAGCGACCTTTTATGACGACTTTTCGGAGGGGATCGACCTCAACAATTGGACTTCGGACGACAACGGTTGGGGGCTCGATAAGGCAAATAACAACGGCGTTACGAGCAAGAACATCTCCTATTCGACGAATGCGGCGCGTGTGGAAGAGGCGGGCGCCACGGGCGGGATCATCGTCTTTCAGGCAAACGGCGGCTATTCTGAGGACCCCTATAAGGGGGCGGTCATCACGACCCGCAACGATTTCGGCGCGGGGAAATACGAGGCGAGGATAAAAGTGCTTCCCCGGCAGGGACAGTGTACGGCGCTTTGGACGTACTTCAACGGCACGCCAAACCTCACCTCCGCAGACGACCTTTCGGAGAGCAAGTATAGCGAGATCGACATCGAGTTGCCCGAAGGCGGCGATTTCCGCAAGTTCACGGCGACGACATACAGCAAATACATCAGCAAGACGCAGATGGAGCAAACCTCCTCGAAGATCGACTACGAGAAGGTTGGACTCGGCAACCTGAGTCTCAACGACGGCGCATGGCACACCGTCGCGTTCGAGTGGCGCACGGCGGAAAACGATACGGGCATCATCTGGTATATCGACGGTCACGCCGTGCAGAAGCTCACGACGAGCGTTCCCGTGTACACGGCGCCCTTCAATATCGGCACACATTTTCCCGACATTCCGTCGTGGTTGGGCGTTCCGAATTTCGATACTGCCTACATGTATCTCGATTGGGTGCGCATCACCGAGTACGACGACCCCGTGACGGACGAATATACGGCGGGGACATACGACCCCGCCAAGGAGAAATGGAGCTTCCGCGACCTCGGCGACGGCGCCATTCCCCAAACAAACTATGTTGCGAACGGGGATTTCCGCCGCTTGGAGCGCGGCAGCACGGATAAGCCCTATGTCTGGCAGGCGGACGGGCTTGCGGTCGGCTCGGAGGCGATCCGCGGCACGACGGAGGACTATGTGAACTACCTGCTCGTGAAGGGCGGGAACAGAATTTTCCAGAGCATTGACAGCAAATACATCGGACACAAGCTGCGCCTTGTTGTGCGGGCGGAGAGGATAGAGGGCGAGGGAGAACTGCGCGCCCGCCTCGAAGGACTTTACGGCATCGTGAGCATGGAAACGTCCGAGGCTCTCTCGTTCAAGCACAATATGGTCATCACGAAGGAACTCACATACGAGATCGCGAATGTGCGCACGAACACGCTCCGCGTCGTGTTTGAAACGGATGCGGACACGGTCGCGCGCGTCTATTCGGTGGAGCTGTATCTCGTATGAGACCCGCATGGCACAAAGACCCCGCCGTCAAGGGCGTGTTCTTCGACGACTTCTCGCAGGGCATCCGCGGCGACGTCTGGCGGGCGCTCAACGAGAGATGGGCAAGCCAGAACAACAACGGCTATGCCGAGGAGAACTGTCTGTACACGACGGACGAAAGAGAAGTCGCGAAGGCGGGCGGAACGGGCGGCATCGTCGTCATCCGTTCGAACGGCGACTTCGCCCCCGACGGGAGACAGCGGCAGGGCGGCGGCATCGTCACCAAGCGCCTGTTCGGTGCGGGGCTGTATGAGGTGCGCATGAAGGTCGCCCCGCGGGCGGGACAGTGCAGTGCGGCGTGGACGTATTTCAACGATTGGGCGAAGGAATGCGCCGCCCGCAGATACAGCGAGATCGACATCGAAATGCCGCACGGCGGCGATTGGCGCAAGTTCAGCGGCACGACCTATGAGAATTATCTCGACGGCGCGCACAAGAACAGCCGTTCGGAGACGGTGGCCTGCCCTCCGCTCAACGACGGGGCTTGGCACGTCTTTGCCTTTGAATGGCGGACGGACAGGGTGAACGGGGACGAGGGCGTCGTATGGTATCTCGACGGCAAGCCCGTACTCTTTCTCAAAGAGGCGGTCCCCGGGTACACGGCGACGTTTTGGGTCGCGAGCCTCTTTCAGGACGCCATCGCGTGGCTCGGAGATCCGCAGTTCGAGACGGCATATCTCTATCTCGATTGGGTACGCATCACCGAATATTGCGACCCCGTGTTGGAGGGGAACGTCGAGAAGGAGAGCAAGCTGCTCTATACGGGCGTTGCCTTGAAAGAGCGGGCGCTCCCCGAAAATGAATACCTCGCCGATGCGGATTTTTCCCGTCCGCCGCGCCGAAAGAACTTCAAGGGGCGGGAGATCGTCTCGTGGAGGACGGAGGGGGCGCACATCGACGGGGAAAGGCTCATACTCTCGGCGGGCGGCAGTGCGCGGCAGCGGGTGACTTCGCAGTACGGCGGCTTTGCGTTTGAAGTCTCGGCGGAGAGCGAGAGCGGGGATGCGGAGATCGTTCTCGCCTACTACAAGGGCGCGGCGAATTGCGAGGAGCCGCAGCTCGTCTTTCTCGGAAATTCCGAAGAAACACTCACGCTCCGCGGCGCAGAACGGAAAAGCGCTATCTTTCGCATTCCCGAAGGGGAGACCGAACATCTGGAATTTATCGTGCGTTCGGGCGGCGGCGCCGTGTTGCGGCGGTGCGGCTTGAAGCTCGTTTCAAAAAAGTAAGGAGGAAAGGAGAATGAAATTATCCAAACTCGGAGCGTGCGTCCTCGCGGGCGCGATGCTTCTCCCCCTGTTCGCAGGCTGCGCGGGGACATGGACGGGCGGGGAACTCGGCAACGACGTCGATCTCGGCCAGAACGATACGAGCAACCGCAGCGGGTGGGTACTCCGCGAGCGTCCGTCTGCTGACGCGTTTGCGGACAAGGACCTCTACATCACCTACTTCAACGGCGGTTACGGCGGCGCGTGGCTCGAAGAGATGGCGTCGACGTTCGAAGAGGACTATCCCGGCGTACAGGTGCATCTCAACCCCACCAACGACGTAAACACGACGCTCGAAGTGGAGCTTGAAGAGTCTCCCTACGATATCTACATCAGCCAAGACATCGCATGGGAGTATCTCGGCGCGCGCGGGTTGCTCGCCGACCTCACGGCGGAGCTGTATGATTCCGTCATCTATACGGACACAGAGAACGACAATACGGGCATCCGCTTCCGCGACCTTCTCGTACCCGCTTCCTTGGCGTGTTCTTCCTATCAGGGAAAGTACTACAAGGTGGCGCAGATCCAAGGCGCGGGCGGCATCATCTACAACAAGACGATGTTCGATCAATACGGCTGGCAGATCCCTGCGACCTATGAGCAGTTGCAAGAGCTGTGCGAGACCATCGTCTCGGCGGGCAAAGTGCCCTTCCTGGTGGCGGGTTCGGAGGGGTACCTCTGGGATAGCCTCGTCCACGATTGGTGGATCCAGATCGCGGGAGAGGAGGAGTTCAGCCGCCTCTATGCGGGCAAGGATAAGGATTGCTGGAACCCCGCAGTCTATCCCTACCACAAGCAGGCGTATCAGTATTGGTACGATCTGTTCGTGAAGAACAAGGATAGATATCTCTATCCCGGATTCGAGGGACTCGACAATCTCATGGCCAACTCCGCCTTTCTGAACGGACTTGCGGCGATGATGCCCGCGACGGCATGGGCAGTGAACGAACTCGGCAAGGACATGATCGAGGAGGTCGGCATCGACGTCGGTCTCATCCCCACGCCCTATGTCAAGGAAGCCAAAAAGGATGAAAACGGCAACTTTATCCGCGTCTGTTACGATGTTGCGGGGCGCGATTCCATCGTCGTCGCCGAAAGGGGCAATAAAGACCTCGCGATCGAATTCCTCAAATGGATGAGCGAGACCGAACACACACTCATCTTCCCCAAGAACGTCTCAGGGACCCTCATGGGCTTCAAGTACGAGACCGAGACGCTGCTCGCCGAAAATTCGCCCTATTGCAAGTTTACATGGGATAGAGATATGTTCAAACTGCTCGGAGAGGCGTCCTTCCGCAGTACGGGGTATTCGACGAGCTATCTGTTCATCGATAAGAAGGTCTCCGACTATCCGCTCGGCAATAAATATCTCGACTGCTTCACCAACTATGGAAAACCTTCCGAGCTGACGGTCAATAAGATCTTCGACGACGCGTGGAACGAGGTCAACGGACATTGGGACAGCTGGCAGATCGTCTGATTTGGAAGAGGGGAGAAACCGCATGGAAAACGCCAAGGGAAAAGAACGCAAGATCCGCAAGAGGAAATACAATTTAAGCGCGGGAGCCATCGTCTTTATCTGCGTACTCCTTGCCTATCCCGTGATCCACTTTCTGATCACGTGGGTGTATATCAACTCGCAGACAATCGCGCTCTCCTTCACGCGGTATAATCCCGTTGTGAACGACTACCAGATCCCGAATGACATCTTCTACAACTACAAGATGTGGATCGACCGATTTCTGCACGACGAACGATATTCCTCCATTCTGTGGAATTCGGCGCTCTACATCCCCGTGACCTGCGGCATCACGTTGCCGCTCTCGGTGGTGTGTTCCTACTTTCTCTATAAGGACGTACCCGGCAAGAACTTCTTCAAGGTCATCTACTTTCTGCCCTCGATCCTGCCCGTCGTCGTTCTCACGATGGCATTCCGCCTCGGTTTCGATACTTTCGGCTGGGTCAACGCGCTGCTCCGCGCGATAGGCGTGGAAAATCCGCCGATCTGGTTCGGCACCAAAATTCTGACGCCCGCGATGATCTTCTTCTACTGCGTTTGGGCGGGCATCGGGTATAACGTCGTCTTGCTTTCGGGCGCGATGGCGCGCATTCCCCGGGAACTCGTCGAGGTGGGCAGACTTGAAGGCATCAACTTCACGCAGGAGATGACGAAGGTCGTCATCCCGCTCGTGTGGCCGACGATCGTCACCCTCTTCACGGTGGGCATGAACACCGTCCTCACCATCTACTTGCAGGCGTACTTCCTCATGGGTTCGGCGGAGGGGAACTTTAACACGGGTACCATTGCGATGTATCTCTTCGGCAATTATTCCAACCAACAGCAAGTTCCGCAACTTGCGGCGTTCGGACTCCTGTGTTCGCTCATCTTTGTGCCGTTCATCTTCCTCGGCAGAAAGATCATGAACCATTTCTTCAAGGAGGTGGACTACTGATGGAGGCATCGAAGAGGGAACGCTGTGTCCGCCCGCAGAGGGCCGCCCGCGGACAGAAGGAAAAGAGGACGACGGCGCAAAAGGTCGTGCTTTGGGTGGTATTCGGCATCTTCGTACTCTATGCCGTCTCCCTGCTCATTCCTTTCCTATGGCTACTGCTCAACTCGTTCAAGACCCGCCTCGAATTTTCGGCGGGGGTCGTGAGCGGAAACGGGGGACTCTCCTTCCCGGCGGAATTTGACATCGCGAACTACTATGAGGCGCTCATCGGCTTCCGCGTACGGGTCGGGTCGGGCGAGAGCGCGAGCGACGTCAACCTTCTCGGCATGTTCGGATACAGCATTCTGCTCACGGCGACGACGACCTTCCTCGAAGTGTTCTTCTCTGCCGCGACGGCGTATGTCATGGCCAAGTACGACTTTCCGGGCAAGCGCTTCATCTTCGCCATGGTACTCATCTCCATGGTCGTGCCGATCGTGGGTTCCCTCCCCGTCATGTACCGCTTCATGGGGAAGATCGGCCTGCGCAACACGCTTCCGGGCGTTTGGTTCGTCTATGTGAGCGGCTTCGGTTTCGGGTTCCTGCTCATGAACGCACACTTCAAGGGCATCCCGTGGACGTATGCCGAGGCGGCGCAGATCGACGGCGCGAGCCATTTCGGCATTTTCTTCCGCATCATGTTGCCCATGTCCGTTCCGCAGCTTCTTTCGCTTGCGATCATCACGGCGATTGGCTATTGGAACGACTATGCGACTCCCAAAATTTATTTGCCCTCCATGCCCACGGTGGCCGTCGGGCTGGACTCTTTGACCAAAGAAATACAAAAAACGAGCGATTATCCTTTGATGTTTGCCTGTATGCTCGTGGCGATCATCCCCATTCTGGTCGTGTTTGCATGTTTCCAGAAGGCGATCATCTCCAACGTGGTAGCGGGCGGGATCAAAGGCTGATCAAGATAAGGAGGAAACTATGAAAAAGACAAGGTGGATTGCAGCATTGCTTGCTGCGGCGTTGAGCTGCTCCGTAGCGGGCCTTGCGGTAGCTTGCGGCGGGACGCCGCCCGAACACACGACGCACCCCGACGCAAACAACGACGGGCTGTGCGACATTGGCGGGGAAGCGCTCACGCCGTCCGGCGGGGAGCCGGGTGAACAGAAACCCGCTCCGACCTCCATTTCGATCACCAACGCGGCGGAACCGCGCCCCGGCGCATTCGAGATCACGGTCGAAGTCCAACCTGCGGGGGCGGACGCCACGTTCACCTCTGCGCTCATCGGGGAGCATACGTTCGTTTCGCTCTCGGATAACGAGATCGCGATCTCGGAGGAGACCGAGAACGGCTATGAGTTCACCGTCGAGGTGACTTCTGCCGTCGCTCCCGCCGTGAAGGCGCAAAAGACCTTCACCGTGGACAACCGCCCCGCAGAAGGCGTACACATCACGACGCTCCAACGCACCATGGATGCGCAGCAGAACGAGGGCAAGCTGCAACTTCAATACACCGTTTGGCCCGAACAGGCGGTCACCTTCTCCTTGGAGGAGGCATGCACGGGCGTGACGGTCTCCGAAGAGGGGCTTATCTCGCTCGACCGTATGGTCGATAACCGCATCACCTTCACCGTGAAGGCGGAATCGGCAGACGGGGAATATTCGGATTCCGTCACGATGGAAGTCAAGAATGAGATCGAACGCGAGATCGCGGACGAGACGGCGCTCCGCGCCATCTGGACGGGCGAGAACGAGCAGAGCGTGCGCAACATGCGAAACTTTTACAAGCTCACCTCTGATATCGCGCTCACCTCGCCGTGGACGCTCGCCATCGGGTTCAAGGCCAGCGATGCGGATTACGAGGGCTTCACGGGTTCCTTCAACGGCAACGGACACACCATCTCCAACTTCAACATGAACGCGGGGTGGAACAGCGGCCTCTTCTACCGCATCGGCGAGGGCGGCGTCGTCAAGAACCTCGCACTCACGAGCGGGAAGGACGAGGGCGATGGCGTCAAGGGGATGTTCTCAGGCCCCTTCGCGGGATACCTTCTCGGCACGATCGAGAACTGCATCGCCGATGTGCGCGTGCAGTCGGATAAAAATACTGCGGGCGTGACGCAGCCGATGGGGACCTTCCTCGGCACGCTCACCCCCACGGGCAAGATCTATAATTCACTCTCGCTCGGACAGGCATACGTCGACAAGACGGGGGATACGAACCCCGACGCCACGCGCGATTCGGGCTTCGTGGCCTCATTCAGCGGCTCGGTGTTCGAGAATTGCGTGAAGGCGACCTACTCGCTCCAAGGCACGAGCAAGTTCGTACTCGGACACAACGGCGCGGGTACGACGGTCGAAAACTTCTTCAAGACGATGGCGGAACTGCGCTCGGCGGCGACCTATCCCGAATACGACGGGGAGACGGGCATCGGCTTCGACCGCGATATCTGGCGCATCGTCGAAGGCGCGCTTCCCTGCCTCAAAAACGACAGCTTCGCCGAACCCGCCTCGGTCGCGGTCACTTTCGGCGAAGATGAAGCGGATGCGAGCGGAAAGGTCACGGTCGAACACGGCAGATTCACCGTCTCCGCCACAGTAAAGGATGCGGCGGGAAGCGATGCGAATGTGCCGCAGTCCGTCGAGATCCTGCTTGCGCCCGTCGAGGGCGTCGCAGAAGGTGCATTTACGCTCGTTGGGAATGAGGTCGTCGTCGACGGCACGTATGCAAAGCCCGGCGATACCTGCACGGTCACTGTCACTTCGCTCTATCAACCGAGCGCGACCCTCACGTTCACGCTTGAATACAACGCGCAGCTCGCGGTCGTCGTAAACGGCTTGCCCGAATTTGCGGAATATACGGTTTCGGGCGGCACGCTCGATCTAAGGCAGTACGTCAGCGTACTCAACGGTCCGAACGCAACGCTTACCTTTGCGCTCTCGGAAGAACTCGCAGGCGTTTCGCTTAACGCAGCGGGCGTTCTCACGCTCACGGCGGAGAGCGACAACACGTCGGTCGTCAAATTCACCGTGAAGGCGGAACTCGGCGAACAGGAGGCTACTTCGGAGGTAAGCGAGCTTCCCGTCAAGAACCTCGTTCCCAAGGAAATTTCCTCGGCGGAAGCCTTCAAGGCGATTTGGACAGAAGATAACGCGCTCTCTCGCGTCCACCTGCACAACAATTACGTCCTCACGCAGGATATCGATCTCGGCGACGGGGCAAAACCCATAGGCGTCACCACGGACGGCGGCGAAGTCGGCTATGGCATCTTCGGCACGCTCGACGGCGCGGGCCACACGCTCTCGTGGACGAACACGGTCGCGGTCGGCTGGAACGGCGGCTATATCCACAAGGTGGAAGAGGGCGGCGTCATCAAGAATTTGAAATTCAAGGGCAGTATTACGGGCGCCATCTGTGGTCCCATCGGACTCGTACTCGGCACCGTTGAAAATTGTTTCTTCGATGTGACGGTCGTCGCGACAAAGGACAGCCAACAGTACGGGAGTGCGGTCGGCATGGTCGGCGCGAACGGCGTCATCAGAAATCTCATTTCCGTCGGCGAAGTCACGGGCGTGACGACGGGCGGAAGTGCGGTCTATGGCAAGACGTTCGGAACATCTGCGACGGCGATGGGTACGGCGTCCGATTGCTATGCGCTCAAAGACACCGTCAAGAACGATACTCCCACCGATAAGGAACACATCACGGAGACCAACGTCGGGACGCTCACCGAGGAAGAGATGCGTTTGGCTTCCACCTTCGACGGCTGGGATACGGAAGTTTGGTATTTCGGCGACGGCGCCTATCCCACGCTCAAATACGAGGGCTTCCAAGCCCCCACGAGCATTTCGGCGAAGATCAAACACGCAAACGGCGACGAAGTGACGGAGACGGACGGCAAATATGTTCTCACGGCGGATACGTACAGCATCTCGGACGTCGTCATTCTTCCCGAAGGCGCGGCCGGCGGTTGGTCGGTCAAGCTCACGGGAGGGGAGGACTGCGCAGAACTCGTCAACGGCGACGGCTTCCGCGTCAAGGAGAATGCGCTCAACGGCGCGGAGTTCACGGTCACCGTCTACTCGCAGTTCAACCCGACCGTCAAAGCGGAATTTGCCTGCCGTGTGGAGAGCGGGACGGAACTCGGAGACGTCACGGCGTCCTTCGGAGACGATACTCCCAAGTCACTCACCTATACGCAGGACGGCCCCAATGAATTTGACTTTACCGAATATCTCGATATCGCGGACGGGAGCGGGGACTACACCATCACGCTCGAAGTGGGCGAGGCGGAAGGCTATACCGCGGCAGGCGTGAGCGCGGATGGCTCCAAGATCGTTCTCTCTGCGGAATGCGACAACACGGCAAAATTCACCGTGACGGCGACCGTGCAGGACAATACTGCCGAAAAATCCGTAACGACAGCCCCCGTCACGATCTCGGTCGTGAACGAGGAGTTCAAGGAGCTGAAATCGGAAGAGGACTTCAAGGCGATCTGGACGGGAAACAACGCCATAAGCCACGTCCACATGCACAATAACTACATCTTCATGGCCGATATCACCGTGAACAGCGCGGCAAAGGTCGGACTCGGTATCGACGATAAGAGCGAAGTGACGCAAGAAAACGGCTACGGTATTTTCGGCACATGGGACGGCAACGGGCATGAGCTGTATTGGGCGGGCGGCCTCTCCGTCGGTTGGAACAGCGGGTTTATCGCAAAGCTCGAACAGGGCGGCACCGTCAAAAATCTCAAATTTTCTGGCGGCATCACGGGTACGATCGCGGGTACGTTCGGCTATGTCAACGGCACCGTCGAAAACTGCCTGTTCAACGTGAACGTTTCGGGTTCCCATCCGTCCCAGCCGAACGGCGCAATCGCGGGTGCGATCGGCGCAAACGGCGTGATCCGCCACTGTATCGTGACGGGTTCGGTGACCTTCTCTTCGGACAACACCAACGGGTTCCTCTATGGAAAATCTCATAATACGACGGCAGATACGCCCGCGACCGTCAGCGATGTCTATGGCATCACGGGCAAGATAAGCGCCGCAAGCCCCACCGACAAGGCGCACGTCAACGAGACCAACGTCGCCCTCAAAGCGGAGGACGAACTCAAAGTAGACGGCGAAGACGCCATTTACAGCGGTTGGGACACGACAATCTGGAAGTTTACGGCGGGTTCGCTCCCCGCACTCACAAGGGGCTGCATCCGTAAATAACTACCTCCCCCCTTACGGAGATCCGGCACGATTTTCGGGTCGGGTCTCCGTGCCGCATTCAAAGGTATTCATATGCAACTGAAATGGAGAATCTTGCAGATCGATCTCGCACGCCAAAAGGAGACGGTCTCCTATGTAAAGAGTTACGCGGATTTCGCGGCGGCGCACGGCTATAATGCTTTGATGCTCTATCTTGAAAACGCCGTCCGTACGCCGAGTACGCCGTTCTTTTCGGAAGAGGAGACGTATTCGGAGGAGGAAATTTCCGAGATCGTCTCCTATTGCGGGCAGAAGGGGATCGAGGTCATTCCCGCGCTCGAAAATTTGGGACACCTCGAAAAGTTCTTTCTCTATCCCGAACTCGCGCCGCTCTCCGAACTCTATCGCAACCATGCGGCGGGGAGGGGGTTCGACCCCTTCCCCTTGGGTTCGTGCGGCTGTGTGAGCGAGCCGGAATTCAACAAATTCTTCGATAACTACCTCACCGAGGTCATCTCGCTCTTCCGCGGCAAGTACGTGCATATGGGCTTGGACGAACCCTTCGATTTTGCCGTGTGCAAGAAGTGTCAGGCGCGTCTGAAAGCGGGGGAGAGCAAGCGGGAGCTTTTCTTGCGGCAGATCCTGCACAGCCGCGCGCTGTGCCGTTCGCTCGGAAAGACTATGATGATGTGGGACGACTTCTTCGAGTATGCGGACGTCCTCTCCGAGCTCCCGCGCGACATCATCCTCTGCAATTGGAATTACGTCTTTATCGGCGACGAACCCGCGGGGCATTGGACCAACCGCATCAGGCGCGATTGGTTCCGCCTCTATGACGAACTCGGATTTTCCTATCTCTTCTGCACCTATGCACACCGCGCATCTTCCGCCTACAACGTGGAGACTTTCACGGCATATGCGGAAAAATATCACCCCATCGGCGCGATCATGACGGCTTGGAAGCGTTCGGATTCCTTCTATTTGGGCGCCTATCCCGTTATCGCCTATGCGGGCGCGCTGTGGAGCGGCGCCTCCTATGGGGACCGCACAGAGGTGTATGCTTCGGTACTCGGAAGCCGCAGGGCGGCGGAACTGCTCTCGGCGGCGAACCTCGTCGAATGCCCCTGCCGCTTCCCCGTCGATAAGGTGTGCGAAGGGGACAATATGATAAAACTCGTCTACCGCGAAGCGGTCCTTCCGCTCGCCGCAAAACTGCGCGCGCTCGCGCGCGGTGCGAAGGGGGAGGGGAAGGATATCTTGACGGACATTGCGAACTACGTCACGGAGATCGAGGTCGGCTTGCGGCTTGCAAAGCTCTCGGAGCGGCTCTTCGACTGCCGCGAGCGCGGCATCCCGCCCCAAGGACTTCTGCCCGAACTCGATGAGATCGATTCCCTCGTACGGCACGTTAAGCGGCAGGCAACCGCTCTCTGGAAAAAATACCGCGGCGGGATCGCGAGCTGCCGCAACGGGTTTTCCGAAAAATTCAAGAGATATCGCCGCGAGATCAGGGCGGCGCGCGCGGCATGCGCCCAAACCCAAAAAACGGGCGTACTCTATGCCGACCTCATGCTTTACGACGCCTATCCCACGGTCCGCGGCGAGGTCGCGATCGGTTATGCGGACGGCACGAGGGAGACCGTCTACAAGGGTTCCTTGAAGCCGACTTTCGCCCTCTTCGATGCGGGCGGATGCTATACCTACCGCTTTGCCGTGAAGGACGTTCCGCCCGCATATGCCGAATTCACCGTGACGGGCGAGGGCGCGCACTATGCGGCCCATTTCCGTTGCGTCGCGCAGGGCAGGAAATATCTTCCCTGCGGCGTGGAGATCATTTCGGGAAAGGTAGAACAGGCGGAAAACCTGCTCCATGACGATACCCGCGCCGCTAAGCTCGGCGAGGAGGACGGCTTGAAACACTTCGAGAACATCGCGCTCTCCAAGGAGCGGCATACCGTGCGGGTGCGGCTTTCGGCCGGAGGGATGACGCCATGAAGATACGGATCCGGAGCGGCCGCATCATTGCGGGCGGAAAACTCCTTTCGGGCTATGTCTATTGCGAGGACGGTAAGATCTCCGCAGTGACGGACCGCGCGCTTCCCTTCGATCTCGAATACGACGCCGCGGACGGCTATTTGGCGGCGGGGTTTGTTGATACGCACGTCCACGGCGGCGCGGGCGCCGACTTCACTACCTGCACGGAGGAGGAAGCGATGCGCGCCGTCGCATTCCACCGCGCCCACGGCACGACGGCGATGCTGCCTACAACGCTGGCCTCCGGCCGCGAACGCACCGAACGCGCCCTCAACATCCTGCAAAGCGCGAGAAATAGGGGCGCGCGGGAGATCGCGGGGGTACACATCGAGGGACCCTACCTCGCGCCCTCCATGGCGGGCGCACAGAATGCCGCCTATCTCACCGATCCCGTGGAGGAGGACTATCTCGCCCTTTTGGAGCGGTTCGGCGGGTTCATCAAAAAGTGGACCTATGCCCCCGAACGGGACGGCGGCGCGCGCTTTTGCCGCGCCCTGAAACGGTATGGCGTTCTGCCGTCCGCAGGACATACTGCGGCGACATATGCGGACATGGTACGGGCATTTTCTGCGGGAATGCGCAGTATTACCCATTTGTACTCCTGTACTTCAACCATCACGCGCGAGGGCGGATACCGCCGCCTCGGCGCGATCGAATGCGCATATCTCTTCGACGATCTCACCGCCGAACTCATCGCAGACGGCAGGCACGTTCCGCCCGAACTCATCCGCTTGGCGTTCAAGCTCAAAGGCGCGGAGCATATCGCGCTCGTGACGGATGCGATCTCCGCGGCGGGGAGCGGGGAAACGGCGGGCGTACTCAACGGCGTTCCCTATATCGTGGAGGACGGGGTCGCGAAACTTGCGGACCGCTCCGCATTTGCGGGGAGCGTTGCGACGATGGATTTCTTGGTGCGCGAATGCGTGCATGCGGGCATTCCGCTTCCCGATGCGGTCCGTGCCGCCTCCGAGACGCCCGCGCGCACGCTCGGCTTAAAAAAGGGGAAAATCGAGGCCGGATACGATGCGGATCTCATAATCTTCGATGAAAACGTCTGCATCAAAAAGGTATTTATCGGCGGCAAAGAGGAGGAAAACAGATGATAGAATTCGGAACGGGCGGCTTCCGCGGCGTCATCGGCGACGATTTCACGCGGGAGAATGCTGAGCGCATCGCACAGGCGCTTGCCTCCCGCATCCGCGCGGAGGGTTCCCAAAAGCCCGTCGCGGTCGGCTATGACAGGCGGTTCATGTCCGAGCAGTTTGCGGCGTGGATCGCGGAAGTACTCGCGGGGAACGGCGTGAGCGTGCTTCTCTACACGGATGCGATGTCCTCTCCCGCCGTCATGTGCGCCGTGCGCGACGAGGGGCTGGATTACGGCGTCATGCTCACGGCGAGCCACAACCCTGCGATCTTCAACGGAATCAAATTGTTTCTGCGCGGCGGGTGCGATGCCGATGCAATGTTTACGGCGAAACTCGAAAAGGAGATCGCCGCCGTGGAAAGTATTTCAAAACTTCCGCTCGCACATGCCAAGGCGCGCGGACTCGTGAAGGATTATTGCAACAAGGAAGCCTACCTTGCCCATATCGGGGAATATCTGCGTCCCCGTCCGGACGGCAGGGAGATCTCCGTCCTGTACGACAATCTCTGCGGGGTAACGGCGGAGACATTCGTCCCGCTCGCGGCAAGATTTCATCTCAAACGGTTGGATGTGCTTCACCGCGAGAGGGATGCGCTGTTTGCGGGCAAACTCCCCAATCCCACGCGGGAAATGATGCTCTCGCTCAAAGAACAGGTACTCGCGGGCGGATATGACTACGCCATGGCGACGGACAGTGACGGTGACCGCCTCGGCATCCTCGACGAGCGAGGCGAACTCGTGGATAACAACGAGATCCTCGCTGCGCTCTACTATTATCTCGTCCGTTACAGAGGATTCCGCGGCGATATCGTCAAAAACTGCGCAACATCCGTCCTCATCGACAAAATGGCGGAAAAGCTCGGCTTTGCCTGCCACGAGGTCGACGTGGGCTTCAAGAATATCTCCGCCGCCATGCGTGAGACAGACGCGCTCATGGGCGGGGAATCGAGCGGCGGGTTCACCTGCCGCGGCTACTTGCAGGGGAAGGACAGCACGTTCGGCGCCGCGCTCTTTTTGGAGATGCGCATCGCCATGAAAAAACCTGTCTCCGAGATCGTGAAGGAGGCGCGGGAGTTCGCGGATTATCGGCTGTGCGTCTGCGAGCGCGCCATTCCGTTGAAGGATGCCGCCGTGCGTACCAAGGCATTCACCGCAATGCCTGCTCTTTGCAAGCCCATTCTCAAAAGAAGCCGTTTCGGCGGCAATGTCAAATATTACTTCGATGGCGGCTGCTGGGCGCTCCTCCGTTTTTCCGGCACCGAGCCGATGATCCGCATCTTTGCCGAAGCAGAGACGGACGGGGCCGCCCAAGCGTTGGCAAAGGAGCTTGCCGCCTTTATCGACGGAGAAGAGGATGAAAGGGGAGATCACAGAGCTGTTTGAGCGCATCGATGCGCTCCTTTGCGGCGGAAAGCGCGCGGAAAACACCCTGCCGTCCGATACATTCTATTTGGACGAAGATGCGATCTTGTGCCTTCCCCGCCCTGACGGGGATAGCCGCTATCCCTATTCCTTCGACGGATTTTGCCTGTGGGCGTATCAATCGGGCTATTTTTGCGCCAACGAGAGTACGTTTACCGTCTTTCCTGTTTCGGGAGAAGGGAAACAGCCCTATCTTGCGTTCTTTGCGGGCGTGAAGGGAGAGGACGGACTGTATACGCCCGTCTCGCTCTCCGGCGTCGCGCCGCAGCCCCGCGAAAGGGCAGAGCGCTATACCGTTTTCACGCCTTGGGCGGCGTACTATCTCACGCGCGCGGAGGGGATGCGGTTTGCTCTGCGCATCTCGCTCGGCGAAAACAAGAGCATCCGTGCGACGCTCTATGCCGAAAATGCGGGGAAAAAACGCCGCGACATCTATTTTGCATCCTATTGGAATTGCCTGCTCCGCTTTGCCCCCGCTGAGGATGCGGAAACGCCGTGGTTCAAGAGCTGCGAAACATATGGAAACGGCTTTCTTTTTCACAGCACTGTGGACTTTTCGCGGGGAAGGAGCGGAGATTACTATGCGCTGATCCGCCGCCGCGCGGAGGGCGCGGAAGTATTTACAACGACCTCCCGCGCCGATTTTACGGGCGCAAAGAGCGCGACGCTCAATTGTGCGGAGCCGCTCTTTGCGGGGAAGTTCAAGGAAGGGAAGCCCGTCTGCCGTTTCACGGACACGGCAATCGCGGGGGAGATCGCGCACCGTGAGCTTCCCGCGGGAGAGAGCTATGAGGAGGATATCGAATTTTCCCTCTGTGCGGCCCGCCCCGATCTCTCGGCGGTCCTGCCTCCCGCGGCGGGGGAGTTCGATGAACACATCGCAAACATGCGCGCCCGCGAACGGGCGAAGGAACGCCCCCTTGTGCGGCTGGACGGCGGCCTTTTGGACCGCTTTATAAAGGGCGTCATGCGGCAGGTGGAGTGGTGTGCGCTCGCAAAGACTTCGAGCATCTCCATGCTCGGCGTAAGGGACGTCTTTCAGCAGATCGAGGCGGCGCTCATGTGGGACGGGGAAAGATGCCGCGCCAAGATGCTCGAAGCGCTGAATTTCATCGGAACAGACGGCAGAGTCCCGCGCCAATATGCCATGCCGCCCTCCGCGGATGCAATTCCGCAGGTAGATCTAAGGCGGTTTATCGATCAGGGGCCGTGGATCATCGATGCCGTCTATACCTACCTCGCCCATACGGGAGATGCTGCTTTTCTCGGCGAAACGTGCGGCTATTACCGCTATGAAAACGACAAAGTTTTTCTTTCGGATGAGCGCGACAGCGTGCTTTGCCACCTCTCCCGCATCATGGAGGAATTGCTTTCGAAGATAGACGAAAAGACGGGATGTCTGCGCATCCTGTACGGCGATTGGAACGACGCCCTCGACGGACTCGGCTACTCCCGTTCGGGCGAGTTCGGCAGCGGCGTCTCAGTCATGGCGAGTTTGCAACTCACAAAGGCATTGCGCGAATATGCGGAGATCCTCACGGTCTATACCGAAGATCAAGGCCGCGCGGCGCGCTATATCGAATGCTGTGAGCGATTGAAAACGTCCCTGCTCGAACACGCCGTGCAGAGAAAGGGAGAGGAGCTTCGCATCGTCCACGGCTGGGGAGACGGACAGTCGTACTATGTAGGCAGTTTTTGCGATGTGGACGGCGTCTCGCGCGACGGACTTGCCGCCAATGCCTTTTGGGTACTCTCGGAGTCGTTCGCCTTGGACGAAACATTCAAAAGAGCCATCCTCGCAAGTTACGGACGGCTGGATTCCAAATACGGCATCAAGACCTTCCACCCCCCGTTTGCACGGGGGACGAAGGGGGTCGGGCGCATCGGGAATTTGCCCGCGGGTACGGCGGAAAACGGCGCGGCCTATGTGCATGCGACGATGTTCGCGATCTGGTCGCTCTTTGCAATGGGCGAGCCGGAGCTTGCGTGGGAACAGCTCATGAAAGCGCTGCCGCTCACGCATGAGAAGATCTCCGTTTCTCCCTTCGTCATGGTGAACTCCTATGTCTGCAATGAGGAATTCGGCATGGACGGCGAATCCATGAACGATTGGTACACGGGGAGCGCGGCGGTACTCGTCAAACTCATCGTGCGGGGGATCTTCGGGATAAGAGTGACGCAAAAGACGCTCACCGTCCGCCCTGCGGCATACTTCCCGTCGAAGAGCGCGGAGATCTCGCTCCGTGTGCGCGGCTGCCGCGTGCATGTGCTGTGCCGTCGGGGAGAGCGCGAACAGTTCTTTGTAAACGGCGCAGAGCAGGGGCGTGCAACGGTCGCTTTGGACGCGCTCGGAGAGACGCTCGATGTGGAATATGTCTTTCCGCCGCGCGGAAAGAGCGAAAAAACCATTCTTTCGGAGGAAATATGAAACTGCCTTTTGAATTGGACCTGCATTCCGCCGTGGCGGTCGTCACGGGCGCGGGCGGGGTACTCATGAGCGAATTTGCGAAGGCGCTTGCCGCCTGCGGCGCAAAGGTCGCATTGCTCGACATCGACTTCCCGTCGGCGAAAAGGTTTGCGGACGAGATCGGAGAAAATGCCATCGCCGTGCGGTGCGACTGTCTCGACAAGGAGAGCATCGCAGAGGCAAAGCGGACCGTGCATGAGGCATTCGGAAACACGACCCTTCTCGTCAACGGCGCGGGGGGGAACAACCCCAAGGCGACCTGTGACAACGAATACATGCTTCCCGGCCTTCCTTCCGGCGTAAAGTCCTTCTTCGATTTAGATGAGAAGGGCCTCAAATCCGTATTCGATCTCAACGTCACTTCCGCCTTTCTTGTGACGCAGGTATTTGCGGCGGACATGGTGAAAACGGGCGGGAATATCATCAACATTTCCTCGATGAACGCCTTCCGTCCGCTCACCAAGATCCCCGCGTACAGCGCGGCGAAGGCGGGCATCTCCAACTTCACGCAGTGGCTCGCGGTACACTTTGCGCCCTGCGGGATCAGATGCAACGCCATTGCCCCCGGCTTCTTCGTGACGAAGCAGAACAGGGCGCTTTTGTACGATGAAAACGGGGAGCCGACCGCGCGCACGGGCAAGATCCTTGCCGCGACGCCGCAGAGACGGTTCGGAGAAGTCTCCGATCTCATCGGGACGCTTCTCTATCTTGCGAGCGATGAAGCGAGCGGGTTCGTGACGGGTTCGGTCATCGCCGTGGACGGCGGCTTTGCCGCATACAGCGGAGTATGAGGAGGAGAAGATGAAGAGATATGCGATCGTGGCGCCGTCGAGCATGGGCGTGCGCATCACCCCGTTCGGGCGTCAGCCCGTGGAGACTTCCGAACTCTTCCGTATGCAGGCGACGAGCGCGGAGAGCAATGTATTGAGCATAGCGGCAGGGCTTGGGCTTCCTGTGAAGGTACTCACGGCGTTTGTGGAGGGCAGTCCCGTGGCGCAGTTCATCAAGGGCGATCTTCGCCGCCGCGGGATAGAATACGAAGGAAAGGAAGTCCCGCAGGGCGGGCCGTGGGGATACCGCCATCAGTTCAACATTGCAGACAGCGGCTACGGCCTGCGCGCGCCCCGCGTCGCCAATGACCGTGCGGGCGAAGTCGGAAGAACGCTCAGCGTTTCCGATTTTGATTTGGAACGCATCTTCGGGGAGGAGGGGACGGAATATCTGCATCTCTCCGGGCTTGTGTGTGCGCTCTCGGCCCAAACGGGAGAGTTCTGTCTTGCGCTCGCGCGGGCGGCGAAGAAGTACGGCGCCAAGGTCTCTTTCGATCTCAATTACCGCGCCTCCTTCTGGAAGGGGAGAGAGAAAGAACTCTCCGCGCTGTTCGGGGAGATCGCGTCCCTTGCGGACGTCCTCGTGGGCAACGAGGAGGATTTCCAGCTCTGCCTCGGAGCCAAGGGCCCTGCGGCGGGCGGCGAGGACCTCGGCGGAAAGATCGGCAGTTTCAAGGAGATGGCGGAGGGGGTAAAAAGACGTTACCCGAACGTCTCAGTTTTCGCGACGACGCTCCGCCAGGTCGTCTCCGCGAACGAGCATCTGTGGGGCGCCGTCATGCTCTCGTGCGGAAAGTGGACGGTCATCGAGTCGCGCCCCATTCCCGTATTCGACCGTATCGGCGGGGGCGATGCCTTCGTCGGCGGGCTGTTGTACGGTGCAGTGAAGGGATGGGAGGCGGAAAAATGCGCGGAATTCGGGTGGGCGTGCGGCGCGTACGTCGCGACGCTTGCAGACGACTTCGGGCTCCCCTTCGATGAAAAACAGATCTGGGATGTATGGAAGGGCAACGCCCGCGTACAGAGATAGGAGAAGAATATGCTTGCAGACATCGGAATGATCGGACTCGCCGTCATGGGGAGCAATCTGGTAAAAAATATGCTCGGAAAGGGGTATTCCGTCGCCGTGTATAACCGTGAAAGGGAGATGACGGAGCACTTTATGGAGCAAAACAGAGGGGAAAAAGTCGTCGCGGCGTATTCCTATGCAGAGCTTGTAAAGAACGTTGCCCGCCCCCGTAAAATCATGATGATGATCCGCGCGGGGAAGCCGGTCGACGAGGTCATCGGCGCGCTCATTCCCCTCCTTGACGAGGGGGATATCCTCATCGACGGCGGCAACTCGCATTTTCCCGATACCATGCGCCGCACTGCCCTTTTGGAGAGCAAGGGTTTTCGCTATATCGGGACGGGCGTTTCGGGCGGAGAAGAGGGTGCGCTGAAAGGCCCTTCGATGATGCCGGGCGGCTCGCCCTCCGCGTGGGAAGAGGTGAAACCCATTTTGCAATCCATCTGCGCCCATGTAGACGGCAATCCGTGCTGTGAATGGGTGGGTGAAAACGGCGCGGGACACTTCGTAAAAATGGTGCATAACGGCATCGAATACGGCGATATGCAGCTCATATGCGAGAGCTATCAGCTCATGCGCGATCTCATAGGACTTTCCGCAGGCGAGATGAGCGAGATTTTTAAGGCTTGGAACAAGACGGAACTCGACAGTTATCTCATTGAAATCACGGGGCGCATCCTCGGCGCCAAGGACGCGGACGGGAAACCGCTCGTGGAAAAGATCCTCGATACGGCAGGGCAAAAGGGTACGGGCAAATGGACGGGCATTGCATCCATGGAGGAAGGCGTTCCGCTCACGCTCATCTGTGAGGCGGTACATGCGAGGTGTCTTTCTTCCATGAAGGCGGAACGCGTTCGGGCGGCATCCGTCTATCCGCATAAGAAGCCAAGTTTCAAAGGCGATAAAAAGGCATTTATCGAGGACATAAGGAAGGCGCTCTACTGCGCGAAAATCGTCTCTTACGCGCAGGGATACACGCTCATGCGCGCGGCGGCAAAGACATACGGATGGAACCTCAACTATGGCGGAATCGCGCTCATGTGGCGGGGCGGCTGTATCATCCGCTCCCGCTTCCTCGGAAAAATCAAGGAAGCGTTTGAAAGCAACCCCGGACTTGAAAATCTCTTGCTCGACCCCTATTTCAAGCAGACGATAGAGCGTGGCGTTGAAAGTTGGCGGGGCGTCGTTGCGACGGCGGTGTTAAACGGCATTCCCGTACCCGCCATGAGTTCCGCCCTCGAATATTTCGACGGTTATACGACGGAAAACTTGCCCGCCAATCTCCTGCAAGCACAGCGTGATTATTTCGGCGCACACACTTACGAACGCACGGACGCGCCCCGCGGACAGTTCTTCCATACCAATTGGACGGGCGAGGGCGGCGATACTGCATCGACGGCATACGAGGTTTAATATGAATATCGCGCTGCGCTCTCCGCGGGAGGAAGGGCTTACTGCGGAAGAAATCAAGAAAGCGTTGGTTTGTTCTTTACAGGGCAGAACGCCCAAAAAAGTACTCATCGTTCCGCCCGATTTCACCCGCTTCCATTCCAATGCGGGTTACATTACAAATGAGTACTATCACATGCTGAAAGACATCGCGCAGGTGGATATTATGCCCGCGCTCGGCACGCACGTCAAAATGACCGAAGAGGAATGCGCCGAAATGTACGGCGACATTCCTTACGGGAAGTTTTTGGAACATCATTGGCGCACGGACGTCGTAAAGGTCGGGACTGTTCCCGCCGAATACCTTGCGGAAATCTCCGAGGGAACTTGGACGGAACCCATTGATTGCGAAGTCAATAAGATCTTGTTTGAGGGCTACGATTTGATTTTGTCAGTCGGGCAGGTCGTCCCGCACGAAGTCATCGGAATGAGCAATCACTCCAAAAACATTTTGGTGGGACTCGGCGGGAGCAAGTTCATCAACGCTTCCCATATGGTGGGTGCGCTTTACGGCATGGAGCGCATGATGGGGAAGGACAACACTGTTGCGCGAAAACTGTTTGATTACTGCATGGAACACTTTTTACGGGAACTGCCCATTCTCTGGGTACTGACCGTAACGACCGCGCCCGGCGGCGTCATCCAAACGCACGGCCTGTTTATCGGCGAGGGGAGAAAACCGCTTGAAGACGCGATTGCGCTCTCACAAATCAAAAATCTCGATCTTCTCGAAAAACCCGTCCAAAAATGCGTCGTCTATCTCACGCCCAAGGAGTTCAAAAGCACTTGGCTGGGCAACAAGTCTGTTTACCGCACGCGTATGGCGATCGCCGACGGCGGAGAACTTTTGGTGCTTGCTCCCGGAATTGAAAAATTCGGGGAGGACGAGGGAGTGGATAAGCTCATTCGCAAATATGGTTATATCGGAAGAGAAAAGGTGTTGCAACTCTATCAAACGGAGCAGGACCTGAAAGAGAATTTAAGCGCGGCGGCGCATCTCATTCACGGCTCGTCCGATGGAAGATTCAAAATTACCTATGCCGTGAAGAATATCACGAAAGAGGAGATCGAAGGCGTCAATTTCGCCTATGCGGATTATGATGAAGCGGTAAAGCGTTACAATCTCGAAAAGCTGCAACCCGGTTGGAACCTGATGCCCGACGGAGAGGAGATATTTTTTGTTCCCAATCCCGCCCTCGGACTTTGGATGTCAAAAGACAGGCTTTGAAGCGGAGGTTTCATAGATCGAACATGCATTAACAGGCCGAACTTTGCGAATCATCAGGGTGCGCCCGGGCGTTAGTAGGGGCGACCCGTCCTGCCGAAAACTGAATAACAACGGGAGGCCCGCGGCAATCGCCGTGGGCTTTTTTTACCTCGGAAGTGATGCAAAATGCCTCGCCGACAGTCGAGGCATTGGCGCAAACAACAAAATGTAGGATTTTTTATCAAATGTGATAAAAAAATTTTGTAACATTTTCTCCTCTTAAACAGTTATATATATGATTTGTTTAGACACCAAATATTCTGAAAACGAAGGAGGATAATTATTATGGAATTATGAACATTGTTAAATCTGAGGACGAAAACGCCCAAGTGCGCATGACAGACAGCATGCGGTATGCAGTCATAAAAATGACAACAGAGCTAAAAAAATTAAAGCGAGGTACAATATGATAAAATCCGATGTAATCAAAAAATTCGCTGACATTATGTATATCAGTGACGGGAATTCAAACGAACAAAAGACAATCTGCAATTTTATCACTAAAATTGGTCCGCAAGAACTTTTTGAACTGCTTGAACAGATCGAAAGCAGACCCCTTTCAAAAGTACAGCTGGATCAGTTGCTTATTTTGCATCAGCAGAAGAATGTTTCCGATGATTTCTTTTACTATTATTGGTTGGATATGCCGGCAGAACCTCTGTGTGAAGTGGAAGAACCCAACTTTGCGTTTGCAAAAGATAAATACATTATTTCTGTGGAACAATTAAAATGGGGGTTCAAAAGAATTTTTACGGATTGCCTATTGATGTTTGGCAACATACAAAGGGGATACGATGTTTTATCCCGTATGACCAAGGAACAATTGGTTCAGCAATTTGAAAAATTCAGAATTGATACCAAGCAAATTAAAGCGCGCGGGCGAACCTTGGAGTTTGAGGAAATCGATAAAGAGGATCGCTATTTGATATCGGAAATGGCCTGTAAGACTTTTGCAACGACGAAAACCGAAGCTGAATTTGTTGACTTCGTGGTCAATTCATATAAAAAGGCAACCAATCAAGGGATAAAGAATCCGCTTTTTAAGGATATATTAAGCGGGAAATATATTCCCGATATTCCGACGCAGATGTCTATTTTTAACGATGATTCCGATGTATCCGAGGTCGGTTCCGAAAAAGAGGCAAAAGAAAAGGCGAACGATCTGGCAAAGCGGTTTTTGGCCGCTCACCAAAAGGCGCTTGCCAATACGAACAGGTATTTATCTCTCTGTAACGACTTGGATGTCTATGTTGCTACAAGCATGCGCACCAAGAAAAATTTTATTGAAATGGCGAATTTTTGCGAAAATGTTTTCACGCTACTGAAAAAGGATGGAATTATCCTCAGGTATTTCGATCCTACAATCAGCGCCGCAGAAAGCCACGAAGATAAAGGACTCATAGAATGTCTTATGGTAAAGTCAGCGCGCATTTTGGTCTATGCTTCGGGGGATAGAGACAGCTACGGAAAGGATGCCGAAGCCGCAATGGCGTTGAGCCTCGGAAAGCCTACGATATTCTATTGTCCCGAAGAGTATAAAAAACAATTCTTCAAAAACGTGCATCCGCTCAGCCGATTGGTCAACTTCCAGACCGGCGTCGCAGGGGGCGTTGTGGTTTGTACGTCGGAAAAGGAGGTGGCGGATACCTTAAAACGCATCGTGGAAAATAAAATGCGTTACGATCTTGTCCAGAAAGAAAATTCGCCGGGCTATTACTTGTTAAAAGAACATTTTACGCAGTCCGTTGTGAGAGTACAAACCAACGATAAGCTGTTATCTACGGCTTTTTGGAATCATTATGTATGATTTATAAACTGTTTTGCGCGATACGGAAAGGCGCGGCGCGAACGCATTCCGTAAGAGTATCATAAAAGCTACTCCCCTCTCGGTTGAGAGGGGAGCTTTTCTTATTCTTTCACTTGAATCAGATCTTGGATAAATTCCAGAAGCGTTCCGTTTTCGTCAAGCGCAATTTCACGGTAGTTTGTGATGTAGAT
Organism: uncultured Clostridia bacterium; assembly: GCA_947626575.1. Taxonomy (GTDB): domain Bacteria; phylum Bacillota; class Clostridia; order Christensenellales; family Borkfalkiaceae; genus Gallimonas. The sequence continues at coordinate 20,242 of CANQSR010000003.1, read as the reverse complement.
GATCTCCGTCGTCCCCTGAACCTTTGCGGAGGCTTGGATGATATGCTGTTGAGGAAATGCATTGAGCGGAGGTTGGATATAATAGGAGACTGAATAATGGGGCAAGGTTACTTGTTTGGAGGATGCTTCATCAGAAAAAAGATCGCATTCATAATTTTGATTGCAGACGAGTGTTAAATATGTTTGTATGGAATTATCTACTGCATAAAGTGATCCTTCATAAAAGAGAAGGTCGCCGCTTAAACCATCTATCGTACGTTTCAGGTTTGAAAAAACGAAGTTATCGCCGAGGTCGATTTGAAACTCTTTCAAATCGGCATTCAACGTGGCTACATCAGATTCAGATGTTTGGAAGTTTTCTTCATAGTAGACAACGTGCTTGTTGTTCGGAATGAACATAACAGAGCAAACGACTATGAGAGCAGCGGCCACGGTACAAGCCGTTCCCGCGGTCCACGCCTTCCAATGGCGAAACAAAGGTTTGCGTTCGGGCTCCGATACGCGCTCTTGCAAAGAGGGGAGAAAGTTTTTATTGCCCTCCTCTAAAATTTGCTGATGGGTAGACTTTGCTTCTTGTTCAAGTATTTTCTTGATATTCATGATTTAATAGATATTGACGGCGAGCGCATCGTTTATTTTTGTCTTGTAATTGATATCGTACAACCCGATATTCATTCCGGAAAGCCCGGTAGCCACATCAAAAAAATTATAGGTAATAACGCCGGAAGATGTGACATAGTCAACAACAGAGTATCCAAAGGCGATCATAATGTGATTTACATCGGACACCCGGTAGGACACGATATCAGTATTGCCCTCGGTGGTCAACGCAACAGTGTTATATCCGCTCAAAAACAAAATGATAGGCTGGTTGGCTTCCATTTTACGCTGGGCGGAGGAGAAATCGAATGAATTTGACGACATACAGGAACTGAAACTGATCGTTCTTCCTTTTTCGTTGCAATACCGCCTCATACCGTCGAGAAATTCATCTTCGGTTGTTCCGACGTGTTCCGTACCCATGTATTCATACAGGGTTTCAATAACTTGAACCACCGCGCTATCTTCGGTGTTGTAAAGAAACATATCGCTATACATGGTACCTGCATCGTGGTTTGGAATAAGGTTTTCATAGTAACGATCGTAAAATCCCAATACATTTGCACCTGCAATGCATCCGCATGAACCAACAGCGGGCGAATAATTAAAAGACGGATACATGATCGCCAATAAGTGAGACCGCGTGACCGTTCTTGTGGTGTAAGTAATTCTTTCCGTTTCCCAAACGGCGTCCAGGGCTTCTGTTTGTTCATACGCAACGGGGTCGGCGAGGTCGGTTTGCTTTTCAAAGAACGATGCCGGCGCCGCGGCGGAGCAGAGGACAAATAGCGCGGAGAGCGCAATGGTTCCCAAGTGTAACATTTCTAAATTTCTCCTTTGTAGTTACTATATAAATATAACTGTTTAGAGCGGGAAAATGTTACAGATATTTTTTAAGAATTTTATATGCGCGGCTGACTTTTACTCTGACATTGTTCGGGCTGATATGTAATTCCTTTGCGATTTCCTCGTGGGAGTAACCCTCCCAATGGTGCAGGTAGAGGATCATTTGAATTTCCTTATCGAGATGCGTAAAAGCGGCTTGCATATCGGAGGACAGGATTTCGTGATCGAAGTCAAACGGGACGGCGGTGGATTCCAACAGCGGCAGTTCACGGTTCTGCGCTTTCAGATAGTCGATTACGTCGTTTTCCGCGATCGTAAACAGCCATGAAGTGGGGTAGTCGATATACCACGGTTCAACGGAGAGCAAATAAACAAATACGTTCTCCGCGGCATCTTCGATATACGCCAAATCCCCGAAACGTCTTTTGAGGTGTAAAACGATTTTCGGGTAAAATTCCGTATAGATTTGTTCGATCGCTTGCTTATCGCGCTTCGCTCTGCTCAGTAAGCGGTTAAACTTTCGTATATCCATGTTCACTCAAAGTAGCTTTTTATGTGTTGCAGTACCGCCTCTTTTTGTTTTTTGGTCAAATTTTCGAGAAGTTCGAGGATTTCCCTGTTTTCCGGGGAAAGCGGCATTATGTCCTCGTCGCGGCAAAAGAACTCAAATGGCTCGACGTCCAGAACCGCGGCAATTTTTTCGAGCGAAATTATATTCGGCACATGATGTTTCTTATCCCAATCGCGGATCGCGACCGCGGTAACGCCCGACTTTTCTGCTAAATCATAGATGGAAAGATCCCGTTTGAACATAAATTCCGTCACGCGGGATTTCACCAGACTCGTCAAAGGAGTTTCTTTATCGTTCATTTCGTCTCTGTCCACAACCAATATTATAAAGTATAACCACAGAAAATATAAGAAGTAGCTACTTACAAAAATTGAAGTTATGATTTACTAAAAAGTTTTTGAAATAAGGGCGGCGGTCGGCAAATCCCATATTAGCGGTCGGCAAATCCATAATAAAAATTTGTCGCGCGCGAGGGGAAAAAGACAGGAAATTTTTGTTTTTTTCGGAAGTTTTTTGTAACATTTTAAGACTTCCAACAGTTAAATAAATGAAAGGTTTCCGAGGACGGAGAGACGGCCGAGGGGACAAGCTACGAAGCAACAAACGTATATTTAACGTAAATAGAACGGCTCAGAAACGGACTTTCTTCACAAAAAATAAAATTATTTACGTTATTCCTATTGACACGCGAAGTTGACCGTGATAAAATAAGAATGATTACGGAACACCGCAATCAAAATCTTATAAAAGGAAGGTTTATTTATCATGGCAAGAGGGAAAAAGGCATTCCTGCAAATTGCCGCACTGACGATGAGCGCGATGATGGCGTTCGGGTTTGCGGCATGCACCAACGGCGAAAAAGAGCATCAACACGCCGACACAGACGGCGACGGCTACTGCGATGCAGACGGAACGTGGATCGGCGAAGGCGAAGATCCCGCGCTTCACGAACACACCTATGACACCACCAAGTGGGCGTGTGACAGCACCTACCACTATCATGCGGGCAACTGCGGGCATGATGTTCTGAAAGACAAGGAGCGTCACTCCTTTAACGGCGACGAGCCGAAATGCACCGTTTGCGACTATGAACGCAGCTTCGACGAGATTTATCAGATGTATCTCGGCGGGAAAATCAAATCCTTTGAGGGGCAATATCGTTGCCAACAAGCAAGTAACATAAAAAATTGGAGCGAGTATGCCGAGAAGGGCTATAAGCTCGACTATGATGAAGAGACGCAGACATGGAAATCCGAGAGTTCGATTGAGATTGGAACCGCCGACCAGGTTGTTGTTATCAACGTAGTCAGCCATAAACAATACGGCGTGTCTGGACAAGGTACGACTTATGGCGTACGAGTAGATGAGGCAGGAAAATATTTTGTTTCTATAAAATTGGGCGAATTTGACATTATTCTTACCCGCGACTATGGCGACCATACGCACACTTATAATGACAACAAATGGGGCTTTGATGCGGAAAACCATTGGAGACAATGCGACAAAGACGGCGAAAAGGACCCCGCGACGGTTGCTCCGCACACTTTCGGCGATGACGGACACTGCACGCAGGAGGGGTGTGAGGCGATTTCGCAGGAGAAGTGCAAACACGAGAAAGGCTTCCAATACAACTACACGAAGACAACCTTGCCCACACATGCAACCGAGTTGAAGAAAACTTGCCCTGATTGCGGAAAAGAAGAGACTGTGTCGGTGGACTACTCGATTTCGAACGGACCTACAAATCTGTCACTATTCGTGCGCGAGGGAACTTATTTTGTAGGGAGTTTCTTTGCAGGCAAGTTTCTGATAAAAGAGCCGGGCGTCTATACGGTAGAGATGGTTGAGCCGGTTTGGGATGATGGCGCAACGCTCACGCTCACAGGCCTCTGTGTGAATCTCACAAACAAGGACAAGGGCATGGGGGTGAACACAAATAATTATTCAGGATCAAAAATGGTCGGTTGTATCTATGACTATGCGCAAACAGAGAACAACGGCTTTACGGATGGCGCGAGCGGGTGGATGAGCAAAGTCAAGATCAACGGAAAACCCGCGAGCGAATGGAATAACAGATGGGAGCCCTTCAAATCGATTTCCGTTACCGTTACACAGGAAGATATTGATTCCGTTGAGCAAACGTATAAAAAGCCGGCAAAGGAGGGAGATGAACCGGAGCCTGAAACGAAGTGGTTCCGCTTTGCTTTCTTTGCGGCGGCGCTGAAAGAACAAGCGGTGTCCAACACCGATATCTTCGGCGGTTGGATTGCGGAATTTACGAAAGGAGAGGTTCAGACCGTTTCCTGTGATCATGAGCATCTTACATTCGGGAAACCCGCAACCGACTATAAAGACGGCACAACCGAGAGCAATGATCCTTTGAGCGCCAAGAGCAAAGCGGAAGCGGCTTACAATGCCACGGCCAAAGGTGAACAGGGTAGTATTACGGCGACCTGTGATGACTGCGAAGCGACGGTGACGGTTCCGTTCACGATGCCGAGCAAAGCTCCCGGAACAGTAAGCGTAAATGCTTATGACATTGGGACGAAATATATGCTGAAAGCCTCCGGTTATATGGCGTTTGAGATTAAGGAGGCGGGAACATACACATTGACGAGAACTGCTGTATATAGTCTCAGAAATGTTGTAGACGATCCCGAAACGGATACTGTGGAAGCGGCAAAGACATATCACTATTTCTTCAATGGCGTATTTATCAATGCCGGAACGAAGGGTAGCAAGAATAAGGCAGATGCTGTTTATTATCAGGGTGAATGGCAGACTGCAAAACAAGATTGGTATTCGAAGATCAAATTCGGGAGCGATGTCGGCGGTAGCGGATATGATAAATTGGGGCAAGATACCTTTACATTCTCGATTACCGTGACGGAAGCAGATTTGCAGAATTTGGGAGACGGAAACTCGCTCTTTGTGACGCTCGGCATTTGGTACGGTGCAGAGGAAGCGAATTGGACTTCGAGCGTGAGTGGCCATTACGAGTTTGTGGAGATGACGAAGCAAGCGGAGACGCCTGCGGTGGCTATGGTTCAGAAGGAATATTGCCTCCCCGTGAGAAAAGACTTCTGAGTGATGAACGGTGTTTTACAAGGATTCAACGCCCGTAAGGGCGAAATCAAAAATACTTTTTGTAAGGAGGAATTTATTATGGCAAGATCAAAGAGTTTGTTCTCTAAGATCATCGCACCCGTTGCAGCGCTCGTGCTTTCGCTCGGCATTGCGGCAGGCGCAGGCGTGGGGCTTACGGCGAATGCCGCAGAGCTTCAGGAAGATTTGCCCGCAAGCGGTTGGTATCTCGTGGGCAACGGCGCGGGCGATCTGGCGGATTGCAGCTGGCAGGAATACCTTGCCGATTGGCGTCTGACGGGAACCACCGAGGATGAGGCGAACTATTTCGGCGTTTGGAAAACCCCGGAGCTTCTTCTGTATCAAGGCGATCAGTTCAAACTTCTCTACAACGACGGAAGTTACGCGACGCCCGATGATTCGGGATGGACCGAAGAAGTGTGCGCACAGTTTGCGAATATCGTCGGTGATACCGAGGGGTATTTCTCGGACGGCGGCCTCGGCAACATTTATGTCGCGGAGAGCGGTTATTATACCTTTACGCTGACCGTGCAGGAAGAGGATCCGATCCTTTCCATTTCGTTTGTCCGCTCCGATAAAGAAGTACCTTCGCTCGATCTCTACACAATGTACATTGTCGGCTCGATTGCGAGCGTACCCACCTGCGGCTGGCCCGATAACCTCGATCCTGCGGGACCCGATGGCGTTGCATTGTACTGCATCCCGATGACCAGCGCTACGGTAGACAAAGTGACGACTTGGTCGGCAACCGTGACGCTTGGGCTTGAAGATCAGTTCAAGCTGTACAACACCGTTACCGGTACCTACTATCCCGGCGGCTTCGATAACAACCTTGTTGTGACGGAAGAGGGCGTCTATGATATTTCTTGGGTGGAAGGTTCTCAGGAAGTAAAAGTTGAGCTGCATACTCCCGCCGAAGGCTAAATCAATCGCGCTCCCTTGCCGCGAATAGCGGCAAGGGGGTCTTTGATGCAAAAAACGAGGGCGGGATCCTACACTCCCGCCCTTTACTTTGCATTTTTTGAATGAGAGACCCAAGCGTTAAACGTCGGTCCGGAAAGGAATTCGCTTCGGTGCGCAGGTTTTCTCCTTGGAGAGGAATTTGCAGCCCACGCCCGATTCGACGGAGCAGAGATTTTCCATGAAAATTTTCAACGCCGCAAACGCTTTTTTGCCCGCAAGCTCATGGTCGCAGACGAGAGCGCTGATCTCATACTCCTGCGCAACTTTATCATAGAAAGCCACCACGGAGCAATCGCGCGGCACGGCGTATCCCGCCCTGTTCATCGTGCCGATAAAGCCCGCCGCGGCCTCCGCCGTGGTCGAGAGAACGGCGGTGACGGCTTTATTCCGCATCAAGAAATAGTCTGCGGCTTCCGCGCCCGATGTTTCCGTGCCGCTGCCGATAAACGTCAAATCATAGCGATAGGGGATCGCGTTGTTCTGCAATCCCGTGGCATAGCCGATAAGACGCTCGGAATTGGCGATCGGGTCTTTATCGTCGCCGATGAAGCCGATCTGCGTGTGGCCGAGAGAAACAAGATAATCGATTGCGCTGATCGCGGCAAGAAAATCCTGGCTCTTGACGCAGGCAACAAGGTCGTTGTTCTCAACCTGACTGTTGAATAAGACGAGCGGATGCGTTGATTGCTTGATTTGAAGATAGGCGGAAGAATTGAATGCCAAACCGAGAACGAGGCCTCCGTCAAGCCCCTTCTCAGAAAATACTTTGCCGAGATCGAAGTCATTGTCTACGGGAATATCGACGACGGAACATCTGGCTTCCGATGCGGCTTTGCGGAATGAGGCCGCAAGCGCATTCAGAAAGTCATTTTCACGGCTGTTCCCGCACCAAAAAACGGCATACTGCTTCTTGAACGCTTTGGAGCGGCGCGAAACATACCCCACTTGCTCGCAATACTCTAAAATCTCCCGCTGTGTTTCGGGAGAAATATCGGGTGCGCCGTTGATTGCCCGCGAAATGGTAGTGGCAGTCACGCCGAAATGCTCGGCGATCTCACCCATAGTTATCTTCTTCTTCTTTTCCATATAATATATACTCGCCAAAATTATAACACGAAAAAAATATGCGGTCAAGGAAAAGCCCCGTACAAATTTTTCCCCCAAACAAGGTTTTTACATACCCAAAAAAAGAAACGTAAATAGATTTCGATTTCATAAATTTTAGCAAAAAATTTTTTGATTTATTTACGTAAAAACTGTTGCATTTTCAAAAACTATGTGCTATAATGGGAGCATAGGTTGCAAGAAACAACAGTTTCGACTGCGCAAGGGAGCAAAAATGGTTCGGAGCGCCGGAATGCTGATGCCGATCTTCTCGTTGCCGTCCCCATACGGGATCGGAACGCTCGGCAAAGCCGCCTATCGCTTCGTGGACTTTCTGCGGGCGGCGGGCTGCCGCATTTGGCAGGTGTTGCCGCTCGAACCCACTTCCTTCGGGAATAGCCCGTATTCCTCGTGCTGTTCCGGAACGTTCAATCCCTACTTCATCGACCTCGAACTGCTTGAAGAAGAGGGGCTTGTGACGAAAGAGGAGCTTGCGCCGCTCGCGGGCGACGGTCGCCGCGTAGATTACGGCAGGCAATACCGCGAGAGGATGAAGATCCTCAAAGAAGCGTATTCCCGTTTCCCAAAAACGGACAAAGCGTGGCGGGAATTTCAGAAAATCGAAAAATATCGGGACTTTGCGCTCTTTATGGCGCGGAAGTCGTCGTTCGGGGGCGCTCCCTGTTGGGCATGGGGAAACTGCTCCGAATATAACCAAGAACAAAGCAGAGCTTTTGCGCGGGAAAATGCAGAGATCGGGTTGTGGCAATTCACGCAATTCTTGTTTCTCAGGCAGTGGCGCGAACTCAAACGTTACGCAAACCAAAATGGCGTAAAGATCATGGGGGACATTCCCTATTACGTCGCCCGTGACAGCGTAGAGTTTTGGAAATACAAGCGCGATCTGTTTCAGATCGACAAGAAAGGCAATCCCGCGGCGCAAGCGGGCGTCCCCCCGGACGCTTTCTCGGAGGAAGGGCAGCTTTGGGGCAATCCCGTCTATCGTTGGAACGATATGGGCGAAGCGGGATATGCATGGTGGCGGGCGCGGCTTGAAACGGCGCTTTCCACTTACGATATTTTGCGGATAGACCACTTCATCGGCACGGTGCGCTATTACAGCATTCCGAAAACGGCCACGACGGCGAAATCGGGGAGATGGAGAAAGGGTCCGGGGGCAAAACTTTTCGGGAACTTCCACGGCGCGCCGATCGTCGCCGAGGACTTGGGGATCGTAACGCCGAGAGTGCGGCGCGAACTCGATAAAACGGGTTTCGCGGGAATGAAGATCTTACAGGAAGCGTTCGACGGCAATCCCGAAAACGGACACAAGCCGAGCAACTTCAAAGAAAACGTTGTAGCATACACGAGTACACACGACAATGAAACGCTGTTTGCGCGGGTTTCGGAGCTGAATGGACAGTGGCGGACGCGATGGATAGCCGACTTGAAAGAGGAGTGCAAAAGAGCGGGGATCGCCTGTCATACAGAGAACAATCGGGCGATTTGCGATACGATCATAGAACTGCTCTTCGCAAGCAGGGCAAATGCCGTGATCGTCCCCATGCAGGACATTCTCCACATGGGAAACGAAGCGCGGATCAACGCCCCGTCCACCGTTTCCGACGCAAATTGGAGTTTTCGTTTTACCGCAGATGAATTTCCGCGGGAAGCGGCGGAAAGGGTTTCGGAGCTTGCCAAAAAGTATGGGAGAGCATAGAAGAGGGGCATGAAGAGAGCCGCCGCGCTTACGATGCTGATATTGGCCTTGTTTGCGGTTTGCGCCTGCTCGTCTCCCGTGCATACGCACGAGGATAAAGACGGGGACGGCATGTGCGATACCTGCAAGGAAAAGATGACGGAAGAATACCGAGGGCCAACGGTCGCCTTTGCCGACCTGCGCGATCTCAAAACCGTGCGGTTCGGGCTGACGAAGGCGCTTCCCGGACTCGAACGGGCCGCAATCAAGGTGACGGAAAACGGGAGAGAAGTCGCATTTTCGCGGGTGGAGAAGATCTCCAATCTGCAAGCCGAGCTCATCTTCCCTTCGCCGCTCTCGCTCACGGGAACATACGGGCTTTCGGTGGCGGGGTCTCCCGCCGTACCCATCGTCCCCACGACGTATTTCGGGAGCGAAGAATTTGAACAGGAATACGCCTATGACGGCGATTTGGGCGTCAAACTTACAGATACACAAACATTCCTCCATCTTTGGGCGCCCACCGCAACCGCGGTGACATTGAACCTCTATCAGAGCGGAAGCGGTGGAAGTCCATTGAAGAGCATCCCCATGACAAGGGGAGAGCGGGGAGTTTGGGAACACATAGAAAACGAAAATCTTTCGGGGCTGTACTATACCTACACGGTGGAGACGGCTCTTGGGAAGGAGGAAGCGGTCGACCCCTATGCCGTATCCGCGGGCCTCAACGGCGCGCGCGGCATGATCCTCGATTTGGGTTCGACCGACCCGCAGGGGTGGGCGGAAGATGTGTCCCCCTTCGCGGAAAGAGATGACTTCAACTACACGGACGCGGAGATCTGGGAGATCCACGTAAGGGATTTTTCAAAGGAACTTCCGCAATCGAAATACAAGGGAAAGTATCTTGCTTTCACCGAGACGGGACTCAAAAACAGTGCGGGGATGCCCGTCGGCGTAGACTATCTCAAAGACCTCGGCATCACGCACGTCCACCTTCTGCCCGCGTACGACTTTGCGAGCGTAGACGAAGGGGACGGCGGCCAAAGGAATTGGGGATACGACCCGCAGAACTACAACGTCCCCGAAGGCAGTTATTCCACCGACGCCGCCCGCGGCGAAGTGCGGGTGAACGAGTTCAAACGCATGGTACAGTCGCTGCATAGTAGCGGCATCGGCGTCATCATGGACGTGGTGTATAACCACACGTTTGACCTGAATTCCAACTTCAACAAGATCGTGCCGCATTATTACTACCGCTACCTCTCCAACGGCAAGCCCTCGGAGGGTTCGGGGTGCGGCAACGAGACGGCGAGCGAGAGGGCGATGTTCCGCCGGTTCATGCGCGATTCCGTCCTCTATTGGCTCAAAGAATACCACCTCGACGGGTTCCGCTTCGACCTCATGGGGCTTCACGACGCGGAAACCATGCAAGAGATCGAAAGGGCCGTCCACGAGGTAAACCCCAACGCCATTTTGTACGGCGAGGGTTGGACGGGCGGAAGTACGACGCTCCCCGCGGAAAAACAGGCCGTGCTTGGCAACATCCGCGCGGTCAACGAAGAGGCGCAGACGAACGGCATCGCCATGTTCAACGACGCGCTGCGGGACGCGCTCAAAGGCTCCGCAGACGGCAGGGATACGGGCTTTGCGACGGGCGCGATCGCCGATCTTGCAAGCGGCATCCTGTTCGGCGTGAACGGCGGCGTGGAGAACGCGGAAATCGGCGCGAGGAACAGCAAGGGCGTTTGGAGCGCATACAACGGCACGAACGTCATCAATTACGCCTCCGCACACGACAATCTGACGCTTTGGGATAAGATCTGCTCGGCGTACGGCGAGGAGGAGAGTACCCTCGATATGCGGCTCAAACGTGATCTGCTCTGCGCCGCGATCGTGCAGACGTCGCTCGGCGTTCCCTTCCTGCAAGCGGGCGAAGAGATGCTCCGCACCAAGAAGAACGCGGACGGGAGCTATAACGCCAACAGCTACAATGCTTCCGACGAGGTCAACGTCCTCCAATGGGAGCTTCTGACGGACAGCTCGCCGCAGACGCGGGCAAAGGAATACTACCGCGGGCTGATCGCATTCCGCAGGGCGCATAAGATCCTGCGCTCCCCCCAAACCGTGGTCACGGATGCAAAGACAGACGGCGCGGCGATCGCGCTCACGATGCACCTTGACGGCGAACGCGATTTGTTCATCATCTACAACGCAGAGGAGCGGGAAAAGACCGTTGCGCTCCCTGCGGGCGATTGGCAGCTCTTCATCGACGGAGAGCGGGCGGGCGCGGCGGCGCTTACCACCGAGACGGGCAGCGTCACGGCGGGCGCGGTCTCCTGCCGGGTATATGTACGCCAATAACCTCCCTTCCCCCCCTCCCCCCGGAGGGAAGCCGTGGCCCGTCCGCCGCACCTGCGGCGGACGGGGCGCGGAAACATATGACATATGCAAACATACGGAAGCGGGCGGGAACGCAAGATACACAAAAATTAACGGAGCATGGGGAGTACCCCCATTTAGCATTTGCGAAGCAAAAGCTAAGAAAAACTCCAATGGCAATCAAAGGGAATAACGGGCATCGCCCGTAAAAATGAATAAGGAGGATAACTATGAAGGCTAAGAAATGGCTTGGTTGCGGACTCGCGCTTCTCATGTCTGTTTCTATGTGTTCGATGTTCGCGGCGTGCGGAGAGACCAAGAGCGATAGCGTTACGGTCAAGTGGTACGACGGCAGGACAGTGATCAAAAGCGTTGAAGTAGCAAAGGGTAGCACCGTAGAGGATTGGCTTCCTGTAAAGGAAGGCTATGATTTCAAGGGGTGGTTTGCCGAAGCGTCTTTTGCTCAACCGTGGGAATCGAGTACGACGATCGAAAAGAATACCGCGATTTTCTCCCGTTGGCGCACGCAAAATCCTACGGAAGATACCCGGTTTTGGTATGCCCGCGGCAGTATCATGACAAGTTCGTGGACACAGCTTACTACCGATAGGGATGAGGACGGCGTTTGGGAAAAATCCGTCGGTCCCGATACAGTTGCGGACGTTGAACGGTTGTTTTTCACCAAGTCCGAAAATGCGCCGAGCAACACGTTTGAGATCACGCTCGATCTCACTACCGGATATTGGAATGGTGGGAAATGGAATAAGGGTACGAAATTCCGTTTTGTCACGAATATGTCAACTGCGGATTGGACGGGCGACGCAGGATGCGCGCAGATGGGACTCGGCAACCTCATCGGCTTTGAATATGCAGAAGGCGATAATCCGGAAAAAGGCGGAGCGCACGTCAAAAAAGATCAGTACCTCTACGGCGAAGTGCGGGATGAAAACGGCAATCTCGTCTTTTACGGCGGTTATGAATACAACAACCCCTCCTATACATGGAACATCTATACCGCGGAGGAAATGGCGGGCGTCTATAAGTTCACGTTCCGCAGCTTCCCCGGCAACGAAACTACTCATGAGGTAACTTGGGAGAGGATCGACTATTTGAAACATGATTTTGTGGATGGTGGCATAGACGGTTCCGTTGAAAAGAACGGCAGATGCGATGAGTGCGGAAGAACGCAGGCGGAACATGAGGCGAATGCACAGCCCACGGGGCCGAAAAATCAACCTCTTGCGTAATGATGATTTGAGGGAGTCACTCATCTTTGTGTAGGGAGATGTGTGTCTGAATAAGATGTGTATCTAAAATAACCAATTTGGAGTGAAATCATGAAATATAAAGGAAAACAAATCCTATGCGCCGCACTTTCATTGACGCTTTGTTTCGGCGCTTCTATCGGCGCGGCCGCTTGCGGCGGCGGGGACACAAGCGGCGGTGAGGATGTCACGCTCGTCATCTGGCTTCCGCAGGAAGATCGGCAGTATGCCGAAGAAGTGACGGAGGCATTCCAAGAGTTACACCCCGAAAAAAATTACACGTTCCTCTTCGGCGCACAGCCTGAAAGCGACGCGGGTACGGCGGTCCTCAATGACGTCTCCAATGCGCCCGATATCTTCTGCTGTGCCAGCGATCATTTGCGCAAGCTCTACAACGGCGGCGCGATCAACCGTTTGGGCGGCGCTCTTTTGAACCGCTTGAACAACGAAATCGACGCCGATGCAATGGAAGCCGCAACGCTCGATGTTGCAGGCGAAAAGCAGACCTACGGCATCCCCTACACCTACAACACCTATTTCCTCTTCTATAATAAGGCAAAACTCAATGAAGAGGACGTCAAAACGGTGGACGGGATCCTTGCGAAGTGCAGTGAGACGGAGCAGTTCGGGTTCCCGATCAACGACGGGTGGTACTCCTCTGCATTCTTCTTCGGCGCAGGTGTTACCTATGAAGTGGAATACGATGCAAGTTTCGGCGAAGTCAAGATCGACACCAACATCGACGGTGCAGACGGCATGGCTGCGGCAAGGGCAATGGGACGTTATGCTCGAAATCCCGGATTTAAGGGCGACAGCAATGACAGCAAGATCGTCGCGGGCTTCGAGGATGGCTCCATCATCGCGGGCGTTTCGGGCGTATGGAACTTGAAGTCCGTCGAAGCGATCCTCGGCGACAACATGGGCATCGCTCCGCTTCCTACATATACTTTCAATACCGAAACGAACGAGCAGAAACCGCTCAAAGCGTTTGCGGGCTATAAGCTGATGTGCGTTTGCAATTATTCCAACGTCAAGACGGATGCGCTCCTGCTCGCCGAATACTTCTGCAATTACGACAATCAGATGAAACACTTTGAAATGCGCAGTTACACGCCTACGAACAAGAAGGCGATGCAGGAACAGAAGGTGCAGGACGATCTCTGTTGCTCGGTCACGTTGCAGGTCATGGCAAATTCCCAATCGGCGGCGAGCGTTCCCACCACTTGGTGGACGCCGCTCGAATCGCTCGGAAATGCTTTGGTTACAGGCGGCGGAGAAACTACTGCGGAAGCACAGGTCAAAGCGGCAGTCGAAAAGATACGCAAAGGCGTCTAACACACGATCAATAGGGGAGGGGGGAAGCTCCTCCCCTTCATTTTTTGATAAGGAGGTAAGAGATGGAGTCAATCGGAACAGCAGCGGCCCCGAAGCAAAACTTCTTCGCGCGGTTTTGGAGCAATCTCAAATTCACTTTTAAGCGGCTTTGGGAAAGAATCAGATCCGTAGTAATGGCAGTTGTGCATGGTTCTCTCGCCACCAAAATGTCCTTCCTCTTTATGGGCGTTGGACAGATCATGCGCAAACAGTACGTAAAAGGCATCCTCTATGCGCTTCTCGAAGTGCTGTTCATTCTCTTTATGGCCTTTTTCGGAGGGAACTATCTTTTTAAGTTTCTCTTTTCGGGACACTTGGGTACGGTGCAGGAGACGGAGCAGGTTTGGGATGACGCTCTTGGGCAATACGTCAGCGTGCCGGGCGAGAACAGCATGTTCATTCTGCTCTATGGCGTCGTCTCTCTCGTCGTTCTTGTGTTGTTCGTGATCGCATGGGGAATGAACGTAAAGGGGAGCGTCAATAACGACCGCCTGCTGGCGGAGGGCAAACCTGTGAATACTTTCAAACAGGACTGCGCCCTGTACATAAACAGAAAATTCTATGTAACTCTTTTGCTTCTCCCGCTCATCGGGCTTACGGTGTTCACGGTCATGCCGCTCGTGTTCATGATCCTCATTGCGTTCACGAATTATGACTATCAACATCTGCCGCCGAGCAAGCTGTTTGATTGGGTGGGATTTTCCAACTTTGCCAATCTCTTTTCATTGGCAGAGGGGACGGGCTTTGCAAAGGTGTTCCTTCTCATTTTGGCGTGGACGATTGTTTGGGCGTTTGTAGCGACGTTTTCAAACTACTTCCTCGGCATCATCGTGGCAAAGATCATCAACCGTCCGAGGACAAAACTCAAAAAACTGTGGAGAACACTTCTCGTCATTCCCATTGCTATCCCGCAGTTCATCACGCTTCTCATGATGTCTAAAATCTTGGACGGCGACGGCATCTTGAACAAGATTTTGGGGACGACGATCTATTGGCTTGCGGATACGCAGTATCTATCCCTGTTGCCGCGAATTACCATTATCCTCGTGAATATGTGGATAGGCATTCCGTTTACCATGCTCATGACGACGGGCATCCTCATGAATATCCCGCAGGATATGTTGGAAGCGGCAAAACTCGACGGGGCAAATTCTTGGCAGCTCTTCTGGAAGATCGAAATGCCCTATATCTTCCACGTGACGACGCCCTACCTCATCACGCAGTTCGTGGGGAATATCAACAACTTCAACGTGATATGGCTTCTTACGGGCGGCGGCCCCGCCGATTCCATTCACTACGGGGTCGGCAACAGCAAATCGACCGACCTGCTCGTGACGTGGCTATACCGCATGACGACGGATACCAACGTGCAGTATGCGATGGCCTCCGTCATCGGCATCGCCGTATTTGTCATCTGCGGCTTGGTATCGCTCATCACCTATAACCGCAGTAAAGCTGTGACGCAGGAGGAGGAATATCAGTGATGGAAAATATCGCGAACGCCGAGAAACGGAGAGAAAAGCAGTCTCATTTGGGACAGAAAGCCCTCAATCATGTGACTGATACCGTCGTCTATATTGTGCTGACGGTCATGGGAATTTTGTGGATCCTGCCGATTTGCTATATGGTGTATACGGCATTCCGCGTAACGCCCAACACGGGCATTATCAACAAGCTGTTCCCCGATAATCTCGAACTCGGCTTCGGGAATTTCGGGAAACTCTTCACGGAGACCGATTTCCCCATTTGGTTTGGGAATACGCTCAAAATCGCCGCCTGCTCGTGCGCGCTCACGACGCTCTTCACGCTCATGACGGCATACGCCCTCTCGCGGATGCGCTTTAAGATGAGGAAGCCGCTCATGAACGTCATGCTCGTTCTCGGCATGTTCCCCGGCTTCATGTCCATGATCGCCGTGTACTTCATCTTAAAGGCGATGGGGCTGACGAACAGCCACCTCGCGCTCATTCTCGTCTATTCGGGGAGCGCGGCGATGGGCTACTACATCAGCAAGGGGTTCTTCGATACCATCCCCCGCTCTTTGGAGGAAGCAGCCATTTTGGACGGCGCATCCCAATGGACGATCTTCTGGCGGGTCATCCTCCCGCTCTCCAAGCCCATCGTCGTCTATACGATCCTGACTTCGTTTATCGGGCCGTGGGGGGACTTCATCTTCGTCAACGTCATCATCAACAACACAAGCCCCGAAAAGTTTACCGTGGCGCTCGGACTGTACCGTCTTATCAATTCCGATCAGGGTGCTTTCAGTAAGTGGTTCACGACGTTCTGCGCGGGTGCGACGATCATTGCGATCGTCATCGGCGGACTGTTCGTCTTTATGCAGAAATACTATGTTTCGGGCGTGACGAGCGGCGCAGTCAAAGACTGATCAAGAAGGAGATATTATGAAAGCAAAAAAGATACTTGCAAACGTTCTTGCCCTGTCCTTTACTTGTGCGGGCCTCATCGCGTTGGGCGGGTGTAACAATGATCCCGATACCCCTAACGTGCCGGTCGACAGCGGCCAGCTCAATATCATCGACGATAACTACCGCAACTACTATGAGATCTTCGTCCGCTCCTTCTGGGATACGGGCGACGACGGCATCGGGGATTTGAAGGGCGTGACCCATCAGCTTGACTACCTCAAAGAAATGGGCTACAACGGCATCTGGCTCATGCCAATCATGGAGTCCACCACCTATCACGGGTACGACGTCGCCGATTATTACACGGTGGAAAAGGATTACGGCACGAACGAGGACTTCAAGGAACTTACGACCGAGGCGCATAAGCGGGGGATCAACGTCATCATCGACATGGTCATCAACCACTCTTCGAGCGGGAATGAATGGTTCAAAAAGGCCACCACTGCGCTCAAAAACGGGGAGACCGAGGGCGAGAATGCAAAATATCTCGACTACTACAATTTCGCGCAGACCCAGCTCGCGGGATACCGCCCCGTAAACGGCGCAAACGGTTGGTATTATGAAGCGCAATTCGATACCATCATGCCCGATCTCAACCTCGATAGCGACGCCATGAAAGCCGAGATACGGAATGTCTTCGAGTTTTGGCTCGAAGATATGGGCTGCGACGGCTTCCGTTTGGACGCGGTGACGAGCTACTACACGGGGAACGTCACCAAGAACATCGCTTTCCTCAAATGGGTGAACGAGACGGCGAAATCCATCAAAGAGGACGCCTACATCGTCGGCGAAGCGTGGGAAGGGTCAAATACTACGATCCGCGAATATTACAGTAGCGGATGCGACAGCTTTTTCCTGTTCACCGTGAGCGCGGGCAACGGCGCGAATGCGTCGCCGATACGGAATTTGCTGCTCACCGAATATCCCAATCCCGGAGAACGGTTCGAGAAACTTCTTCTGAATTTGCAGGACGTCTATGACGTCGGCATTCTCGCGCCCTTCCTCGGCAATCACGATACCGTCCGCGCCGCCAATATGCTCGGTGAAGCGGAGTACGTCAAAATGGGTGCGGGACTTATCGCCGTGATGAACGGCAGCCCCTTCGACTATTACGGCGACGAGATCGGCATGACCTGCGCAAGCACGCAGGACGAAACCAAGCGCGTACCCATGCTGTGGTACGACGAGGGAACAATGGGAGAGGGACAGGTATTTAATTCCCCCTCGTTCGGCTTCCATGTTGCGGAATCGTCCTACGGGTTCGGTTCGGTAGAGCTTCAAAAGGACGATCAGAGTTCTATCCTCAACTACTATAAAGAGAAAAACCGTATCCGCAACCGTCACCCCGAAATCGCGCGGGGAACGATTGAGACCGCCGGAAGCGTCAGCCCGTATGTTGCGGCGATCAAAAAGACGTGGAACGGGAGTTCCGTCATCATTCTCATCAATCTGAACAAGACGGAAAAATTCGACGTAAAGCTCTCCGACTACGGCAACGTCAAGGTTGCAGACACGCTCAACGTCTTTAATAAGAGCATTGCGCGGGGCGATACGCTCACCATTCAACCGTACTCCATCGTAGTCTTAAAGTAACATCTTGACCTCCTTGATTATAGTGGATACGGGCGCGAGAAACTTTTGTGTCCGTATCCACACTTTTTTTACGGAGCAGATATGAATTTTACAGTGGAACACATTCCGAATAGCGAATACGCCTATGCACTCGATGCGCACACGCTGCGCCTCGTCTTAAAGGTGCAAAAAGGCGAGCGGTTCAATGAAATCGGCGTGCTTTGGAATAACAAATACAATTTTGCAAAGAGCCGGAACTTTGCGAGAATGAAGCAATGCGGCAGCGACGGACTCTATGATGTTTATCTTTGCGACATCGTATCCTCCGACGTGCGCTTCGCTTATGTTTTTTTCCTTGCCCGTCAAAGCGGCGGGGAAGCGTATTTCTCGGAAGAAGGGCTTACCGAGGACTATGATTTTCAATACGGGAAATATCCGTTTTTTCAGTTTCCCTATCTCAATGAAACGGACGTTGTGAAAACAATACCGTGGACGAAGAACGCCGTGTTTTATCAGATCTTTATCGACCGTTTCAAGCGCGGGAACTTTGAAAAGGACGACAGTTATATCAATCAAGCGTGGGATGCTCCCGTCACTTATCACAGCTACACGGGCGGCGATTTGAAGGGCATCACCGAGGAACTCCCCCGTCTTGCCGATATGGGGATCACTGCGCTCTATCTCACGCCCATTTATAAGGGGCGCGGCAACCATAAATACAGCATCATCGACTACACCGAGGTCGATCCGATGTTCGGGACAAACGATGATTTGGACGATTTGCTGAAAACCGCCCATGCGCTCGGTATCAAAGTGGTAACGGACACCGTGTTCAACCATTGCGGAGATATCCATCCCTTCTTTCAGGACGTCATGGAGAAGGGGAAAGAGTCGCGCTTTTATGATTGGTTCATCATCCACGGCGACTATCCCCGAAAAGAGCCGTGCAACTATGAAACCTTTTCGAATTGTTCCTATATGCCGAAGTGGAACACGAGCAATCCGAAAGTGCGGGAATATCTCATCGATATCGCGCTCACCTATCTTTCGTGGGGGTTTGACGGGCTTCGGCTCGACGTTGCGGACGAGGTTTCGCACACCATGTGGCGGGAACTGCGCCAAGCAGTCAAAAACCGCTATTCCGAAGCGGTCATGGTCGGCGAAGTATGGCATGAAAACAATATGTTTTTGCGCGGGGACGAGTTGGACGGCGTGATGAATTATAAACTCTATAAGGTGCTTTTAGACTATTTCGCTTTGGATATCCTCACGGCAAAAGAAGCCGCCGAAAGTGTAAACAGGGTATGGTATAAGAACACCCGCCAAGCAAACGGGATGATGCTGAACTTCTTGGATAACCATGATAACCCGCGCTTTCTCGAACTTTGCAAGGGGAACGAAGAAAAACTTTGCGCCGCGCTCATCGCGCTCTACTTCTGCCCCGGTATGCCGTGTATCTACTACGGAACGGAATTGCCCTTGTTGGGCGGAGAAGATCCCGATTGCAGACGGGCGTACGATTGGACGAAAAAGCCAAAGTACGCCGAATTTTTGAAAGCGCTTGCCAATATACGGAAGAAACTTCCCGATGGCGACTTTTATGCGACGATACAGGGCGGCATTCTCGTTCTCGTCCGCGAGGGGAAGGAAGAACGCGCAAAGGCGTATTTCGGAAAGTATGACGCGGCAGGAGATGCGATTTTTGAATACGACAATATTAAAATCGTAAAGGAGAAAGTATGAATCGGGACAGGCTGATCGCAAGGCTGAAAGAAATAGACGTTGCGGGCAAGACGGCGCAGGAACTCTATGCGGAAATCTCCAAAGCGTGCATGAACGAAATCGCGGAAACATCCCAAAAAGCGCCCGCAAAGGCGGTTTTCTATTTTTCCATCGAGTATTTGATGGGCAGGATGTTCTATAACAACCTCATGGCGCTGGGCGTATTGGACGAGGCGCGGAAAATTTTCGCGGAAAAGGGCTTCGACCTCAACCGCTTCGAGGATGTGGAGGACGCCGCGCTCGGCAACGGGGGTCTCGGACGGCTCGCCGCGTGCTATCTCGATAGCGCCGCGGCGCTCGGCTATCCGCTCTGCGGCTTCGGCATCCGCTATCGTTACGGCCTATTCAGACAGCGGTTCGAAGACGGCCGCCAGATCGAGGAAGCGGACGATTGGCTGAAAACGTGGGGCGATCCGTGGTCGGTGCGTCGCGCGGACGAGGCGATCGGCGTGACGTTCGCGGACATGGTAGTGACCGCCGTCCCCTATGATATGCCCATCTTCGGCAAGACGGTCAACACGCTAAGGCTCTTTCAGGCGGAGGGGTCTCCCGA
>CANQSR010000002.1 GCA_947626575.1 uncultured Clostridia bacterium | reverse complement strand
AAAGCCTTCCGATATAAATTTTATGAAAAATTTTCAAAAAACTCTTTACAATCTCTTGCACAATTGCTATAATGATATTATCAATTGATTATACATAAGATGTCACGGCGGGCCGAAACCGCCGCGGCAGGGGAGAGAATATGGCAAAGGAATGCATCGTCATTCGGCAGGAGGGAGGGGATAACCACGTCCTCGTGACCAAAGTCGCGATCACCGATTTCACAAGGCCCTCGCTTCTCATCGTGGACGAATCCCAGCTCGCGCTCTTCTATAAGGACGGGCAGGCCGAAGGACCTTTCCGCAGCGGCCGCTATGAGCTGCCCACCGATAATCCCTCTGCCTTCCGCGCCATGTTTTCCAAACTCTTCGGTAAGACGCCCGACCGCGTCTATAACTGCGATGTGTTCTTCATCAACACGGTCAACGACGTCACGGTGGGGTGGGGTACGCCGACGCGCATCCTCGTCAAGGACCCCGTATATAACGAACTCGTCAACGTCGGCGCAAACGGAAGCGTCAAGGTCAAAGTCAGCGACGCCATGCGCTTTGTGGTGAGCATCGTCGGCAGAATGGCGGAGTACACGCTCGACCGTCTCTCGGTCACCATCCGTTCGGAAGTGCTTACCGTCCTCAAAACCTTCCTCTCCAACACCGTAAACGAGAGCAAGGTGAGCCTTCTTGAAATACAGGGCAAGCTCCTCGATCTCTCCAAGGCCGTGGAGCGCAGGATCAACGAGCGTCTCGCGGATTTCGGCCTCACGGCCGTCCACTTCAACATCGAGGATATCTCTCTCGACGCTGCCTCCGAACAGCGGCTCTTGGACCGCCAGCGCAAGATCAACAACCGCTCGGATATCGTTCTCGACGCGCAGGCGCAGACCGAGGCGGATTCCCACCGTACCATGCGGATGGCCGATGCCATGGCCTATGCGCGCGAACGGCAGGGCATTACTTATCAGGACGAACAATATTGGAAGACCCAGCAGACTTTGGCCGCAAACGCGGGGTTCGCCGCGAATGCCTTCGGCGCCGTTCCGATGGCGCCTATGGCGGGCATGGGTATGGGATACGCGGCCATGCGGTGTACGAATTGCGGCTCGCCGCTCGCCCCGAACGCAACGTTCTGCCCGGCATGCGGCATGCGTGCGGGCCAGAACCCCGGCGTACATAGCTATGCCGCGCCTGCGGGACGGCGCTGTCCCCGTTGCGGTTGTCCCGTGCTTCCGCGCGCGACGACCTGCCCTGGTTGCGATTACGATTTCGGAGGCGGAGATGAAAAGTAAAGCACGCATGTTCTGCCTCTTCTTCCTCTTTATCACGTTGCTCGGCGGCAACATTGCCGTATTCACCGCGATCGAATTTTCCTATCTCAACCACGCGCCTTTTTGGATCTCGTGGGGTTTTGCCGTGGGGGCGTGTATCCTTGCCTATCTCAACCTCGCTTTTCTCAGAAAGGGCAAGCTCCCCGATCTCATAGGCATCCTCGCTTACTTGGTCTACGTCGTCCTTGCGGCGCTTTTCGTCTATACCATGCCCGCATGGTGGATCGTTTTGGGCACCGACCTCGTCCTTACGGCCGTCGTTCTCTTCCTGTATTTTCTGAGCATCCGTCCCCGTTACGATAATTCGGTCAGGGAGGAGAAGATCTCCTCGCTCCGCGAACTCTGCGCCATGGTGGAGATCAGCGCAGCGGAGGCGCAGGACCCCGATCTCCGCGAGAAATTGCAAAAACTCGCCGCCGATATCCGTTACAGCGACCCCATCAGCCCTCCCTCCGCGGCGAAAACCGAGAGAGACCTCGATACTGCCGTACACTCCCTTTCCATGGCCATCCGGATGGGGAAGGCGGAGGAAAAGATAGAGGAATGCGAACGCCTCCTCAAAGCGCGTGCGCTCGCGTGCATGAATAAGAAATGAGGCAGATCCGCGAGGTGCGCGTGCGCGACCTCTTCTTCTATTTCTACCTGCAACTCATACTGCTTGCGGTCATCTGGACGGCTTTCGGCCTCATCGTGGGCCTCGGCCTTCCCGTTCCGCTCTGGCTGAGCCTGCCCGCCGCGCTTGTCCTCGGCTACCTGCCTCTGCGGCTCTTCCTCATCGGGTGCGTACTCATGTACAAGGCGTATGCGCCGCTCTCGATGCGCGGTGAGTGCCGGTTTTATCCCACCTGTTCCACGTATATGATCCTCTCCATCCGCAAATACGGCATCTGCATCGGCGTGTTGAAGGGGCTTCACCGTATCTGGCGGTGCCGTCCGCCCAACGGCGGCGAAGATTGGCCGTGATACGGAATATAAAGCAAAAAATATTTATTTATAAGGAGTAATATTATGGCGGAAATCAAGACTTTTATCTGTCCGAGCTGCAACAGGCCGATCCTGCACGAAGTCCTCGGCGATAAGAACGAAGCGACGACCGAGACGTGCGGTTGCTGCGGCAGATCGTGGACGGTCACGGAATTGGAGAACGGGTTTGCTTCCGGAGCGGCCGGCGGCGCAACGCTGGAATCGCATCCTGAGGCAGATATGCTTCTTGCCTACTCCGACGACGCCGAATCCGCGCTTGCCTATCTCGAAAATTACTTCGAGACGTACGATTGGGAAGCCTTCAACCATACGTCCGCTCTCGGCGTTCCCGCCGTTGAGAAGATGGTGGAGAAGGTCCTCATCAAAGCGGCGGCCAAACCCGCCACGTGGGAACTCAAATTTACCGCCGTGGCGCGTCCTCTCTTCAAGAAGCTGAACGGCCTCAAAGACCTCGAAAAGAAGTTCTTCGCCGCGTATATCGAGCAGGAAGATCTCTCCGCGGTCTATCCTCTTCTCGATAACTACCGCCTGATCGCGAAGCGCATCGTCGAGAAGCGTGAAGCCATCCTCAAAGATCTCTCCTCCGCGCTCAAATTCTACGGCAAGTATCAGGGTTCTCCCGCCGTTCTCGAACAGATGAAGGCACAGTACGATTCGCTCGCATCGCAGTTGAAAGCCGTAAAGGCGATCAAGAGCTATAAGGAACTCGCGGGATATTCCGAAGCGCAGGCCGAAAAGCAGCGTCTCATCGTCAAGAAGCTCGCCGCCGAAGGCGTGGACGCCGAAGCCGTGTTCACGAAGGCCGTCACCGACTACCGCAGCGGCAGCGACCGCCGCCGCGTGCTTGCATCCTTCCAGAGCTTGGCGGGATACAAGAATGCCTCCGAATATGCGGATATCATCGATGCGCATATGAGCATTGAGATCAAGTCCGCGGGCGTGCGCGAAGGACTCTTCGTCCGTCTCGGCAAGAAGCATTACTTCTTCCGCGAAGAGACGCAGACCTTCAAGGTGACAGAGGAGACCAAGTCCGGCTGTTTCAGCAAGCTGTTCAAGAAGGGCAAGGCAGAACCCGCGCCCCAGCCCCAGCCCGAAGAGGAAGAAGTCGGCAAGACCAAATACGGTCTGCACGAGATCATCGATAAGAAGGTCCAGAAGGAGCCTGTGGTCAGCGGGATCACGGAGATCCTCACGCAGTATGCGGGTTACCTTGTCTATATCAAGAACAATTCCTCGCTCTGCATCTTCAATTCCAATGCGCCGGATGCGGCTTCCGCCGAGACGGTGGTGCGCGAATCCAAGCGCGGCGCCTTCGATAATCCCCGCAAAAAGACCAATTGGTTCCGTATCGGCAACCATCTCTATCTGCTCGAAAAGTTGGAGACGACGGAGCTTCTCAAACAGGGTTGCTTTGCAAAGCTCTTCCACAAGGAAAGACAGGTGCGCGTGACCACCAAGAACAACTATGCGCTCCTCGACTTCAATCTTGAAACGGGTCTCGTCAAGACTGCGGTCAACGAACTCATCGACATCATGGATACCTTCGGCAACGAGATCTTCTATGCCGTCGTCAAGCCGGCCGATGCCCCCGTGAAGAAGAAGGGTTGCTTCGCGAAGCTGTTCAAGAAGAAGGAAGAGCAGCCCGAAGATAAGCGCGCCTTCCTTGCCTATGATTGCAAGACGGGCAAGTCCCGCGAGATTTTGAGCGAGGATACCGAGATCGTGGATGTTGTGGACGGCAAGGTCATCTACTTCGTCTGGACGCCCAACGAATACAACAAGGATCTCTGCGCGCTCGACCTTGCGAGCAACGAATCCAAGGTGCTTGCGAAGAACGTCTATGATTACTTCCGCTCCATCGACGGCAAACTCTATTACTTCGTGGGTAGCGAGAGCTATAAGACGCTGTACTCCATCCACCTTGACGGAACGGGCAGGAAAGAGATCCTGCGCAAGGCGGGGTATCTCGGTTCTGCCGTGGAGCGCAACGGCTGGATCTTCCTCGAAGTCGGCAAGGGTCTCAATGCCGCGCTCGTCAAGATCAGCATGGAGACGGGCGAACGCGTAGTCGTCTGCCCGCAGTTCAGAAAGCTCATCAAATTGCGCGACGGGTATGTCTATTACCTCGATACGCTCAATGCGCTCCGCGTTGTGCGTGAAGACGGCACGGAGAACAAGATCATCCTCGATGACATCGGCGAGATCATCAGCGTCAGCGAAGAATCCATCTATTTGCTCCGCGGCGAGTATGCGGGCATCGTGGATTGCTCTTGGAAAGAGCGCAATTCCAATTCCCTCTACAAGGTTTCGCTCGAAGGCGCAGGGTTGGAGAAGCTGTACTTCGATATCAACAGCGCCGTCCTCAACGACAGCAACGAAGACGAGATCTATCTCTACACGGTACATACGAAGGAATTCCTTGTTACGACGCCGACCAGCCTCAAAAAGGAGACGAGCGCGATCGAACAGCGCACCGTCAAGACGTTGTCTCTCTACAATGCGGCTTCGGATACGACGGAAGAAGTTGCCATTCTCGGCCGTCCCGAAAGCGATCCTTCTACCTTCAAGAAGGGCTGCTTCAAAAAGAAGAAGGTGGAGCGCGACGTCAAGGTCGAGGAGATCAAGTTCAAACTTTCTTACATCCGTTCCGGGAAGATGGAAGCTGGCGCTGTGAACGACGAACAGCTTGACGAAAAGCAGATCGAAGAGCTGAAAAAGAAGGAAGAACAGGCCAAATTGGATAAGAAGAAGGCCAAGAAGGATAAGAAGAAATCCAAGTAATTGCGGGCCGAAGCCCGAAGCGTAAAGGAAGCCGCCTTCCCAACAGGGAAGGCGGCTTCTCCCGTTTCAGTGGACGCCTCCCCCCTTTTACGAGAGGGGGGAGGATGTCACGGCCCTGCCGTGACAGGTAGGGGGTGCAAGGCCTACCCCCTTTGGGGTCGCAAAACGCGCTTCTCGCACATCAGCACAGTGTGCTGTGGGCGGCGTTTTGCGGTGAGTGTCCGCGCGAGGCTTCTATTGTAATAATCTAAGCGCGTCACGAGCCAAAGGCGAAGTAGCGCATTTTGCAGCGCGAACGGTGACCGAACGCGGGGTTCTACCCGCGTGAGACGGCTGTACCGCAGGTGACTGATGAGGGGTGTCAATTCTCGTCGCCCCTTATAGGGGAGCTGTCACGAGCTCGCGAGTGACAGAGGGGTTTCGGCCAACGCGTCATTCCGAGGCAACGCCGAGGAATCTCTTTGAGATTTCTCACTTCGTTCGAAATGACGAATAGAACGGAATGACGCAAGAGCCACCCTCTCCCTGGGGAGAGGGACTAAGGGAGTGGGGGGATATTCTCGTCGCCCCTTATAGGGGAGATGTCACGAGCCTGCGAGTGACAGAGGGGTTTCGGCGAACACGTCATTCCGAGGCAACGCCGAGGAATCTCTCTTAGAGATTTCCCCTTATGGACAACATGATAGTGACTTGCGGCCGCTTGATTTCTCTGTGCGATTGTGATATGATGGGAACGATAACAGGACGGAGATAGGATGTTGTGGGTCGTTGCGGCTGTTTTGTCCGCGGTTTTTGCGGGTGTAACGGCGATACTTTCAAAATGCGGCGTGAAAAACGTTCATTCAAATGTTGCCACTGCCGTGCGGACATCGGTAGTATTGGTGTTCGCTTGGGTTATCGTATTCATTACGGGCGCATATAAAACTCTTGCGGGGATATCCGTGAAGTCGTGGATATTCTTGATCCTTTCGGGGTTAGCAACAGGCGCGAGCTGGATATGCTATTTTAAGGCTTTATCGCTTGGCGAGGTTTCAAAGGTTGCGGCGGTAGATAAATCGAGCGTGGTTTTATCGGTGCTGTTTGCAATTATCATTTTCCCCGATGAACGCACGCTTTGGTGGGCCAAACTGATTTGCCTTGCCGCCATTGCCGCGGGAACGTTTCTTATGACCGATATAAAACACGGAGAGAATAGAAGCAAATTTGCATGGCTTATCTTTGCTATTCTTTCTGCGGTATTTGCGGCGGCAACTTCCATTCTCGCAAAGATAGGGATAGAAAACGTAGATTCCAACGCGGCGACGGCTATCCGCACGTGTGTTGTACTTGTATTGGCTTGGCTGGTTGTGTTTTGCAGAAGGGAAGTAAAATTCGTAAAAGACATAAAGGGGAAAGAAATTATCTTTCTTGTCCTTTCGGGATTGGCAACGGGCGCAAGTTGGCTGTGTTATTATTACGCAATCCAGCGAGGGCAAGTCAGTGTTGTGGTACCGATCGATAAGCTGAGTATCCTGATAACCGTGTTCTTTTCGCTCATCGTATTCAAAGAGAAACTATCTGTAAAGGCATGGATGGGGTTGGTTTTCCTGACGGCGGGAACGGTTTTCATGGCGGTGTTTACATAAATTTCACGTTTTAATTTCAATTTAGCAGAGTATAAAGAAGCGGGGGGAGGTTTTGTCCTCGTCGTTTGTGTAAAAAAGGCTTCCCTTGCTTTTCTTGGCTTCCCTTGCGTCATTCCGAGGCAACGCCGAGGAATCTCTTAGAGATTTCTCACTTCGTTCGAAATGACGAATATAAGCCGCAAGTTCAAGGTGCTTGCCTCGCGCGTTTGGAATATAGATTTTTGCGCCCGTTCGATCCCTAACCGCATCGCGTCGCTTAGACGTTCCACGCGCTCGGAAATGTCAATATAAGCGCGCCCGCCGTCGATCCATACGCCGACGAAGTCGCCCGGCGCGCCGTTTCTTAGAAGCTCGTTGACGGCCCGCAGGATCGCGTCGACGTTTGAGACGTCAAGCACATAGCAATCACGGCGGGAAACTTGATAGCCGCGTGAATAGTGGACGGCGCGCCCGCCTCCGTCAAGCGTTGCGCCGCCGTCGCGAATGATCTCCATAAGTTCGAATTTTTTCATGTGGTTTTACCTCCGTTTTTCGTTTTCGGTGACGCTCTCCCGAACGGGTGAGCGTTTCGGCGGGGAACGACCCGCGCCATCATCAGACCGACACACGCGCCCTCGAACGAAGCGAGGCGCGGCGGCTTATAACCCTTGAATCTCCCGACGGGCCAAGCCGTAACCGCCCGCCGGACATACCCGCGCGCAAATCCTAACCCCCGCGCGGCAGGGGGGAATCCTTAAACCGTCGCGCCCTTCCCAACGGCGCGGGGCTGTGAAGTTGTCAATTTCCAGGGAACCCGCAAGCAGCGGGGGCGCCCCGAAGGGGGGCAAGTGAAGAACCTGTTTACATTATCATTCTATCAAATTAAGAAAAGGCAAAAAGTGATTGAAGCTATCAAATTAAGTTACTTTCTATCAAATTAAGTAAATCTGCGAAAGCCGCTTGACAAGCCGCCGCCCGCCGTGGTAGAATGGAAAGCAAAAAAGGAGTTTCCCACAATGAGAGAGCCGAAGCAGGAGCCGCAGAAGCCCAAAAGGAGCGAAGCGCAACGCCGAGCGGATGAGGCATACAAGGAAAAAAATAAGGCGAACCAGCGCGAAAATTTCAAAAACATCGCGGCGACATTCCGCCGAGACGAAGCGGAGCGGATCGCGGAGATTTTCCGCGCGCACGGCGTGAAGCCGTCGGAGGTATTACGGGGGGCGGCGGCCGCCCTGCTTGACGGTGAACCGATACGGACGGAGCGCGAGCCGCTACCAATTCCCGAAGCCGCCGGGGGCGGCGGGGAGTAATGCGGCGCACCCCCAGCCCATCGGACCAGACGCCCAAAGGCCCAAGCCGATGCGGGAGAGCGTAAGAGCGCGCGCCCCCCGTGGATCCGTACAGCCGAGCCGAGAAGCCGCCAAGGGACGCAGGCGACGAAGCGCGCCCCGAAAAACGGGAGCAAGGACAGCCGCCGCCAGCGTGGAGCGCAAGCCCCGCGACCGAGTCAAAGCCACAGCCCCGCACGAAAGACAACCTAAGACGCAAGAGAAACGGCGCGAGCCATAGCACCGCCCCGCCCCCTGAGAGAGAGGGAGAGAGCAAGAGCCAAAGCCCGCGCGTTTTCTTTTTTCTCTTTATTCTTTTTTCTTTTTTTGATGAAAATTACAAAGAGTGGTGAAACAAGCCTATAATAATACCATAGTTTATATATACGTTTATATATATACGTAAGCTATGTATATAAGTAATATAAGAGAGTTAGAAGATATATATAAAAGATAAGCAAGGAAAGCACCGAGACCAAAGCCAAGCGAAAGAAGAAAGGCAAGCACGGGAACCACCTAAGCCAAAGAGCCAAGAAGAGACGGAGAACGGATAAAAGAAGGGGAGGAAGGGCATCACGGCGGCGGCGTGTTCATGGAGCAGGGCAGCGCGGCCGAGTTCAGAGCCAAGCCCCGCCCCGCCCGCCTCCGCTCTCCTCTGCTATCGGGGTGACAGTGAAGCAGGGAGGGGACGCGGGGAAAGCGGGGAAGGTGTTTACATAATGATATATTATGTAAATGAGTTGACGGGCGAAAGGGGCAGGGGGTACTTTTTTGACGAGGGAAAGTAAAAACGAATCGTATAAACCACATAGCGCCTCTCACTTTCCCATTGTTCGCCTTTTCGCTTTTGCGGTCTCTCGGTTTCCCATTGCTTTGGTCTTGTTCGTTTTTTTCTTTACAAAAGTTATTGCTTGTTGAGGAATTGCGTGGTACAATGAATGTAACAGATTCAAATTCAAAGGAGAAAGAGTTATGCAAAATCCAATGACACCAAAGGCGCAAGGCGAGGGTAAATTCAATAAGTACCCGACAATTGAGGAGCAGAAGGAGCATTTCAAGAATTTCTCGCTATTGCCGCTTGTGATAGGGGTTATTATCTTCGTACTCTGCTTGATTGCCGGGATAGCAATCGCAGTACAAACAAAAGAGGTCGGAACGTTTTTCGCTTACGCGTTAGGTGGAGCGGTAGGCGGAATATTGACCTATGCCATTTTGCGGATTCTCATCTCCTCGCAGGTTCTTATGGTTCTATATTTGGAGAAGATCAGCAAGGACGTCGAAGATCTGAAATCAAGGACAGAACGTTTGGAAGTTGGCGGCAAGGTAGAAGCGGAGAAGAAAGAGTTTTCCGCTTCTGCACAGAACACGGCTGCTGGGGGAGGAGATGATACTCCGCTAACGGAATGAAATAACGCTTGGCGGCGATAACAACTGCATCGAAGTCGGGGATGATTTCCCGATTTTCTTTTTCGAAAAAGTTTGTCACTTCCTGCAAGCAGAGATTTGGAAGGCGCGGTATAATTGTTGAGGGAAATCGGCATATTATATAGTGACGCTCACATTTCGAAAAAAGTTGGCACAAACCACTTGACAGCGAGTAGGATTCGTGTTATAATGTGAGCGTCAAAAAGCGGTGTACCCTACCATGAGTGGGAGCGAAAAAAGCGGTGTACCCTACCGTAGAGTGGGAATTAAAAAAGCGGTGTACCCTACCATGAGTGGGAGCGAAAAAAGGTGAGGTCGGGGCAACTCGACCTCATATTTTTTGAGGTAGAATATGGCAAGGCTTTCGTTTTATGTAATTGATACCGTCTACTGTGATTTTTTGCGCAAGTGGGATCCGTGTGTTCCATATACCATGGACAGGAAGGCGAACCGCCCGTTTGTGGGGATTTTGCTGGAAGTCAATGGGGCGGAGTACTATGCACCGCTGAGTTCTCCGAAACCCAAGCATCAATCTATGAAGAACCAAGTTGACTTCATCAAGATTGACAATGGGAATTATGGGGTTATCAACCTGAACAACATGATACCGGTACATAAGAACTCTGTTACAGCCGTTAACCCTGTTGTCCAGCCCGGCGACAGTGCGGCGGATGTAACGTACAAAACATTGCTTGCCAATCAGTTAACTTGGTGCAATGCTCATCGAACGGAAATTCTGGATAAAGCGCAGAAACTTTATACGAGAATTACGACGGGAAGAGGATATCCGCAGCTTATTGCGCGGTGCTGTAATTTTACCCTTGATGAGCAAAATTTGCGCTTCTATTGTAGCGAGCGTGGATGGGAGATATAGACGGCAAAATGAGAATAAAAAAATAGGCGATTCACGGATTGAGTTCCACAGGTCGCCTTTTTTGTTTCTTGATATTTCATCAAAATACTCTTTGATTGAAATTATCTCTGGCAGTGGGAGACATTGCATAACCCCGATTTCAAAAGGCACGAATTCGTGACCTTTCATTATGACCCATCCAATCTAACCGTGTCGAATTAGATACGGTTGAAAAGTGGTCGGGAGATTGAACCTTCCGACTTTTTTCTTTTTTCGGAAAATTTTTGACACTTTCCCCAAGCATGACTTTGTAAGGCGCTGCATAAGAGTGGCGCAAGTTCAGCGGGAGGAATTGAAAATGGCGGAAGAGAAGTTCGCGGGCAGACCGCAAATTCAAAAGGGCGATATTTTGTGCGCGTGGAAACGGATGACAAGCAATCAACCACCTGCCAATTCGTTCTTAGCGATAAAAAGTGGGATGAATGGTTAGACTGCGTCCCGAAAGTCAACATCAATGACGTCATCGCCGTCTACCGCTTTGACGGGCGGGACTTCAAGTGTATTTGGGAAAGCGCAGAATATCAACTCAACAGGATCAAAGAGATCATTGACGTGATAAACAAAACGCAACTCACGCTCTCGGTAAAATTGAAATCTGCGAATGAGGTAATGGAGCGGTTCGCGAAGGTAACGGGGGACAAAGCGAGCGAGTAGGCTTCTGCTCGGTTGCGGGTGCCGCGCGGCATGGGTGCAACTTACCAGCAACTTAAATTTAGCCGCATTTCACCCAAAACCGTCCTGCCGCCGCCCTTTCTGCGCCGAAAACGGTCAATTTCGGCGTCGGACGCGGGCGATTGGAAACCTACAGAAACTTAAAACTGAAATGCGAATGTGAAGTATTCCAAAAATCGAAGGCGAAATTTCAAAAATACGGGAGGAAAAGTCAAATGATCTGTTGTTCGATGACATGCAAAAAGAGAAAGCAATGCGGTCGGTGGGCAAAGATGGGGGAAGCGTCGATGAGTTTGGATGAACTCTTTGATGCTATCCTTAAAGTCGCCCTCGGATACGATTACGATGAAATCACAAAACCGTCTAAAAAAATTTTTTAGATTTTTTTCAATTTGTGGCAGTTCGTTTCGGCGAGCTGTTTTTCTTTTTGATAAAATCTATGACGAGCGGCGCGGATAAGCCCGCCGCTGTATTCCTCCGTGATGAAATCATCCCACGATACGGTGAAGGAAAGTATTCACGGAGATCCGCACGATACCTTTCCGTCGGTAAAACGTGTCAGTAGAATAGACGAGAAGGGCGGAGTAAACCGTCCAAAGCAGCGCCCGCATCTCCCGCGCGGGCGGCTTACCTGCACAAATCCGTGGATGCGCGCGGGGTACGTTAAGCCTCGCTCCATGGAGAACAATACTGAACGAAGCACAGCGGGGAAAACCGTTGCGTGGGCGGGGCCACAACCCGCGTTCTTCACCACCGGCAACGCTCATCCTATGGCGGGTGTCGCCGCCGAGCAAAGCCGGACATCTCCCTTTGGGTGCAAATCACACACTCGGTACAAATCCGACGAGAACCCTGCGATAGTGGGATAACTTTGAATCCAAAAAATAAAAAATATAAGGAGATCAAAACAATGACACAGGAACAGAAGCAGTTCATTATCAAGGTGTTGGAGAGCGGGATCCCCGCACTCGCGAGGGAACACATCGAAGCCATCGAGGAAGTCGCGCGGGTTTCAAATGCCGCGCAGGAAGAACTCAACGGTCAAGAGGGGTGGCTCTTCCTCAATCAAATTCGCCATGAGAACATCCTCAACACTATTCAGGCATCGATACCTTTTATGGCAGATGAATATATCTCGGCGTATTTTGAGGCGGTCAACGCGTGCCAAGCGAAGTTCAATGAAAACATCAAGGCGCGTCAAGAAAAGGAAGCCGCAGAAAAGGCAAGCGCTTCTCCCGCCGAGAAAAAGAAAAAGTCCGCCTAACTGCATGAAACGTAAAAATCATTGGGGAGTCGCCAAGCGGTAAGGCAGCGGGTGTATCGCCCGTCATTCCAAAGGTTCGAATCCTTTCTTCCCTACATGGGTCATCTTGTCCTTCCGAGTAATCGGTAAATCAAAGTGGCAGGCGGAAAGACGCCGGGTGGATGGCAACACTGCTTTGCTGTAAGAACGAGATGGGGAGCCTCGTTGCCTTTCGCTTCAATAGCTCAAGCGGCAGAGCAATCGCTTTGTAAGCGATAGGCTGCGGGTCCAAGTCCCGCTTGAAGCTCCAAGGAGAAATAAGATGAAAAAGAAAATTTTTGCAGTGATTCTAACACTTTGCATCGGTCTGGTCGCCCTCTTCTCTTTCGTGGCGTGCGGCGATGTTTCACCTGAACGGGCGAATACGCAGACCGCAATGGAAGGAAGCTCGCATATCATCGAGAACCAACCCGCACCCACAGACCTTGATTATAGTTTGGAACGTTACAACGTCATCAAGCGTGCTTATTGGGTCAACGGGCAAAGGGAGAAGGCAATATCGCTTCCTTGCCCCGTTGAAAAGCCGTTGGGCTACATCGTTCTTTTTTCGGCAAGCGGCGCCGTTATGGGGCGCTTTATCGTGGACGGCAAGGTGTCAAGTCTCAACAGCTATCTCTTCCCCGCAGAATATCCTCAGCATGTACACGATGAAGATGGCAGCGGGAATTGCTATTACGATTTGGTAGAAGTCGCCGGCATTGACGGTTGCTATGGCGAGAATACAAGCGGAATCTTCTTCTTTACGACCGATGGGAAATATATCGAATGGACAGGCGATTTCCTTTACTCCGATATTCCGTTTACGGTTGATGATCCAATTCTCAAAACGGAGGGGTAACGAACTATGAAAAAGACGGTCGCCACCGTGTTGATTACTATCGGTGTACTACTTGGCGTAGTAGCAGTCAGCATCGGCATCTTCTTCGGGGCAACACCCGCAGGGAAGCAGATCATCGTCGATTGGAAGAACAGCTTGAAAACGGTTGATGAAAGCGCATATGAGACGCGGAGGAAAGTCGAAGATACCTGCCGCGCCATGATCGCCAGCTTCAACTCCGATAAACTCATCTATGAGCAGTATAAGGAAAGCGAAGTTGAGGAGGAGCGGAGCTGGGCAAACAGTGCCAAGATCCGCGCCAACCAAACCGCTTCCACCTATAATAATTATGTTTTGAAAAACAGGTATGTTTGGAGTGACAATGTCCCGTCGGACATAAAGTTACAACTCGACTACATCGTATAACGAACTCCAAGGGGGCCGAAAATGGGAGCAGAGAAAGTAACCACAAACATTCAGCATTCGGAGTTTGCGTTGAAGCTCCGAAAATACAGGATTGAGCATAACTTATCTTACAGCGACCTTGGGAAGAAAGTAAAAGTCAGCACTTTGCGGATCGGATTGTTTGAGCTTGACAAAGCAACTCCCACTTGGCGTGAGATGCGTCGCATTAAAAAGCTCCTCGCAAAGTAAACGAAAACCGCCCCACAAAAGTGAAGCGGCTCAGTGCAATGGGTTTTGGTACAAACTTGGTACATTCAAGAAATCGCTTTGAATGTTTGTTGTGTAAATTTAGCTGTTAGGTGGGATATATTGTGGTAATACTCCCACCTAACCACTAAATATTGGCGCAGAGAAGAGGATTCGAACCTCCGGACGATTCACCACCGTCACGCGATTTCCAATCGCGCTCCTTAAGCCTCTCAGACATCTCTGCATGCTTAGGTTTCCATGATTCTATCGAAAGCCTCTTTATTTTACACGAATTGAAGCAAAAATGCAACCGTTTTCCAACGCTTTTCGCATTTTTCCGTAAAAATCTTTTGCGCGCGGAAGGTCGGCTTCCGCCGCGGGGCTTTGGGCGCGTATTTTTCGCGCCGCACCGCCCGAAAGAGCTTGCGGGACTTGACAGTCCGCATCGGAAAGAGTATACTTAAAACGGCAAAGCGGTGTGAAAATGCCGCAAAAGGGGCAAAATCGATCATATGAAACTCTATGATACCGCCATTGTTGGCGGCGGGATCGCAGGCTATACCGCCGCGCTGACCTCCAAAAATTTACTCCTCGATTACATTTGGTTCGGCGAAGAGGGCTTCGGCGACAAGTTGCGCCTCGCCGAAAAAATTACCAATTTCCCGACGGTCACGGGAGACGGCGCAGACTTTGCAAAACGTCTGAATGCGCAGATGGGGTCGGAAAAAATCGCCTTGACCCCCAAACGCATCGACGGGATCTACCGCACGGGCGACAATTTCACGCTCTCGCACGGGGGCGAACTGTATCTCGCGCGCACCGTCATCTTGGCGACGGGCGTGGAGGCGGGCGGCCGCATCCGCGGCGAAAAGGAATTTCTCGGCAAGGGCGTGAGCTACTGCGCCGTCTGCGACGGCGCACTGTACCGCGGCAAGACGGTGGCGGCCGTGGTCTCGTCGCCCAAATTCGAGGCCGAGGTGCAATACCTCGCACAGTTTGCAAAAAACGTCTTTTTCATCCCGCTGTACAGGGGAAGCGCGCTGAGCGGCGGAAACATTGCCGCCGTCGAAAAGCGGCCCGTTGCGGTCGAGGGAGAAAGCCGCGTGGAGCGGTTGGTTTTGGAGGATGGGGTACTGAAAACCGACGGCGTCTTTTTCCTCAAAAATTCCGTTCCCCCCGCCGCGCTCGCCTTCGGATTGGAGACGGAGGAGGGACACGTGAAGGTGGACCGCGCATTAAAGACAAATCTTGCGGGCCTGTTTGCGGCTGGCGACGTCACGGGGCGGCCTTACCAATATGCAAAAGCGGCGGGCGAGGGATGCGTTGCCGCGCACAGTGTCCGCGCCTACCTGCGGGAATTTTTGAGAAAATAGAAATTTTTTATGAAATAACCTTGTAAAATTCGCAAAACCATTGTATAATAGAAATATCATAGTAAGTACAGGGAGGAAGAACCAATGGAAGAGGAGATCCGGACCCCGGAAGCGGGCGGCGAGGAAGAGTACACGGCATATTTGAGCGTTGCGTTTACCCGTAAAGACGCTCCGTCGGCAGGCGAAGATGCTTCGCCGAAGCAACCCGCGGCCGAAAATGAGGCTACCATGTCCGAGGATACGCCTTCTGAAAAGACGCAGGCGATCCCTCTCTTCGGATTATCGTGGCGCGGCGCGGACCCGGAAGAGGGCATCCCGCTTCGCGTGAAGTTGCAATGCCGCCGCGCGTTTGCGCAAAAGCAAGCAGACGCCGAGGAGACTGCTCCCGTTGAGGAGACCGCTCCCGTTGAGGAGACTGCTCCTGCCGAGGAGGCCGCTCCCGCAGAGGAGACCGCTCCCGCCGAGGAGACCGCTCCCGCCGAGGAGGCCGCTCCCGTTGAGGAGACTCCCGCCGAGAAGACTGCCCCCGCCGAGGAGACCGCCCCCGCCGAGGAGACTGCTCCCGTTGAGGAGACCGCTCCCGCCGAGAAGGCCGCTCCCGTTGAGGAGATTCCCGCCGAGGAGACCGCCCCCGCCGAGGAGGCCGCTCCTGCCGAGGAGACTGCTCCCGTTGAGGAGGCCTCCGCCGAGGAAGCCGCTCCCGCCGAGGAAGCCGCTCCTGCCGAGGAGACCGCTCCTGCCGAGGAGACCGCTCCCGCTGAGGAGGCCGCTCCTGTTGAGGAGACTGCTCCTGCCGAGGAGGCCGAAGAAGTTCCCGCGGAGGACCGTCACGGCGAAATTAAGGAACTTTATTACAGGGCGACGGCCATCGAGGGTTCTCCCGAAAAGCGCGCGCTCGTCTATCTCCCTTACGGATACACGGCTGAAAAGCGGTATCCCGTGTTATATCTGTTGCACGGCATCGGCGGCGACGAGACCGAGTGGACGAACGGCGGCTGTGCGGCCGTACTCGACCGCCTGATTTCGGAGGGCCAAATCTGCGACGTCATCGTTGTCATGCCTAACGGCAGGGCGTGTACGGATTTCCGCAACCGCACGAGTACCGTTCTCGGCGGCCAGATCGTCATGACCGACAACGTGCGCGGGTTCTATAAGTTCGATAAGGAATTGAGAAAAGACCTCATTCCCGCCGTCGAGGGCGCCTACTCCGTGGTGGAAGGCCGCGCGGGCCGTGCGCTGGCGGGGCTTTCGATGGGCGGCATGCAGGCCGTCAACTTCGGCTCTTCGATGGCGGAGCTGTTTACAAGCGTCGGCGCGTTCTCTTGCGGCCCCACGACCAAGACGGGCGAAGAGGTCATCGGCGCCATCCGCGCGGGCGGCGTGCCGCTCGATGAGCTTTGCCTCATCTGCGGCGAGGACGATGTGCTCTCCTATCCCTGTTACACTGCGCTCTCGGAGGCCCTCGCTTCCGCGGGAGAGGACGTCATCAAGCACTTGACGCTTGCATCCGTCCCCGGCGGCAAACACGATTTCGCCGTGTGGAATTACGGCCTTGAAGTGTTTCTGCGCGCAGTGTTTCTCAGTAAATAAAAAATAACGGCGGAAGCCGCTTTGGAGGATCTGTTTTTCCATGGACAGTAGCGACATAGGATTGTTGGTCGCACTCATCATACTCATCTTTCTCTCAGGCTGTTTTTCGGCTACGGAGACGGCCTATACGGGGTTCAGCACGGTGCGGATGCGCCGTTATGCCCAAAAGCGTCCGACGGCGCGCCTCGCGCTCTCCATGAGCGAGGACTATAATAAAGTCCTCACAACGCTTCTCATCGGGAATAATATCGTAAACATTGCGGCGGCGACTATCGCCACCGTATTGTTTACAAAATTGATCGGCGGGGACCTCGGCCCCACGGTCTCGACGGTGGCCCTCACCGTCGTCGTTCTCATCTTCGGCGAGATCACGCCCAAGACGCTCGCGAAAGAGGAGCCTGAAAATTTCGCCTGTTTCATGGCCTATCCGCTGTTCGTGTTCACCATCCTCTTCTGGCCGCTTTCCTATCTGTTCGGCTGGTGGAAGAAGCTCCTGTTCCTCATCTTCGGGCTGGATAAGAAGAAAAAGAAATACACCGAGGAAGAGTTCAAGATGCTGGTCTCCGACGTCCGCGAGGAGGGCGTTTTGAACGACACCGAGCATGAACTCATCAAGCGCACCCTGCGCTACGACGAATTGCACGTCGGTTCCTGCATGATCCCGCTCGATAGGGTAGTCCTCGCCGAGGTGCGCGATAGTTCCCGCCTCATCTATAAGATCTTCCGCGAGACCAACTTTTCGCGCCTGCCCATCTATAAAGGCACCAAGCAAAACATCATCGGCGTATTGTACCGCGCCGACTTCTATGAAAACCTGCTCGCGGGCCGCAGGGATTTCGGGAACATCATCCGTCCCATGTCCTATACGACGACGGACGAGAAGGTCTCCGATCTCATGAAACGGATGCAGACGATGCGCGAACACATGGTGATCGTCGGCTCCGAGGGCAACGCACTCGGCCTCATCACCCGCGAGGATATGATCGAGGAACTTTTGGGCGGCGACATCGACGACAAATACGACCTTACGCCGGATACCGAACCCATCCATCCGTTTGTTCCCGAACCCGTGGATGCGGAGTCGGTGGACGAAACGGAGGAATGACCGCAACGGAGGAAAAAATGAAGCTGCAAATTGCCGTGGCAACGGGCATCGAAGCCGCGGTCAAACGCGAGATCTTGCGCATGGATCTCGGACATGCCCCCGCGATACGCGGTCGGATAGAACTTTCGGGCGGCTGGGATACAGTCGCCCGTCTCAATGTATTTTTGCGCGGCGGCGAGCGCGTTCTGATCGAAATCGGCCGCTTCCCCGCGGAGACGTTCGATGCGCTCTATGAGGGCGTGCGCGCGCTTCCGTGGGAGGAGTATCTCACCGCGCATGCCCGCATTCTGATCGACGGCAAGAGTTTTCAAAGCAAGCTCGGCGCGGTGAAGGCGGCGGGCGGCGTCGTGAAAAAAGCAATCGTGGACCGTCTCAAAGAGCGCCTTTTCGTGCATACGTTGGATGAGAGGGGGGAGCGCGCCGTCGTGGGATTTTCCGTCTTCGGCGACATCGCAACGCTCACGCTGGATACTTCGGGCGACGGACTGCATAAGCGCGGATACCGCGTGCTGACCTATGATGCGCCCCTCCGCGAGACGACGGCGGCCGCCATCGTCGAGGATTCGTTTTACCACCGCGGCAAGGCGTTTGCCGACCCCTTCTGCGGAAGCGGGACCATTGCCGTCGAGGCGGCCATGTATGCGAGAAACATCGCCCCCGGCAAGGCGCGGGATTTCGACTTCGCCCATTGGAAATGCACGCCCAAGGGCGTATTGGATGCGGCCCGTTCGGAGGCGGAGAGCTTGGAATACCGCGGACCCGTTGCGCCCGTCTATGCCGCGGATATCTCGGCCCGCGCGGTGGACATCGCAAGAGAACACGCGCGGCGGGCGGGCGTTGTGCAGGATATCTCCTTTTCGGTGGGGGATGCGCGCCGCTTCACGGCGCAGGAGCGTTGCGGCGTTCTCATTTCCAACCCGCCCTACGGGGAACGCATGCAGAGAGGGGAGGACCTCTTCCCGCTCTACCGTGATTTTCATCAAATGTTCCGCGCGCTCCCCGATTGGAGCGCCTATATCCTCACGGCTTACGGGGGCATGGACCGCGCCTTCGGGCGGCCCGATAAAAAGCGCATCCTCTACAATGCCGACCTCAAATGCTCGCTTTTGGCCTATTTCGGCAAGAAACCTTCGCCGGCGGAGGACGCTCCGCGCCCGCATACGGATGACGCATGTGAATAAATTGTGAATATTACGCTTTTGTACGGTCATTTTGTTGACTTTGCTAAGCGATTTGGGTATAATTTGGATATTCAAAATGCGGCAGGCCCGCATTCTGCGTGCATCCTGTAAAATATCCGAAAAGGAGGGGATCTATGGAAATCAATGAATATCTTCTGAAACTATTTCAAACGCTGAAAGATATGGAGGATCTCAATCTTTTTTCGGATGCGGCGAAGCTCTCCAAAACAGAATTCCGTCTCGTCCGTGAGATTGTCATGGAGCATGAAAAGGGGAACGGGATCATTTCCTCCGAGCTTTCGCGCCGTCTCGGCGTCACGCGGTCTGCCGTCTCGCAGATCGTCACCAAGCTCGAAAAACAGGATATCGTCAAGCGCGTCGCCGCGCCGAACGACCGCAAGATCGCCTATATCCAACTTTCGGACCGTTGCTACGGGATCTTCGAGGAGCAATGCAAACAGGCGAACGCCATCATGGAGCGGGTGGTGGAAGAACTCGGAACGGAAAAGATGAAACTGCTCATTTCCGTGTACGATGAATTTGCGGATGCGCTCTCCCGTGCGCGCACGGCGGTGCAGAATTGAGCAAGACGGTTTGCAGATTGAGTAAGACGGCTTTCATCAAAGAGGAGTAAATATATTATATGGCACAATGTATGAAATGCGGCAGGTATTTTGCAGACGGGAGCAATTTTTGCCCCTATTGCGGTTCGCCCGTGCTTTACGGCAACGCGCAGCACAGCGGGATCTATGTGATACCGCCCGTCGCTTACGGCGCATATCCGCAGCAGCCCTGCGGACTGCCCGCGCGCACCGTGTCCGCCCCGCAAAACGGCGGGGCCGCGCCCGCACAGCCGCAACAGCCGCAACCTTCCAAGGCGGCGTCGGCGCCCCGTCCCTCCAAACATCCCAGAAACGGTACGCCCGAACACGGCGCACCCGCCATGCTCAAACTCACCGATATCAAAAAGGACTACAAGGTCGCTTCGGGCGTTGTACACGCCTTGAAGGGCGTCAGCCTTGAATTCAGAAAGAACGAATTTGTCTGCATCCTCGGCCAGAGCGGATGCGGCAAGACGACCCTCCTCAACATCATCGGCGGCCTCGACCACTATACGTCGGGCGACCTCGTCATTCAGGGCAAGTCCACGAAGAAATACCGCGACCGCGATTGGGACGTCTACCGCAACCACCGCATCGGCTTCATTTTCCAGACCTATAACCTCATCCCGCACCAGACCGTTCTCGAAAACGTCGAACTTGCGCTCACCATCGCGGGCGTGGGGAAGGGCGAACGCAGGGAGCGCGCCAAGAAGGCGCTCGAACGCGTCGGCCTCGCGAACGAACTCAAAAAGCGCCCCAACCAGCTTTCGGGCGGCCAGATGCAGCGCGTCGCCATCGCGCGCGCCCTCGTCAACGACCCCGATATCCTGCTTGCGGATGAACCCACGGGCGCGCTGGATTCCAAGACGAGCGTGGAAGTCATGGAACTCATCAAGGAGATCGCAGGGGAGCGGCTGGTCATCATGGTCACGCACAATGCCGACCTCGCCGAAGAGTATGCCTCCCGCATCGTGCGGCTCAAAGACGGGGCCGTCGAGGCCGATTCCAACCCCTATATCGGGGACATGGTACCCACCGGCGCGGTCTCTTCCAAGAAAAAGAAGCAGAGAGCGCCGCAGGCAAAGATGGGGTATATGACGTCGCTCGCGCTCTCTTTGCGCAACCTTCTCACCAAGAAAGGGCGCACGATCATCACGTCCGTCGCGGGCAGTATCGGCATCATCAGCGTCTGCCTCGTCCTCGCGCTTTCCAGCGGATTCAATACCTACATCCGCCACACCGAGGAGGATATGCTCTCCTATTATCCCATCGAAGTCTCCGAGACGGCGCTCGACGTCACTTCCGTCATGTCCGCCATCACTTCACCCCAACAGCTGCCGTCCATGGACGAGGTCTCCGATAAGGTGTACGTCAACTCCTTCCTGACGGGGCTTGCGCAGGGCGTTGCGGTGCAGAACAACATCACGGACGAGTATATCTCCTATGTTGAGGCGGGGATGAAGGATCATCCCGAATGGTTCTCGGCGGTGCAGTATGCGTACGGCTTCGAACTTGCCGATGCGCTCTTCACCTCCATGACGGTGGGCGGCGGCGTCACGGGCGATCCCGTATCCGTGCGCTATAATTCCGTCACAGAACTCAAAAACTTTCTGATCAACGAACTCATCGAAGAGGCCCCGCAATATACGAGCCTTCTCCGCTTCGTGAATTTCTTTACGGACGTCATCAACAAGATGCCCGGCACTTCGGATTTCGCATCCGAGGATTACGGGGACTATGTGCTTTCGCAATACGACGTCGTGGCGGGCCGCTTCCCCGAAAACGAGAAGGAAGCCGTACTCGTGGTGGGGGAGAACAACGCCGTTCTGGACCTGACGCTCGTCCAGCTCGGATTCCTCACCGAAGAACGCTTCCTCGAACTCTTCAATGCAGGTCTGGAAGATGCGGACGGCGATCTTCCCGCGCCCACCTCCGTCGAACTTGTTGACGGGGAGACGGAGAGCGATGAGGATTCCGTCAATCTGCTTCCCTTTGACCGTATCTTCGAGCAGAACTATGTTCTCTATTATTCCGACGCGCTCTATGCGGAGACGGGCAAGACGGGGATGGCGGAGTATCCCTTCGAATATCACGGCACGCGCACCGAGATGGACGCGACCGAAGAGCAGGGTATCCCGTTCAAGATCTCAGGCATTCTGCGCCTCAAAGACAACTTTACATACGGTTGTCTCGAAGAGGGCCTCAATCTCACCGAGGCGACCGTCGGGGAGTACATCAAGTATAACTCCGAACACTCCAAACTCCTCAAATGGATCACGAGCGAGGAGGCGGAGATCCCGCTTGAAATCGGCGGCATGAAGGCATACCGTTCTCCCGCGGAGCATCTGAATGACAGCTATAACGCGCTCAACCTCGCGGAGTATAAGGAGCCGCTGATGGGGTCTGCTTTTCTGGATATTTTGGAGTCCTCCATGGTCGGTCCCGTCCCCGAAAGCAAGGAGGGGATCATCTCCTATTTCGAGACCAACAGCGGCATCCTGACGCTCGTGTTCGCATCGTACGCGTTCGGCGGCGACAATGCAAAGGCAACGTTGCTTATGAACAGTATCCTTGAAAGCTGCCGCTCGCTCGAAGCGGACGCCGACGGCAACGTTCCCCGCGCAAAACTTACGGCCGCGCTCGGCAAGGAGCTTGCGCCCTATGCGGGTGACTTCGGCTACAATTTCGAGGGCGTGATCTATTACACGATGATGCCGGAGGGCGTCATACAGGATCTGGGCGGCAACAGCGCGCCCAACGATATCAAGATCTATGCCGCCGATTTCGATGCCAA
The DNA here is from genome assembly GCA_947626575.1 of uncultured Clostridia bacterium. Classification (GTDB taxonomy): domain Bacteria; phylum Bacillota; class Clostridia; order Christensenellales; family Borkfalkiaceae; genus Gallimonas. Next base: position 172,770 of record CANQSR010000002.1, on the reverse strand, counting down.
GGAAAACGTGCTGGCCTACCTCGATGCGTGGAACGATGACCACGACGAATCCGAGACCATCACCTATACCGACCGCGTCGGCCTGCTCATGGGCATGGTGCAGACCATGCTCAACGTCATCACCTATGTGCTGGTCGCCTTCACGGCCATTTCCCTCGTGGTCTCCTCGGTCATGATCGGCATCATCACCTATGTCTCCGTCGTGGAGCGCGTCAAGGAGATCGGCGTTTTGAGGAGCCTCGGCGCCCGCAAGAAGGATATCCGCAACCTCTTCAACGCGGAGACCTTCATCATCGGGCTTGCGGCGGGCCTCATCGGCATTGCCGTGACGTATCTGTTATCTTGGATCATCAGCTGGATCATCTTCTCGCTCTCCGGCATCGCGGGCATCGCATCGCTTCCTCCGCTCACGGCGTTCATCATGGTCATCGTCAGCGTGGTCCTCACGCTCATATCCGGCCTCATCCCCGCGCAGGCGGCGGCCAAGAAGGACCCCGTCATCGCGCTTCGCACCGAGTGAGAATAAACCGCATGCGGTTGGGCCATACTACCCTCAAACACTGCGAGGTGACGTATGGCAAAGAAGAAAGTCAAAAAACTCACCGAGGAAGAGTACGAACAATACCTCAAAGACCTCATGAACAAGTAAAAAAATCGGGGCTTCGGCCCCGGTTTTTTTATGCCGTCCGCATAGTTGTCATAAATCATATCCGTTCGACAAAGTTTCCCGCATTCCTCCGTCTGCGCCGCGTTAAGATAGAGGAAAAACGCGCGCGCGGGAGGGCTTATGGCAAGAAAAATCGTGATAACGTCGGGCAAGGGCGGCGTCGGAAAGACGACGGTCTGTTGCAGTCTGGCCGTCCAGCTCGCGCGGCGGGGGTATCGGACGGTAGTGTGCGATTTTGATTTCGGACTCAACAATGCCGACGTCGCGTTGGGCATCGAGGAGCTTGCCTCTTACGATCTCATCGACGCCGTGGAAGGCAAATGCCGCGCGCGGCAGGCGCTCGTCAAGCATCCGCGCTATCCCACGCTGTATTGCCTGCCGAGCAACCGTATCCCCGATAGTCACATTTCGGCGCAGAGCGTCAAGCTCATCCTCGAACTCATCGCGCCGCAGTTTGATTTTCTGCTCATCGATTGCCCCGCGGGCATCGGCGAGGGGGTCCACCGCGCGCTCTCGTGCGCAGAGGAGGCTCTGCTCGTCACAACGCCGGGGATCTCCGCCATGCGCGATGCCGACCGCCTGAACGGCATCTTGCAGAGTTACCGCTTGCAGACGTCGCTGGTGGTCAACCGCGTCCGCCGCGATTTTTCCCGCAGGGAGGACGTCCTCTCGCCGCAGGAGATCGCGCGCACGCTCCGCCTTCCGCTTTCCGCCGTCATCTATGAGGAGGAGCGGCTGCTTACGGGAAACGTCTCCGAGCGGTCGCGCGCGTTCCGTTTGCTTGCGGATGCGCTTCTTGCGCCCAAGAAAGAGGAGCGCCGCGGCATTTTTGCGGCATGGGGGCGGAAATGAAGGCAAAAGAGCGGCTCAAAACCATCCTCGAACGGGATAAGGAACTCATCGGCGAAGCGCCGCACCGCGCCGCCCTCGCCGATTTTAAGCGGGTTGCGGAGGAATATTTCGAGACGGACGGCGGCTATGAGCTGGCGGTGCGCGAAGGCAAGCGGGGGATGGAAGTCGTCTTTGTATGCAGGATCGTGCGCGTAAAAAATTTCCGCACTTTGAAATAATGTTGACAAATTGCTCTCCTTTATGGTATAATACGGATATTTCAAGGGGTGGTTCTATGAGACAGTTTATCTTGATGACGGATACGGGGAGCGACCTTCCCGAATCCTACTATGAAGAGCATGGGGTGGAAAAGATCCCGCTCGGTTTCACGTTGGACGGCGCAACTTACGGCGGCGACGAGAACCCGATGATGGAAGTCAAAGAATTTTATGCGCGTCTGCGCGGCGGGGCGATGCCAAAGACCTTTCAGGCAACGCCCGCACAGGCGCGCGCACACTTCGAGCCGCACGTCAGGGCGGGCGAGGACGTCCTCGTGATCGCCTTTTCCTCAGGCCTTTCGGGGACGTACAATAGTTACGTGGCGGCGGCAAAGGAACTTCAAGAGGAGTATCCTGCGCGGAAAATTTGCGTCGTGGATTCGCTTTGCGCCTCCTTCGGACAGGGCTTGCTCGTCGATTACGCCGTGAAGAAGGCGGATAGCGGCGCAAGCATCGAGGAGACCCAAGCGTATATAGAAAGCCTCGTACCCAAACTTTGCCATTACTTCACGGTGGAGGATCTCTACCACTTGAAGCGCGGCGGGCGCGTCTCCGCAACGACCGCGTTCGTGGGTACCATGCTCAAAATCAAGCCCGTTTTGCACGTGGACGGCGAGGGCCATCTCATCCCCGTGGGCAAGGCGATGGGGCGTAAGAAGTCCATTTCCGCGCTCGTCGAAAAGATGGAAACGCTCTCCGTGATGGAGCCGGAGGACCCCGTCTTTATCAGCCATGGCGATTGCGAAGAGGACGTGGAATTTCTGAAAAAGCTGCTTTCCAAGCAGTTCGGCGGACACGAAATTTTCGCCGCGCCCATCGGCCCCGTCATCGGAACGCACTCCGGGGCGGGTACGCTCGCGGTGTTCTTCCTCGGCAAGCATAGATAACGGGCCGCGCGGGGGCGCCTTCTGCGGCGTACAGCCGCGTACGACCAACATACGGCCGCTTACGGCCGCCGCTATTTGAGGGATAACCTCAGCTTATGGGTCCTATAAGTATTTCGAATTTTAGGAACGGGAAAATGTTCCCCCGCAAATTTGCCATTTGCGGGGGAATTTGTTATAATATCCAATGGAAAAGGGCCGCGCGTGCGGCCGCATAAGGAGAAGTGAAAAAATGACGTATATCAGGCGTGTTCTCGAACAGCTCAGAGCCAAAAATCCCAACGAACCCGAATTTTTACAGGCCGCCGAGGAAATCTTAACTAGCCTCGGCCCCGTCGCCGAGCGGCATCCAGAATATGAAAAGGCGGCGCTTTTGGAACGCTTTACGGAACCCGAACGCGTCGTCCTCTTCCGCGTCCCGTGGGTAGACGATACGGGCGCGGTGCGGGTCAACAGGGGATACCGCGTGCAGTTCAACAGCGCCATCGGCCCCTATAAGGGCGGGCTTCGCTTTCATCCCTCGGTCAACCTCTCCATCATCAAGTTTCTCGGCCTTGAACAGATCTTGAAAAACAGCCTTACGGGGCTTCCCATCGGCGGCGGAAAGGGCGGCAGCGACTTCGACCCCAAGGGGAAATCGGATATGGAAGTCATGCGCTTCTGCCAGAGCTTCATGACCGAACTCTACCGCCACATCGGGCAGGATACCGATGTCCCCGCGGGAGATATCGGCGTGGGCGGCCGCGAGATCGGCTACCTCTTCGGGCAGTATAAGCGCATCCGCGATGAACACGTGGGCGTTCTCACGGGGAGAGGCCTCTCCTATGGCGGCAGTCTGGCCCGCACCGAGGCCACGGGTTACGGCCTCGTCTACATGACGGAGGAGGCCATGAGGTGCCGCGGCGACGGCTTCAAGGGCAAGACCGTCGTCATCTCAGGGGCGGGCAACGTCGCCATCTATGCCTGCGAGAAGGCGCAGGCGTTGGGCGCAAAGGTGGTAGCCATGTACGATTCCGACGGCTACATTTACGACCGTGAAGGCATCAAACTCGACGTCGTCAAGACGATCAAGGAAGCCGAACGCGGCCGTATCAGAGAGTATGCGGCGCGGGTGAAGGGGGCCGAATATCACGAGGGTTGCAGGGGGATCTGGGGCATCCCGTGCGACGTCGCCCTGCCCTGCGCCACGCAGAACGAACTCGGCGGCGCATCGGCGGAATTGCTCGTGAAAAACGGCGTGAAGTATGTCGGCGAGGGCGCGAACATGCCCACGACCCCGGAGGGCATCGAAGTGTTCCGCAGGGCGGGTACGGTGTTCCTTCCCGCGAAGGCGGCCAATGCGGGCGGCGTCGCCACGAGCGCGCTCGAAATGGCGCAGTCGAGCGGCAGAATGTTCTGGACGTTCTCCGAAGTGGATGAGAAGCTCCGCGGCATCATGGTGAATATCTACCGCAATATGGACCGTGCCGCGCGGGAATACGGCGCGGAGGGCGACTATGTTGCGGGAGCGAACATCGCGGGCTTCCTCAAAGTGGCCGATGCGATGATGGCGCAGGGCATCGTCTGAATCTATCCGAAAGTATTGCGGCGCGGGGCGAAAATTTTCGCCCCGCGCCGTTTTATCCCGTTCCGAAAATTCAATCCGTAAGCCCAAGCAGATAATCCGCAGAGACGTCGAGCGCCTTGCAAATCAAAAAGAGGGTATCGAGGCTCGGCATACTCTTTCCCGCTTTGTAGTCGGAAATACATTGCTTGGATACGCCGACGGCTTTGGCAAGCTCGGTCTGCTTGACGTCGGCATATCTCAGACAGTCGTTGAACCGTTTTTGAAATTCCGTGATCGTTTCCACATAAAAATTATATGCAAAAAGTACGTTAATACTTGACAAGTACGCTAAAAACGTACTATAATGAAGCAACAAAGGCGCGGAGGGGGAAGAATGGAAGAAAATTTGCGGCAACGGATGGAGCAGATGTGCAAGGAAAAGCCGACGAAGAGCCAAAAAAAGTTGCTCGAATATTTCGGGCGGGAGGATGCGCGCAGGGCGGCGCACCGCTCGATATCCGAAGTCGCGGAGGAGCTGGATATCGCCGATGCAACGGTGCTCCGCTTTTGCCGCGCGCTCGGATTTGCGGGATATCGCGATTTCCGCATGGCGCTTGCCGCGGAGTGTGCCGCGGCTTCCGAAGGGTATTTATCCGAACTTGCGCAGAGCTTCGGCGGGGAACTGCGCGCCTGCGGCGAGCATATCGACGAGCGGCTTACGGAGACGGCCGCGGCCGCGATAAGGGATGCGCGCACGGTGTGCTGTTTGGGCATGGGTGCCTCGTTTTTCGTCGCAACGGCCATGCACGAGCGTTTGTTGGGCCTCGGCGTCGCCTCCTTTTGCGAGCGGGACGCCGCGCTCTCGGAACTCTTTATCGCCTCGCGCGGCCCTTCGGATCTGTTGCTCGTATTCGGCTCCGATCCCCGCGCCGCGCGCAGTCTCGCGCTTGCCCGCGCCCGAGGGATGCGCTCCGTCATGGTCGCGGGCGAACCTTCCGCCCGCTGCGATCTCACGCTCATCCGCGCGGGGGAAGAGGACTATGCACGCATGCTCTTCGCCGTCGAGGCGCTCGCCCTCGCGCTCGAACACACGGGCCGCGCATGAGCGGCTGAAAAAATGTCATAACGCGGCCCTGTCCGCCTCCGCCCGCAGAGAAATTCTGCGGGCATTTTTTCACCCCAAAGGGGTGATAGAAAAAAACTTAGCAAAGTAAAGCAAAAAAATTGACAAAAAACAAAAAATTTTTTCCCGGAATCTTTGACAAGTTGTCACAAATATGGTAGAATGATGTCATAGGAACACGTGACAGCTGTCACGAAACGCCCGCGCCGAGGCGCGAAGGGCGTCCAACGGAGAAAAAATGTCATCGAAGAATAAATTCAAAACGGGTTTTGCATCACAGCGGTGGAGCGTCTTTATGAAGCTCGTCGCGGTCCTTTCCGCATTGGTGGTCTTGGCCGCGGGCGCCTATATGGTGTTTTCCATACTCTTCGGCGAGGCACAGCGCAACAGCGTGGACCTCGAATACGGTTCCGTCTCCTCGCCGCTTGCGGCAGGGGAGAAATTCTCCATGGACCTCTATAACGGCGACAACGCCGACTTCTCGGTGGATAACGGGAGCGAGGATGGTTACGACCCCATCGAAATCTTCGCGCGCCTCAATTGGAAGTTTTCGCAGCAGTCCGCGTGGACGGCGAGGATGCAGGGTACGGTCAACACGGTCGTCACCCAGCAGGTGCGCACCTATAAGGCATTCCGCGAGGGGATGCTCATCTCGGCAGACCTCACCACGAGCAGTTTGGTGAGCGGCGCGAGCCTGTTCTGCTATATGAAGGATGCCGACCGCGTCATGTGGCAAAAGCCCGCGGCGGGCGTCAGCATCGACCCCGACCATTGGCTTGGCATGGAATGGACGACGGGTACGCCTTACCGCAGTATGACGATCAGCGGCGAGGACGGGTTCAAGGCGCAAAACGGCCTTCCCGCTTACGAACTCAGCGTCTATGTCATCCGCGCCGATACCCTCCTTCAAGCGAGCGGCCCTGTGGCCGCGGCCAAAAATTCTTCGGAAAGCGTCACCGACAACGGCGACGGCACCTTCACCGTGACTTACAGGCTCGACCCCGAAAAGCGCGAAGTGAACGGCGTCGCGATGGGGGCGACGGCATATTATGAGAACCAGATGATCTTTACGGGCGGGCTGCCGGAGGCGCCCGTCTTTGATGCGATCACGGTGGACTTCACGTTCAACGAAGATTGGCAGGTGCTTTCCACGTCCATCGACGAATCCTACTTTGCGCAATACGGCCCCGTGGCCGCGCCCTGCACGTCGCAATCCCGCACCGAATTTTATTACGACGACATCCTCTATGATTGGCTTGGGAGCGAGACAGACGAATCGGCCTTCATAGACGAATACTATGAGAAGTACTTCGAAGCCTATGCCGACGGCCCCGTGAATAACGGCGCGGGCGAGCGGGAGATCACTGCGCTCAACTGCCTCGCCGATGCCTTCGGAAGCATCCTCAACGAACCCGCCTGCCTGAGCATTGAGGCGGCCGTGGACGGTGCGCCTTTGCGCGGCGCGCTCTATCTCGATCTCGGCGGCCTCGATCTCTCCGACCCCGATATCGGCAAAATTCTGGCGACGGCCGAGGCGCGGCTCGCGCTCGGCAAGAGCGGCGAAAGGAACGCCGTCGGCCTGTGGGTGGAGGACGGCGACGCATGGCTCTCCTATGGCGGCGTCAAGGGCAAACTCGGCCTGAATGACCTCATGGAACTTGTCTCCTCGCTCATGGAGGATCCCGCTTCCGGAGCGGAGGAAAACGGAAATACGGAAAATGCGGGCGGAGAGGAAAAAGCGGCGGAAAGCGATATCCTCGGCGCGCTTGCAAACGGCGCGTTTACCCGCACCGAAGAGGCGGCGGAGCTGCATTCCGTTCTGCCGCTCGGAGGCGTTTCGCTTCCCGTTGACTTCTACTTCCTTTTGAATGAAAAGGGCGTGGCTTCGCTGGATAGGGCGGAGCTTTCGGCAGAACTCGGCGGCATACCCGTCTCGGTGCGCATCACCTTCGGCGGGGACGTCCCGCCCGCGCTTCAAGAGGCGGAGAAGGCGCAGTATATCGACCTCATCCCGTATGCCAACGACCTCATCGCGCTCCTCTCCTCGCCCGTTCTCCATGCGGATATATCCTATACGGCGGACGAAATCGTTTTGAGCGGCGGGTTAGACCTCGATCTCGGCAGCTATGCCGTCCGAGGCAGTCTCACCGCCGCGAAGGGCAACGCTTCCAAGACGGTGGGCATTGCCTATGCGGATGGCTGTTTCTATGCGGACCTCGACGGCGTGAAGGTGTGCGCTTCGCTCTCCGAAATTGTTGCGCTCGCTGAGAAATATCTCTCCCTGCCTTCGGCAGAGGGCGGAAACGGGTTCAGCGTGGGGCATCTCGTGGAGACGCTTCTCGATCCCGCATTCGGCGAACTCATCCGCACGGAAGAAACCGAGAATAAATTGCTCGTCGCCGTCAAGGGAACGGAACTCTTGGAGGCCTTCGGCATCCGTTTCGGCCTTGGGGAAGCGGAGATCGGCGTCACGGAGGGCGAACTTTCCGCTTCGGCGCTCGGCATCCGCCTTGCCGTCCGCGCGGGCGAGGGCTTTGCCTTCGACCGTACGGGCTATACCGATATCATTCCCTATGCGAATTACCTTGCCGAGATCTTCGGCGGCGGCTTTGTGAACGCCGAAGTCGCCTATGCTTCGGATACGCTCTCGGCGGCCGCAGACCTCAAACTCGATCTCAACGCGCTTAGCATCAGCGGCCTGCTCCGCATTACATACAAGGGCGTGACGAAGGAGATCGGCGTCATCTATGGCAATGACATGCTGTATCTCGATCTCGACGGGATCCGCGTCAAGGCGCCCGTCACGGATGCAGTGGAACTCGTCTCGGCCTACATCGGGACGGAGAGCGACGGCGGCGACCTCATCGAAACGCTCCTTTCGCTGGATTTCGGCGGCCTGCTCTCGCTCGGCGCGGCAGAAGATACGCTCACGCTCATTCTGAAAGGCAGTGAACTGTGCGCCGCGTTCGGCGTCGACCTCGCCCCCGGAGACATCACCGTGACCGTCTCCGAAGGCATCCTCGCCCTGCGCGGGGCGGGCATCGCCGCGTCTGTCACGCGCGGCGAACCCTTCACGGTTGCGCCCACGGGGGAATATGTCAACATCCTGCCGCATGCGAAGCACGTCATCTCCCTGCTCTCCGAAGAATATCTCGCGCTCAGCCTCGAATATTCCGAAGGGGATTGGAGCGTCGGGGCGCATCTCGATCTCGGCCTTGCGCCCTTCCTTGCCGCAGGCACGGCGGTCATTACATACAAAGACATTGCAAAGACGGTGGGCATCGCCTACACGGACGGGGCCGTCTGTCTCGATCTGGACGGGATCAAGGTCTCTGCGGACGCCTTAGAGGCGGCGGACTTCGTCGCGTCGTTCGTTGCGGGCGGCGGACAGCAGTCGGATGCCGTCGAAAAACTTCTTTCGCTGGATTTCGGCGAAGTCATTGCGCTCCACGCGCAGGGCAATGCGCTCTCGCTCGTTCTCGAAGGCGGGAAACTCTTAGATGCGCTCGGCGTCGGGTTCGACCTCGGCAGGGTGACGGTCAACGTGGAGGCGGGCCGTATTTCGGCGGAAGCGCTCGGCGTGAAGGCCGCCGTCACCAAAGGCGAACGCCCGCAGGCGGCAGATCCCGCCGAATATACCGATCTCATCCCGTATGCCAAGGAAGTTGCGGAGATGTTGAAGGGCGGCAAGTTGCACGCGCACGCTGCATATGCGGAAGGCGATTTTACCGTCGGGGCGGATATCTCGGCCGACCTTGCTTCTCCCGCCGCGGTGGCGGATGTTGCCGTCGGCTACCAGGGACGGGAAAAACAGCTCTCGGTCATCTACACGGACGGCGCGCTCTATCTCGATGTGGACGGCGTCAAACTGCGCGCGGATACAAAAGAGGCGGTCTCGCTGGTCTCCGCGCTCCTCGGCGCGCCTTCGGGAGAGAGCGATATCCTCGAAAATCTCTTCAAACTGAACTTCTCCGAGTACCTCTCCCTGCATGAAGAAGAGGATACGCTCGTTCTGGCCGTCAAGGCCTCCAAACTGCTCTCCGCGCTCGGCCTCGGCGTGGACCTCGGCGACGCCGTGATCGTATTGGGCGGCGGCAAAGTGACCGTCGAAGCGGCGGGCGCCACCATAGAAGTCACGGCGGGCGGGGAGACGGCGATCGGCGACCTTGACGGATACACCGATATCCTTCCGCACGTGCAACGCGTCATCGAACTGCTTCAAAACGAGTATCTTGCGGCGGAAATCAGCTACAAGAAGGGCGACTTCGCCGTGCGCGGGCGGCTCGATTTGGATCTCTCCGCACTTGCCGTTTCGGGCGAGTTGCAATTTACATATAAGGACGCCGAACAGCATGTCTCGGTCATTTACGGCGACGGTGCGCTGTATCTCACGGTCGCCGACATAAAGGTCTCCGCAGACCTTGCGTCTGCCGCCGCGCTCGTTGCGTCCGCGCTCGGCGCGGAAGAGGGGGAAAGCGTCGATCTCATCGCCGCCGTGTTCTCGCTGAACTTCGGCGACGTGCTGGATACGAAGTCCGACGACGAGACGCTCGTCCTCACGGTCGCGGGTACCAAATTGCTCAACGCATTCGGCATCGACTTTGCACTCGGCGACGCCACGGTGACCGTGGAGACGGGCAAACTGACGGCAAACGTCTTGGATGCGGAGATCGTCATCACGGCGGGCGATGCGCCTTGCCGCGCCGACCCCGATACCTATATCGACCTCATGCCCTATGCGGAGGCGGTTTCCAAGCTCGTCAAGGGCGGCGGCCTCGGCGTGGAGGTGCATTACGCCGCAGGCGGATTTACCTTTACGGGCAACTTCTCGGTCTCTCTCTCGCCCGTGGCGTTGCAGGGGACGCTTCTTGTGGGCTATGGCGAAGCCTCCAAGGCTCTTCACATCATCTATGGCGACGATGCGGTCTATGTGGACCTCGAAGGTCTGAAATTCAAGGCCGCCGTGCAGGAGGCGGCAACGCTCATCGCGGGCGGGCTTGGCGGCGACGGTGAGACGCAGGATCTCCTCGAACGCGCCCTTTCCGTGGATTATTCCGCGCTTCTGCGCCTCTCCGAAAGCGTGAGCGCGGACGGAAGGACGTTGCACCTTGCCGTCAGGGCGACGGAGCTTTTGGCGGCGTTCGGCGTGGAACTCGACCTCGGCGGCGCGGAAGTGACGCTCACCGACGGGGGAGCGATCACGCTCCGTGCGGCGGGAGCCGAGATCTGCGTCAACGGCATTGCGCCGTTTGCGCCCGCAGAGACGGACGGCTATATTGACATCATCCCGTATGTAAAGAGCATTTTGGACCTCGTCAACGGCGGGTACTTGCACGCGGAAGCGTCGTACACCTATGAAAAACTTGCGGTCGGCGCATCCGTTGATTTCGATTTCCAAAGCCTCATGGCCAAGATCGCTTTGCACATCGGATACGGCGATCGGGCGGAAGGCTATGACTTCGTCATCTTCTATCGAGACGGCAAGCTCTATGCCGACCTCGGCGGCGCGCTCAAAGTCTCCGCGGATACGGATACCATCATTTCGCTCATCACGGGCGAGACGGTCCCCGAAGAGGACGGCGAAACAAAGGAGCGGCTCGGCGAACTTCTCGATAGCCTTTTCGGCCTCGACTTCCGCGAGATTTTGGCGGTCTCCGAGCAGGGCGATGCGGTCACGTTCGCCGTGGAGGGCGCAAAACTTCTCTCCGCGCTCTTCCCGCAGGAAGGCGGGGAAGAGGGGCAAACGGCGCCCGTACTCGATAAGCTCACGCTCACCCTCTCCAAACAGGGGGATATCCGCCTCTTTGCAGAGGTCATGGGGAACGGCTTGACGCTCAATGCAACGCGCGGAAGCGCCTTCGGCGGACCCGTGGAGAGCGCATATCTTCCCTTCGATGCCTATGCGGTCACGCTCAAAAACGTATTTTCGGGCGGCTATCTGGAAGTCCTTCTGAATTATCGCACGGAGATCGAAGAGGCCGAACATGCTACGCCGCTCACGGCGGTTGCAACGGTCACGGTGGACCTTAAAAACCTCGCGGTCATGGCCGAAATCCAAGTGAAGCTCGGCGATTCCGCCAAGAACGTCCGGGTGAACTTCTCGGAGGGAAAGCTCTATCTCGCCCTTCTTCCGGAAGGGAGCGGGGAACCCATCCGTCTCTTTGCCGGCGTCGAAGATGCGGTCAAGCTCGTGCAGGAGTTCCTCTCCGCCGGCGATCCCGCGCTCGGCGGGCTGGTCGATTCCCTGTTCGGCCTCGACCTCAATGCCGTCATCCCCAAATTTGAAGAAGAAAAGGCGGGGGAGGAGGATGTACTCCGCATGGCGATCGCCGTCGATGCGCTCCTCAAAGAACTCGGCCTCGATGATATCGGTTTGAGCGTGGGCGACGTCACGCTCACCCTGCCCAAGGAAGGCGATACAATTCTGGCGGAACTTCTCGGCGGCGAGCTGACCGCCGCAGTGCGGGCGGCCGATGCAGAGACCGCGCAGAGCCGCTTGCATGCGCCGCTTGAAAAGTATGTGGACGTCATACCTTACGCACGGCAGATCGCAGACCTCGTCAAGCACAACTATCTCAAAGCGGATATCTCTTACAGCGGAAAATTGACGGTGACGGGTACGCTGACGCTCGCCCTGTCTCCCCTGCGCATCGCGGGGAACGTCCGTCTGCAATATGAGTCGATAGACCGCACGATCGGCATCGCCTATGACGCCGAACACATCGGGGAAGAGGACGCCTTCTATATCTATCTCACGGTCGACGGCCTGCGCGTCAAAGCGACGCGGGAGAGCGCGTTTGCGCTCATCCTTTCGTTGCTTCCCGCCAAAGCGGAGGACGAGAGCGGCACGCTCGCGACCGTAGAAAAATTGCTCTCGCTTGACATCGCGTCGCTCGTCTCGGTCACGGAAGAGCTTTCTTCCGCCGTGGAAGAGGGCAACACGCTCATGGTGACCGTGGGCGGCACCGAGCTTCTGCGCGCCTTCCTCGGCTCGGAAAGTTTGGACCTCGGCGATGTTGCAATGACGCTCAAAGACGGCGTCATCACCCTCAAAGCCCCGAAGATCGGCGTAGAAGCCGCGATCGAAAAGGGCGGGGAATTCCGCTTCTCTGCCGAAGATTACTATGATCTCTCGCCCGTACTCGAAAAGCTCATTGGCATCCTCGGCGCGGAGGAGATCGCCTTCGAGGGCGGCGTCTCGGTGAAGATCGCAGGCGGGGCGCAGGACGAAGAGACGGCCTATACCGAATTGGCCATCCGCATCGAAAACGGCTATTTCAGCTGGAAGCAGCAGGACGGCGTGCGGCAGCTTCGCCTCTACCTCGATCTGCAACTCAAACTCGGCGATACCATCCTGCCGCTCTCTTTGGAACTGAATATTCGTCCTGAGGAGGGTTCGGAGGGCGATGTCTCGCTTGCTTACGGCAATTTCGGCGCAAAGCTCGCATTCGGCGACTTTGCAAAGCTCGGCGATGCGCTGATGGACGTCTATCACCGTCTCTATGCGTTCGTCGCGCAGATGCTCGTTCCCGACGAAGCGGGGAATGCGGAAAATCCGCTTCCCGAAGCGGGGACGTTCAAGGAACTGACGGACGCCCTCCTTGCGGCCGCAAAGACTTCCGAAGTCGCCGCGGGCTTCGATTGGACGGAGCTTGTGCAAGCGCTCTCCATCGGGAATTCGGAATATACGGATTCCGGCCGCGGCTATGGCATTGCCGCCGTCGAATATCAGGGGTTCGTCGTCGATATCCTCGATAAACTCGTTGCCGATGGCTTTATCGGGCTGGAACTCTCCTACAAGAGCGAAGATGGCGCGCTCATCCTCAAAGGCGACCTCAACGTGGAAGAATTTTCTGCGGAGAATGCGCCTTCGATGCCCGAAATCGGCTATGCCGGCGTCGAGACGTTCACCGACCTCATCGACTACCTCGGCGCAACGGTCGGCCTCTTCGAGCAAAAAGATCTCGATATCCGCTTCGGCGGGACCGTCCTCTCCGACGGCAACTATACCTTGACCAATGAGGACGGCTCGACGGTGCAAAAGCCGTATAAGGATGCGTCCGCGGCGGATGAAGCCGCGCAGAAGGGCGTCCGCTATACCTACAAGGGTTCCATGCAGTTCAACGCAGGGGAGGGGGGACTACCTTATCACCTCGACCGTACGGGCAAGAATTTCTGGGTGGATGCGGATATCTTCCTGAAATTCACCTTCGACCTCATCCCCCGCGTGCCTGAGGCGGATACGGGCCTTTCGATAGAGATCGTGGCCGTCGATTGCGATTTGGACGGCAACAAAGACGGGCAAAACCTCGATTTCTATATCACCGTCTCCACGGTCGGCGTGGACGAAACGGGCGCGCCGCGGAGCGGGTACGCGCCGCTCAGAGTGTATGTTGCGGCGGAAGAGATGCTCCCCGTGCTTGCAGGCGTCGTGGATATGTTCGGCGAAGAATTCGGCGTGGATGTTCCCGTCGTCAATGAGTATTTCGTCAGGCCGTGGCTTCAAACGTTGTTCGGCTCGGATGAGAGCGGCATCGCCACATCGGAAGAGATGTTCGCGCGTCTGCGCGTACTCGGCGGGAGCCTGATCTATTCTCTCGGCCTCATCCCTGAGGAGGAAGAGGGAGGCGCGCCCGAAGAAACGGCGCCGTCCCCGCGCTACTATATCAAATCCCTGACGCATGAACCTGCGACTGAGGAAAACGCCGAGTCGTCGCTCACATTGGTTCTCGACGGCATGGCGTTGAACGGCAGGGAGGGGACCGACCTTACTGTCACGCTGAAAAAGACGCAGGAGGACGGGCGCACGCGTCTGAGCGGGCTGTCCGTCGAAAATATCATCTCCAAGTCTGATACGGCATGCTTGGAGCTTACGGTCGCGAACACACCCACCGTTTCGGCCGCGGATTGGACCACGCCGAAGAAATACGGCTCCGAAGAGACGGCCGATACGTCGCCCGACGGGTATTTCAGCGTGGAAGGGGTCAAGGACCTCGTCATGGCGCTCGGCAAGACGGCGACGCACCGCGCGACGGCGGAAGAGATCGAAGCGAGCGAGGGCGCGTTGAAAGACGGCGACTTCGTCCGTAGCAACCTCTTCTTCGTCGACGGCACGATCAATCTGTCAATTTCGATCGTCGGTAAGAATGTAGATATTACTGTTCACGGTTTAACAGTCAACTTTGATGAGAAGGGTGACATCAGCTTGAATGCTAAATTGGAATATGACGGGTTGCATATTGATGCCGCAGGTTGGCTTACAGGCGGCGGGGATTCGGATATCATTAAAGGGCATACGACGTTGGATATTACCATTAAAAATGGTATGATTTATATGCGTCGGACGCAGGATACCGAATTTGATAAAAAACTTTTCGGCGCGACTTCAAAACCTATTTCGCCGATCGTGATTTATCGCGCTCTTCCGCTTGAAAACTTCATGAAAGATTACATGAACCAAATCTGTTTCATGTTTAATTTAAGCGAAGATCTCATGAATTGGATCATGGGTCAGGTAGGTGACACCGGCTCCTCGACGGACACTTCCGCAAAGGCAGATATTGGCGGCATCTTCAAACAATATGTCAATAGTTGTACCTATGTGGAAAATAAGGACGGAAGCAAACTCTTCACGTTGAATATCAACGGCAAGGGACTTGCCGGAAATGCTTTCAGTGAAATCCCGGTAAAACTCGGTATTGATACAAACAACCACTTGCATGACATTGGGCTGAACCTCAGCATCGCAAGCATCATCACCTTATCAGCTGATTTGCAACTCCGTAATCCTGAGATGCAGTGGGATACTGCGGAAGGGAAAGATACGACGATAGACCTTTATAGCATTCTTGAGACCGATATGTCAAAGGGCTTTCGCGAAGCGCGGGAAGCAAAATGGCTCAACCCCTATTTGGAAGGACAATACACGAATATATACTACACCGTTGAAGGCAAACGAGTTAATACACAGCAAGTCGTTATGTCATTAGACGGAAAAGAATTATACAGCGACTTCTACACGCCTTCGCTTGAATCTTACGATAATCGGCCCGGACAGACGCCTGTATGGCGTATCTCCAATACATTTAGCGCAGAGATGGAGATCCCGCTCAGCTATGATCCGATTATCTATCAGCTTATTTTCCGTAGCGACAAAGAGGCCGCAGGATACTCATTCAATGCAGAGAGCGGCTATTATGAGTACCTTGTGGAAGAATATGCCTATGGTTCTGATCTTGCATTGCCTTTGGCGAGAAACAATATTGAAAAAATCGTCGCCTTCACGGATGAAAACGGCAATTTGTTCACAAGTATACTCGATACATGGACAATTTTTGAAGGGCCTATTATCTTCACCGCAAAGTGGGAAAAGATCAAGTATCAAGTGGAATTTATCGTGGAAGGCAATCCATACGGCGACGGGATTTCCGATTGGGAATATGGTCAAGAGTTTACCTATGCTGTGCCGACAAAGCAAGGCTATACGTTCTCGGATTGGCAAAAGAAGGTCGACCCCGAAAAAGAGACGGCAACCTTTACGGCAACCTTCACGCCGAACACTTATACCATTACATTGATCAGCCAATATGTTCTTGAAGGATTTGAGGCGAAGAATGGACAATATATCCGGACAATGGCATATGTCTATGGTAGCGAAGTTGATTCTCTGCCAAGCGGTAATACGCTCCAAATTGGAGATTATCCTTATGTCCTCAACGGATGGTCGTTCTCTGAAAGCAATCAAACTTCCTACTTCACGCAACTTCCCAATGCGATTGCCGAAAACGCAGATGATGAAAACAATGTTACCATCTATGCAGTGTGGCAGAAAAAGGGGTATGATATAACTTTCGAATATGAAAATGGCGGTCTTTTTGAAACACGCAATTATCCTGAAAATACCGAATTGACGGCAGATAATATGCCCGATGTACCTTTTAAGCAAGGTTATAAAGGGGTGTGGGATGTTCCGGATGGATATCAAATCAAGGAAGATAAAGAAATTAGGCCGACGTATACAGCCATTGAGTATATAGTGACTGTTTATAGTAAGTATGCAATTTCTGACTTTGTAGAGGATGGCGAGGGGTATAAGAAGGACTATACTTTCACCTATGATATGAAACAGCCGAAGGCATTTGACGATTTGAAGGATGCAACTTCGTCAACATTTGTATTCGGCGGTTATTATCTCGATAAGGCAGGAACATTGCCCGTTACTGAGATTACGACAGATTTGATCGAAAATACTTTTAATTCCCGTGAGAGCGGTAACGCGGTCTATGTATATTGGAAAGATTCTACCGTCACCGCAAGGCTTTATAGTGATGTGGAATTTGAAGGTAGTACG
This sequence comes from uncultured Clostridia bacterium, assembly GCA_947626575.1. Classification (GTDB taxonomy): domain Bacteria; phylum Bacillota; class Clostridia; order Christensenellales; family Borkfalkiaceae; genus Gallimonas. The sequence continues at coordinate 156,091 of CANQSR010000002.1, read as the reverse complement.
GAAGGGATTGGTACATTCTATCAGGAGATTTCGCGTAATAATTCCGATTATGCAATCAACGTGACAATCAATGCAAGCGGATATACCATGGTTGGCGGTTGGTGGTACCAAGAAAATGGCGTTTGGAAACAGACGACAGATTTGGCCGAATTCTTCTCGCCTGCACCCAACGCCCAAAACACCGTTGAACTCTATGCTGCTTTGATCAGTAATTTCAATGTGCGGATCGATGATGCACGGCTTGATACAAAGTTTGGATCGACCGTGTCAATAAAAGGGCATATTACGGGAGGCATGCCGAGCGAGCCCAAGAGTGCGGATATTTTATCGGGTGCGGAAACTTCCTATTCCGGAAACTATTATTTGCGTCATTCGAATTCTGCAAGTTTGAAAGATGCGATTGTGTTTAACGGTACATCTTTCGAAAATAATAGTATCTCAGCATTTGGAGCATCGCGTTGGCGCGATGTCTATCTTGGCGCACAAGTAACGTTCACAATTAGAAAAGACGATAAGCAAATCTTTACAAAGTCACTTACTTCCTGCGTCGCAGATGGAGCCTTCACGGTGAATGTCTATGACGGTCCAAATTCGGATGCAAACATTCTCTATACGCAATCCGCTTTCAAGAGCTGGGCGGATGGCGATTGCGATAACTTCACTTACGTCGGTGATGTACTCGATAAGGCGACCTTGCCGACGAAGGAAGGATATTCAAGTTATTGGGGCTATGAAAACGGTTCGCAAGTTGATAGGACGGCTAAGATAGAGGGAAATCTGAACATTTATACTCACTATACCCCGATCGATTACGACGTGACGTTCATCTCGGATTATTCCGATTGGGAAAATGAGAGCGCCGAGACCTTCCGAAATCTTCCGGGCCAACTTCCCTATGGAACAGAGTTCGTCTTTATGTCGGATGGAGCTGAGCATAAGAAATTTACGGTAGGCACATCGGACAACAGCTTCGAATTGCCCGCAGTTCCCGAAAAGACGGGTTACGACGGCCTTTGGAGAATCACCGAACAGACCGACCGGCGCGTCGTCGTTACGGCGGTTTATACGGCACGTCTTTATCCCTTAGAGATCACGGGCGAGGGAAGCGAAAAGTACCAAGATCTTCTGCCGAAAGAACTTGCTTACGATACCGTTATCCAATTTATGGAGGGAGATACGGTTCTCAAATCGTATAAAATTACGGATGGAACGAATACGATCGAACTTCCCGTGCGGGAGGGTTACACGGTAAGCTATTCTGCCGTCAGTAGTGGCAATGTCATCACGGTGGAAGTGACCTTTACGGAAAAGACGTTCAACTATACGATAAAATACCATCATAACGACGGAACGGAGACCGTAGATGAAGTACACGAGATCGCACACCTTACCGATACGCAATATGAAGTGACCGCGCTCGAACACGATATCACCCGCGATTTCTATGAGTTTACGGGTTGGTATTTATTAGACGACGCGGGCGAGAAACCGTTCACCACATGGACGGCGACGCCGGATGCCGTGCTTGAAGTATATGCGGGCTGGGAAGCAATCGAGTACACAATCGTCTACACCTCGCACACTCTTCCCGACGGTGCAGAATTTACCAATCCCAACAACCAAGTGGTTTGGCAAGACGGCGTAACGATCGAATTGCAGGATGCAAGTTATAGCGGATACGCCTTCGACGGTTGGTTTATCGAGGACGGAACGGAAGTCAAGATAATCGATGGGACGAATGCGAAATCGTATATCGACGAGGCAAATCAGCAAATCGTTCTCTATGCCAAATTCCACAAAGATACCGTGTACACTTTCCAATATAATACTACACAGTATTATAGCGATGTGACTTATTCAACCACGGACAGCGCGCGGGTCGGCGAAACCATCACGCTTCCCGCCTATGACGCAAGCGGCTTGAATAAGTACGATTCCAATATCGAAAAGCAGTGGTATTTCGCGGGTTGGCAGCTCCCGAACGACGATAAGATATATTCGTTCGGTGAAGAGGTTCCGATTACCGCCGACCATGTTTTAGGCAGCTCCGACGACACAGTAACGATCACAGCCGTCTGGAAGGAAAAAGTGACTTTGACAGTGAATGTTACCGCAACGGGCAAAGCCGGGAAAAATGGGGCCTTTGGTAGAGGTGGTGAAAATGGAGCGGATGTTACTTTGAAAGCCTCTTTGAGTGACACAACAAAGATGATTACCTCTACAGGGAGCGGAGGTACACATGATAAGTGGAATGTATTTAATGATACATCGGGAAAATCCGATTCTAAGTCATTCACTGTCTATCTCAAACCCGAACAAGAGTACACGATCACCTATGAGGCAAGCACCAATGCCACTGTAAAAGTTGATAATGTACAACAGGTCGGTACGAAGGGTGAAGTGAAGGGGAAAGCCGGAAGCGAAAACATCACCATAAATATTACGGCGAACTAACGGCCACAACAAAGAAGGCGCGGGGCGAAGGCCCCGCGCAACCCTTGATCAACAAACAGGACGGGATGCGAAGCCGCATCCCGTCCTGTTTGTAATAGAAACATCCCAACAGAGATGCCCCGTTTGTAATAGAAGTACCTTGTTTAACGAAAAAGCCCTCGGATGAGCCGAGGGCTTGGGAAAGCCGCTTAAATGCTTTCAAGGTTGATGAGGGAGGAATTTCCGCTCTTGCCGTTGGGCGTGCCGCCCGTGATGACGATGACGTCGCCCTTCTTCACAAGTCCGCTCTCCATCGCCGCGCGCTTGGCAAAGTGGAAGAGAACGTCCACCGAAAAATATTCCTCGCTCCGCATGGGGAGGACCCCCCACGAGAGGGCGAGCTTACGATAGCTTTTTTCATCCGTCGTCATGCCGATGATATCGATGTTGGGGCGGAACCGCGAGACCATCTTCGCCGTGCCGCCCGTCCTTGTGCATACGACGATGGCCTTTGCGTGTACGTCGTGCGCGAGCAGACACGCGGAGTGCGAAAGGGCATCCGAAAGTCCGCGGATGAGATATTCGCCGTCCTCGACGTATTGGATATATTCCGTCTTGGTCTCGGCTTGCTCGGCGATGCGCGCCATGGCGGCGACCGCCTGTACGGGGTATTCGCCCGCCGCCGTCTCGCCCGAAAGCATGATCGCGCTCGAACCGTCATAGACGGCGTTTGCAACGTCCGAGATCTCGGCACGGGTGGGGCGGGGCTGATGGATCATGCTTTCCAACATTTCGGTCGCCGTGATGCAACGCTTCCCCGCCTTGCGGCAGGCCGTGATGATGTGTTTTTGGATATCGGGGAGTTCTTCATAGGGGATCTCCACGCCCATATCGCCGCGTCCGATCATGATGCCGTCGGATACTTGCAAAATTTCATCGAGATTGTTTACGCCCGCGCGGTTTTCGATCTTTGCAATGAGATCGATATCCGTGCTGCCGTGTTCCTTTAAGAAGTTGCGCACGTCGAGGATATCCTGCGCCTTGGAGACGAAGGAACAGGCGACGAAGTCCACTTCATGCTCGATGCCGAACAGAAGATCAGATTTATCCTGCTCCGAGAGATAGATGAGGTCGAGTTGCTTTTCGGGGAAAAACATCGACTTGCGGTTGGAAAGTTCGCCCCCGATGACGACTTTGCAGATGACGTCGGGCTTTCTTACCTCGGTGACTTCAAAGACCATGAGGCCGTTGTTGAGTAAAATTTTATCGCCGGGCTTCATATCGGCGCAGATATTTTTATAAGAGACGGAGACCCGTGTCTCGTCGCCCTCCACCTCTTCGGAAGTGAAGGTGAAGCGGTCCCCTTCATTCAAGAAAATTTTTCCGTTTTTGAAAGTCTTGATGCGGAATTCCGGCCCCTTCGTATCGAGCAGGATGGGGAGTGGGATATTTTTCTCCGCACGGACTTTTTTGATGAGCGCGATCTTTTGGGCGTGTTCCTCGTGCGTGCCGTGCGAAAAGTTGATCCGCGCGACGTTCATCCCCGCATCCGCCATGGCGGCGATCACGGCTTCGGTATCCGATGCGGGTCCGAGCGTGCAGACGATTTTGGTTTTTTTCATGTTCATTCCCCCCTATGAAAAAATTTCACCCCTATTTTAACATCGTCGGCCGCAAAAAACAAGAGTTTCGGGAAATTTCTTCCACGAATATTTCCGCGGGAATTGCACGGCGGACGGAAAAAAGGTTGCAAAGGGGGGCAAGACATGGTATAATGAACAAGATCCGAGCGGACTGCGCGGTCGCGGCGCAAAGTAGTTTGCGATGAGGAAAGTCCGGGCATCACAGGGCAGGACGCCTGATAACGTCAGGTGAAGGTGACTTCAAGACAAGTGCAACAGAAATAAACCGCCCCAATTCCATTTTTTTGGAGCTACAAGTAACTTGTAGCAGGGGCAAGGGTGGAAAGGCGAGGTAAGAGCTCACCGACGGTGTGGTAACACGCCGTGCCATGTAAACTCCGTCCGATGCAAGTTTGGGATCTCCGCATGTGGGCTGCCCGTCCGCGGGGATCCGTGAATAACGCTTGAGCCCTGCGGCAACGCAGGGCCTAGATAAATGGCCGCGCTCGACAGAACCCGGCTTACAGGTCCGCTCGGATTACAAGGGCGCCACGCAGGAGCGTGGCGCCCTTGTAATAGAGGCAATAAGCGGTTTGACGTGCGCAGGCCATTTATCTAAAAAGAAGAGGGATCCCAAAAAACGCGAAGCATTTTTTGGGAAGAGGAGACGCAGTGGAGCAAGGGAGCCTTTGCGCGGGACTTTTGGCGCAAAGGCTTATGACGCGGAACTTGCGGCGACGAGGCCGCGCTCGACAGAACCCGGCTTACAGGTCCGCTCGGATTACAAGGGCGCCACGCAGGAGCGTGGCGCCCTTGTAATCCTCGCTCTTCGGACTTCGTAAAGCGAACTGCAACTTTGCATCGCAAATACGGCGTACGGGTTGAAAGCAAAATACCCCTTTTGGCATGCCGCAACAAAAGTTGCGGCATGCCACTTTCCCCCAAGGGGACAGCAAGGTTTCCGTACGTAACCAAAAAAATCACAGCATTTTTTGCGGGCGGGAGAGATTTCTCGGCTTTTTTGTTTCAAAATGCGTCTTTTTTGAAAAAACCGTTGACTTACGTGTGCGGATTTGGTATAATATGCCTATGTTTCCCGAAAAATTACGCAAACTCTATGCCGACGCGGGCGTCGACGCCGTTTTTGTGGAATGCGATTTCCTCCGCAGATATCTGACGGATTTCTATTCCACGGACGGCTATGTCCTGCTCACCGCGGATAAATGCACGTTCTTCGCCGATCTTCGTTACTTCGAAGCGGCAGAGAAGGCGTTGAAGGATAGCGCGGTCGAGGTCGTGCGCGGCGGATACCGCGAAGCGCTCGAAGCGGCGAAGCCCTATCATACGCTCGGCGTTCCCTATCCCTTCGTGAGCGTCTCCGCGCTCCGTCTCTATGAGAAGGAAGGCCACGAGGCGGTGGATTGCATGCCCGCTTTCAAACGCGCCATGCTCATCAAGACGGAAGAGGAGCTTTTCAGGATCCAACGGGCGTGCGAGATCGCCGAGGATGGCTTCGAACTGCTTCTTCCCGACCTGAAAGAAGGCATGACGGAATCCGAGGTCGCGGCGCTTCTCGAATATAACATGAGAAAACTCGGCGCGAGCGGCGTCTCTTTCGATACCATCTGCGCATTCGGGGAAAACGGCAGTGTGCCGCACTATGAAACGGGGACGCGCAAACTTCAATTCGGCGATCCCGTTCTCATCGACTTCGGATGCAAATTCGAGGGCTATTGTTCGGATATCACCCGCACCTTCCTCTTCGGCGACGATAAAAATCACGAGGAGTTCAAAAAACTCCACGGCATCGTCCTTACGGCGCATGAACTCGTCAAGGAGCGCCTCACCGCCGGGATGTCCGGGCGGGCGGCCGATGCGATCGCCAGAAGCTATTTGCGCGGAAAGGGGCTTGCGGAGTACTTCACGCACTCTTTGGGCCACGGCATCGGGCTTCAAATCCACGAATATCCCGTGCTTTCTCCGAAAGGGGAAGAGATCTTGGAGGACGGCATGGTATTTTCCGATGAACCCGGCATCTATATCGCGGGCGAACTCGGCATCCGCATCGAGGATAGCCTCTATATGAAAAACGGCAGAGCGGTTTCCTTTATGAAAAAGACGAGCCGCCATGCGATCATTTTATAACCGCAATCAATAAGGAGATTTGAAAATATGGCACAGATCATGGCAGGCGATATTCGCAAGGGCACGACGTTCGAATACAAGAGCGGCGTTTACACCGTCACGGAATTTCAGCACGTGAAACCCGGCAAGGGCGCGGCATTCGTGCGCACGACGCTGAAAAACGTCGTCACGGGACAAGTCCTTTCCGATGAGACCTTTAACCCCACGACCAAGTTGGAGACGGCGCAGGTCGAGACCAAAAAGATGACCTATTCCTATAACGACGGCGAGTTCTACTATTTCATGGACGACGAGTTCAACATGACGCCGCTCAACCACGATCAGGTGGAAGATGCGCTCCGCTATATCCGCGAGAACGATATCGTCACCGTCCGTTTCCTCTATGACAAAGCGTTCTCCGTCGAACCCGAAAACTTCGTCGAACTCAAAGTCATCGAAGCCGAACCCGGCGTGAAGGGCAACACGGCGACCAACGTCACCAAGGCGGCCAAAGTGGAGACGGGGGCAGTGTTCCAGGTACCCATGTTCGTCGAAGAGGGCGATACCATCCGTATTGATACCCGCACGGGCGAGTACATGTCGAGAGTCTGACATCATGAAGTTTGTCGCACAGCGCGTCCTGCGTGCGGCGCTTTCCACAGGCGATGCGCCCGTCTCCGAGATCGGATACGGGCTTGTCGTTTATTTTGGCGTCGGGGCGGGGGACACGGAAGAGAAGGCCGAAAAATGCGCCGCAAAGCTCGCAAATCTCCGTATCTTCGGGGACGGCGCGGGCAAGATGAACCGCTCCGTCCTCGATGTGGGCGGGGAGATCCTCTTTGTTTCGCAATTTACGCTGTATGGCGACTGCACGAGGGGGAACCGTCCGAGTTTCACTTCGGCGGAGGAGCCTTCCCGTGCCAAGGCGCTCTATGACTTTGCCGCCGTCCGTCTCGCGTCTTACGGCCTGTCCGTCAAGAAGGGCGTTTTCGGCGCGGATATGCGCATCGAGCAGGTGAACGACGGACCCGTCACCGTCATCTATGAGATTTAGGAGGGGATATGCGCGTTGAATATCTCGGAACGGGCGCCGCGGAAGGCATTCCCGCATTGTTTTGCAACTGCGCATACTGCACGGAGGCAAGGCGGCGCGGCGAGATCCGCACGCGTTCGCAGGTCCTGCTCGATGGGGAACTCTCCATTGACTTCCCGCCCGATGCCTTTTCCCATGCGGCGCGCGCAGGCATCGATTTCTCGGCCGTCCGCTATCTTCTCGTTACCCATGCGCACATGGACCATTTCTATGCGCAGGACTTCATCTTGCGGGGCTATAAATATGCCCGCGGGATCACGTCGCCCACGCTGGATATTTACGGAAATGCCGAAGTGATAGAGGTGTTCCGCGAAGGTACGGCGCGGGAGATGCGCCCGGAGGTCGCGCCCTCCATCCGCCTGCATAAAATCGGCGCGTTCGAGGAAATTACCTTTGGCGAATGGCGGGTGTGGACGGTCCCCGCACAGCATTCTTCCAAGGAGCCGCTCCTGTTTTTGGCCGAGAAAGGGGAAAGGCGCGTGTTGCACCTCGCCGATACGGGCGCGCTCACGGACGAGGCGGCGGGCTATTTGGAGACCGTCGGCGGGAACGCCTGCGACCTCATCACGCTGGACTGCACGTTTCTCTATGGCAAAACGGAGAAAGGCGCCCGCCACATGGGGCTGGATGAGAACGCGCGCACGCTGGAAAAGCTCGCGCGCATCGGCCTTGCGGACGGACATACCAAGCGGGTCATCACGCACTTTTCGCACAATTGTGCGCCCGAAGAGGCATTGCTTAGGCGTGCGGAACGGGAATACGGCGTCATCGCCGCTTACGACGGCATGACGCTTGAACTATAAAGGAGTGTTTCATGGGTTTCTTTGCCCGTATTCGTGAATTTTTTGCGCGCAGACAGTGGCAGCCCGTGTTGGGGCTTGCGCTCGGAAGCGGCGGCGCCAAGGGGATGGCGCACCTCGGCGCCCTCAAAGCCTTTGAGGAAGCGGGGTTCTCTTTTTCCGTCGTGACGGGGGCGAGCATCGGCGCCATCGTGGGCGCGCTCTATGCCAAGGGCTATTCTTCCTCGGACATGGTGGCCGTCGTCGAGGGACTCAACCGCAAGGAATTTGCGAAAAACCTGCGGCCGTTTGCCGATCTCGGTTTTGCGGAGACCTTTTTGGAACAGTACCTCGACGGGGATTTCTCGTCGCTTCCGAAACCGTTCGCGGCGTGGGTCACGGACGGCAAAACCAACGAAGGCCTCATGCTGAGAGAGGGAAAACTCTCCCGCGCGCTCACGGCGTCCGCGGCCATTCCGCCCTTCTTCCGCGGCGTGGAGGCAGACGGAAAAAAGTACTATGACGGCGCGTTTACCAATGCCGTTCCCGCCGACGCCTGCCGTGAACTCGGCGCGGATTTTGTGGTCGGGATCGACCTTGCGGCCTTTCTCGAAGAGGAGGAAAAGGGGCGGATCGCGCGGCTTTTGGGCATCGCGATCGAAAGGCTCACGCCCGTAAAATACACCGAGGATTGCCGTTCCCGCGGCTATGCCGCCGCGGATATCATGCTGCGTCCCGCGCTCAAAGGGTTCAGTTCCACGGATATTTCCCGCGCTTCGATGGACGCCATGTTCGAGGCGGGTTACGAAGAGGCGAAAAAGCAGATCCCCGCCATCCAAAAAACCATTGAGGAGGCCAAGCATGCGCATAAAAAAGCCTCTCACCGCAGAGGAGGCACAAAAAAAGCGGAATGACGCCATCCGCAGGAAGAAGGACCCGGACCACAAGGCCTTTGTCCGCCGCATCGTCACGGTGTCCGTCTCCGCGGCCGCCGTGTTTGCGGTCTGGATGTGCAACTATATTGCGCCCTTCCGCACGTGGGTACCCGCATACCGCTTTTCTGCGCGCGGGGCCGATGAACTCCGTGTGCATTTTATCGACGTCGGGCAGGGCGATGCGACGCTCTTCGAGTTTCCCGAAGGGGACAGCATCCTCATAGATACGGGCGACGGTTCCTTTGAAAACGAGGACCATCTTCTCAGATACCTGAAAGGCGTTGCGCCGAAGTCGCTCTCCGTCGTTCTCACGCATACCGATTACGACCACAGCGGCGGGCTTTCCCATCTGCTCGAATATTACCCGCCCGATGCGATCTATTTCCCCGCCGTCGGCGATTTCACTTGCTATCAAACGGCGGATATTCCCGTGGACTACCTGTCGCGTTACGATGTCCTCACGGGTTCGGGCGGCGCCTACGCCGTCTGCCTCTCGCCCTATTCAACGGAAGAGAAAACGGATAACGACGTCTCCGTGGCCCTCTACCTGCGCTATCAAAATACGTCCTTTTTCTTGGGCGGGGATATCTCCTCCGTGCGCGAACGCCTCCTGCTGCGGGAGTATGCCCTCGATGAGACGCTGTTTGACAGCGGGGAATACACCGTCCGCCTCGGCGGCGTGGATATCTTGAAGGCGTCCCATCACGGCTCTTCGTATTCTTCCGCGGAGGAATGGCTTTCGTTGCTCTCTCCCGAAATCGCGGTGATCTCGTGCGGCGCGGATAATGCTTACGGCCATCCCGCTTCGGAGGCCGTGGCGCGGCTTGGCCGCCATGCGGATATCTACCGCACCGATGAACTCGGAGATATTGTAATTTCCGTCACGGCGGAGGGGTATTCCGTCATGGCAAAGGAGGAACTATGGATATCGTGACGGGCGGCGAATCGCACGGAAAGGGGCTGTTCGCCATTCTCGAAGGGCTTCCCGCGGGGTTGAAACTCGACCTTGCGGCCATCGACGCGGCGCTTGGGCGCCGCCAGAGCGGCTATGGGCGCGGCGCGAGGCAAAAGATCGAACAGGACCGCGCGGAGATCCTCTCCGGCGTACGGGATTCGGTCACGCTCGGAAGCCCCTTGACGCTGGCAGTATGGAACCGCGATTACGCGGCATGGGAAGGCGTGATGGCGCCTGAGGGGTGCGATGTCTCCCGGAGAACGCTCACGAAGGTGCGCCCCGGCCATGCCGACCTTGCGGGTATGCGCAAATACGGCCAGAGCGACGCGCGCAACGTATTGGAGCGCGCTTCCGCCCGCGAGACGGCGGTACGCGTTGCGGCGGGGGAGATCTGCCGCCAATTGCTTGCGGCGCTCGGCGTCAAAATAGCGGGATATGTCTGTGCCGTCGGGAGCATCGCGGATACGCGGCGGTATTCCTTTGAAGAACTTGCGGCGCGCGAGGAGACGCTCGGCATGATGGATGGCGCGCTCGCCGCGGAGGCGCGCGCCCAAATCGACGCCTGCATACAGGCGGGGGATACGCTCGGCGGCGTTGCGGAAGTGCGCGTCAAGGGACTCAAAAGCGGCTTCGGAAGCTGTATGACGCCTTCGGGAAAGCTGGATGCCCGTCTCGCCGCGGCCGTCATCGGTATACAGGCGGCGAAGGGCGTGGAATTCGGCATGGGATTTGCCGCGGCCGTGCACCGCGGCAGTGAAGTACACGATGAGATCTACCCGTCGGAGCAGGGCTACCTGCGCAAAACCAACCGAGCGGGCGGCATCGAGGGCGGCATGTCCAACGGGGAGGAGATCGTCCTCCGCGCCGCGATGAAGCCGATCCCGACGCTCATGCACGGGCTTCATACGGTAGACACCGCGACGGGCGAGGCCGCCGTGGCGGCCGCAGAGCGCAGTGACGTATGCGCCATCCTCGCTTTTGAAAGCATCCTCGAAGCGGCCGTGGCCACCGAACTTGCGCGCGTTGTAATAGAGCGTCTCGGCGGCGATACGGTCGCAGAACTCACCGAACGCTATCGGAGGCTTCCATGAAGAGAACCATTCTGAGCGTGAACAGGCAAAAGAGCGTCGTCGTATGCAGAAGGGAAGCGCTCGCCAAGGAACTCGGCCCCATGCGCGGGCAACTGCTGGATGAGGGCGCGCTCATTTTGACCGACGCCAACGTCTATGATATCTATCGCAACCAGCTATCGGAATATCTCGACGGGATCCCCATTTACGTGTTACCGGCGGGAGAGGAGACCAAGAGCGGGCAGATGCTCTTGACTGTACTTGAAATGATGGCGGGAAAGAAGTTGCGGCGCAACTCCTCGCTCATCGCCTTCGGCGGCGGCGTGATCGGCGATCTCGGCGGTCTGGCCGCAAGCCTCTATATGCGCGGGATCTCGTGTATCCAGATCCCGACTTCACTGCTTGCGCAGGTGGACGCCTCGGTGGGCGGAAAGACCGCCATCGACCTGTGCGGCGTCAAAAATATCGCCGGCACCTTCCATCAGCCCGCGCGCGTCCTTGTGGACCCCGCCTATATCCGCTCGCTTCCCCGCCGCGAGATCAGGTGCGGGTTGGGCGAGATCGTCAAGCACGGCGCGCTCTCGCCCGCGCTCTTTGAAAAATTATATACCGCCGACGACCTCTATGATCTTCGGTTTATCGCAAGCATCATCCCGGATAATATTGCAGTCAAGGCCGATATCGTCAAGCGGGACCCGCTCGAACAGGGTCTCAGAAAGTGCCTCAATTTGGGACACACCACGGCGCACGCGATCGAACTCGGCCAGCGCCGTCTCTCGCACGGGGAGTGCGTACTCATCGGCATCATGTATGAAGCGGAACTCGCCAAACGCTATACTTCCTGCGATGCGGCGTATCTCGGCCGTCTCGAAGAAATCTGCCGCAGTATCTTGCTCCCCGGCTCGTGGCGGGTGAATTTTACAAGCGCCGCCGAGTCCGCCGCGCTCGATAAGAAGAACGAAACGCGCGATACGGTGGTCGCCGTCGTCCCCACGTATGCGGGCAAATATGAAATATTGCGCCTCCCCGCGGAGGACTATATGCGGTCTCTCGGAGAGATCAGGGAGAGCCTATGCTGAAACTTGCCGTGGTGGGGAAAGACGTCTCGCGGTCGGATAGTCCGCGTATGCACGGCTTCATCCTCAGAAAAATGGGGACGGAATGCGTCTATGATAAGATATCCGTCCCGCCGCAGGAGTTTTCCGCGCGGGCGGAGCCGCTGTTTGCGGCCTATGACGCCTTCAACGTCACCATCCCGTTCAAGGAGGAGATCGTCTCCCGCCTTGCAAAACTCGAAGGCGATGCGCATGTTTTCGGCGCGGTGAACACCGTCGTTACGCGCACGCGCACGGGATATAATACCGACGGCGCGGGGTTTCTCCTCATGTTGGAAAACGCGGGGATCGCCGTGCGGGGGCGGAGTTTTCTCGTCCTCGGCGCGGGCGGCGCGGGCAGAAGCTGTATCAAAAAACTCGCAGACGGCGGGGGGCGCGTCTTTGCCTATGAACGGGACGCGCAACGGCTCGCCGCGGTACATCGCGATCTCGGCGGCTTTACGCCGCTCGATGAGATCCCCGCCGCACCCTTCGACGTTGTGATCAACTGTACGGGCGTGGGCATGCACGATACGGTGGGCAAGACGCCCGTCGTCCGCTTTGCGGGCGGAACTGCGCCCGTGGGGGCGGACCTGCTGTCTTTCGCCGGCGCGGCGGTGGACCTCATTTATGTCCCCGCGGAGTCGGAATTTCTGCGCATTGCCCGCGCATGCGGAAAGCCCGCCGTATCCGGCGGCGCCATGCTCTTCTATCAGGCATACTATGCCGACTGCATCTTTCTCGGCAGGCAACCTTCTGCCGCCGAAGCCAAACAATTTTACATCGACTATTCGGAGGAAGTCCAATGAAAATTCTTGTGATAAACGGCGTCAATCTCAATCTGACGGGCAGGCGCGAACAGGGGGTCTACGGCACGGAGACGCTCGCGGATATCCAATCCGAACTCGACGGATTTGCGAGGTCGCACGGCCACGAGGCGTTCTTCTTCCAGAGCAATATCGAGGGGGAGATCTGCACGGCCATTCAAAACGCGGAGGGGGTGTATGACGGGATCGTACTCAACGCCGGCGCCTATACGCACTATTCCTATGCCATCCGCGATGCCGTCGCGGCGGTCCGCGTACCCGTCGTGGAGGTCCATATGTCCAACGTCTGCGCGCGGGAGGATTTCCGCAAGAGATCGGTATTGACCGACGTTTGCAAGGGCGAGATTTTGGGCTTCGGGAAGAACAGCTATCTTTTGGCAATGGAGAGTTTTTGGATATGAATATCGTACTTTGCGGCATGATGGGCGTGGGAAAATCCAGCGTGGGGATCCGCATCGCCGAACTGACGGGGCGCAGGTGGTATGATACGGATATCGTCATTACCGACCGCTATGGCAGGATCTCGGATATTTTCGAATATTACGGCGAGGCGCACTTCCGCTCGTTGGAGACGGGGATCGTGCGCGAACTCGCCGATAAGGACGGCCTCGTCATCTCAACGGGCGGCGGCCTCGTCTTAAAACCTGAGAACAACGAACTTCTGAAACAAAACGGGAAGATAGTCTTTTTGCGCGCGACTTTCGAGACGCTCCTTGCGCGCGTACGCGCCGACGAAACGCGTCCGCTCCTCAAAGACACGGGAAAGACGGCGGAGCGCCTTTCGGAGCTTCTCTCCGAGCGGCTCCCCATCTATGAGGCCGTGGCCGATCTCATCGTGGATACGGATGATAAGACGGTGGACGAAGTCGCCCGCGAGATCGTGAAGATCGCGGAGGCGCAAGCGTGAAGCGCGCGCTTGTCACGGGCGGAACGCGCGGCATCGGGCTGGCCGTCTGCCGCCTTTTGTCCCAAAGGGGGTATGCGGTCACGGCGACGTATTCGCAGGGCGAGGAGGATGCCGTGCGCGCGAGAGCAAGCCTCCCGGAAGTTTCCTTCCTGCGCTCGGATGTCTCCTCGGAGGAAGCCGTCAAGGCGCTGATCGGGGCGTTTCCCGCGCTCGACGTTCTCGTCTGCAATGCGGGCGTTGCGCTCTTCAAACAGGTGCAGGACGTGACGGCGGAGGAATACCGCCGCGTCATGGATACGGATATGGGCGGCGTGTTCCTGTGCGCGAAGTATACCGTCAAGAAGATGCTCGGACGGGGCGGCGCCATTGTCAACGTCGCCTCCGTCTGGGGGGAAACGGGCGCGAGCTGCGAGAGCGTCTATGCGGCGGCAAAGGGGGCGGTCATCGCCTTCACGAAGTCGCTCGCAAAGGAACTTGCGCCGTCACGCATCACCGTCAACTGCGTCAGTCCGGGCGTCGTGGAAACTGCCATGAACGGGCGCCTTACGGAGGCCGACCGCCGCGCGCTCGAAGAGGAGATCCCGCTCGGAAGGTTTGCCGACCCCGCGGAGATCGCCTCGGCCGTTCTCTTTTTGGCGGAACACCCGTATATCACGGGGCAGGTGCTTGGCGTAAATGGCGGATTTTTGATCTGAACAGGGGCGCACCGGGGGAGAGATATGGAATTTCTGATAGACGGCGATGTTCTCATCGCACGCGAGGGGTATGAGACAATTCGCATCGAGCCGTGGGGGCGGGATGCGTTGCGCGTCCGCGCAACGGTGAATCCCGCTTTTTCGCATGCCGTGAAGGGGTTGGACGACCCGCCCCCGGCCCGCGCCGAATGCGGGCTTTTGGAAAGAGGGGCATATATCCGCAACGGAAAACTCCGCTGTGAGGTACACCGCAACGGCTATCTCACCTTTTATGACGGCGGGAAGTTGCTCTTGAAGGAGTATTCCCGCGATTTTTCGGGGGCGAACGAACATAGTCCGAGCATGAAGTTGCGTGCGCGCGAATATCGGTCGCACGGGAGCGATTACGAGATCACGCTCCGCTTTGAGCCGCAGGAGGAAAAACTCTTCGGCATGGGGCAGTATCAGCAACCCGACTTTGACTTGAAGGGCTGTATTTTCGAACTTGCCCAGCGCAATTCGCAGATCAGCATTCCCTTCGTGCTTTCCTCGCGCGGCTACGGTTTTTTACTCAACCACCCCGGCGTGGGCGAGGCAGTGTTCGGGGCCAACTTTACGCAGTGGCGGGAGGACTCTTCGGACGAGATCGACTATTGGGTCGTCGCAGGTTCTCCCAAAGAGATCGCGGAGCGCTATACGGAAGTCACCGGGCGCGCCCCCGCGTTCCCCGAAAATGCGCTCGGATTGTGGCAGAGCAAACTGCGTTACCGCACGCAGGAGGAAGTCCTATCCGTGGCGCAGGAGTATCAAAAGAGGGGGATCCCGCTCGACGTCATCGTCATAGACTTCTTCCATTGGGTACGGCAGGGCGATTGGGCCTTCGATGAAACGTATTGGCCCGATGTGCAGTCGATGACTGCAAAGCTGCACGCAATGGGCGTACGTTGCATGGTCTCCGTGTGGCCGACCGTGGACCGCAAGAGCGTTAATTATCAGCCCATGCGCGAAGCGGGGCTGCTCGTGCGCACCGAGCGCGGTGCGCCGCAATGCTTTGATTTTCAGGGCGATACGGTCATCTATGATGCGACCAACCCTGCCGCGCGCGCCTATCTTTGGGCGTGCGTCAAAAAGAATTACTTTGATAAGGGCGTGGATTGTTTTTGGCTCGACGAGGCCGAACCTGAGTACGCCGCATACGATTTCGACCATTTCCGCTATGCGGTAGGCCCCGTCGTCAAGGCGGGAAATCTCTATCCGCGCGAACACGTAAAGGGGTTTTACGAGGGCCTGAAAGCGGCGGGATGCACGGATATCGTCAACCTCACGCGGAGCGCGTGGGTGGGGAGCCAAAAGTATGCCGCCCTCGTATGGTCGGGAGATATCCGCTCGAATTTTCAAACGCTCCGCGACCAGCTCGCTGCGGGGCTTCACATCGGGATCGCCGGCATCCCGTGGTGGACGACGGATACGGGCGGCTTTTTCGGGGATGTCACGTCGGACGGCTTTCGTGAATTGCTCGTCCGCTGGTTTGAATTTTCCGTCTTTTCGCCCGTCCTGCGGCTGCATGGCGACCGTGGGCCGCACGATATCCCCGCTCTCTCTTCTCTCGATTACGGCGGGGGATTCTCCGAAACGGGCAGGCCCAACGAAGTTTGGAGTTACGGCGAAGAGACGGAGGCGATCTTAAAACGGTATGTTGAGATCCGCGCGGGTCTCAAAGAATATTTGAAACAGGCATTCCGAGAGGCGAGCGAGAAGGGGTATCCCGTGATGCGCGCGCTCTTCTTTGAATTTCCGGAGGATACAAGGGCATGGGAAACGGGGGATGAATATATGCTCGGAAGCGGCCTTCTCGTGGCCCCCGTTCTGTATGAAGGCAAAACAAGCCGTTCGGTATATCTTCCCGACGGCGAATGGGAGGATTATTTTACGGGGGAAAGATACGGGAGCGGGACGCATGAAGTTTCTGCGCCTCTGGAAAAGATCCCCGTTTTCAGACGCCTCCGATAGGGTTTTTCTCGCCCGTTTGGGGGCGGTGCAGAGTACTATGTCAGACATAAATGCCCATTTTTGAAAAAAATTCCTCAAAAAAGAGGAGTTTTTTTGCATTTTGGCGAAATAAAAGATGATGAAAGAACGGGTATATATGTTGGAGGAGCTGTATCTCTCTCCCTATGCGAAAAAATCCAAGGAAACGAAGGGTAGGCTTCGTGAGGAGGAGCCGTGCAAGATGCGCACGGATTTTCAGCGTGACCGCGACCGCATCATTTACTCCAAGGCCTTTCTTCGCCTCAAAAACAAGACGCAAGTATTTTTTGCGCCCGACGGCGATCACTATATGTCCCGCCTTACGCACACGCTGGACGTCGCGCAGATCGCCCGTGCGCTCGCAAGAAATCTTGCCCTGAATGAGGACCTCGCCGAAGCCATCGCGCTCGGCCACGACCTCGGCCATACGCCGTTCGGCCACGTGGGCGAGCGTGTACTCAATGCTCTGTGTCCCGCGGGTTTCCGCCATTCGGTGCAGTCGCTGAGGGTGGTGGATATTTATGAAAAGGACGGGAAGGGCCTCAACCTCACCTATGAGGTGCGGGACGGCATTTTGAACCACACGAAGAGCGGCCATCCTGCGACGCTCGAAGGCGTCGCGGTCTCCCTCGCCGACCGCATCGCATACATCAACCACGACATCGAGGACGCCATCCGCGCGGGGGTCTTGAAGGCCTCGGAACTTCCTCCGGGACCTATCGGGCTGTTCGGCAAGAGTACTTCTGAACGCATCAACACGGCCATTCTCGATATTTGCAGCGAATCCGAGGGCCAGCCCTATGTGCGCATGTCCGCCCAAAGGCAGGCCGCGCTCGACGAACTTCGGAATTTCATGTTCGAACACGTCTATCAGGAGGCTAACAAGTTCATACAGGAGAGTGCGGAGCGCATGCTCGAAAGCCTCTATACATACTTCTGCAAGCGTCCCGAAGAGCTTCCGCCGCTCTACCGCAAGACGGCCGAGACGGATATCCCGCGCGCCGTCGCCGATTACATCTCCTCCATGACGGATAAGTACGCGATCAATGTCTTTAAGCGTCTGTATGTGCCGCGGGAGGGGGGCGTATGAACCGCAGTTCGGCGTTTGAGGAATTCAAACAGGCCCTCAAAGAGAAGAACGATATCGTCGAAGTCATCGGTTCCTATATCAAATTGGAGCGGCGAGGATATCAATATTGGGCGTGCTGTCCCTTTCACCACGAAAAGACGCCCTCCTTTGCCATCAATGCCGCGGATAAATACTATCACTGTTTCGGTTGCCATGCTTCGGGCGACGTCATCACCTTCGTCAAGGAATATGAGAACGTGGATTTCATGCAGGCGGTGCAGATCTTGGCCGCCCGCGCCGGCCTCGAAGTTCCCGCCTATGACGACCGCGCCGCCGAAGAGGCCGCGGAGAAGAAAAAAAAGAGGGACAGGCTCTCTTCGCTCATGCGCCTTACGGCGCGCTTTTATCTCAAAAATCTCTATTCCGGGCGGGCGGAGGAACACATCTCCTATCTCACCAAGCGCGGCATCCAGCCTTCGGTCATGAAGAAATTCGGCCTCGGCGCTTCGCTCGATTACGGCGGTTTGCCCGCCTATCTGCTCGCAAACGGCTATACGGCCGAAGAATGCGTGGAGAGCGGGGCGTGTTCGCGGACGGAAGAGGGGCGGCTCGTGGATGCCGAGGGGGGGAGGCTCATCATCCCCATCATCAACCATCTCGATGAAGTCGTCGCCTTCGGCGGCAGAGTGATGAGGCCCACCGACCGCGCGAAATACAAAAATACCCGCGAGACGATGCTCTTCAACAAGAGCAAAAACCTCTTCAACATCAACCTCGTCAAGAAAGAGAAGCGTGCGGGCGCCATCCCGTATCTCATCATGGTCGAGGGATATATGGACGCCATCTCGCTCTATCAGGCGGGGTTCCATAACGTCGTGGCCAGCATGGGTACGTCGCTCACCAAGGAGCAGGCCCGCCTCGCAAAGCGGTATTCGGATACCGTACTCATCAGTTACGACGGCGACTTCGCCGGCCAGAGCGCCAATCTGCGCGGCCTCGATATCCTCAAAGAGGAGGGCCTCAAAGTGCGCGTCGTTCCCATGCCCGAAGGCATGGACCCCGATGACGTCGTACAAAAACAGGGCCAGGAAGGCTACCGCAAGTGCCTCGACGCCGCGATGCCGCTCATCGATTTCCGTCTGCTTGCCGTACAGCGCAAATACAATTTGGGCGATCCCTATGAAAAGCGGGATTACGTGCGGGAAGCGCTCGCCGTCATCCGCGATGCGGAGAGCGCCGCGGAGCGGGAAGAACTCCTGTTGCGCGTTGCGCAGATCAGCGGGTTCAGCCGGCAGGCTTTGGAACGGGACCTCGAACAAAAGCCCATGCCCGAACGGCCCGCCCCCGAACAGCCGCAACGGCGGGAGACGGCCGACGGCGGAAAACGCGCCGCGCGCTTTATTTTGGCCGCCTGTCTGCTCGGCAAACCGTATGCCGCAGATTGCGACCTCGGCCGCTATGAATTTGCCGATCCGGAACATCGCGTCATCGCGGCGTATATTATGAAAGGCAGAAGGGAAGGCGGCGTGCATGCCGGCGGACTCTTCGAGATCATGGATCCCGACGGCGAGCTTGCCGAGGTGCTGAACCTCGATTACGGCGACAATCTCGAAGGGCCGCAGGCGGAGAGATATTTTGCGGATTGCGTCGCGCTCCTCGATAGCAAGACGCTCTCCGAGCGCAAGGCGGCCGAGTTGGAGCGCTATGCGCTTGCCCAAACGGACGAAGAGAGGGCGGAGATCCTCAAACGGATCGATGAATATACCAAAAAATACGCAAAAAAAATGAAGAAACAGAGCGGAGGAAAATCATGACGGTCACCGAAAACCAACTCAGTGAAATCATCGACTCGATCGCATCGGGTTACAAGATGAAGGGCAGCGTATCCACGAATGCCCTCTGTGATATTCTTGAAAAATACGACCTGTCTCCCCAGCAGATCGACCAGGTCTATAAAACGCTTCCGGAGATGGGCGTCTCCATCTATGATGAGGACGAGCGCGACCGCGAACTCTTCGAGCAGGCGCTTTCGGATATCGGCCTCGACGACCCCGTCAAGATGTATCTCAAAGATATCGGCCGCGTCCCGCTTCTTTCCGGCGACGAGGAGATCGAACTCGCCCGCAGGATGCAGGCGGGGGACGAGGAGGCCAAGCGCCGTCTTTCGGAGGCCAACCTCCGCCTCGTCGTATCCATCGCCAAGCGCTATGTGGGCCGCGGTATGCTCTTTTTGGACCTCATACAGGAGGGCAATTTGGGTCTGATGAAGGCCGTCGAAAAGTTCGATTACCAGAAGGGGTTCAAATTCTCGACGTATGCGACGTGGTGGATACGGCAGTCCATCACGCGCGCCATCGCCGACCAGGCGCGCACCATCCGCATCCCCGTCCACATGGTGGAGACCATCAACAAGCTCACGCGCATCTCGCGCATGCTTCTGCAAGAGAACGGACGCGAGCCGACGCCTGAGGAGATCGCCGAGGCGATGGGCATCGAAGTACAGCGCGTCATGGAGATCCAGAAGATCGCGCAGGACCCCGTTTCTCTGGAAACGCCCATCGGCGAAGAGGAGGATTCCCACCTTGGCGACTTCATCGAGGACGACAAGACGCAGACGCCCGGAGATTCCGTCACCTTCATCATGCTCAAAGAACAGCTCCTCGGCGTACTCGATACGCTTACGCCGCGCGAGGAGAAAGTGTTGCGCCTCCGCTACGGCATCGACGACGGCAAGCCGCGCACCCTTGAAGAGGTGGGCAGGGAGTTCAACGTCACCCGTGAACGCATCCGCCAGATCGAGGCCAAGGCGCTCAGAAAGCTCCGCCATCCCTCGCGGAGCAAGAAGCTCAGGGACTTCCTCAACAACTGATGACGGAACGCATCGCGCACATTTGCTCCTTTCTCGGCAGGGCGGACGTGTTCGCCGACGTCGGTTGCGATCACGGGTACATGACCCGCTACATGCTGCAAAACCGTCTCTGCAAGCGGGCTTACATTTCGGATATCAGCGCGGCGAGCCTGAAAAAAGCGGAGACGCTCCTGCATGATGAGATCGCGGCGGGAAGATGTATCCCCGTCGTCGCCGACGGCCTCGACGGCCTGCCGGAGCGTTGCGATCTCGTCCTCGTTGCGGGATTGGGCGGAGAGGAGATCGTCAAGATGCTCGAACGGGCGTACATTCCGCCGCGTTTTCTCTTCCAGCCCATGAAGAACGCCGAAAAACTGCGCCGCTATCTCGTGGCGCACGGCGCGAAGATAGAGCGCGATCTCACCTTTTCGGAGGGGAAGGAGCGCCGCAAGTATTACGATCTCATTTTGGGCATGGCCGAAGGCGGGGACGCCTATTCGGAGCAGGAGTTCCGCTTCGGGCGGGACAACCTCAACGGAAACTCGCCTTATCCGTTCCTCTTTCAGGCGAGAGAAGAACTCGAAAAGACGATAAGCAGGCTCGGCCGTACCATGCGGGAAGATAGCCGCGCGGCGCTTGTAAGGCGCAAAACACAGTTGGAGGAAGCGATCCATGAAGTTACGGGAGATCTATGACGTCATCGACGGACAAGCGCCCTTCCGCCTCTCGGAAGAGTTTACGGAAAAGTACGGTGCCTATGATAACAGCGGCGTCATGCTGGATTGCGGCAGAGACGTCGCCGGCCTGCTGTTCTCGCTCGATCTGTCTCTCGCCGCCGTTGAAGCGGCAAAAAAGGCGGGCGCGAACTGCATCGTCACGCACCATCCCGCCATCTGGTCGCCCGTCAAGCATTTGGACGAGGCGCATGAAGAGAAGCTCTTCGCCTGTATCAAAGAGGGCATCTCCGTGATCTCCGCCCATCTCAATCTCGATGCGGCGCCCGCGGGGATCGACGAATCTCTGATGCGCGGCCTTGGGGGCAAACAGCCCGTCTCCGTCTTTCAGCCGCTCACGGGCGGCGGATACGGCAGAGTGTTCGAAATAGGGGAATGCCCGCTGAAAACTTTTGCCGAACGGACGGCGCAGGTCTTTCATACCAAGCGGCTGATCACATACGGTAGCCATCCCGTGCGGCGCGCCGCTTGTTTCTGCGGCGCGGGTCTCGATCACGGCGCCATCGAATTTGCCCTCCGTGAAGGGGCCGATACGGTCGTCTCTTCCGACGGAAAGCACCACCTCGTGACCGAAGCGGTGGAAAGGGGACTCAATCTCCTGCTTCTCACCCACTATGCCGCGGAGAATTACGGGTTCATGCGCTTTGCCGAGGCGATCCGCCATGCCGTCAACATTCCCGTCTCGACCTTTACGGACGAGCGGTATCTATAACAAAAAAAGGAGTTCATTATGCCGGTATTAAAAGAATTATTGGAATACCAGAGAGAGGATGGGGCGTTGCGCGCCATCGAACAGGAGCTTCTCGCAAGCGAGGAGCGCAAGAAGTTTTTGCAGGCGAAAAAATTCATAGAGGCCGCGCGCGATAAGCTCGAAGCCTATAAAAAGCGCGCCGTCGATCTCAAAGCCATGCGCGATGATATCGCAAGGCGCGTGGAGGAGATCAAGGCTTCCATTTCCGAATATGCCGAACTCGACGAGATGATCGAAGGGGGCGGGGATATCGCGTTCTATAAGAAGAACGCGCAGGCCCAGCTCGACCGCGTGCGCGCCATCAAGGCCGAACTCGCCAAATTGCTTGCCGAATCCAACAGCGTGGAGGAGGAATACAGAAAGCTCCGCGAACAGTATGCGGCCATGCAGGAGCAATATAAAGAGTACAGCGAGAAGTTCAAGGCGCTCAAAAATTCCCGCGCCCAAGAAGTGCAAAATCTCACTTCCAAACTCGAAGCGATGGCAAAGAAGATCGACCCCGCCATCATGGACAGGTATCAGCAGAAGCGGAAGGAGCGCATCTTCCCCATTTTGGTGCCGCTCACGGGCGATTTCTGCATGTGCGGGTTTGAATTTCCCAAGTACCACCAGAGCGAACTTGCGGGGGGCAACGTCGTCGAGTGCGAGAACTGCCACCGGTTCATCTATAAGCCGTAACTTCGATAGGCCGTAACCCCGGCCGCGGCCGTCCGCATAGGATGGGGATATGCGATCCGTCTATGCTGTCATTGACCTTGCGGCCATCCGCCGAAACGCGCTTGCCCTGAAACGCTATGCCGCCGCGCCGCTCATCGCCGTCGTAAAGGACGATGCTTACGGCCACGGCGCCGAAGCTGTTGCCCTCGCTCTCGAAGGGGATGTAGACGCCTTTGCCGTTGCGAAGGCGGAGGAGGGCGCCGCATTGCGCGTGGCGGGCGTACAGAAGAATATCCTTGTTTTAACGCCTCCTCTCGACCGAGAGGAGGCGTTGCGGATGACTGCCTATGGGCTTACGGCTTCGGTGGGGTCCCGCCGCGCCGTGAAATTGCTCGCGGGGACGGGGGCCGAAGTCCACCTCGCCGTCAATACGGGCATGAACCGTTACGGCGTGCGCGCCAACCATGCGGGGGCGCTCTGCCGCTTCGCGCTCGATGCGGGCCTCTGCGTCCGCGGCATGTATTCCCACCTCTATCTGGCGGCGGATGAAGCCGTACGCAGCGAACAGGCGCGGCGTTTTTCCATGGCGAAAGCGGCGGTGCGGGCATACGCGCCGCACGCGGTCTGCCACCTTTCGGCGACGGACGGCGTGCTTTGCGGCGTGCGGTGCGACGCCGTCCGCGTGGGGTTGGGTCTCTATGGGTATTCCTCCGTCAAGGCGGCAACGGTCAAATTGCGGCCCGCCATGAAGCTGTATGCGTCGGTGGCCGACGTGCGCCGCCAATACGGCGGGGGCGCGGGATACCAAAAACATGCGGCAAAGGGGGACCTCTATACGCTCCGTCTGGGTTACGGGCAGGGATTTTTCAGGGCGGGCGGCATCGGCGTGGGCAAACTCTGCATGGACGCCTGCATCGCCGAGGGCAACGCCAAAATAGGCGCGCGCAAGCGCGTGATCCCCGACCTTGAAGCCTATGCCGCCGCGCACGGCACCACGGTCTATGAAGTCCTCGTGCGCATCGGGAAAGAGGTAGAGCGGGAATATTTCCATGGATGACGCCTTTGGGGACGGGAAACGGGCGGACGCGCGGCGAAAATCGCGGCACGCCCGCGGAATTTCTTGACAGAGGCGGGCATTTATGTTATACTTACGGGAAAATAGGGGGATTATACGTCCTTCGGAGAGTGTTATGTTGAACGAAGCGCCCAAAAAAGAAAAAAAGAACGCCGAACCCACAAAGTGGCAATACTTTTGGCGCATACAGGGGGAATGTCTGCGCAGAACGATCACGCCCTTCATCATGTATTTCTTCATGGGCATGCTGGCGTTTGCCAGCCAGGCCATTTCGCCCGACCAAAACACTGTCCTCGAAATGGTTTTGTGCATCCTCTGCATTGCGGTCGGCGCATTCTTCAACGGGCATCTTCTGTACTATGTGGGAAAAAACCACTATGGCTCTTTCGTTGCGGGCGAGATCCACAGGAAAAATCTCGCGTTCGGCATCGTTTCGGGCAGCGGCCACCGCTCCGAGCGGGAATACAGGGTGTGGAAGGGCTTTTTGATCGGGTTTTATCTCGCGCTCCCGGCCATCATTCTGAGTTTGATCTCAGGCTCTCTTCCCGCGGGACAGGCATGGGAGGCCGTGCAGCTTGTCTTTGTCCTGCTCGCGGGTTGGGCCATCCTTCCCATCACGTTTTTCGGGGCGGGGGAAGGCGGCGTCGGCCTCGCGGCCAGCCCGTATTGGGCGCTCCTCATGACGCTTCTGCCCATCATCGTCAGCGGCATCTTTTATATCGTCGGCGCCAAAGTCGAGGCAAAAAACAGGGCGCGCGGCGCAAAGCGGGAGACCGCCGCGGAGAATAAAAAAACGGAAAAGGGGAAGCGTCGGTGAGGATCATTGCCGGAAAATATCGCGGCAGGACGCTTGCGGAGTTCCGCGGCAACGACATCCGCCCCACGTCGGACCGCGTAAAGGAATCGCTCTTCCAGATTTTATCGGCGCGGCTTACGGGTGCGCGCGTCCTCGACCTCTTCGCGGGAAGCGGTGCGCTCGGCATCGAAGCGCTCTCACGCGGTGCGGCAGAGGCTGTTTTCAACGATTTTTCCCGCGAAAGCCTTGCCGTCCTCAAAAAAAATCTTGCGGCCGTGCGGGAAGATGCCAAAGTCTATGCGCTGGATTTCCGCGCCTGTCTCAAAACCGTGACGGGAAAATTCGGCCTCATCTTTGCCGATCCGCCCTACCGGGAGTGTTTTACGGAAGAAATATTGGAATTGATCGCCGTGCGCGGCCTCTTGGAAGAGGGCGGCCTCGTCATCTTGGAGAGCGAGCGGGAAGAATGTATCCCCGCCGGTTGGGCAATATCCGATAAGAGAAATTACGGAAGGACCAAGATCTATATGATCGGAAGGAGCGCTTCATGAAAAAATGTATTTTTGCGGGGACGTTCGATCCCTTTACGTTGGGGCATGCCGACACCGTAACGAAATGCCTTGCGCTCTTTGACGAGGTCGTCGTCACCATTGCGGATAACCATCAAAAACAGTGCATGTTTTCGGCGGAAGAGCGCACGCAGATGGTAAAGGAAGTATATCGGGATGAAAAGCGGGTGCGCGTGTTGCGATGGGAGGGCGTCATCGCCGACCTGCTTACAAAAGAGCAAACGCCCTTCTATGTGCGCGGGGTAAGGAACGCGGTGGATTTTACGTATGAGACCGCCGATTATTACGCCACCAAGAAGCTCTATCCCGGAATTGTCCCCATCTACATCCCGGCGGAACAGGAACTGTTGCACGTAAGTTCCACGCTCGTGAGGAATTGCATCCTGTTCGGGAAGCCCTATTCGGAATATGTTCCCGCCGCTGTCTCGGAAGCCATCGGAAAAAGAGGAAGCCATGTTTGAAAAGCAGATCATGATCCCGTCGCCCGAAGAGATCATTGCGGAGCGGCCCGTACCCAAAGAGCTTGCCCGCATCAAGAAAGAGCGCGATAAACTCGCCATCGACGTCATCACGGGGCAGTCGGATAAATTTCTCGTCATCGTGGGGCCGTGTTCGGCGCATGAGCCTGCGCCCGTACTCGAATACGTGCGGCGGCTCGGCAAGCTCAACGAACGCGTCAAGGAGAAGCTCGTCCTCATCCCGCGCATCTACACGGCCAAGCCGCGTACGCGCGGCGTGGGCTATATGGGCATGTTCTCCCGGCCCGACCCCGAACACGAGGAAGATACGTTGAAGGGCATCCGCACCATCCGCGGGCTACTGCTCGGCGCCATCGAAGAATCAGGCCTGTCTGCGGCCGACGAAATGCTGTATCCGGAAAATTACGCGTACGTCGAGGACCTCGTGACATACGTGGCCATCGGCGCGCGTTCGAGCGAAAACCAGATGCACCGCTTGGTTTCCAGCGGCATCGAGCTTCCCGTCGGCTTCAAAAATCCCATGAGCGGGAGCATTCCCGTCCTCATCAACTCCATTTACGCCGCACAGAGCCCGCAAGTGTTCAAATACCACAATTGGCAGGTAAAGACGGGCGGAAATCCCTATGCGCATGCCGTTCTGCGCGGGCGCGTGGATAATTACGGAAACGACATCCCGAACTATCACTATGAAACGGTGATGCAGGTCATGGAGAGCTATGCGAACACGGAAGGGGGATTGAAAAACCCGTCCATCGTGATCGACGCCAACCATTCCAATTCGGGCAAGCGGTACGAACAGCAGGTGCGCATCGTGGAGGAAGTGTTGCAGAACCGTATCTATGACAGGGACTTCAAAAACGCCGTCAAGGGGTTTATGATCGAGAGTTTCCTCGTCGGCGGATGCCAGCCGCATGATATCGTATTCGGGAAGTCGATCACCGATCCCTGCCTCGGCTGGGAGGAAACCGAGCGGCTCATCCTCGACATTGCAGATAAGATTTAGGAGAAAGAGATGTTTCACAAGGGGCAATTGATCCCCTCTTCGGAGGAGATCAAGGAGCAACAACCGTTGCCCGCAGAGGGCAAAAAGATCAAAGCGGAGCGGGATGCGCTCGCGCGCGACGTCATCACGGGAAAGTCCGATAAATTTTTGGTCATCGTGGGGCCGTGTTCGGCCCACGAACCGCTCGCGGTACTCGAATACGTGCGCCGCCTCGGAAGGCTCAGCGAGAAAGTGGAAGAAAAGCTCGTTCTCATCCCCCGTATCTATACCAACAAACCGCGCACCAAGGGCGTGGGCTATAAGGGCATGTTCTCCCAGCCCGACCCCGAACACGGAGAGGATATCCTGAAAGGCATCCGCACCATCCGCGACCTGCACATCCGCGCCATCGCGGAATCGGGGCTGACGGCGGCCGACGAGATGCTTTACCCCGAAAACTTTGCCTATGTGGACGACCTCATCACCTATAACACGGTGGGGGCGCGTTCGAGTGAGAACCAGATGCACAGGCTGGTCGCGAGCGGCATCGATACGCCCGTGGGCATCAAAAATCCCATGAGCGGGAGCATTCCCGTTCTCATCAACTCGGTGTATGCCGCACAGAGTCCGCAGGTATTCAAGTATCACCGCTGGCAGGTCTCCACGGACGGAAATCCCTACGCGCATTGCATCCTGCGCGGCCGCGTGGATAATTACGGAAACGACATCGCCAACTATCACTATGAGACGGTCATGCAGATCGCCGAGAGCTATGCCTCGATGGACGGCATCACCAATCCCGCCGTCGTCATCGACGCCAACCATTCCAATTCGGGCAAGCGCTTCAAACAGCAGATCCGCATCGTGAAGGAAGTCTTGCAGAACCGCGCCTGCGACGGAGATTTTCAAAGGATCGTCAAGGGCGTCATGATCGAGAGTTTTTTGGAAGAGGGAAGCCAGCCGCACGATATCGTGTTCGGGAAGTCGATCACCGATCCCTGCCTCGGTTGGGCGGATACCGAGCGCCTCATCCTCGAAATTGCGGAGAACGTATGATATGCAGATAAATACAAATGTTGCGGCGAAACGCCGCGTGAGTTGTTTGGGACCCGAAGGGAGCTATTCGGAGCTTGCGGCGGCCAAGATGTGCGAAGGGGAGGAGATCATACTCTGCCATACCTTCTCCGAGGCCGTCCAGATGCTTCTTGCAGGCGACGCCGAACATGCAGTCCTGCCCGTGGAAAATTCTCTCAACGGCGGGATCTTCGAATGCCTCGACCTCTTGGAGGAAAAGGATATTTTCGCCGTCAAGGAGTTCCCGCTCTCGATCGACCACAGGCTCGCGACCCTCGCGGGCGTCCGCGAAGAGGAGATCGAGCGCATCTATTCCCACGAACAGGCCATCGGGCAATGTTCGCAATATTTGGAAGCGCACTTCCCCAAGGTGAAGTTCATCCAAACCGCCTCGACGGCGGAGAGCCTCGATAAACTTGACATGCACGCCGCGGGCATCGTCGGCGCGCATGTGGTGCGGGAAGGCATCGTCCTGTCCAAGGAAAACATCGCGGATAACAAGGGAAATCTCACGCGCTTCTTGCTCGTGGAACGGCGGGGCCGCCTGCCCGCGTCGAGTACGATGGTGTTCCTCTCGGCCGTCTGTGCGGACAAGCCGGGTTCGCTGTTGGGCCTTTTGAAGATCTTTCTCCGCCACGGGCTGAACCTGACCCGCATCGAATCCCGCCCCGTGAAAAACGCCTTCCAGCAATACCGCTTTTTCATTGAATTTGCGGGGGACATCTCGGCGGAATGGGTGAAGAAGGCGCTCTCGGAGGCGCAGGTCTACTGCGAGCAGTTCAAACTGCTCGGCGCCTATGATTAAAACCCCGCGGCGACCGCAAAGAGAAAGGCAAAAAGCCCCGCGATAAGCCCCTGCGCGAGTTTTGCAAGGAGAAAGCGGGGCGCGGAAATGCCGGCGGGGAGCAGGAAGGCAAGCTGCTGGACGAGGACACAGAGTCCGCCGAAAGTGACGAAGAATGCGCATAGCGCCAGCGAAAGCGCCGAAGGCGCTTGGGCAACGAGCGCACAGCCCGACGTCATTTCGAGCAGTCCGCGGATGACCGTGTTTGCGGTTTCGGGGAGCGAACACAGCGCGCCGATATCCGCGATCATGGCGCCGAAGGCATAGAAGATGGCGATGGCGCCGCCTACGCAGAGGACGGAAAGAACGGAATCCGAGAGCGCTTGCGAAAGCGATATCGGCGGCGCTTCGGATATCTGTGAAGGCGCGGGCATGCTTTTCGTGCGGAGCCTCAGGAGAAATCCGACGAGATAGACGCCGATGAGGTGCGCCCCGAAGAGCAGCCATCCTGCCGCGGCGCTATGAAACATTCCGAAACCGACGGCGCCCACGAGAAAGGCGGGTCCCGTCGTCGTAGAAAGAATTGCCGTGCGGAACCGTTCTTCCTTGGCGAGGCGGCCCGAAGCCGTGAGATCGAGTACGGTCCGCGCGCCCACGGGATATCCCGACACGGCGGAGAGCAACATACAGCACGCCCCCGACCCTGAGACGGCGAAGAGCGCACGGGAGACGGGGGAAAAGCATTTCGCGAGGCGGGAAAAGAACTTCCGCCGCGTGAAGAGCGCGATCAAAAAGAGAAAGGGCAGCGTTGCGGGAAGCACGCTCGCGGCCCATAACATGATGCCCTCTTTCACGCTCGCCGCATAGCGCGCAGGGAATACCAAAAAGAGAACGAGCGCGGTTGTCAATGCGACCGAGATCAGGGCGGACGATATTTTTTTACGGAAATGCGTCATATGGACTACATATGCGTAACAGGAGGAGATTATGAAGACATTCGGGCTTGCGCTCGGCGCAGGCGGTTCGCGCGGCGTCGCGCACATCGGCTTTTTGCAGGCCATCGGCGAAGCGGGACTCCGCCCCGATTTTGTAACGGGCTGCTCGATGGGTTCGATCGTGGGCGCCTGTTACTGCGCGGGCGTCTCGCCGCAGGATATGAAGGACGCCGTCATCGACCTCAAACTCTTTGACCTCGCCTCGCTATCGTTGAACAAGGGCGGCCTCATGAAGATGACCAAGGCGCGGAAACATATCGCCGCGCTCATGGGCGAGAAGAATTTTGACGAGTTGGAGATCCCCTTCGCATGTGTTGCGACGGATATCATCAAGGGGCGGGTGATCGTACTCCGTGAGGGGAACGTGATCGACAGCATCATCGCTTCGAGTTCCATTCCGGGCATCTTTACGCCCGCTTCCGTCGGCAAATACAAGATGCTCGTAGACGGGGGCATCCTCGAACGCGTTCCCACGCGCGAACTGCGCAGGATGGGCGCGGAAGTCATCGTGGCCGTCGATGTCCTCGGCAATCTCATGGTGGAGAAGGAGGTGAAGGGCAACCTCGTCGATACCTTGCTCCGCTGTATCGACATCATGGATACCCGCACCACCCAGAGAAAGCGCATCATGCGCAAATATGTAAACCTGTGGCTGGAACCTGAGCTTGGTCCCATGGACCAATATGCGGTCAAGGACCTCGAATTTGCCTATGAAAAGGGCTATGAACTTGGGAAGGCAAAGGCCGAAACCATTCGCGCCCTGCTTCGTGACTGATGGATCTCTTCGATTTCAATGACAACGAGGAACGCGCAAAACCGCTCGCCGAGCGGATGCGTGCCTCCACATTAAAGGAATTCGTCGGGCAGGGGCATCTCATCGCGGAGGGGTCGCTGCTCCGCCGCGCCATATCCCTCGACCGCCTCGGCAGCTGCATCTTCTGGGGGCCTCCGGGGTGCGGAAAGACGACGCTTGCCAACATCATCGCGGCGCAGACCAACGGGGAGTTTATCAAGCTCAACGCCGTCAACGCGGGCGTGGCCGACGTCAAGAGGGCCGTCGAACAGGCGCGCAACAACCTGAAAATGTTCGGCAAGCGCACCTACCTCATGCTCGACGAATGCCACCGCTTCAACAAGACGCAGTCCGATTCGCTTCTTCCCGCCATCGAGCAGGGGACCATCCTCTTTATCGGCTCGACGACGGAAAATCCCTATGCTTCCATGACGCCCGCGATCGTCTCGCGTTGCCGCGTCTTTCACTTCGAGCCGCTGACGGCGGCGGATATCCGCGGCGCGCTCGAACGCGCGTTGCACGATAAGCGCAAGGGCCTCGGAACGTACAATGCCCAAGTGGACGGCGACGCCATGGAGCATCTCGCCGTCACGGCGGGCGGGGACCTGCGGACGGCTTATAACGCCTTGGAGCTGGCCGTCCTCACCACGGCGCCCGGTGCGGACGGGACCATCCGCGTCACGCTTTCGGATGCGGAGCAGTCCATCCAGCGCAAGGCGCTCTCCTATAACCAAGATCTCTATTACGATATCCTCTCCGCATTCTGCAAGTCGTTGCGCGGAAGCGACGCCAACGCCGCGCTCTACTATGCCATGCGGCTCATCGAAGGGGGATGCGATCCTCTGCTTGTATTCCGCCGTCTCATCGCGCATGCGGCGGAGGACGTGGGCATGTCCGATCCCAATGCGCTCGTCGTGGCGGTCTCGGCGCTCACGGCCTTTCAGAATATGGGCTACCCCGAAGGGCTGCTTCCGCTCAGCGAGGCCATCATCTATGTCTGCGAGGCCGAGAAGAGCAACACCGTCGTCATGGCGATGGACGCCGCGCGTGCAGACGCCAAAGAGAGCCGCGATGACGACATTCCGAAATATCTCCGCGATAGCTCTTACGGTGACAGGGAAATGAAAGCCGCGCATGCGAAATACAAATATCCGCACGACTATGGCGGATATGTTGACCAGCAATATTTGCCCGATTCCCTCAAAGACAGGGTGTATTATACCCCCTCGGATAAGGGCTATGAGCGGACGGTCAGGGAGATCCGCAAGCGGAAAGGCAAGAAAGAGTGAAATACAGGATAAAATTGAGCAAAGTTTACCGCTCCCCGCAAAGATGCGGGGAGCGGTTTTAACGCTTCGAATTTTATTTGATCTCGCGCGTGCAGGCGACGGCGAGCGCGCCGGGGCCGATGTGGCAGGAGACGGAGAGCGAGAGGGGATCGGCGAAGGTCGTTTTACAGCGGGGGAACGCCGCGGCAAGTTCGCCGAGAAAGCTCTCCGCTTCCTCGTAATTCTGCGTGTGCGCGACGGCGACGGTCATCTCGCCCGCTTCCGCATAGGCCTTGAAGCGCGTTTCGAGGTCGTGTTGGACGGCCGCGATCATCACTTCCTTAGCCTGCTTTAAGGTGTGTACCTTTTTGAACGCATCGAGCTTTTCGCCTTGGATCTGCAAGACGGGTTTAATGCGCAGGAGCGTGCCTACAAGGGCGGCCGCGGGCGTGAGACGCCCGCCTTTTTTGAGGTATTTGAGCGTATCGAGGGAAATATAGATACTGCTGTCAAACTTGGTTTTCAGCAATTCTTCCCTGATCTCGGCGGCAGACATCCCGCGCTTGGCGAGCGTGAGCGCATCGTAAACGCTCTGTTTCTGCGTGATGGAGATGCGCTGGTTATCCACGACCTGCACCCTGCCGCCATACTCCTCGGCGAGCCGCTGGGCCGTGTGGCAGGATTCGGAAAGCCCGCTTGACATGGGGATGTGTACGATCTCGCTGCCGTCGGATAGAACTTTATCCCAAAGCTCGGTGACGCTTCCCGTGGAGGGCTGCGACGTGGAGACGGCCGCATCGCCGTTCAAGTGTTCATAAAATTGAGATTGAGTGAGATTGATGTCCTCAAAATACTCTTCACCGTCGATCAAAAAGGGCATCGGAAGCACAAAGATTCCCAGACTTTCCGCTTCCTTTTGGGTGATGCCGCTGTTTGAGTCGGTGACGATCCTTACGTTCGCCATAGAACTCTCCCGATTGTTTATTTATTTTCCAAAATTATACCCGATTTTCCCCGCGATGTCAAACATTCGGGGCAACTTTCGGGAAAATAAATGGACCATAGTTGACAAAAGTTTGGGATGATTATATAATTGACAGTAGAAAAACAGAGGATTTCGGGGAATGAACAAGATTTTAAGGCGTGAACAACTCAATGAGAGCGTTGTACGCATCGAAGTGGAGGCTCCGCGCATTGCGGCAAAGGCAAAGGCGGGGCAGTTTGTGATTTTGCGCGCGGAGGAGCGGGGGGAACGCATCCCGCTCACCATTGCGGGAGCGGGTGGCGGCGCCATCCAACTGATCTTTCAGGTGGTCGGCGGCGCAACGATGTCTCTCGCGCAACTGGGCGAGGGGGATCGCATCTGCGACCTCGTGGGGCCGCTCGGTATGCCCACGCCCATCGAGGGTTTGAAGCGCGTCGCTGTGGTCGGGGGCGGTGTCGGCTGTGCCATCGCATTGCCCGTTGCCCGCGCCCTTTGTGAGCAGGGGGCGGAGGTCGTCTCCATAGTCGGGTTCAGGAGCCGCGACCTCATCATTCTCGAAAGGGAATTCAAAGAAGTTTCCGCAAAGTTTTATCTGATGACGGATGACGGAAGCGCGGGAGAACGCGGCAACGTCTGCGTGCCGCTTGCGCGCTTGCTTGCGGCGGGCGAACAGTTCGATGCCGTCATTACCATCGGGCCGCTCGTCATGATGAAGTTCGTCGCGGAGACCACGCGGCCTTACGGCGTACATACCGTCGCGAGCATGAATCCCATCATGATAGACGGCACGGGCATGTGCGGCTGTTGCCGCGTTACGGTGGGCGGCGAAATGAAATTTGCATGCGTGGACGGCCCCGATTTCGATGCGCACCTCATTGATTTCGACGAGACGATCGCACGCGCCAAGACGTATGCGGCCTTTGAAAAAGAGGCGCGCGAACGCCATTGCAATCTGTATAAAATCAAGGGGGAGCATCGGGCATGACAGAATCAAGGCATACCATGTCCGCACAGGACCCTTCCGAGAGGATCAAAAACTTTCGGGAAGTCATGTGCGGGTACGATGAGGAGACGGCCGTTTCCGAAGCAAAACGCTGCCTGCGCTGCAAGGCGCGGCCGTGTATGGAGGGCTGCCCCGTCGGGGTGGAGATCCCCGCCTTTCTCGGCCTGATCGCCGAAAGAAAATTCGAAGAAGCCTATGAGGTCATCCACAGGACCAACGCCCTTCCCGCCGTCTGCGGAAGGGTGTGTCCGCAGGAGCGCCAATGCGAGGGGAAGTGCGTGCGGGGAAAGCTGGGAGCGCCTGTTGCCATCGGCGCGCTCGAACGCTTTGCGGCCGACTATCACATGGCGCATTCCGCCGTTCCCGCCGTAAAGACTGCCGCGGGACGGCGCGTTGCCGTTGTCGGCTCCGGACCTGCCGGGCTTTCCTGCGCGGGCGAACTCGCGCGGCGGGGGTACTCCGTCACGGTCTTTGAGGCGTTGCACCTCGCGGGCGGCGTACTCGTTTACGGCATCCCGGAATTTCGTCTGCCCAAGCCGATCGTCCTCAGGGAGATCGCCGAACTCGAAGCGCAGGGGGTGGAATTTGTCACGGATACCGTCGTCGGAAAGACGGTCACGGTGGAAGAACTCTTCGGGGATGGCTATGAAGCAGTTTTCCTCGGCACGGGCGCGGGGCTTCCCAAGTTTATGCAAATTCCGGGGGAGAACGCGCGCGGCGTGTTCTCCGCCAATGAATATCTCACGCGCATCAACCTCATGAAGGCATACGAGGAGGATGCGGAAACGCCCGTATTCCGTGCAAAACACGTCATCGTGGTGGGCGGGGGAAACGTCGCCATGGACGCGGCGCGCTGCGCCCGCCGTTTGGGCGCGGAAGTGACCGTCGTCTACCGCCGTACGGAGGAGGAACTCCCGGCGCGGAAAGAAGAAGTTCTGCACGCAAAGGAAGAGGGGATCGCGTTCCGCTTTCTGCTCGGCCCCAAGGAAGTGCTTACGGAGAACAACGAGGTGCGCGGTCTCCTATGCACGGAAATGCAACTCGGAGAGCCGGACGCTTCGGGCAGACGCCGCCCCATCCCAACGGGGAATACGGTCTCGCTGGAAGCCGACTGCATTATCCCTGCGCTGGGGACTTCGCCCAATCCGCTCCTCGCGCGCACGACGGCGGGCCTTGTCTTTGGACCCCACGGCGAGATCGCGGCGGATGAGACGGGCAAGACAGATTTGGAAGGCGTGTATGCGGGCGGCGACGCCGTTACGGGGTCTGCGACGGTCATCCTCGCAATGGGCGCGGGCAGAGCGGCGGCGCGGGCAATAGACGGATATCTGAAAAACAAATGAATTGGAATGCGGCGTCCTGCGCCGCATTCTTCTATTATCGGGGATCCATTCATACAATAAGGTATGAATTTTTTCTATCGGCACCGCGTTGTATTGGGTTTTTGTTGCCTTGCGCTCGCCGTTGCGGTAACGTTCGGCATCTGCTTTTTCGCGCTCGCGCGCACTGCCGCGGAATCTCTGCGGCTCACCGTTGTGATCGACGCGGGCCACGGCGGCGTGGACGGCGGCGTCGTCGGAACAAGCACGCGAACGAAGGAGAGCGATATCAATCTCGCGATTTCAAGGATAATCGCGCGCGAATTTGAGGATGCGGGGTTCACGGTCGTGCAGACGCGGCCCACCGAAGCGGGCCTCTATGGCGTCGCAACGCAGGGGTATAAACGGCGCGATATGCAAAAGCGCGCCGAGATCATCAATAGGAGCGCGCCGTCCGTCGTCATTTCCGTACACCAAAATTTCTTCTCGCAATCGTCGCGGCGGGGCGCGCAGGTCTTTTTCCGCGAGGATGTACCCGCCTCCGCCACGCTTGCCCGCATCATACAGACCAATCTCAACAACATGCCGGAATGCGTCAAAAAGACGGAGGCGCTCGCGGGGGATTACTATGTACTCAACTGTTCCGAGGCGCCGTCTGTCATCGTCGAATGCGGATTTTTATCCAACGCGGAGGACGAGGCGCTGCTTCTTACGGCGGATTACCGAGAGAAACTTGCAAAGACCATCGTTGCGGCTTCCATTGAATTTCTGTCCGCAGGTTCTTGACATGTTTGCGGGCGCGTGCTAAAATCATTGTATGAGCTACGCAAATGTCAAAACATACGCGCCCAAATATTCGGATTTTGATTTCAAGGACGAAATCAAGCTCTCGGCTCTGTTGGAGTTCGTGCAGGAATCGGCGGGCGCAAGCGCGGATGAACTCGGCTTCGGCTATGACGATTTGAAGCCGCTCGGCTATGGGTTCATCGTCGTCAATACGCACTGCGAGTTTTGCCGCCCCGTCCGCCTCGGCGATATTCTCACGGTGGAAACGTGGCCGCTTCCGCCGCGCCATGTCATTTTCGAACGGGATTACAGGGTAACGGACGCCATGGGCAAGGACGTCGCGCTTCTCGCTTCACGCTGGTGCCTCGTGGACTTGAAGAGCTTTTCGCTCCTTGTCCCCGAACAGCTCGGCGAGGTGCATGCGCGTTGCCCGTATCGCGATGAAAAGGCGGTCGCGGTCGCCTCATGGAAGATCCCGCGCAGCAAGGAAGGCCGCGAAGCGCGCAAGATCGTCGTCGGCAACAGCAGCTGCGACCACTATTTGCACGCCAATAACGCGAAATACGCCGACTTCTTTATGGATTGCTTTACGATGCAAGAGCTTGCCGCAATGCAGATCACCGCGTTCCGCATCGCATACAGCAAGCAGGCCAAGGAAGGGGAAACGCTGTCGCTTTTCCGCGAGGACGTTGAGGACGGCGCCGTATTGGAAGCATTCGATGAAAGCGGCGCGCTGTGTACGCAGATGCGCCTATGGTATCAAAGGAGAACAGTATGAAGATGCAACTGAAACCCTCAACTTGTTTGGCCCCGCTCCCTGCGGTCATCGTCACTTGCGGCGATGAAACGGAGAACAACGCCATTACGTTGGCGTGGGTGGGTACGGTCAATTCCGAACCGCCCATCGTCACGGCGGCCGTCAGATACAGCCGCCATTCGCTCGGCCTCATCGAACGGACGGGGGAGTTTACCGTCAATCTCGTGGATACGCCGCTCATGCGCGCAATGGATATCTGCGGCGTGACCTCAGGAAGGGACACCGATAAATTCGCCGCGGCGGGGATCACGCGCGGGAAGGGCGTCAAGGTCAAGTGTCCGCATATCGAAGAAAGTCCTTTGAGCCTCGAATGCAAGGTGATAAAGCGCGTGGACCTTCCCACGCACGCCGTATTCTTCGGCGAGGTCTTGGATGTGCTTGCGCGGGAGGATTCCGTTAAAAACGGTCGCCCCGTCATCGAGGGGCTAATCGCCTATACCAACGGCCTCTACCGTGCGGCGGGGGAGCAGATCGGAAGCTATGGCTTCACCGCAAAGCGGCCCGAAAAATGATGTTTGTGAATAATTCACGCAAAGTCCCCCTCGGCAAGCGCGAGAGGGGACTTTTTGGTATAAAAACAGGAAAAAAAGGGCAAAAACCGCAAAACACGGCAGTTTTGCGAAGTATTATGTTACACATAGTACTATGCAAACGAGCGATTTGTGGGCTGAATTGTACGATTTTTCCGTGAAGATCCCCGTCTGAAAATATTCTGCGATTGCCCGTTTGTTGCTTGACGAAACTTGCCGTATGTGTTATAATACATAAAACAGGAAAACAGGGTATGAGCAAAGCTGTGTTCGGCCGCACGCCGCAATGGGGCGCGGCACAACTTTATGCCAACGTACAATCTGCATGGGCCGCCCGTGCGGACGCTCATTTCGTTTTCATTTCACCGCTCTGCGGGCCGCAGAAAGACTGATTTTTCGGAATCAGCCTTTTTTACGATATGCGGAGAACTTGCGAGGAATTATGGATAAAAAAATCTATGTCACGCTGCAAAACGGAAAGGTCTTTGAGGGCTATTCCTTCGGCGCGGATAGGGAGGCCGTCGGCGAACTCGTCTTTACGACGGGCATGACGGGGTATCTCGAAACGCTCACCGACCCAAGCTATTACGGCCAGATCGTTACGCAGACGTTTCCGCTCATAGGCAACTATGGCGTCATCCCGCCCGATTTCGAGAGCAAGAAGTGTTGGATCTCCGCCTATATCGTGCGGGAAAAATGCGATGCGCCTTCCAATTTCCGCAGTGAAAAACCGCTCGCGCAGTATCTCAAAGAGCAGGGGATCCCCGCCGTTTACGGCATTGATACGCGGGAACTTACCCGCATCGTCCGCGAGGCGGGCGTCATGAACGCCGCCGTCACCTTCAAGCCCTTCACGGATTTTTCCGCACTCTCTTCTTACCGCATCGGCGGGGCCGTCGAGGCCACTACCTGTGCTGCGCCCTCCCGCGAAAGCGCGGGAAAGGGGCCGCGCGTCGTCCTGTATGACTTCGGCGCAAAGTATAACATCGAGCGCGAACTCACAAAGCGGGGGTGCCGCGTCACCGTCGTCCCCGCGCATTTTACGGCAGAGGAGACGCTCGCCCTCGACCCCGACGGCATCATGCTGACCAACGGCCCCGGCGATCCCGCGGATAACGCCGCAGTCATAGAAAATATCCGCAAATTGGCGGGCAAAAAGCCCATATTCGGCATCTGCCTCGGCCATCAGCTCTTTGCGCTCGCGATGGGCGGCAGGACGCGCAAGATGAAATACGGCCACCGCGGCGCCAACCAGCCCGTGCGCGAACTTCAAAGCGGGCGCATCTTCATCACTTCCCAAAATCACGGATACGAAGTCGTATCCGAGAGCGTTCCGTGCGGCGCGCTCTCCTATGTCAACGCCAACGACGGCACCTGCGAAGGGATGGAATATCCCGAAGCGGACGCTTTCACCGTACAATTTCACCCTGAGGCTTGCAGCGGCCCGCATGACGCCAACTTCCTCTTCGACCGCTTTGTTGCGACCATGGAAAAAGGTAGGCGCGATCCCCATAGGAACAGGTGAGTTTATGCCAAAGAGAAGCGATATCAAAAAAGTACTCGTGATCGGATCGGGCCCCATCGTCATCGGGCAGGCCGCCGAATTCGATTATGCCGGCGCGCAGGCCTGCCGTGTTTTGAAAGAGGCGGGCTGCAACGTCGTACTCTGCAATTCCAACCCCGCGACCATCATGACGGACAAGATGCTCGCGGATGAAATTTACCTCGAACCGCTGACCGAAGATACGTTGAAGCGCATCATCATCAAGGAGCGGCCCGATTCCCTGCTCGCATCCCTGGGCGGCCAGACGGGGCTTACGCTTGGATGTCTGCTCGCAAAGAGCGGCTTTCTCGATGAGTGGGGCGTAAAGCTCATCGGCACCAAGCTCGACGCCATCGACCGCGCCGAGGACCGCGAACTCTTCAAAGAGACCATGCAGAAGATCGGTCAGCCCGTCGTCCCCTCGGATATCGCCTATACCGAGGATGAGTGCGTTGCCATTGCCGAAAAACTCGGCTATCCCGTCATCGTGCGCCCTGCGTTTACGCTCGGCGGCGCGGGGGGCGGGGTGGCGTATAATGAGGAAGAATTGCGCCTGACCGCGCACAACGGCCTCATGCTCTCGCCCATTACGCAGGTCCTCATCGAGAAGTTCATCGGGGGCTGGAAGGAGATCGAATTCGAAGTCCTGCGGGACGGCGCGGGCAACGTCATCACCGTCTGTTCCATGGAGAATTTCGACCCCGTCGGCGTGCATACGGGCGATTCCATCGTCATCGCGCCCGCCGTAACGCTCTCGGACAAAGAATACCAGATGCTCCGCACCGCATCGCTCGATATCATCACCGAACTCGGCATCGAAGGGGGATGCAACTGCCAATTCGCGCTGTATCCCGATAGCTTCGAGTATGCCGTGATCGAAGTCAACCCGCGCGTCTCGCGCTCCTCCGCGCTCGCCTCCAAGGCGACGGGGTATCCCATCGCGAAAGTCGCCACGAAAATCGCGCTCGGCTATACCCTCGACGAGATCAGAAACGACGTCACGGGCAAGACGTATGCCTGTTTCGAACCCGCGCTCGATTACGTCGTAGTCAAACTTCCCAAGTGGCCCTTCGATAAATTCCTGTACGCGGGCAGAAATTTGGGTTCGCGGATGAAGGCGACGGGGGAGGTCATGGCCATCGGGTCCTGCTTCGAACAGGCCATCATGAAGGCCGTGCGCGGCGCGGAGATCTCCCTCGATACCCTGAACCATCCCAAGTTTAAGGACATGGACAGGGAGACGCTCCTCGGCGAACTGCATAAGCAGACGGATGAGCGCATCTTTGCCGTATTTGCGGCGCTCAAAGCGGGCATTTCCGTCGGCGAGATCTATGAGATCACCCGTATCGACGAGTGGTTCGTGGAAAAACTCCGCCGTCTCGCCCTCTTCGAAGGGGAGATCGCGGGCAAAAAACTCACCAAGCGCATGTATGCCGAGGGCAAGCGGCTGGGATATCCCGACGCCGCGCTGCTTCGGATATCCGGGGAAAAACTGCCCGCGCACAGGCGGGCTTGCTTCAAGATGGTGGATACCTGCGCCGCCGAATTTGCCGCGCAGACGCCGTACTTCTATTCCACCTACGATCCCTTGGAACACGATGAGGCCGCGCCCTTCATCGCAAAGAGCAAGAAAAAGCGGGTGATCGTCATCGGGTCTGGTCCCATCCGCATCGGGCAGGGCATCGAATTCGACTATTCCTCCGTCCACTGCGTGTGGACGCTGAAAAGCCTCGGCTATGAGGTCATCATCATCAACAACAACCCGGAGACTGTTTCCACCGACTTCGATACGGCGGACAGGTTGTACTTCGAGCCGCTTACGCCCGAAGACGTGCAGAGCGTGATCGACGCGGAGAAGCCGTATGGCGTCGTCATTACCTTCGGCGGGCAGACGGCGATCAAGCTGTGCGGGTATCTCGCAAAGAGGGGCGTGCGCATCTTGGGTACGCCCGCAGACAGCGTGGATATCGCCGAGGACCGCGAACGCTTCGACGAACTCTTGGAGCGGTTTTCCATCGCGCGCCCGAAGGGGATGACCGTCATGACCAAGGAAGAGGCCATCGGGGCCGCGGAGACGCTCGGCTATCCCGTGCTGTTGCGCCCGTCCTATGTCATCGGCGGGCAGAACATGACCATTGCCTTTACGGAAAACGACATCTCGCGCTATATGGACGTCATCCTCGCCCAGCACATCGAGAATCCCGTGCTGTGCGATAAGTATCTCATGGGAAGCGAACTCGAAGTGGACGCCATCTCCGACGGAAAGGACGTCCTCATTCCGGGCATCATGCAGCACGTCGAGCGCGCGGGGGTGCATTCTGGCGATTCCATCGCCGTCTATCCGCCCTATCACCTCTCGGACGCCATGAAGGGCCGTATCGTCGAAGTCTCCACGCAACTCGCGCTCGAACTCAAAACGAAGGGCCTCATCAACATCCAATATCTCATTTACAGCAACCGCCTGTATGTCATTGAAGTCAATCCGCGCGCATCCCGCACCGTACCCTATATCTCCAAGGTGACGGGCGTGCCGATGGTGGAACTTGCGACCAAGATCATGGCGGGGCAGAAACTCAGAAAGTTGGGTTACGGGACGGGATTGTATCCGGATTCGCCCTATGTTGCCGTCAAAGTCCCCGTGTTCTCCTTTGAAAAGCTCAACGACGTCAATTCCCAGCTCGGCCCCGAAATGAAGTCCACGGGCGAGGTCCTCGGCATCGGCAAGACCATTGAAGAGGCGCTCTTCAAGGGGCTTGTTTCGGCGGGCTTCAAGATGTGCCATCCCGCCAAGGGGAGGCCCGTCGGCGTCTATTTCACCGTCAACGACCAGGACAAATTCGAGCTTGTCTCCATCGCCAAGCAATTTGCCGATCTCGGATGCAACCTCTATGCGACCGCGGGGACGGCCAAGGTCATCGCCGATCTCGGCGTGGACGTCACGGTGGTGGAGCGCCTCAAAGCGACGAAGCGAGTATCAAAGCTCATGGATGAGGGTAAAATCGACTACATCATCTACACGGGCAAGACGGATGTGGACTCCATCAACGATTACATCGAATTGCATCATCACGCCATTCTGCTCGGCGTCACCGTTCTCACTTCCCTCGATACGGCGCGTGCGCTGTGCGATATCATCGCGAGCAAGTTCACCGAATCCAACACCGAGCTTGTGGATATCAACAACCTCCGCACCAAAAAGACGGAACTTGCGTTTGTCAAGATGCAGTCCTGCGGAAACGACTATATCTTCTTTGACAATATGGACGGCAAGATCACCTGTCCCGAATCGCTTGCCATCAACTTCGTCAGCCGCCACTATGGCATCGGCGGCGACGGCATCGTCCTCATCGAAACGTCCGGCCGTGCCGATGCGCGTATGCGCATCTTCAACCAGGACGGAAGCGAGGGGCAGGTCGCGGGCAACGCCATCCGCTGTGTGGCAAAGTATCTCTATGAGCGCGGCATCGTGCGCGCGGAGACGATGGCGATCGAGACGATGAGCGGCGTGAGGAAGGTCACCGTCTATTGTTTCGGCGGCGTGGTGACGTCGGCGTCCGTCGAGCTGGGAAGGCCCGCCTTGTCCGAGACCATGGAGACGAAATTGCATGCCGCGGCGGGCAAACTGCTCGCGCCCTCCGATGGAAGGTTCGGCGGGCTTGTGGACTTCGGAAGTCTCCATTGCGTCGTGTTCTGCGACAAGGTGGAGGGCTATCCCGTCGGGGAATACGGCCCCCTTCTCGCGGAGAGCGAGATCTTCAAACGTCGCCCCAATGTGGAATTCGTGCGCGTCGTCAACGAGAGCACCATCAAGATGCGCGCATGGGAGAGGGGCAACGGCGAAACGTATGCGAGCGGGACGGGCGCGGCCGCGGCGGCCGTCATGAGCGTTGCCTGCGGGCATTGCAGGCCGGAAAACGATATCACCGTCAAAGTGCGCGGGGGGGATCTTACCGTCCACTTCGACGGGGAAGGCAACGTGACGCTCACGGGCAACGTGGAAAAAATCTATGAAGGAAGGGTGGAATTCTGATGATCAAAGATGGGTTTTACGAGGAAAGCGCGGGTTCCGCAAACAGCCGCACGGAGGCCCGCATCTATACGGCTTTCAAAATATTCGCCTTCGCATTCTGGGCGGTCGGCGTCGGCTTAGGCTTGCTGTTTTCTTTCCAGCTGATCGCCAACGTCACGTCTCAGGAAGGGCTTACCACCGCACAGCGCGTCATCCCGATCGTGATGTGGTTCGGCATGCTACTCTTACTGATCGGCCTCGGCGTTCTGTGTTGGTTCTGGAAAAACAGGTACAACGTCAGCTATGATTATACGTTCGTGGAGGATGAGATCCGCATCACCAAAGTGTTCAACGGCCGCAAACGCAAATATCTGACGACGCTCAAATCGGACAGGATCTTGCAGATCGGATGGGTGGGCAGCGACGCGTACCAAAATGCGTTGCGCGGCCTGCAAGGCAAAAAGCCGGTGCGCTGTACGCCCAACAAAGAGGCTTCGGAAGGGAAGGAAATGATCTATTTCGTGCAGTCGACGACGATGGAAAAGCAGATGTACATTCTCGAATGCCGCCGCCAACTGCTGGAAAATATCGTCTTTACCGCAGGACGCAATAAGTTGGAGCGCAGATGATCTACCTTGACAATGCCGCGACGACGGCTCCTTCGCCGCAAGCGTTCGCGTGTGCCGCACAGGAATACCGCGAATGGTATTTTAATCCCTCCGCCCGCTATGGCGGAGGGTTTGCCGTACAAAAAAAACTTGACGGCGCGCGCAAAAATTTGCTCGCCTACATCGCGGATCCCGCCGCATTCGAACTCATCTTCACTTCCTGCGGTACGGAAGCGGATAACCAGGCGGTTTTTTCATCCGCGAGGCGCGGCAACGCCGTGACCACGGCGGGCGAACACGCCGCCGTCGAGAGAAGTTTTACCGAATTGAAAAACCGCGGCGTCGAACCCCGCTTTGCCCCGCTTTTATCCGACGGGCGCGCGGACATCGAGGCGCTCTTATCCCTCGTGGACGACAAGACTTCGCTTGTCTCCGTTGTGCATGTGAACAACGAAACAGGCGCGATCAACGACATCGCAGACATCGCCCGCCGCGTAAAAAAGAAAAATCCCCGCACGGTCGTGCATTCCGACGGGGTGCAGGCCTTCGGGAAACTTGCGTTCCGCCTGCCCAAAGAAGTGGACCTTTACAGCGTCAGCGCGCATAAGATCGGCGGGTTGAAGGGGACGGGCGCGCTTTTGAAGCGCAAGAGCCTCGCCCTCGCGCCCTTCCTGCACGGGGGCGGACAGGAGGGAGGTTTGCGGAGCGGAACGGAGAACGTCCCCGGCATTTTAGCCTTTGCATACGCGGCCGCGGAGAAGTTTCCGCACATCGCGGAAAATTACGAACACGCCGCGCGTCTGAATGCGCGCATGTGGGACATGCTCTCAAAGAGCGGCCGTTTCATGCGCATTTCCCCCGCAGACGGTTCGCCGTACATTCTGAGCGTGTCCGTCGCCGGCGCGCGGGGAGAGGTCTTGCAACGGATGCTCTTCGACCGCGGCGTTTGCGTGGGGACGGGCAGTGCGTGTTCCTCCAAAAACCGTTTCAGCCGCGTCATCGCGGCGTGCGGGTACGGCGAGGACGTTCTGGACGGCGTACTCCGCGTGAGTTTTTCTCCCGAAAATACCGTGGAAGAAGCCGAACATGCGGCCGCGGAGATGATTTCCGTTGCCGAAGAATTCAAAGGAAAGTTTTAAGGATATGGAAAAAGTCGTCATTATCCGCTATGCGGAAATACATTTGAAGGGAAAGAACCGCGGCTACTTCGAGCATGTGTTCTCCATGAATCTCGAAAAGAGCCTCAAAGGCATCCGCCACGAATTGCACAGGACGAGCGGCAGGTGGCTGGTCGCGGGCTTCCCCGAAGCGTTGGCAGAAGAGGTCGCGGCGCGGATCGGCAAGGTGTTCGGCGTGCATTCCTATTCGATCGGCTACCTCGTGGATAGCGATCTCGGCGCGGTCTACGACTGCGTCAAGCTGGTCGCGCCCGAAGAGGGGAGCTTCAAAGTGGTCACGCACCGCGGATATAAAAAATATCCGCTGACCTCGATGGAGATCAGCGCGGAAATCGGCGGACGCCTGCTTTCGGACCGCCCGCAATTGCGCGTGGACGTGCATGAGCCGGAGCATACGGTCTACATCGACATCCGCGACGGCGGCAGTGCGCTCGTGTTCGGTTCCTTCGGGGAAGGCGCGGGCGGGATGCCCGTCGGAACTTCGGGCAAGGGGCTTTTGATGATCTCCGGCGGCATCGATTCCCCCGTAGCGGGCTATATGATGGCAAAGCGCGGGCTGATCGTGGAACTTCTCCATTTCCACAGCTATCCCTATACGAATGAAGGCGCCAAGGAAAAAGTGGCGGAGCTTGCAAAGATCCTCTCCGCATATACGCAGGTCCGCCTTCTGCGCACCGTCTCGGTGACGCACATACAGGAGGAGATCCACGCAAAGTGCAAGGCGGAATTCAACGTCACCCTGCTCCGCCGC
Organism: uncultured Clostridia bacterium; assembly: GCA_947626575.1. Taxonomy (GTDB): domain Bacteria; phylum Bacillota; class Clostridia; order Christensenellales; family Borkfalkiaceae; genus Gallimonas. The sequence goes on along the minus strand of CANQSR010000002.1, from coordinate 111,147 downwards.
TTCATGTTCCGCATAGCCGAGCGCATCGCCGAGCGGGCGGGCGCGGGCTGCCTCGTCACGGGAGAGAGCCTCGGACAGGTCGCGAGCCAAACGCTCGAAGGGCTGACCTCGTCGAACGCCGTCGTAAAACTTCCCGTCCTCCGTCCGCTCGTCGGCTTCGATAAGGACGAGATCATCCTGCGGGCAAAGAAGATAGGGACGTACGATACCTCGGTGCTTCCCTATGAGGATTGTTGCACCGTCTTTCTCCCCGAATTTCCCGCAACGCGTCCCAAGCTCGCCGCGGTCGAGGCGGAAGAGGCGAAGCTCGATGTGGAGGCGCTCATCGAAGAGTCGCTTGCGACCGTCGAGCGCATCACGTTTTAGTCATCCCACCAATCGTCGGGAAGTCCCTCGGCCGCGGTTATCTGCACGCGCGGCAATATGGCCGCCGTGCCTTCGTTCCCGCGATAGTAGGGGATGACGGTATAGAGATAGCTTTCACCGGGCTGTACCGTGTTATCGCAGATAGTCGTGCGGAAATCTCCGCTGTAAATCGTGGCAATTGTGCCGCGATTTTCTCTTTTTACGACGTAATCATAGTATTCTGTCTGACATAGTACTATGTTTACACTGCCGTTTTTGACATAAATCTGCGGCATTTTGATAGAAGGGCGGGTAAAACGCATGCTCTGCTCGGTGGGGAGCGCGGATGCGCGGAAATATTCGACGGGGTCGATGAGGGGCGGCGCAAGGGGGTCTGCCCGAAGAATGCGATGTTCCTTTTCGTAGGCCTCGCCGTCATAGGCGAGCCGCGTGACGCTGTGGGGAGCAGTAAAATTTGCGGGTGCGCGGCGCGCATAGAGGGCGGTGAGGATGTCCTTTGCGGCGTTTGCGGGCAGGCCGCCGCCCGTGATGGAGACGGGCGAATTATCCGCATTTCCCATCCACACGGCGACGACGTCCTCCGTCGTATAGGCGATGGTGTAGGCGTCGATGTTTCCGCCGCCCACCTCGTTGGTCCCCGTCTTGGCGGCGACGTCAAAGGGGAGCGACTTCAATTTCCGCGCCGTTCCCTCCTTTGCGGCGGTGCGGAGCATATCCGTGACCAAAAAGGCGGTATCTTCCGCAAAGACGCGCGTATTTTGCGCCTTTCTTTCGTAAAGCACGTCGCCGCGCGTATTTTCCACGCGCAGAATGGTCCCCGAAGGGGAATAGAAGCCGCCGTTTGCGAGCGTCGCATAGCCGTCCGCAAGGTCTTTCAGCGAAAATCCCTCCCGCATTCCGCCCAGCGCAAGGGCGAGGGAGCGGTCCTCGCGGGGGACTTCAAGGCCCATTTTTTCGAGATATCCCGTTGCCCTGTCCACGCCAAGCGCGTTCAGGAGCTTTACGGCGGGGATATTGATGCTCTTTGCGAGCGCTTGCCGTGCACTCACGTATGTTCCCGATGCGCCGCCCGCGTCGTCGGGGGAATAGCCGCCGAAGTCCGTCCGCTCGTCGAGGATGGGCGTGGCGGGGGAGATGAGATTTTCTTCCAGAGAGGGGCCGTAGACGAGGAGGGGTTTTACCGTGGATGCGGGGAGGCGTTTGGGAAGCCCCACCGTCGTGCGGATGGCCTTGATGGCGTTGGCGCCGTTGTCCCGTACGATGGCAATGAGGTCGCTTTGGGCGGGGATGGCATCGAGTTTTGCTTGCAGATCGGGGTCATAGGCCGTAAAGATGCGCAGGTCGCCGAGCTGGCCCGTTTCGGCGTCGGGGAACAGTTCCGAGAGTTCCTCATAGACGAGCGAAGGGTAAAAACTGCGGCGGTCGGGCGGATGGGGCGATGCGGGCAGGGGGACCGTGAGCGCGGTCGAGTAGGCGGCTTCGTCCAAATATCCCTGTTCGTGCATCAGTTTCAGCACGAAATTGCGCCTTGAAAGGCACGCTTCGGCGTCTTTGAAGGGAGAATAGCGGTTGGGGGACTTCACGAGCGCGGCGAGGAGCGCGCTTTCCGCGGGCTGTAAGTCCGCAGGCTGTTTTTCGAAATAGAAATAGGCCGCTTCCCCGATGCCGAAGGCGCTGTGGCCGAAGTAAATGGAGTTGAGGTAGAGTTCGAGGATCTCCTCTTTGGTATAGCGTTTTTCCAACATGCGCGTGAGTTTCAGCTCTTTCAGCTTGCGGGAGACCGTCTTTTCGCTGGTCAGATGCGTGTTCTTGATGAGTTGCTGGGAGATGGTGGAAGCGCCTTCGCGGAAGGAGAGCGTGGAGAGATTTTTCAAAGCCGCCTTTACAATGCGGCGGTAGTCGAAGCCGTTATGCTCGAAAAAACGCTTATCTTCCACGGCGACAAAGGCGCGCGTGAGATGCTCCGGGAGCGTTTCATAGAGGGCGGGTTCGGCCGACGATGTCTCCATCGGCGCGCCCTTGCCGTCGTATAGCTCGATACAAGTCCTGTCAAGGGCAAGTTTTTGCGGGTCGAGCGTCACGCTGCGGGTCACGCCGAGGAAATAGAGAAAGGCGGCGAGCGCCGAGATCCCGAAAACCGCGAGCGTCACGCCGAGGATGGCAAAGGTACGTTTCATATCACAGGACAGTATTCGTAATTTCCGAAAAAATTTTAATTGTTTTGTCCGCTTTTCTTGAAAATTTGCCGAAAGCGTGATATAATAGGGAATTGTAGGAGTTTATCGTATCATGATATTGCAAGAACTCATAGACAGCAGCAACCGCATCGTGTTTTTCGGCGGCGCCGGCGTTTCCACGGAAAGCGGTATTCCCGACTTCCGTTCGGAGGACGGCCTCTACCGCATGAAATACGCGTATCCCCCTGAGACGATGCTTTCAAGCGGCTTCTTCTTTTCCCATACGGAAGAATTTTACGGCTTTTACCGCGATAAAATGTTGCCGCTTTGGGCAAAACCCAATGCGGCCCATAAAAAGCTCGCCGAGCTGGAAGCCAAGGGGAAGCTGCTTGCCGTCGTCACGCAGAATATCGACGGGTTGCATCAGGCCGCGGGGAGCAAGAACGTATTCGAACTGCACGGCAGTATCCACCGCAACTACTGTCTGAAATGCCATAAATTCCATACGGCGGAGGAGATCGCCGCGTCGGAAGGGGTCCCGCGGTGCGAATGCGGCGGACTCATCAAGCCGGACGTCGTTCTGTATGGCGAACCGCTTGACGGCGATACCGTGGAGGGCGCAGTCGATGCGATCGCGCAGGCAGATCTGCTCATTGTGGCGGGTACTTCGCTCACCGTGTACCCCGCGGCGGGGTTTGTGGATGTTTTCCGCGGAAGGCATCTCGTTCTCATCAACAAGAGCGAGACGGCGCTCGACGGGCGGTGCGAACTCGTGATCCGCGAGAGCGTCGGAAAGGTACTCGGAGAGATAAAGGTATGAAATATCACATCGTCACGTACGGGTGCCAGATGAATCTGCATGAATCCGAGAAGATCGCCGGCATCCTCAAAGAAGCGGGATACGATGGCCCCGCGCCGCTCGAAGAGGCGGATATCATCGTATTCAATACCTGTTGTATCCGCGAAAATGCGGAAAACCACGCCTTCGGCAACATCGGCGCGCTCAAAAAACTCAAACGCGAGAAGAAGGGCCTCATCATCGCCGTGGGCGGGTGTATGGTGCAGGAGGAGGGGAAGGCAAAGTACCTCAAAGAGAAATTTCCCTTCATCGACATCCTCTTCGGGACGCACGATCTGCCGCGGTTCAAATCGCTCATCGAGGAAAAGCGCGCGCGCAAAAAGACGGTCGTATCCGTTTCGGAAGAGCGCGGCGAGACGGAGGACCACATCCGTCCCGTGCGCACGAGCTATCCCAACGCATGGGTAAATATCATGTACGGTTGCAATAACTTTTGTTCCTATTGCATCGTACCCTATGTGCGCGGGAGGGAGCGTTCGCGCAGCGCTACCGCCATCCTGCGGGAGGTGGAAACGCTCGTTGCGGAGGGCTACCGCGAAATAACCCTGCTCGGCCAGAATGTCAATTCCTACCGCGACGGCGATGTGGACTTTGCCAAACTTCTCGATGCGGTCGCTTGCATCGAGGGCAAATTCCGCGTCCGTTTCATGACTTCCCACCCCAAGGATTTTTCCGCAGAACTCGTGGCGGTCATGAAAAAACACAAGAAGATCTGCAAGCATCTGCACCTTCCCGTACAGGCGGGAAACGACCGCATTTTGGCGCTCATGAACAGGCGCTATACGCGCGAAAAATACCTCGGAGAACTTGCGCTCCTCAGGCGCGAGATCCCCGATTGCGAAGTGACGACGGACCTCATCGTGGCATTCCCGACGGAGACCGAGGCGGAATTCGAAGATACGCTTTCCCTCGTGGAAGCGGCGGATTTTTCTTCGGCGTTCACCTTCATCTATTCTCCGCGCACGGGTACCAAGGCGGCCGCGATGGAGGGGCGGATCCCCGATGACGTCGCAAAGGACCGCATCACCCGCCTCATCGCCCTCGTCAACCGAAAGACGCGCGAAAAGAGCGCAAGATACGTCGGCAAGACGGTGGAGATCCTCTGCGAGGACTTCGATGAAAAGAAGGGGATGTATCTCGGCAGGGATGAATACGGCCGCATGGGCTATTTCAAGAGCGAGAAGGATATGATCGGCCAATTCGTCGATCTCAAAATCAAGGAAGCAAACGGAATTTCTCTCTATGGAGAGATCGTCTGAAAGGAGAAAACGATGGGCCTTTCACCTATGATGGAGCATTGGAAAAAAGTCAAGGAAGCATATCCCGATTGCCTTGTGTTTTACCGCCTCGGCGATTTCTATGAGATGTTCTTCGAGGACGCCGTGAAGGCGAGCGCCATTCTCGACCTCACCCTCACGGGCCGCGATTGCGGCCTCAAAGACCGTGCGCCCATGTGCGGCGTGCCGTATCATGCCGTCGATACTTACATCCAGAAACTCGTGGGCGCGGGATTGCGCGTCGCCATCTGCGAGCAACTCTCCGACCCCAAGGCCTCCAAGGGCATGGTGGATAGGGACGTCATCCGCGTTGTCTCGGCGGGTACGGTCATCGAGGGGAATCTCCTCGACGAAAAGAAAAATAACTATGTGGCATGCGCCTATAAAGACGGCGACAGCTGTGCGGTCGCCTATACGGACATCACGACGGGTGAATTTTGCGCGAGCGAGGAGGACGACGTTGAAAAACTTCTCGCAAAGCTCGTCAACCTCTCTGTGGCGGAGATCATCTGCAACGATGAATTTTTAATAGCCTCCAAGGAGAACATCGAAGTCCAGCGGGGTGCGCTTCCGCAGTTTTCCTGCTATCTGCCGTGGGCGTTCCGCAGGGAGAACGCCGAGAAGATCGTCAAAGAGCAGTTTGCCGTCGCCTCGCTCGATGCGCTCGGCCTTCCCGCCCGCTCGCCCGCCGTATCCGCCGCGGGCGCCCTCATCGAGTACCTGCGCGATACGCAAAAACATGCGCTCCGCAACATCAACACTCTGAAATTCAGCGACGGCTCCCGCATCATGAAGCTGGATCCCATCGCGGTGCGCAACCTCGAACTTCTCAAAAACAGCGCGGAGGGCAAGCGTTTCGGCTCGCTCTTATGGCTTCTCGACCGCACGAAAACGGGTATGGGCGCGCGGATGCTTTCGGGCATGCTCACTTCCCCGCTCATCTCCGTACAGCAGATCGAAAGGCGGCTGGACGCCGTCGAAGAACTCTTCAAGGCGACCGTCGTCCGCATGGGGCTTCACGATATGTTGGGCGGGGTCCGCGATATCGAACGCCTGACGGGCCGCATCTCCAACGGAAACCTGCAACCGGGCGACTGCATTGCGCTCTCGGCGTCGCTCGCCGTCGTCCCCAACCTAAAATTCCAGCTTGCGGGATTTACATCCGCGCTTCTCGGCGACATCGCCGCAAAACTTGTGGATACCAAGGAGCTTTGCGGCCTCTTGAACCGCGCCATCGAACCGCGCGCGACGACCTTGAAAGAGGGCAATTATATCAGGGAGGGTTACAACGCCCGCCTCGACGAGCTGCGCGGCATCGGCTCGCACGGGAAGGACCTCTTGGGACAGCTCGAAGCGCGCGAGCGCGAGCGGACGGGCATCCGCACGCTCAAAGTGGGCTATAACCGCGTGTTCGGATATTATATCGAAGTGAGCAACTCCTTCAAAGACCGCGTGCCATACGACTATACGCGCAAACAGACGCTGGCCGGCGGCGAACGGTACGTGAGCGAGGAACTCAAATCGCTCGAAGAAAAGATCCTTGGCAGCAATGACGAAGCGGACCGCCTGCAAACGCAGCTTTACGCGGAGATCATGGAGATCCTCACGGCAAACATTCCCGTACTCAAACAGGTGGCGGCCGCGGTCGCGCGGCTCGATTGCCTCGTCTCGCTTGCCGTCGTGGCAAAGGAAAATAAATACGTCCGCCCCGCGATCAAAGAAGAGGGGGCGCTCGTCATCGAGGAGGGCAGGCATCCCGTCGTGGAGAGACTTTCCAAGGAACGCTTTGTCCCCAACGATTGCACGCTCGACGGCGAAAACCGCACGATGATCATCACGGGTCCGAATATGGCGGGCAAATCCACCTATTTGCGGCAAGTTGCCCTCATCGTATTCATGGCGCATATCGGAAGTTTTGTTCCCGCCAAACGCGCGGAGATCCCCTTGACGGACAGGATCTTTACGCGGATCGGCGCGAGCGACAACCTGATCCTCGACAGAAGCACGTTTATGGTCGAAATGACGGAAGTCGCCAACATTTTGCGCAATGCAACGCCGCGGAGCCTCCTCATCCTCGACGAAGTGGGGCGGGGGACGAGTACGTTCGACGGCCTCTCCATCGCATGGGCGGTCATCGAGCAACTCACGCAGAAAGTGCGCGCAAAGACGCTGTTTGCAACGCATTACCATGAACTCACCGAGCTGGAAGGAAAACTCGAAGGCGTGCGCAACTATAAGATCAGCGTGCGGGAGATCGCGGGTTCCATCGTATTCTTGCGCAAGATCGTGCGCGGCGGAGCTTCGAGGAGTTTCGGCGTGGAAGTCGCGGCGCTCGCAGGCGTTCCCGCCGAAGTGACGGACCGCGCCAAAGTCATCTTAAAGACGCTCGAACGCACCGAGGCACGCCGCCCCGCCGTCATCGAGGCGGAAAAAGAGGCCGCGGCCGCCGCGGCGTACGCAGAAGAGACGGAAAGCGCGCCCGCATCGGAGATCGTGGCCGAGCTGAGGGAGATCGATGAAAACATGCTCACGCCCATGCAGGCGTTGGCCCTCATATCCGAGTGGAAGGAGAAAATAAAGTGAAGATACAAGTTCTTGCACCCGAAGTTTACAACCAAATCGCGGCAGGCGAGGTCATCGACCGCCCGTATTCCGTGGTCAAAGAACTCGTCGAAAACGCCATCGACGCCGGCGCTACCCAAATTGCGGTGGAGGTCGAAGGGGGCGGGAAAAAACTCATCCGCGTCACCGATAACGGCGGCGGCATTGCAAAGGATGACCTCGCCAATGCCTATGCGGCGCATGCCACGAGCAAATTGCGGACGGCCGCCGACCTCTTCGGCGTGACGACGCTGGGGTTCCGAGGCGAAGCGCTTGCCTCGGTCGCCTCCGTTTCCAAGATGAATATCGTCTCCCGCGTACAGGGCGAAGAGGCGTTTTCGCTCGCATGCGAGGGCGGCGTACGGGGCGAGATTTTGCCTGCGGCGGGCGCAGGCGGAACCGAAGTCACCGTGCGGGAACTCTTCTTCAATACCCCCGCCCGTCTGAAATTTTTGAAATCGGACCAGCAGGAAGAGGGGGACGTCGCGGGGATGATGGCCCGCTTCATCCTTTCGCGGCCTGAGATCGCCTTTACCTTTTCGGCGAACGGAAAGGTGAAATACCGCTCCTTCGGAGACGGCCTTTCCGCCGCGCTCGCGGCCGTTTACGGCGCAGATATCCTCTCGCATTGCTATGAACTGAATGCGGATAAGCACGGCATCCGCCTTCACGGCTACATCGGCGACCGCAATTATTCCAAGCCCAACCGCACCTATCAGAGCCTCTTCGTCAACGGCCGCTATGTGGTCAACCAGACCGTTGCGGCGGCATTCACCAATGCCTATGCGGCCTATCTCATGAAGCGGCAATATCCGTTTTATGTGGTGTTTTTGGATGTTCCCCCCGAAATCGTGGACGTCAACGTCCATCCCAACAAAGCCGATGTGCGCTTTGCGGATAACCAAGTGATCTACGGCACGGTGTACTCCGTCGTCTCCTCCGTTCTCGACGGCAATTCCCGCGCGCTCGAATATCTCGTCTCCACCGCTCCCAAGCAGGAACAACAGCCCTTAGAGATGGCGTTAAAGCCGCATACGGCCCCGATGCCCAAGCAGGAAGCGCGCCCTTCGGCGGACACGCCTCCCGCCATGACCTTCGAAGAGGCGAAAAAGGAACTTCAATTTCATATCCCCGTACAGACAGGGAAGGCGACGGTCTCTCCGCGCGGCAGAGACCGTGCGGTCTTTGAAGTATCGGCTCCCACGCAGAAGGAGATCGACGTCTTTGAAGAGAACAAGCGCGCGCTTGCCGAAGCGGAGAAGAAGGGGCAACAGCGCGTGGACCCCGCATCGCTCGCCTTCAAGGGCGAACTCTTCCGCACCTATCTCATCTATGAATGCGGCGACGACGCCTACATCGTCGACCAGCACGCCGCGCACGAGCGCATCATCTATGACCGCCTCCGCGAAAAGGCGGAGAAGCGGGAGATCGTCTCCCAGCCCATGCTCGTACCCTTTATCCTGACGCTCAATCCCGCGGAATTTGCCTTCCTCGTCAAGCAATTCCCCATTTTGGCGGAACTCGGCTTTGAGGTGGAGGAATTCGGCAGTGACGCCGTCAAAGTTTCGGCGGTCCCCGCGGATCTCATGAAGATGGACCTTTCCGCCTTCTTCAACGAGATCATGGAGAGTTACGAGAGCCTGCGGGCCATCAAACTTGCCGATATCCTCAAAGATAAACTCGCGTCGGCCGCGTGCAAGGCGGCCGTCAAGGGCGGCGAAACGCTCACGGAGGAAGAGGTGAAGTCGCTCCTCCGCCGTATGAACGGCGATATGGGCCTCAAATGTCCCCACGGGCGGCCCGTGGCGGTGCATGTGGGCAGGGGCGAATTCGAAAAGCTCTTCAAGAGGATCGTATGAGAAAGCTCCTCGCCGTCTGCGGACCGACGGCCTCCGGAAAGACTGCGCTTGCCGTGGCTTGCGCAAAGGCGTTCGGCGGAGAGATCGTCTCTGCGGACGCCTATCTTGTCTATCGCGGCCTCGATATCGGCACGGCAAAGCCCACGATAGAAGAGCGGGAGGGGATCCCGCACCACCTCATCGACGTCGCCGACCCCCGCGAGGACTTTTCGGTGAGCGACTATGAGCGGCTTGCGCTCTCGGCCGTCGAAGATATCCTCGCGCGCGGCAAAGTACCCATTCTGTGCGGCGGCACGGGATTTTATATGAATGCCGTCCTATACCGCCACGGCTTCGGCGGGGCGCCCGCCTCGCGGGAGATCCGTGAAAAGTACGAAAAACTCCTCGCGGAGGAGGGGAAGGAGGCGCTTCACGACCGCCTTTATGAAATCGATCCCGCAAGCGCGGCCGTTTTGCATCCAAACGATGTGAAGCGGGTCATCCGCGCGCTTGAAATTTACGAACAGACGGGGAAGAGGAAATCCGAACAGACGGACGGCAAGACGCCGCGCTATCCCTTCGTTGCCGTCGCTTACGATTTCCCCCGCGAAGAACTCTATGCGCGCATCGGCCGCCGCACGGCGGACATGTTAGAGCGCGGACTCGTGGAGGAAGTGAAGGGGCTGCTCGGAAGCGGCGTTCCCGAAACTGCGCAGAGTATGCAGGCCATCGGCTATAAAGAGGTCGTTGAATTTTTGAAAAATGGCGATAACGAGAGTACTATGTCAGACATAATTGCGAAAAATACGCGGAATTATGCCAAGAGGCAGTGTACTTTCTTCAAAAACATGCAAAACTTACATCTCTTGAAACCGTGGGAAGGCGTGGAGGAAGTGAGGAAGTTCTATGAATGCGAATGAGATGATCGGGCGCGCGCAGGCGGCTCTGAAAGACAAATTTGAGGAAATCGACGAAGTCGCGCTCTTCAATCAGGAGAAGGTACTTTCCGCATTCCGCGAAGAGCGCATCGCGCTCCGCCACTTCGACGGGACGACGGGCTATGGCTATGGCGACGAGGGCAGGGATGCCCTCGGCCGCGTCTATGCGCGCGCCTTCGGCGCGGAGCGCGCCATCGTCTCTCCCGCCCTTCTTTCAGGCACGCACGCCCTCACCGTGGCGCTCTTCGGAGTCCTCCGCCCGCACAGCCGCATCCTCTTCATGACGGGGATGCCGTATGATACGCTTCACGGCGTTGTGTGGGGAGAGGGAAACGGGTCGCTTTCGGATTTCGGCGTGGAGACGGAGGTCTGCCCGCTGAACGGGGAAGGGAAGGCGGACTATGCGGCCGTAAAGCAGGCGCTTTTGCGGCAGAAATACGACGTCGTCCACATCCAGCGTTCGCGCGGCTATGACCTGCGCGACGCCTTTACCGTGGAAGAGATCGGGCAAATGTGCGCATTTTTGCGGGCAAACGGGTTCGGAGGCTGTATTTTCGTCGATAATTGCTATGGGGAATTTGTGGAGAAGAGAGAGCCGACGGAAGCGGGCGCAGACCTCATCGTCGGCAGCCTCATCAAGAATCCCGGTGGCGGCATTGCGCCGACGGGCGGGTACATCGCGGGGCGTGAAAAGTACGTCACGCAGTGCGAATACCGCCTCACCGCGCCCTCGGTCGGGGGCGAGATCGGCTCCTATGCCTATGGCTACCGCCTCTTTTATCAGGGCTTTTTCCTCGCGCCGCACACCGTCGCGCAGACGCTCAAAGGCGGGCTTCTCATCGGAAAGTGCATGGAAATGCTCGGCTATGAGAATTTCCCCAAGCTCGATAAGCCGCTTGCAGATATTACGCGCGCCATCCGCTTCCATACCGCAGAAGAACTGTGCGGGTTCATCCAATCCGTGCAGGATATCTCGCCCGTCGATAGCTTCGTGAAGCTGGAACCGTGGGATATGCCCGGTTACGATGCCAAAGTCATCATGGCCGCGGGGACCTTCATTGCGGGGTCGAGCATCGAGCTTTCGGCCGACGCCCCCGTGCGGGAGCCGTACACGGCGTATTTTCAAGGCGGCCTCACGTATGAACACTGCAAACTTGCGTGCAAGGCGGTTTTGGAGCGTCTTTTGTAAAAATACGCCGTCTGCAATATATTATAAATAGGAAAGGGAGCGTGCGACGCTCCTTTTTTCGTACGATTTTTGGGAAAATTTTGTAAGAAACGCTTGACAACCTCTGCGGCACGTGATAGTATTATGATATCAAAACGATATCACATTTCGGAGGGATGATATGGAAAACAAGGAATTGAAAGTGACGGAATACGACCGGATCACCGAGAAGCCCGCCCGCGAGAAAAACGGCTGGGTCATGTTGATCATCGGCCTCTTATTGGTCGCCGGGGGATTTACCATGCTGATCCTTGGGATCGTGCTTGATTTCACCGCGCTCATGCCGTTCGGCCTCGTCGCGATGGTCGTCGGCGCAATTTTGCTCAGCGGCCTTCGCCTTCTGCAACCCAACGAGGCCTATGTCCTCACGCTGTTCGGCAAATACTATGGAACTTTGAAGCGGGACGGCTTCTATTGGGTCAACCCGTTCTGCTCGTCCGTCAACCCCGCGCGCCTTGCGATGGGGACCTCGCGCAAGATCTCGTTGAAGGCGATGACGCTCAACAACGATAAGCAGAAAGTCAACGACGAAGAGGGCAATCCCATCGAGATCTCCGTCGTCGTCATCTGGCGCATCACGAATACCGCGCGCGCCGTGTTCAACGTCGAAAACTACATGGCCTATATCTCCACGCAGTGCGATGCGGCAATCCGTCAGGTCGCGAGGCAGTATCCTTACGACGTCTCTTCGAACGGCGACGAAAAGTCGCTCCGCGGGAGCGCACAGGAGATCGCGGACGTCCTCAGGGAGGAGTTGCAGCAGCGCACCGAGATGGCCGGCGTGGAAATTTTGGAAGCGCGCATCTCGCACCTCGCCTATGCGCCCGAAATCGCGGCGGCGATGCTCCAACGCCAACAGGCTTCGGCCATCATCGCGGCGCGGCAGAAGATCGTCGAGGGCGCCGTCTCCATGGTGCAGATGGCCCTCAACAAGCTCTCGGAAGAGGACATCGTGGAGCTGGACGATGAGCGCAAGGCGCAGATGGTCTCCAACCTCCTCGTCGTACTCTGCGGCAACCGCGACGCCCAGCCCGTCGTCGGCACGGGTTCCATCTATTAAGGCAAAGCATCTGTTCAATACGTCATTCTCATCGTAAACGGGAGCCTCGGAGGGCAACATGCAAGAGATCGTGCGGGCGGAAGGCCTCAGAAAGACCTTCACGCTCTCCAAAAAACAACAGAAGATCGAGCGGACGGGCGAGACGCGGCGCGTGGCCGTCGACGGACTCTCCTTCTCGGCATACCGCGGCGAGATCTACGGGCTTCTGGGCCCCAACGGCGCGGGCAAGACGACGACGCTCCGCATGCTCTCCACGCTGATAAAGCCGGATGCGGGCGACGCCTTCCTTGCGGGGCATTCCGCCGTTAAAGAGCCGGGGAAAGTGCGCGACGTCATCGGATTCATGACGAGCGAGCTGAAACTTGAAGGCTTCTTCACGCCCGCTTATCTCTTTGATTTCTTCGGCGCAATGCACGGCGTGGAAAAGGACGTGCTTGCGGCGCGAAAGCGCGATCTCTTCGCCCGCTTCGGCATTGATAAATTTTCCGAAGTACAGGTCAAAAACCTCTCGACGGGCATGCTTCAAAAGGTCTCTCTCGTCATTTCCATCGTGCATGACCCCGAAGTCGTCATCTTCGACGAGCCGACCAACGGGCTGGACGTCCTCACGGCAAAGGTCGTCACCGACTTCCTGCTCGAATTGAAGGGAATGGGCAAGAGCATCTTGCTCTCCACGCACATCTTTTCTCTCGTCGAAAAGCTCTGCGACCGCGTGGGCATCATCATCGACGGCAAGCTCGCCGCAGGGGGAACGCTCGAAGAGGTCGCAAAGGGCGACCTCGAAAGCGCCTTCTTCGAGATCTACCGCGGCGCAAAGGGGGAGATCGCATGAAACTTGTATCCCTCATGAAGAAGGAATTTCACCGCTTCTTCCACGATCCCCGCCTCATCGTCACCATGCTCCTTCCCGGCATTCTGATCTTCTTGCTCTATACGTTTATCGGGGAAATTTCGCATAGCGACGAGAAGCGCGCGTTCAAAGTCTATCTTTCGGGAAATTCCGCAGCCGTCGGCATCATCGAGCAGGCGATCACGGAGGACGGCAGCGAGGTGGAGTGGCTTCCCGTCGAGGACGAAGAGGCGGCGCGCGCCGCAGTCGAAGAGGGGGAGGCGACGGCCATCCTCACGTTTACGGAAAATTTCGACCTGTTCGGCGAGGACGCCCGCGCGGGCATCGTCTATGACAGCGCAAGCGAGGACGGCGTCTACTTCTACTCCCTCGCATCCTCTGTTCTCATCGGCGTCGGCATGCGCTTTCCCATCGACGTGGAGACCGTGAAGGAGGACGCGGTGGCCATGACGGAGTTCTTATCCGTACTCCTTCCCATGCTCATCGTGTGCTTCATCTTCTCGGCGTGCATGAGCGTGACGCTCGAATCGGTGGCGGGGGAGAAGGAGCGCGGCACGCTCTCCACCATCCTCGTCACTTCCGCCAAACGGAGCGATATCGCGCTCGGAAAAATTTTGCCGCTCTCCTGCATCTCCATGCTCGGCGCGGTTTCGAGCTTCATCGGCGTCGCGCTCTCCATGCCAAAACTCATGGGGGTCTCGCTCGGAACTTTGGGCGGGTATCCCGTTTGGAGCTATTTCCTTATCTTACTGCTCATCCTCAGCATCGTACCGGGCATCGTCGCGCTCATCTCCACCGTCTCCGCGCTTTCGCGGTCGGTCAAGGAGGCTTCGGCCTATACGAGCGTCCTCATGATCCTCGTCATGGTCGTCTCCATCGTCACGGGCGTGCTGCCGATGATGGGAGATTGGGCCTGTGCGATCCCCGTACTCGGCGCAGTCATCGCGATGCAGAAGGTTTTGGCGGGCGGCCTGTTTTTGTGGCAGTCCTTCCTCGCCGTCGGCGTCAACCTGCTCTTTACGGCGTTGCTCGTCGTGATCATGACCAAACTGTTATCGAGCGAGCGCATCATGTTCGGAAAATAAAATAGGGGGGACGGGAGAGATGGACGAATTTATCAAACTATTTTTTACGGGGAAGCGCGCGGAGAATATGGCGCGGTTCTGCCGCATCATGAACATTTTCGGCGTCATTGGTTCGCTTTTGACGCTGTTGCCCGTCATTCTCTCGTTCGCTTCCGAAAATCCCAACCTGCCGCTCATCGCCTCGTTTTCCGTGATCGGCATGCTGTTCGGCGCGGCGGGGGCGATCTTGAAGAACTATAAAACGGCATATGCGCGCGGGCTTGCCGAGTTGCAGGATGCCGCCAACGAAGTGGAACTAAGGGGGGAGGAGCGCGAGACTTACGCGAAACTCTATGCGGCCTATATGGGGACGCTCGGAAAGCGCAACCCGTACGGGATCCTCGCGGCCGTTTTCACCCTGCTGAGCTATGTGGTTTTGGTGACGGTTGCGATCGTCTGCGCCGTTATGCCCATCCCGCAGGTCTATATGCTCGTGGCCTGTATTATTTTCAGCGTGCTGATCGTCATCCCGACCGTCCTCGAAGTGACGGCGGAGGGGAAGGCCCGCACGGCGCTCTATGAACGCGCCGAGCGGGAGATCGAGGAGATCAAGCGCAAAAAACTCGGCCTCTCCGAAGCAAAGATCGCTTCGGAATCCGAGAACGCGCGGGCGTATTCGTCCGTCCCGCTCTCCGTCATGATGTTTTTGAAGGAAGACGCCGAGCGGGCGGAGTTTCAAACCGTAGCAAAGCGGAGCGGCGTTGCGGGCCTTATCATCGGCGTCTCGATGGTCGCCGCGATCTTCCTTTCCGCCTTTGAGGAGCTGTGGGAGCGGCTCGGCTCCACGCTGACATGGTTGCTCGCGGGCGCATTTTTCGTCGTTCTGTTTGCCTTGTTCTTCGCATTTCTGTTCCCGCTCGAACGCCGCAAAAAGGAGATCTACAAGCGCAACTATGAAAAACTCGGCGGCGGGGAGGCGGATACGCTCAGAAAACAGTTGCAGGCGGCGTGGATCCGCTTACAGAAGGCGGGGAACGCGATGTTCATCATCGTCCTTGCGGCGTCCGTACTCTTCGGCGTCATCCTCGGCCTCGTCGGATATTTCACGGTGGCGGAGACCGCCCTCGCGGAGTGCATCGGAAGCTCCGTCATTCTATTTCTCATCCCCGCGGCGATCCTTTCCGTCATCGCATGGATCGTGATGTTTGCCGTCTACCGCAGAAGGGTACGCCCCATGGAGATGCTTTTGAAGGAGAAGCGAAGAGAGGAGGAGCAATGAAGGATACGGATAAGGGCAAAAAGCAGGTGCCGCTTCGGATCGCGCCCTCCCTCTATGGCGAACTCATGCGATGGGCGGAGGAGGATTTCCGTTCGCTCAACGGGCAGATCGAGTATCTGCTCACCGAGGCCGTCCGCAAGCGGAAGGGCAAAAAGCAGGGCGATCGCGGGGATGATACGCCCATATGAGCATGTTTGCATGGTATTATGTGTGACATAGTACGGTCATTTTCGGAGAGAAATATGAAAAAACAGGCCCAAAAGATGATTATTATGTCAATCGTCGTCTGTCTCCTCCTCGCAGGGTGCGCTGCGCTCTTCATCTATGTACTCGTAAAGGGAACAGACGAAGTTTTTGGGGCGATCCTCGGTCTTGTCTTAGCGGGTTCGCTCCTTCTCATTTTTCCTTTTCTCATATTGAATGCCATGCTCTGGATCAAATTCAACGATGCAGTCCAAAGCATGGATCTTGAGTGCGCAGCACGGATCGTGAGAAGATGCGAGAGGCTTCACCGCTTTTTGCCTTTTATCGGTGCGGAAGTGAAACGCATCGTTTTGTATGGAGTGGGTGATGATATCCCCGCCTTAAAGGAGGCAATTGCGGGATATCGCCGTACGCGGTCAGACCGCGCCAGCCGCATGCGGGCGGGGGAGACTGCCTACCTTTGTGCGATGGTCGCGCTGGATGAAGGGCGCGTTGTGGATGCGCGCGCCGAGTATGACCTCTTTCTTGGCTTCTATTTGGAAATTACAAAGCGGCGTTTTTCCGTGAGCGGGTTTGTGCAGTCCCAAGCGAACAAGAAGAATCATGGCGCACAGGCAGAGGTGCTAAAAGCCGTCTTTACGCGGCTCGACGGGGGGTATGCCGTAAGGCCGCAATTTGAGACTGTCTATCCCGTCGTAAAACGTGTTCTGCGGAGGGTATTTGCGCAATGACATTTTCCGAATACCGTGAAACGGCGTACTTTCAAAAGTCGATAGAGAAGGCCGATTTCGAGAAGAGGCGCTGGCGGTACGACCTCATTATCTGCGCCGTGATCGGCGCATACGTTGTGAGTATCCTGCTCCTTGCCCGCCTCACTTCGGAAGAACAGAAGGGGCAGCCGTGGTTTCCGCCCGTCGTCCTCTCGCTCTCCGCGGTCTATTTTGCGGCCCTTGCGGCCGACGTCGTCCTCGGCCTCAAATATCGGCTGCGGCGCGGCAACATGATACGGCCCGAATGCGGGGTGGGGCTTCTCCTCTGCATGCGCGAACAGAACATCTCGCCGCGCGAAATGGCCCGCGGCGGCGTTCTTGAATATCCCGTCACCCTGCCCGAATGCAAGGGCGACGTTCCGTGGGTACAGGTGGGGGACGAGAAGATAGATCTTACGGCATTCGGCGGTCTCGACGATATCACGGCGGCCGCGGCGGCGCTCCTTCCCCTCGTCGAGTTTATCGTAAAGGGCGACCTTTCGCGGATGAATATCCATGCGGTGTACGCACCCGCGTTCTATCTATCGGAATACGGCGAAACTCCCAAGCGGGGCGGGAAACCGTATGTGCTCGTAAAGCGCGGCAAGTGGACGCTTGGGGGGAAGATGATCTTGCACGACTATAAAAATATTTTGCGCCTCATGAAAAAGCAGGGCGCGGAGGGGTAATATGCATCCTGTTGCGATTGCTGTTTTAACGGTAGGCATCATTATATTGGTGCTTTGGGTGTTTATCTTTATTCTCATGGCGCGGTATAAGCGCAGCTATCACTTTTCCGTCCATAGCCACGACGTGAGGGCGGAGATCAGGATGGGCGGGGCATTTCTGTATGTGGACGGCACGCTCGAAGACCAGACATCGGGGCAGAATATGCGTTTTCTGACGCTCCGCGCCACAGTTGACGGCGAGGAGTTCAAAGTATACATGACCGCAAGGTGGCTCCGCCCGCAGGTGCAAGCGACGTATGGCGGCCATGAAGTGCCGTGTGCCGGGGTGACGAAATAGGATAGAGTATGAAAAATCTTTTTCGGTTTCACGGGAGCAAAGAGGGAGCCGCACAACTTGACAGCGAGTTCGTCGTCAAGCGGATCGGCAGCGAGACCGCCGCAAAGCAAAAGAAACTGCGGGAAGAGATCGAGGCCTTTGAAAAACATACGGGCATCCCGCAATGGCTCTCCCTCGCCGCCCTCGTCATGATGGCCTTGGGGTTTGCCTTGTTCGCGGGGCCGCTCGATTCGTTGGCAGACGACGTTCCCTATGAGACCATGGTGGGGAATGGCCTGTGGTGGTTTTTCGGTATCGGTTTGGGGTTATTTATCGCCGGGATCGGCATCAAGGCGGTCGCTTTTTTCAGAAAGAAGTCGGCGATGGCGAGTCCCGTCTGCGGAGATCTGGAAGAGCGGTGGAAGCGCTTGGAGCGGGAGTCGCGGGAGGAGCTTCTCGTCCCCGGAACGGCCATCCCCGTGGATATTATTTCGGAGTACGGCACATTTGCGTTCAAGCAGGAACTCTTTCCCCGCGTGAACAGCGAACAGTATGTCTTTTGCGACGGTCCCGCGGTCTGCCTTGCAAGCATCTCATGCGTCGTCAAGATCCCGTATGAACGGATCGAGCGCATCGAAAGGGTGGAGAGGGGAATTACGTTCCCCAATTGGAACAAGGAGCAGGACATTTCGGCCGATGTGATAAAGCGTTACAAGGTCAAGGTGCAGAACGGGCAGTACCGCGTCAAGCCCTATTACCGCATCGTGCTTCGCGCAAACGAGCCGTGCGCGATCCTGTTTCCGTCCTATGAATACGAGCGGCTTTCCCCGCTCCTCGGAAGCAGTGCGACGGACTACGTGACCGTAAAAAAGTGACCGCAAGATACAAGGCGCCGCGCCCGACGATTCGTCGGGCGCGGCGCCTTGTAGTTTTGTTTATATCCTGTTGGGATCCTCTTGTTTGACGAGCCGATAGCCCTTCTTGGGCTTGGCGCGGAAGAAATCCACCTTGCCGCCGAACTTCACATAGGCAATGAATGCGGCGATGGCCAGCACGGTGACGACGATGACGATGATCGCCCACGCATCGAGCGTCTCGGATTTGACGCGCGACCACAGCTCATTGATGCGCTCGCTCGCCTCTTTGTCGTAATAGTCCATGACGGCGCAACGCGCAATGACCTCTTCGGGCGGGAACTGCGCATAGAGCTGACGGCTCGCCGCCTGTTCCGGCTCCGCGGGAAGCAGGATGTGTTCGACGTCTCCGTAATCCTCCCCGTAGAAGAAGTAGGTGAGGTCGTAATCCACGGGCGCTTCATACTCCTCGCCCTCTTCGTATTCCTCTTCGGGATAGTAGCCATAGAGGTAATCGGCATAGGCGAGCATCTCCCTGTTTTCCCCGGCGATGGCCGACGTATAGCCGATATAATAGCTGTTGCGCATGGCGTTTTGCGGCATCGAGAGGAAGTTGACAAAGGCTTCGGCCGCCTTTTTGGTCCCGCGCTCCGTGACGCCCTTGGGCATGACCCAGCCGTCGAACCAGAGGTTGGTACCCGTTTCGGGGACAAAGTAATTGAGATAGGCCGTGGCGCTTGCCTCGCCGTCCTCATCCTGTCCGCTCTCGGCGAGGTCGAGGGCATACACCGCATCGCCGCTCCACGCATAGTTGAGCCATATCTTGCCCGCCACCATATCCGCCTTGCCCGTATCCGTCTCGAAGCTGTAAATGTTCTGCTTGATATCCATGAGATAGGGTTCGACGAGCGCGATGGTCTCGTCGTCGGTCGCGTTGAAGATGCGCGTAAGCGCTTCGGTGTAGGCGACGGCGTCGAGTTCATCGGCTTCGAAACGGGCTTTGAGGCCGGCAAGCGAACTCTCCTGGTTGCGCGCCTCCTCCTGATACGTCACGCCGAGGGCGGCAAAGTAGGTATCGCGCACGTTGTCCTTTGCGGTGATCTTGCCCTCGTAATCCTTGTTGGTGAAGGCAAGCCAGCCGAGCCGGCCGAGTTCCTCTTCGGTGACATATTCGGGATTATACACAAACCCCGTCGTTCCCCACATGTAGCCTGCGGCGTAATCTTTCCAATAGATCTCCTTGCCCGCCTCGTCCTTGCGGATGGCGAGTTCCGCGTTGTTTTTGAATTTGTCCGCGATGAAGGGGGAGACGTGGCGGACGTAATAATTTTCGGGGATGCTTTCGTCGAAGAAGCTATCGTCGTACTTTTCAAGCCGTCCCTCCGCCGCCAGCTTCATGATCATGTAGTCGGAGGGGCAGAGGAGATCGTATTCGTTGCCGAGGACGATCTCGTTATACATGTCCTCGTTGGTGCCGAACGTGGAATATTCCACGCGGATGGGTTGGCCGTAAGTCTTTTCGTACCAGAGGCAGAAGTCGTCGAGGATGGCGGGACCCTCCTCGCTGAGCGCCTGCCCCATGGTCTCTTCATACCACGCCTTATACTTGTCGTTGACGATATCCGATTGGATATGGACGTGGTTTCCGTTCCCGTCCGTCACGGGGTTGCCCTCGTCGTTGAGTTCGTGAAGTTCGTCATAGATGAAGGTGCCTTTGCCGCCTTCGTCGATATACTCTTCCCAATTGTAGACGCGCAAAACGATGGTATCCGCGCTTCCGCAGCCGCCGAGGGCCGTGAGCGCGGGGAGCAGAAAGGCCGACGCAAGCGCGATGCTCAATGCTCTTTTCATCTTCATTTGCTTGCCTCCTTCTTACGGATCCCTGAGAGATTGGAGACGACCACAAACAGCACGATGACGACGAAGATGATGGTCGTGAGCGCCCACAGCGATGCGAGCGTGACGGCCGTGTGCGCATTGCCCTTGGTCGTCGCGTTGTAGACGTAAGTCGAGATGGTTTCAAAGCCCGAAGGACGGGTGTACATCGTCACGATGTAGTCGTCGAGCGAGAGGGTGACGGCGAGCATGAACCCGGAGATGACGCCCGGAACGATCTGCGGAAGCACCACCTTCCAGAGCGCCTTGAAGGGGGAGGCCCCTAAATCGAGCGCGGCTTCATAGAGCGAGTTATCCATCTGTTTGAGCTTCGGCATCACCGAGAGGACCACAAAGGGGGTGCAGATGACCATATGCCCGATGAGCAGGGTGAAGTAAGAGCGGCCCAGCCCGATGGCCACAAACGTGACGGTGAGCGAGAGCGCCGTGACGATCTCCGCGTTGATGACGGGGATCTGCGAGGCGCCGTGGATGAGCATCTTCACCCGCTTCTTCGTATAGAACATGCCGAGCGCGCCGACGGTCCCCAAGACCGTGGAGAGGACGGCGGCGAGGAAGGCGAGCAGGAAGGTATTTCCGATCATGCCGAGTACTTTGGAGTTCTCGAAGAGCGCGGCATAGTGGGTAAGGGAGAAGCCCTCGAAGCGGCCGATCATGTCCGTCTTGTCAAAACTGTAAACGGCAAGCAGAAGGATGGGGGCATAGAGGACGAGCAGGACGAGGCCCACGAAAAATGCTTTGAGACACTTGATAAGCAATTGTTTGTTCACAGGTTTGCCCCCCTCACGTTTTCTTCGGACTTAAAGCCGCCCGTGAGCCATGTGGAAACAAAGACGACGACCAAAAGCACGAGCGCGATCATGGAACCCATATGCCAATCGTTGCCGAAGTAATCGGATATGAATTTGCCGATGATGGTGACTTTCGCGTTTCCGAGCATGTCCGAGACGACGTAGTTGGTCATCGAGGGAAGGAACACCATCGTCACGCCGCTCATGATGCCGGGCATAGAGAGGGGAATGGTGACGCGCGTGAACGTCGTAAACCCGCTTGCCCCCAAATCGGCGCTCGCCTCATAGAGCGAGGGATCGATTTTGAGCATCGTCGTATAGAGCGGCAGGATCATGAAGGGCAAAAAGTCATAGACCATGCCGAACACCGTCTTGAAATAATTCGACCCCGCGATCCATTCCAGCCCTTTGAGCGAGGCGAGCAGGTTGAAGAGTTCGCGCAGGGCGTTCACCCGCAGAACGAAATTGATCCACATGGGAAGCACGAAGAGCATCAGGATGACGAACTTGCGCTTCATGCTGCTGCGCGCGAGGATGTAGGCGACGGGGTAGGCGATCACAAGGCAGACGACGGTCGTGATGAGGGCGATGACAAGGGAATAGACGATGGTCGAAAGTTTTGTGGGGTCGGAAAAGAACTTGATGAAGTTCGCAAAGGAGATGTGCATGTTGCTATCCGTAAAGGCGTAGAAGAAGATAACAAGCATGGGGATGATGACAAAAAAGACGAGAAAGACGGCGTACGGGATGCACAGCGTCTTGCGGGAAAAACGGGGGAGCTTCATCTCTTCTTTTCCTCCGTATGCTTCAAGGTCAGTTTGATCTTATCCTTGGGGATGATGACGGAGACGAGGTCGTTTTCGTTCCAGAGGTCGTCGGTCGCAAAGACGAAGTCCTCCTCTTCCTCCTCGGTGCGCACGATGAGGCGGTAGTGGTCGCCCTTATATATAATGGAAATGATGCGCCCCGTCGTGCCGCCCGCCTCGGCGTCGTCGCTGATTTCGATATCGTTGAGGCCCACTTCCACTTTGACCTCGGTATCGGTGAGGTCGATCTTTTCTCCCGTTGCGGTGATGAGATAATCTTCCTCGTCGATGTGGCTTCCGGGATAGAGCTGGGTGACGTCGCAATCAAATTCCCCGTCGGCAAAGCGCACGGTGTTGCGCTTAGTGATGACGCCGTCGAAGATGTTCGAAGTGTACTTGGGCTTCATGAGGTGGATGCCGTCGGGGGCGATGTTCATGCCGATGCGCTCGCCCACGTTGCGGCTCTCGGTGGAGTTGATGACGAGTTCATACTTTCCGACCTGCGCCGTGATCTCATAATGGATGCCCTTAAAGACGACGGAGATGACGTCGCCGATGAGCGTACCCTTATCGGGGGAAGTCATCAGGATGTCTTCGGGCCGCACCACGACGTCGGCCGGTTCGCCCTTTTCGAACTCATCGAGGCAGTCGAACGTCTTGCCGCAGAATTTGACTTTCTTATCCCCGACGACGGTGCCGTTAAAAATGTTGCTCTCGCCGATAAAGTCTGCAACGAAGGTATTTGCGGGTTCGTTGTAAATTTTCGTGGGGGTGCCGATCTGCTGGACGACGCCGTCGGCCATGACGATGATGGTATCGGACATGGTGAGGGCTTCCTCCTGGTCGTGCGTGACATAGATGAAGGTGATGCCGAGACGGCGGTGCATCTCTTTGAGTTCGATCTGCATCTCCTTGCGCATTTTGAGGTCGAGCGCGCCGAGGGGTTCGTCGAGGAGGAGGATCTCAGGCTCGTTGACGATCGCGCGCGCAATGGCGACGCGCTGCTGCTGGCCGCCCGAAAGGGTGGAGATGGAGCGTTTCTCGAATCCTTCAAGGTCCACGATTTCAAGAGCCTTCTTCACCTTATCGGAAATTTCCTTCTTGGAGAGCTTTTCCTTCTTCGTGTACCGCTCGCCCTTGTCGTTCTCATAGGTATTCGCAACGCGCTTGCATTTGAGGCCGAAGGCGATGTTT
Organism: uncultured Clostridia bacterium; assembly: GCA_947626575.1. Taxonomy (GTDB): domain Bacteria; phylum Bacillota; class Clostridia; order Christensenellales; family Borkfalkiaceae; genus Gallimonas. The sequence continues at coordinate 88,111 of CANQSR010000002.1, read as the reverse complement.
TCGAATACGTTGAGGTGGGGGAAGAGCGCATAACGCTGAAAGACCGTATTGACGGGACGGCGGTTGGGCGGCAGAAGGGAGATATCCTGCCCGTTCAGCAAGATCTTGCCGCTCGTCGGGAGGTCGAACCCTGCGATCATGCGGAGCGTCGTCGTTTTTCCGCAGCCGGAGGGCCCCAAAAAGGTGATGAATTCGCCCTTGTTCACGTAAAAACTGACGTTGTCGATAACGAGATTGTCATCGTAGTACTTGGTCACATTTTGAAGCTCGATGATGTGTTCGGCCACTGCAATTTCCTCCAAAAACGGTATTTTAACGTGGATTTGACGTATTGTTGCGCCGCAAGCAAAGTATTATGCGTGACATAGTACTGTGCTTGCGGCGTGAAATCAGAAGTTGGGCGGGGTGGAGACCCATAGAAAGCGGGCGCGGCTCTTGCCCCTGTTGACGATGTAGTGTTCTTTGCCCGCCGAAAAATAAAAGCTGTCGCCCTTTCTGGCGGTCACGGTTTTCCCATTGCGCACGATCGTGATGCGGCCCTCGATCACGTAGCCGAATTCTTCGCCCTCGTGGGGGAAGTCCGGCTGGGTGGATGCGCCCGCCTCCAAGGTGACCCGCACGGGTTCCATCATGTTCTTCTGCGCGTTCGGGATGAGCCACGAAAAAAGCATGCCCTCGGATTGCTTATCGATGTATTCTTCTTCGGAAAATACGATCTTTTCCTCCGCTTCCTCGTGGAAGAAGTCGGAAAGATTGCTTCCGAGCGCATTGAGGATATCTCCGAGCGTTGCGATCGAAGGGCTTGTCAGGTCGTTCTCCAACTGTGAAATATAGCCTTTCGTGAGTTCGCAGCGGTCGGCAAGCTCCTCCTGCGTGAGATCTTTTTGTTGGCGCATATCTCTTAGTTTTGCACCGAGTTCCATGGTTTTTCCTCCGACGGGGGTTTAGTATTGCTAAACTTTTTATATCTTTTTACGAAACTCTCGCATAGATAAACCAAAAGTTTAATAAAACTAAACCCAAGACCGTGTAGAGTATAGTACTTTTTATTTCCGTTGTCAACCAAATGAGGTCAAAAAATAAAAAAAGATTGCGGTTTTCGGCGAATTTTCGGCATAAACCGCAATTTGAGATAATATAATGAATAAAGTACATTATATATAAGAAAGCAAGTCTGCCCGCCGCATAGCCGGCGGTGGGTCGCCTTTTACGCCCGCAGACGCCGCCAAAGCGGAAGCCCTGCGGGCGCGGCGTTTTCCGCCGCGTAAAAGATGAAAAGGGCCTCAGGCCGCGAATTGCGCAAAAAAAACGCCCGCAACTGCGGACGTCTCAGGGTTCGAAAATAGGTCAAGCGGCGAGCGAGGCCAATTTCTTCGCAAGTTTCGACTTCTTGTTGGAGGCGTTGTTCTTGTGAAGGATCCCCTTGGAAACAGCGGAATCGATCGCGGAGACCGTTTCGGGATAGAGCTGTTCGGCGAGAGCCTTATCGCCTGCGTTGACAGCGGCGAGGAACTTCTTGATCTGCGTTTTGAGGGCAGATTTGATGGCCTTATTCTCGTTGGTCTTTTTTTCGGTGATCAAAACGCGCTTTTTTGCGGACTTGATGTTGGGCACGGTATGTTTACTCCTTTGATTTCTTTCTCGAATAACCTCGTTTATTCTACCATAAAATAAGGCCCTTGTAAACTGTTTTTGGCGGTCGGAAGATAAAAAATTCGTAAAAATTTCCGAAAGGAGCAGGAATTTGATGGAGAGAAGTCCGCGCATCGGGTTGTTTGACAGCGGGATCGGGGGAATGTCCGTCCTTGCCGCATGCTTGAAGCTGTGTCCGTCCGCCGCCTATTTTTATTACGGCGACAACGCCCGCGCGCCTTACGGAAGCCGTCCCGCGGCGGAAATTACCGCCTTCACGCGGGAAGCGCTCGCCGAACTGAAACACTGCGGCATAGACGCCGCCATTCTCGCCTGCAACACGGCGACCGCCGTGTGCGTGGAAGAGATGCGGCGCGAATTTTCCTTTCCCGTGGTGGGGGTGGAACCGGCCGTCGCGAGCGCCGCAAAGGTGTGCAGGCGCGTTTTGGTGCTTGCAACGCCCCGCACGGCGGAGAGCGGGCGGCTGAGGCGGCTCATCGCAAGGTTTCCCAAGACTTCGTTCACCGTCTGCGCCGTCCCCGGCCTCGCCGCCGCCATCGAAGCGCAGTTTTCGGGCGGCGCGCCCGTGGATCTCTCCGCCCATCTGCCCTGCGGAGAGGGGTTCGACGGCGCCGTCCTCGGCTGTACGCACTATTCCCTCATCAAGCGCGAAATTGCCCACTATTTGGGAGCGGCGGTCTTTGACGGCGCCTTCGGAACGGCGCGCCACGCGCTGTCTTTGGTAAACTTAGGGATTGGTGACCATTTCAAACCACCGAATATCCCGAACAATTGTTTGAGTTCAAAATTGAATAAAAACGGGTGTGAAGGGGTGTTTTTTCTCGGAAGCGGACAAAAACACAACCGAGATCTGTTCGACTTGAACATTTGTTTTAATTTTATCTAAAAAAATTTTGCCAAAAATCGGAAATATTTATCCGTGAACGGTTGACAGTGGGCAAATGTGGTGATATAATGGGTCATGTAAAATCTTTCTCGCACAGGCGGCGCCATGAAGTATGTCACGGGAAGCATCGAACACGCGCTCGATGCCAAAAACAGAATACGTATCCCGAAGAAGCTCAAAGACGCCTTCGAGGGGGAGAAACTCTTCTTCGTCCGCTATACGGGCGGCTGTATCGCGGTCTACCCGCTGTCAGCCCTCAATGAGCGCTTGGAGGCGTTGAAGGGCATCAAATCGGATAACAAGCAACTCTTGAAAGCAAAGCGCGCCATTCTCGGTGCGATCGAAGAAGTCGAAGACGACAATCAGGGGAGAACGACGCTTTCCGCCGAGATGCGCGCTTATGCAGGTATCTCCAAGAACGTTCTCACCATCGGAATGGGGGATTACCTCGAAATTTGGAGTCCCGAACGGTATCGCGGTGAGACGGCGGATATGCCTTTGGAAGAAGCCTTCACCGAAATTCCCTTCTGATGAGCGCCTATCATACGCCCATCATGCTCCGCGAAGTGCTTGCGGGGCTGGACTTAAAGGACGGCGGCGTCTATTTCGACGGTACGGTCGGCGGAGGCAACCATTCCTACGGGATCCTCGAAGCCAATGCTTCGGTCCGCCTCATCGGAACGGACCGCGATGGAGAGGCCATCGGGGAGGCGGCAAAGCGGCTCGCGCCGTTTGCGGGCAGGTTTTCCCTGTACAGAGCCAACTATAAAGACTTTTCCGAAGTCTTTGCCGAGGCGGGCGTCGGTAAGATCGACGGTTTTCTTCTCGATCTCGGCATCTCTTCCCATCAAATAGACGATGCTTCGCGCGGGTTTGCCTACCGCAGTGAAAACGCTCCGCTCGACATGCGGATGGACACGCGGGCAGACTTCAAAGCCGAGGACGTCGTCAATGATTACACGGAAGAGGCGTTGAAGCGCATATTTCGCTTATACGGCGAAGAACCCTTTGCGGGACCCATCGCAAGGCGCATCGCCGAAGCGCGGAAAAAGGCGCGCATCACCACGGCGGGCGAACTCCGCGACCTCGTGGAAGGGGGAATCCCCGCAAAATTTCGTTCTCCTGCGTGTGCGAGAAGGGTCTTTCAGGCCATCCGCATCGAAGTTAACGGGGAACTCGAAGGCCTCTCGGCGTGCGTCAAAGGGCTTTTGCGCTCGCTGAAACCGGGCGGCAGGGGATGTATCCTGACTTTCCATTCCCTTGAAGACAGGATCGTCAAGGAAGCCTTCCGCGATTTGAACACCGATTGCATTTGTCCCAAGAATTTTCCCGTCTGCGTATGCGGGAAAAGACGGGAGATCGAGATCATCACCGCGAAGCCTCTCACGGCATCGGAAGAGGAGATCGCAGAAAATCCGCGCAGTAAGAGCGCAAAACTTCGCATAGCCCGTCACATCTGATGGAATGAAAGGGCTCCGGAGAGAATACCATAAGGAGAGAAGTCCATGACTGACGATAAAATCAACGATATGCAGGAATATACGGAGCCGCAGACGGAGCCGCAGCAGGAATACGTAGAGGAAGCGCGGCGTCACGCACAGCATATTTCGGAGAATTATAAAAAACTTTTGGATAAAGCGACCACGGGGCGGTTCGAAGAACCCGTAGCCGAATACGGGACGGCCTATCCCGAAACCGAGCAGTCGCCCGCAGACGCGGAATACGCGCCCTCGGCCGCATACGGGCCGATGGAGACGGAGACCGTCATAGAGACGTATCCTGCCGCGGACAACGCCGCGCGCATCTCCGGATACACGGCGCATCCCGCTCCCGCAAGCAAAAAGGCGCTTTTCGAGGGCGTTACATACACGAAAGGCAGTTATATGCACGGGCCGGGCGCCGCCGTCTATACGGCTCCCGCCCCGGAAACGGGTTATATGGCCGCCGATACCGTGGCGGAAGCGCCCGCCGAAGTCATGGCGCCCGAAACGGTGACGGCGCCCGAAACGGTGATGGCGCCTTCGGCCCAATCTTCCGCAGACGACAGCATCCCGACGCCCCGCACCATGCTTCATCGTACGCTGGGCGAGGCCGCGGAGGTTCCTGCGGCACGCACGGGATTTTGGGCGGCGCTCTCCACGAAGATGCGCGTTGCGCTCGCGGCGGTGACGTCGGCGATCGTCGTTGCGGTCATGCTCGTGTGCATGAACACGGCCATCCTCGGCTCGCTGGATGCGGACATCGCGTCCAAGCAGATGCGGCTCACGCAGCTGAGGCAAACTTCGGAGGAACTGCAAGACCGCATCGACGAAGTGCGGGATCCCGGATACGTCGACCAATGGGCGCAGGAGAACGGGCTGGTCCGCTGACCGTTCGAAGGAGAATGAATATCAAGACGGAATTTTCGCTTTCTGTCTTACAAAAGAGGTTATTTGCCGTGATTTTGGCGATAACCTTTCTTTTTTGCATTTTTTTGGGCAGATTTCTCTATATCCAGCTCGTCTGGGAGGATACGCTCCATTACCGCGCCCTCGACCAATGGACGCGCGAGATCCCCGTCAACGCAGGAAGAGGCGTGATCGTGGATACCAACGGCGAACTGCTCGCGGGCAACCGCGCGGGGTACGGCGTCTATGCGCGGGCGAGCGCCGTGGAGGACGCCGCCTCTGCCGCAGGCATCCTTGCGGAAAAATTGGGCGGGGATTACCAAACTATCTATGAGAAACTCACCGACCGCTCCAAGTCCGAGATAACCATCGCCCGCCGCACGACCAAGGAAGTGGTCGCCGCGCTCGCCGAAAACGAGGTCAAGGGCGTCTACTATTCCCGCAACGATGAGCGCGTCTATCCTTACGGCGCGCTCGCGAGCCAGGTCATCGGCTTCACCGCCTATGACCGCTCCGGTACGACGGGGGTGGAGGGGTATTACAACCGCTATCTCGCAGGGGAAAACGGGCAGATCCTGTTTGAGACCGATCTCGTCGGCGTGGACTTGGAGGGCGCTTCCGCTGCCTATCTTCCCGCCACGGACGGGCTGAACGTGCGTCTCACCCTCGATTACCGCATCCAATCGCTTGCGGAAGAGGTGATGGCAAGGGCGTATGCGGCCTACTCCGCCAAGGCGGCGCGCGCGATCATTCTCGACCCCAACGATTTTTCTGTCCTCGCGATGGTCAATCTGCCGTCGTACGACCTCAACGACATTCCGCGCAACGATCTCGATACGCTGAATGCGCTCTCGCGGAACGCGCTCGTCTCGGATGTGTATGAACCCGGTTCCACCTTCAAGATCATCACGGCGGCCGCCGATATCGAGGAGCATTTGAAGGGAAATCCCAAGGCCCTCGATCCCCAAACTTATGTCTTTTCCAGCGCGCGTACGCGCACCGTGGACGGCACGACCATCAAATGTTGGAGCGACCACAAGAACGGGAAACATACGTGCCAGACGCTCGCAGAAGCCCTGAACAACAGTTGCAATCCCTGTTTTGTGGACCTCGCGCTGGCGCTCGGCAAGCAAACGTTTTACGATTATCTCGCCGCGTTCCGCTTCGGCAGGGCGACGGGCATTGATTTTTCGGGGGAGTCCATCGGGATGCTTCTCCCCGAAAACACGCTCCGCGATTGCGATTTTGCGCGCATCGGGTTCGGGCAGTCCATCGCCGTCACGCCCCTGCAACTCGCCTGCGCGGCGGCTTCCGCCGTCAACGGCGGCAACTACTATTCGCCCCGCATCGTCGAAGAGATCTTTTCGGCGGACGGGAGCGTCCGCGAAAAAACTTCGCCCGCTCTCGTCGGGAAAACGGTGAGCGCGGAGGCCTCCCGCATTCTTTCGGGCATGCTCGAAGGCGTCGTCAGGGAGGGCAGCGGGAAGAAGGCGTACATAGAGGGCTACCGCGTTGCGGGAAAGACGGGAACGGCGCAGAAGTATGAAAACGGCGCCATCGCGCAGGGGAAATACGTCTCGTCCTTTATCGGCTATTTTCCCGCCGATGCGCCCCGCTATCTCGCACTCGTCATCGTGGACGAGCCGCAGGGCAGTTACTATGGCTCTACCGTCGCCGCACCCTGCGCAAAGGAAATTTTCGAGGGGATCATCCGCATTTTCGATATTCCGGAGGTGGAAGCATGAAATTATCCGAACTTTCCCGCGAGCTGGCGGGCGCCGTGTTAAAGGGAGACGCGGAGATCAGATCGCTTGCAACGGACAGCCGCGTGGCGGGGGAGGGGGATCTGTTTTTCTGTATGCGGGGAACGCATGCCGATTCCCACCTGTTCGCCGCCGAGGCGGAAGAGCGCGGGGCCGCCGCCGTCCTGAGCGAACACGATACGGGCGTCTCCATCCCGCAGCTCATCGTCCCGGATGCGCGGGAGGCGATGGCGCGTGCCGCCGCCGCCTTTTACGGCCATCCCGAACGCGATCTCACCCTCATCGGCGTTACGGGGACCAACGGCAAGACGACGGTCACGCATATGCTGTACGAGATCTTTACGGCGGCAGGGAAGGCCTGCGGCCGCATCGGGACATTGGGGGCAAAATACGGGGCGACGGACGTCCCGCCCGCACTCACGACCCCCGATCCCGTGGCGCTCTTTTCCCTGCTTTCGGATATGAAGAGGGCGGGGACGCGCATTGTTGCGATGGAAGTTTCCGCGCACGCGCTCGCACTTAAAAAGGTCGCACCCATCTGCTATGACGCGGCCGTCTTTACCAACTTCACGCAGGACCACCTCGATTTCTTCGGGGATATGCAGACGTACGGCGCCGCCAAAAAACTGCTGTTCACTGCCTCCCATTGCCGCGAGGCCATCCTCAATGCGGACGACGAATTTTCCCGCGCCCTCGAAGTGACGCCGCAGACGACGTACGGCATCGAATATCCCGCAGACTGTTTTGCCATCATCGAGGAGGAGAGCATCGAGGGTACGCGGATGCTCCTCAATCTCGAAGATGACCTCGCCGAAGTGTTTTTGCCCATGGCGGGAAGGCACAACGTCTCCAACGCACTCGCCGCGGCGGCGTGCGCACACAGGTTAGGCGTTCCGTGCGGCGAGATCGCGGAAGGGTTTTCCCGCGTCCGCGTGGACGGGCGTTTGGAGCGCGTCGGCGAACGGAACGGCGCGCCCGTCTTTGTGGATTTCGCCCATACGCCGGACGGCATCCAAAAGTCGCTTGCGGCGCTGCGCCCGTACTGCAAGGGGCGGCTCATCCTGCTCTTCGGGTGCGGCGGCAACCGCGACAGGGAAAAGCGTCCGCTGATGGGAGCGGCCGCCGCGCGCTATGCCGATTTCACCGTACTCACTTCGGATAACCCGCGTTTCGAGGACCCCGCCGCCATTCTCTCCGAGATCGAGGAGGGCATGCGCCCGCTTACGGAAAACTATGTGGCCATCGAGGAGCGAGAAGAGGCCACGCGCTATGCCGTCGGCCTTCTCAAAGAGGGAGATATCCTGCTCATCGCGGGAAAGGGGGGAGAGACGGAGCAGGAGATCATGGGTATCAAGTACTCCTACAACGACAAAACTATCGTTAAGAACATCTTGGAGGAGCGCGATGCGTGAAATTCTATGGGTGACGCTTTTGGCCTTCGCCCTCTCCGTTCCCCTGTGTGCGGCCGCCATCCCGCTTCTCAGGAAATTGGGGGCGGGGCAGAACATCCTGCACTACGTCAAGGAGCATGCAAATAAGAGCGGGACGCCCACGATGGGCGGCCTTGCCTTTATCTCGGCCGCCTGCATCGCGGCGCTCGCCTTCTGCCTTCGGGGGGACAAGCCCTTCTTCGTCGCCCTTGCCGTCGGGATCGGATATCTGCTCGTGGGGTTTCTCGACGACATGCTCAAAAAGCGCAGAGGGGATAACCTCGGTCTGCGGCCTTACCAAAAAATTATTTTCCAGCTTGCGGTGGCGCTCATCGCGGGCATTTATTGCTGTGCGGAAGGGCTTACCGTCCTCAGGATCCCTTACACGGGCTATGCCTTGGATATCGGTTGGTGGATGCTCCCGCTCGGCGTGTTCGTATTCGTTGCGACGGTCAACGGCGTCAACCTGACCGACGGCCTCGACGGCCTCGCGGGGTCTGTTTCCGCCGTGTTTTTCCTCTTTCTCGGCGCGCTCGTTTTCATGCAGGCGGGGAGCGGAGACCTCTCCCTTCTCGCGTTTGCGCTCGCGGGCGCGCTTCTCGGCTATCTCATCTTCAATACCAACCGCGCAAGCGTGTTCATGGGGGATACGGGTTCGCTCTCGCTCGGCGGGTTTGCGGCGAGCATCGCGCTCTTTTCGGGCAACGCGCTCGTCATTCCCGTTTTGGGCGGTGCGTTTGTACTTTCGAGCATATCCGTCATTCTGCAAGTAATATATTATAAAAGGACAGGCAAACGCATCTTCCTCATGGCGCCCATTCACCATCACTTTCAGGAGAAGGGGTACTCCGAGGCCAAGATCGCCTATACGTACGCCGCCCTGACGGCGGTGGCGGGGGCGACGCTGTTTCTGCCCTTTGTCTGAAAACTTTTCCTCGGAGGCGCTATGTTATTCGAACGGCAGTCATTCCTTGTAGCGGGCATCTCCCGCTCCGGGATCGCGAGCGCGCAGTATCTGCGCGCAAAGGGTGCAACGGTCTATCTCTACGACGACGTGGAGGATGAAAACGTACAAAAGGCGGTCAGAAGTTTGGAGGAGATCGGCTGCAATGCAGTCAAAAAGGAGGAACTCGAAAACAAGGCGGCGTTTGCGGATGTCCTCGTGCTGAGTCCGGGCATCCCCGTGGACCATCCGCTTCCCGTCGCCTTCCGCAGGGCGGGGAAGCGCATTTTGGGAGAGACCGAACTTGCCGCGCTCGCCATCCGCTGTCCGCTCATCGCCGTCACGGGGACCAACGGCAAGACGACGACCGTCACCATGGCCGAGGGAATTCTGAAAGAGGCGGGCAAGAATGCCATTGCCTGCGGGAACGTGGGAAGACCCATGACGGACTGCCTTTCCGAACTCGGAGAGGACGGCGTCGCCGTCGCGGAGATCTCCTCCTTCCAGCTCGAAACGCTCACTTCGCTCCGCCCGCACGTTGCGGTCGTCCTCAACATCACCGAGGACCACCTGAACCGCCACTATACGTTTGAAAATTACGTCTATCTGAAATCGCGCATCCTGCGCAATTGCACGGAGAGCGAGTTTGCCGTCCTCAATTACGACGACCCGACCGTGCGCGCCTTCGCCGAAAAGACCAAGGCGGCCGTCGTGTGGTTTTCGCTGAACGAGCGCGTGGACGGGGGATACTGCGCCGACGGGTATTTCTGTTACAAGGGGGAAAAGGTGTGCCCCGAAGAGGCGCTCCCCGTGGACGGCGACCACAACCGCATGAATGCGCTCGCCGCCGTCTGCGCCGCCAAACTGTTCGGCATCTCCAACGAGGCCATCGAGCGCGGACTCAAAAAGTTCCGCGGCGTCAAGCACCGCATCCGCAAGGTGGGCGAGCTGTGCGGCGTCACCTTTATCGACGATTCCAAGGCGACCAACGTCGATTCGACGGTCAAGGCCATTGCAAGCGTGCGCGGGGAGAGCGTTCTGCTCGTCGGCGGCAAGGATAAGGGCTATGCTTATGAGCCGCTCTTCGATGAGATCGCAAAGTCCGGCGTCGTACATACCGTCATCTATGGGGAAAATGCGCTGCGCATCCTGAATGCCGCCCTCAAACGCGGATATACCAACGTGACGCTCGTCCGCCCGTTCGATCTCGCCGTGCGCATCGCCTTTCTCACCGCGAAGGCGGGGCAAAACGTTTTGCTCTCGCCCGCCTCGGCGAGTTTCGACGCCTTTAAGAGTTACGAGGAGCGGGGCGACCGCTTCATCCAGCTCTTCCAAACGCTGACCGAGGAGTATGGGCCTGCGCCCGCCGCCGGTGAGGCGCCGCAAGAGGAGAGGGATGCGGAGGACGAATAAGCAGGACGGCCGCGGAAGGGGAGACCTGCTGTTTCTCGGCGCCGTCATCTTGCTTGCGGGGTTCGGCGTCGTCGCCGTGTACTCGGCGAGCTGTTATAACGCCGAAGTGCAGTATGGAGACAGCCTGTATTTCTTCAAGAAACAGCTCGTCGGGTTTATTTTGGGGCTTGCCGCCATGGCGGGCATCGCCTTCTTGGATTACCGTAAACTCAAAAAGCTCGGCCTCCCCGCGCTGCTTGTCTCCCTCGTCCTGCTCGCCCTCGTATTTATTCCCGGCGTGGGGCGCACCAATTACGGCGCGACGCGTTGGATCGGGCTGGGACCCGTGACCATCCAGCCCTCCGAGCTTGCAAAATACGGTTTCGTTCTCTTTACGGCGTGGTATTTTGCAAAAGATCCCGCGCGGATGCGGAGCTTCCTCGGCGTTTTGCCCGTCCTCGGCGCGGGCGCCGCCATCTGCATCCTCATCATGCTCGAACCGAACATGTCCGTGACGATGTGCGTGGGCGCGCTCATGATCGGCATGATCTTTCTCGGCGGCGTCTCCAAGAAGGCGCTTGCGGCGGTCTGCGTTCCCGCGCTCCTGCTCGTACCCGTCCTCATCGTGATGGAGCCGTACCGCCTGCAACGCCTTTCTGCCTTTGTGGACCCGTGGGCGTCGCCCAAGGAAGAGGGGTATCAGCTCATCCAATCGCTCTATGCGCTCGCAAACGGAAGGCTGTTCGGCACGGGCCTCTTCCGTTCCCGCCAGAAATACCGCTTTTTGCCCTTTTCGGAGAGCGATTTCATCCTCTCGGTGATTGCGGAGGAGACGGGATTCATCGGCGTATTGCTGCTCTTTGTACTCATTGGGTTCATCGTGTGGAGGGGCTTCCGCATCGCCAACCGCTGCGATAACTTTTACGGCTACATGCTCGCGGCGGGCATCACGCTCGCCTTTGCCGTGCAGGCCTCGCTCAATGCGCTCGTCGTCAGCGGTTGTATCCCGCCGACGGGGCTTCCGCTCCCGCTCGTCTCGGCGGGGAACACGTCGCTCATCGTCACGATGGCGGGGATGGGGCTTGTCTACAATGTATCGAGACACAACGAACGTAAAAAATTCATAGGATATACCAAATGACGCGCAAGCCCGTTCCATCGGGCTTTGCCGTGTTTACGAGAGGAGAATCCTATGGATAAATTCATCATATGCGGCGGGAAGCGGCTGGAAGGGAGTATCTGCGCACAATCTGCGAAGAATTCCGTTCTTCCGCTTCTTGCCGCATCGGTTTTGACGGGGGACCCCGTTGTCATCCGCGAAGTCCCCGATATCTCCGACGTGGCGTGCATGGCGGAAATTTTGAAAGAGATCGGGGCGGAGGTGACGATGGCGGACGGAAACGTCCGCATCGACAGCGCGAACGCGAGCAACCACAGCATCCCGCCCACGCTCACGCGGGAATTGCGCTCGTCCGTGTTCATGCTCGGCTCCCTGCTCGCGCGCTTCCACCGCGCCGCCTGCGCCTACCCCGGAGGATGCGATATCGGCCTCAGACCCATCGACCTGCATCTCAATGCGCTCAAACGGCTTGGCGTCAGGATCCGCGAGCGGGAGGGATACATCACCTGTGAATGCGAAAAGCTGAAAGGCGCCGAGATCGCGCTCGACTTTCCGAGCGTGGGGGCGACGGAGAACATTTTGCTTGCGGCGGTGGGGGCGGAGGGAACGACGGTGGTCGGCGGTGCGGCCAAAGAGCCGGAGATCGTCGATCTTCAAAATTTCCTCAACGCGATGGGCGCCGACGTGAGCGGGGCGGGGACGGACGTCATCCGCATCGGGGGAGGGCGGCCGTTGCACGGCGCCTCCTATACGCCCGTAAAGGACCGCATCGAAGCGGGGAGCTACCTCATCGCCTGCGCCATTTGCGGGGGCGAAGTGGAGGTGCGGGGCGTGGGAGGAGATACCCTCGGATTACTTTTACATAAATTGCGCGAAAACGGTTGCAAAATCCATACAAAAAATGATAAAATAAGAATCACCAGCGGAGGAAGGCTGAAATGCAACCGAAAGATCGAGACCATGCCCTTCCCCGGCTTCCCGACCGACCTGCAAGCGCAGATGACTGCGCTCAACGCGGGGGCAGAGGGCGTCGCCGTCATCGCGGAGAATCTCTTCGAGACGCGCTATAAGTACGTACCCGAACTCATCAAGATGGGCGCGGATATCGAAGTGCGCGGCAGAAACGCCGTCGTGCGGGGCGTTGGGCGGCTCCACGGGGCCGTCGTCTCGTGCGGAGACCTTCGCGGCGGGGCGGCGCTCGTCCTTGCGGCGTTGGGCGCGGAGGGAACAAGCGAGGTCCACGAACTTTCCTATGTTGACCGCGGCTATGCGGATCTGGAACAAAAGTTAGGTTCGCTCGGAGCGGATATCAGGCGCGTACGCGCGTAAAGCATCACGGAGATACGCATGAAAAAGAGATTGGTCATCACGACGGTCGTTGCATTTTTCCTGCTCGTTGCGATCTTGGCAGCGGCGCTCAACACCATTTTCACGGTGACGCACGTGCGCACCGATTTCTCCACCTATTCGGAGGCGGGAAAAGAGGAGGCCGCAACGCTCAGGGAGGAGCTGGACGCCTATATCGGCAAAAGCACCACCTTTCTCGATCTCGAAGAGGTCGCTTCCACGGTGGAAAAGTACCCGTATTTCCATCTCGAAAAGATAGAAAAGCAGTATCCCACCACCATATATCTGCGCATCCTGGAACGAAAGGAGACGTTTTCCGTCGCCGAACAGGGAGGCGGTTACGCCGACTATGCGGATAACGGCGTCTTCCTGCGCACGGCCGAAACTTGCGAAAACCGCGCGGGCGGGGACAACATCCTCCTCACGGGCTTTGCGTTTACGCGTTCGGGCGAGCCTGCGGTTTTCAAGGGGACGTATGCGGAGGAAGTCCGCCTTGCGGCGGAGGCCTTCCGCGAACGGCTCGGCGAAGTGCGCGCCAACATCGTCTCCATCGAACTCGTCAGAAAGACTTCGGACGCCCGCAACGACTTCTTCCGCATCCATACGCGGGAGGGGGTCGTGATCGACCTCGGCAATCCCGCCTCGCTCGCGGCGGATAAGGCGCGGCTTGCCGTGGAGCAGTATCTCTCGCTCGGCGATGAGGACCGCATCTTCGGGTATATCACCGTCCTCGACGGCAACGACGGAAAGCTCTATTCCGATTATACGCGCAACAGCGCGCTGTAACGAATTTCCCCAAAAGCGCCCTGCGGGGCGCTTTTTCGTATATTTATGAAAAAATACAGTCATTCCCTTGACATGGTTGTCCTCTTTTGTTATAATATTGTAGAAACGCGTTGTGCGCGCGTATAGGTATGCGGAAAAATCCGCCCTACGGGAGAAATACAGATGAACCACGGTCGCGTTGCGGTACTCGATATCCGTTCCTCCGAGGTCTCCGTCATCGTCGGAGCGCGGGGGGTCAACAACACCTTCGTGTTCAACGCAAGCCATACGGAATCCTATTACGGCTACGAGGACGGGAAGTTTTATGATACCGACCAACTTTCCGACGTCATCTTCCGTGCTGTTTCGGCGGTGGAAAAGACCATCGGCGAGCGGATCCGTTCGCTCTATGTGGGCGTGCCGGGAGAGTTTGTCCGCGTCATCCCCAAGGAGCGCACCGTCGGATTTCCGCGGAAGAGAAAGATCTCCGAGCGGGAGATCAATGCGCTCTTCGAGAGCGGCAAGGCCGAACTCAAAGGATACCGCTTTATCCGTGCGACGAGCATGATCTACATTACGTCGGATAACCGCCGCGTGGTGGATCCCATCGGCCTGCATGCGACCTCGCTCAGCGGCCTCATCTCCTACTTCTATTGCAGTGATTATTTTACGCAGACGTTGGAGAGCATCTTCGCGAAGGCGCGCATCGAGCTCTTCTATTTGCCAACGCAGCTTGCAATGGCAAACTATCTCATCCCGGCCGAGACGCGCGACGAATACGCGCTCCTTCTCGACTGCGGCTTCCTTTCCTCCACCATCTGCGTCGTTCTCGGCGGAGGGTTGATGGCGCAGGAGACGTTCTGGGTGGGGAAGGTACACGTCATCGGGAGCATCATGCAGGCCTTCGGCCTCTCTTACGAAGCGGCCTCCCAGCTCGCCGTCGGCGCCAACCTCTATGTCAAGGACGGGGGGACGACGGAATTTGAGTTCGGCGGCGAACACTATGAGATCGACGCGGCCAAACTCGCGGAAGCCGTCAAGGAGGGGATGGATACCGTCTGCGAAGCCATCTCCGGTTTTCTCGAAGATTGTTCCGGCCGCGAGCTGGATTTCAAACCGCTCTATTTTACGGGCGAGGGGTTTGCGGATATCCGCGGGGCGCGCGAACACATCACCAACCGCATCAGCCGCGTCGCCGAGCCGCTTGCGCCCAAACTTCCTTATTACAACAAACTTTCGATGAGTTCGCGCGTTGCGCTCGTCGATATGGCATACGAAGATAACCGCAGACGCGGGCTTCGGTACAGATTATTCAACACGTTCGGAGGTTAATTATGAATTACGAAGACAGATCTTTCGGCGATAGGGAACCGAGAGAATTGCGTCCGCAGCAGAACTATAACGATAACATCGTATCCAACGGCATCCCCAAGATCCGCGTGATCGGCGTGGGCGGCGCGGGCAACAACGCCGTCAACCGCATGATCGACGCCCGCATTACGAGCGCGGAATACATCGCAGTCAACACCGATGCGCAGGTCCTCTTGTGCAGTCAGGCGCCCGTCAAGATCCAGATCGGCGTCAAGCGCACGCGCGGCCTCGGCGCAGGAGCGGACCCCGAAGTGGGCCGCGAAGCCGCCGAAGAGAGCAAAGACCAGCTTTCCCGCGCCATCGACGGGACGGATCTTCTCTTCATCACGGCCGGCATGGGGGGCGGCACGGGGACCGGCGCCGCGCCCGTCATCGCAAAGATCGCGCAGGACAAGCATATCCTCACCGTTGCCGTCGTCACCGAACCCTTCGCCTTCGAAGGGCGCCGCAAGATGGATAACGCCTTGAAGGGCATCAGCGAACTGCGCAAATATGTGGATACGCTCGTCATCATTCCCAACGAGAAGATCCGTGAAGTGGTGGATAGGAGCGCCACGATGAACGAGGCCTTCGCCATTGCAGACGACGTTCTCCGCCAAGGCATCCGCGGCATTGCCGACCTCATCGTCACGCCGGGGCTTATCAACTGCGATTTTGCCGACGTCCGCACGGTACTCGAAGATAAAGGCCTTGCGCACATGGGCGTCGGCGTTGCAAAGGGGGAGAACCGCATCGTCGAAGCCGTCAAGCTGGCCGTCAACAGCCCGTTGCTCGAAACGACCATCGAGGGCGCGAAGGGGATCATCGTCAACGTCGTCGGCGGGTCGGATCTGACGCTCGACGAAGTGGGGACCGCCATGGACCTCATCCACGGCGTCGTGGATTTCAACGCCATGATCATTCCGGGGGCGTGCATCGACCCCAATATACAGGACGAAGTGGAGGTCACAGTCATCGCCACGGGCTTCCCTGAGGCGGAAAAGTATTTTGAACGGCCCGCGCCCCAACAGCAACCCCAGCCGCAGGCCCGCCCGCTGCCGCAACCGCGCCAGCCCATCGACCCGCACGATGCGCAGGAACTGCTGTACGGCCATGCCGATCCCAACGGAAACGTCGTGCGTCCGCAACCGCAACCCGCAGACCGTCCGCAGGAGCGGCCCGTCTACCAACGCCCCGCACAGCCCGTCCAGCCCGTATATCCGCCTGCGCGCCCGCAGGATCCCTATGCACAACCCGCGCCGCAGAATCCTTACGGACAGCCCGCAGGGCCGCAGAATGCGTATCCGCAGGGCGTACAACCCGTCCAACCGCAGAATCCCTATGGGCAGCCCGCGCCGCAGAACGGCTATCCGCGCCAACCCGCCCCCGCCGCACAGCCCATGCCCGATGAGGAAGGGGATGCGGATTACGATCCCGACGGCAAGCATCTGCCGCCCTTCGTAAAGAGATTGTTCGGAAAGAAGTAAGCAAAAAAGCCGGCCCGCGAAAACGTGTCGGCTTTGTATTATCAGAGGTCACCATGAAGATCTTGATCGCAACCATGACGTGCGGCGAGGGCCATAATGCCATCGCGCGGAGCATCCGCGATGCGCTCGGCCCCGCCCATGAGACCAAAATCGTGGACGTCTATGCGGGAAACGGGAAAGACCAATACAATGGACCCTATCTCTTCGTCGTCCGCTACTTTCCGCATTGCTATAATTTGGTATGGAATATCTGCCGCCGCTTCCGTGCAGACAGGCGTTACCGCGGCCTTGCGATGTTGGGGGTCAATGAAAAAACCGCCCGTATCATGCAACAAGAGGTCGAAGCGTTCCGCCCGGACGTCATCCTCTGCACGCACAACCAGGCGAGCAATCTCTTCTGCTGGATGAAGATCCACAACCGCATCCATGTACCCGTCTATTCCGTATTTTTCGACTATGTCAACTGTCCGTGGTGGGAGGGGAGCGTGCTTTGCGACGGCATCTTTACGCCCAACCCCATCGTCCATCCCTCGCTGATCGGGCGGGGGTTCCGCGAAGAACAGCTCATCCCCATGGGGTTTCCCGTCAATCCGAAATTTGAAAAGGAGACCGCAAAGAGCGATGTGCGCACCCGCTTGGGCATTCCCGAAGATGCCTTCGTCGCGCTCACCGTCAGCGGCGGCGCGGGCATCGGGAATACCAAAGGGCTTGTAAAATCGCTCATGAAGGCGGATACCGCGGGCAGAGAGCTGATCGTCCTTGCCGTCTGCGGCCGCAACGCCAAGGCGGAGCGGCAACTTAGGCGGCTGGCCGCAAAGCGCGGGTGGAACAACGTCCGCGTGTTTGGGTTCGTGGACAACGTCCCCCAGCTCATGCGGGCCTCCGATCTCTACTTTTGCCGCGGAGGCGGGGGCGCCGTCAGCGAAGCCATGGCGAGCGGCGTGAATTTCGTCGTCCGCGAACGCGTGACCGCGCAAGAACTTTGCAACAAAAGCATCTTCACGGAGCGGGGGCTATGCTATGGCATGAAGCGTCTTGCGGACGCCCGCCGCATCCTCGAACACAGCATTGCGCATCCCGGAGAGGAGGAGGCCATGCGCGAACGCGTCAAGGCGTTCGCGGTAAGGCGGGGCGCGGAAAATATCGCCGCCTATCTCGAACATCTTACGGATTGATCTTTTCGCCCCGCAGCACGCGGGGCGTTTTACTGCCGCGCCCCGTTGCGCTCCCCGCGCAACATCCTGTTGAGCCGCCGCAACACGCGTTTGGTGTAAAAATTCTTATAGAAGGCATCGGTGAGCGTCTTTCCGAAGAAGTTGCATACGGCTCTTTCAAAGGAGAGCCGCTTTTTTGCGTTTTTCCCCGCCCAACTATATGCAAAATGATGGACGCATACGGTGGCGGGCGTGCGATGCTCCTTTCCCGTATTGAAGTCGATGGGGGAAAAGTATTCCTGCGGATATATCTCCGCCGTATGCGTCCCGTCCGAAAGCGTTTGCCGCTTGTTTTTCAGTTTCAGTCCGAAATCCCTGCGCAGAAAATAGGTAAAGTAGAGGGGATTGGGCGTCGTGTTCGCTTTCCCTTCCTTGACGAAGGGAATTTTTTGATACATTGCCGTGAGCGCCGCGAAGAGGGGATGGCGGGGCGCACATCCAAAGACCGAAGCCTCCACATGCGAAGAATTTTCAAAGCCGATGAAGCACTCCGCGGCGAGCATCTCTTCGGGGAATGGCCGCAAAAGCTCCACATCGGTATCCAGATAAATGCCGCCGTATTCTTCCAACACGCACACGCGGACGTAATCGGCCGCAAAGCTGTACTTTTTCAGGCGGTATGCTTCACGCGCATATGCGCAGGCGTCGATATCGAAGTTTTCTTCGTTCCACTCCTTGAATTCCCATCCGGGAAGCAAATTCCGCCAACCTTGGATGTATGCCTTCTGTTCGGAAGGCATTTGTTTTTTTCCGAGCCATACATAATGAATTATTTTCGGGATCATAGGCCACCGTGATAGCAAACAGCTATATTTTTTATTTCAGTATATAACAGTTTGTTATAATTGTCAAGTCCCATGAAAATTTTTCAAGAAAGATTGAAAGAAATGCGCAAGATGCTCGGCTATACACAGCGATACATGGCCGAGCAGTTGGGGATCACCCAACCCTCGTATATCCGCTATGAAAACGGCACGTCTGAGCCGACGCTGGAATGCTTGGCAAAGATCGCCGAGATTTTGGATGTTTCGGTGGATTATCTGTTGGGCCTGCGTGAATTTTGAGGTGCAAAGTGAAGATCTTAATTCTTACCATGACCTGCGGTGAATGCCACAATGCGATGGCGCGCGCCATCCTCGCGGGGCTTCCCGCGGACGACGAAGGCAAGATCGTCGATATTTATGGAACGGATGAGCGCGCACGGCATAAAGATGAGCGGAACTATTTCTTCTTTACCCGTTACCTGCCGTGGCTTTATGAATTTGTGTGGGATAATTCCCGCAGAGCAGATCCCGCGAAACGCTATCGCGGGGCCGCGATGAGCGGCATCAAGAAGGGCGCGGAGCATGTGGAAGCGGCGATCTCGGAATTTCAGCCCGACGCCGTCGTATGCACGCATAGCGAGGCGAGCAACATCGTTTGCTGGTTGAAGATCCATAACAGATTTCACGGCAAGGTTTATACCGTCATGCACGACTATGTCAACTGTCCGTGGTGGGAGGGGAGCGTTCTCTGCGACGCGGTATTTACCCCGCATACGATCTCGCACCGTTTTCTCCTTGATCGCGGCTTCCGCGAAGAACAACTCGTGCCGACGGGCTTCCCCGCGCACCGAAAGTTTTACGGGCTTCCCCCGAAGGAGGAACTGCGGGCGCGTTTGGGCATTCCGCAGGATGCGTTCGCGGTCCTTGCTCTGAGCGGCGGCGCGGGAATTGGAAATTTGACGGGCCTCGTGAAAGCGCTCATGAAGGCAGATCTTCACGGCCGCGAACTCGCGATTTTGGCCGTGTGCGGGCGAAACGAAAGGGCCAAGCGCAAGCTGGAACAATTGTGTGAAAAGCGCGGCTGGAAAAACGTACGCATCTTCGGGTTCGTGGATAACGTTCCCGAACTCATGCGCGTCTCCGATCTCTATTTTTGCCGCGGCGGGATGGGGGCGTTCGGCGAGGCGATGACGAGCGGCGTCAACATCGTGGTGCGCGAGCATCCCATGGCGCAGGAGCATTACAACCGCGATCTCCTGCGGGAACGCGGCCTCTGCGAGGCTCTCGGCAAACTTTCCGAGGCGACCGCTCTGCTTGAAGCATATGCGAACGACGCCCGTAAGGGCGCCGCGATGCAGGCCCGCGTGGAAGAGTTTTTCATCCGTGACGGCGTTAAGAACATTGTGGAGTATCTGCACAGCCACGCGTCCCCGCGGGGCATGTGAATAAGAGAATGCTCTTTCCGGCGCGTCATGCGCGCCTGATTATCGCAAACTTTATCTGTACCCATGCCGCAAAAATGACCCCGCGTAAAACGCGGGGTCAGTTCTTTTAGTACGTCTTAGTACATTCCGTCCATGCCGCCTGCGGGCGCCGCGGGAGGTGCGGGAGGGGTGGGGATGTCGGTGACGACGGATTCCGTCGTGAGCAGGGTGGACGCCACGGAAGCGGCGTTCTGCAATACCGAACGCGTGACCTTGGTCGGGTCGATGATGCCGCTCTCGACCATGTCCGCATAGACGTTTTTGAGCGCATCGAACCCGTAATTCTGCTTTCTCGCCGAAAGGATCTTGTCAACGACGACGCTTCCGTCAACGCCGGCGTTCTTCGCGATCTGGCGCACGGGTTCCTCGCAGGCCTTCATGATGATGGCCGCGCCCGTCTTTTCGTCGCCTTCGAGCGCCTTGACGAGCTTGGCAAGCGCGGGGATGCAGGAGAGAAGCGCAACGCCGCCGCCGGGGACATAGCCCTCTTCGACTGCCGCACGGGTCGCCGCGAGCGCATCGTCGATACGGAGCTTCTTCTCCTTCATCTCGACTTCTGTCGCCGCGCCGACGTTGATGACGGCCACGCCGCCCGCGAGCTTGGCAAGGCGCTCCTGCAACTTCTCCCTGTCATAATCGGAGGTCGTGACCTCGATCTGGGCCTTGATGGAGGCAACGCGCGCCTTGATGGCGTCCTTATCGCCCGCGCCGTCGATGATGGTGGTGTTGTCCTTATCGACCTTCACCTGGTTGGCTCTGCCGAGCATATCGGGCGTGACGTCCTTGAACTCGTAGCCGAGGTCGGAGGTGATCACGGTGCCGCCGGTGAGGATGGCAATATCTTCGAGCATGGCCTTTCTTCTGTCACCGAAGCCGGGCGCCTTGACGGCGACGCAGTTGAACACGCCTTTGAGCTTGTTGACGATGAGCGCCGCAAGCGCGTCGCCCTCGACGTCCTCTGCGATGATGAGAAGGCGTGCGCCCTGCTGGGCAAGGGGTTCGACGATAGGGAGGATCTCCTGCAAGTTGGAGATCTTCTTATCCGTGATGAGGATATACGGGGTATCGAGAACGGCTTCCATCTTATCGAGGTTGGTCGCCATATAGGCGGAGGCATAGCCGCGGTCGAACTGCATGCCCTCGACGGTCGTGAGTTCGGTCGTCATGGATTTGCCCTCTTCGACGGTGATGACGCCGTCTTTCCCGACGATCTCCATGGCGTCTGCGATGAGCTTGCCGACGTCCTCATCGCCCGCGGAAATGGAGGCGACTTGCGAGATGGCCTTCTTGCCGTCAACAGTCTTGGAGATGGACTTGATGTGCGCGACCGCTTCGGCGACCGCCTTGTCAATGCCCTTTTTGAGGATGATGGGGTTGGCGCCCGCGGCGAGGTTTTTGAGGCCTTCGCGGATGATCGCCTGCGCGAGAAGGACTGCCGTCGTGGTGCCGTCGCCCGCGACGTCGTTGGTCTTGGTGGAAACTTCCTTCACGAGCTGTGCGCCCATGTTCTCGAAGGGATCGGGGAGTTCGATCTCCTTTGCGATGGTCACGCCGTCATTGGTGATGAGGGGCGCGCCGAACTTCTTATCGAGTACGACGTTGCGGCCCTTGGGGCCGAGCGTGATCTTAACGGTATCGGCGAGGGTATTTACGCCCGTTTCGAGTGCCTTTCTTGCTTCGTCTCCGTATTTGATTTGCTTTGCCATGATAATTTATCTCCTTATCCTTTCTATATTTATTCGACGATGGCGAGGATATCGCTCTGCTTGATGATGGTGAATTCCTTGCCGTCGACCTTGAAGTCCGTGCCGGAATACTTGGAGCAAAGGACCTTATCGCCGACTTTTACCTGCATTTTCACTTCTTTGCCGTCTACATTGCCGCCGGGGCCGACTGCAACGACGACGCACGTCTGGGGCTTTTCTTGTGCGGAAGAGGGAAGAATGAAGCCGCTCTTCGTCTTTTCTTCGACATTGACCGCTTCAACAACGACCTTGTCAAAAAGGGGTTTGATATTCATGTGGATGCCTCCGTTATTTTTTCCCTTATATTATAAACGGGAACGGCAAACTATCAAACGCATTTCGGGAAATTTTTTGGAAAAAAATGTCAGAGCCGCCAAGAAGAGGGCCGCGCGGGGGAAAAGCCCCCGAAACTCCTTGCATTCGCATAAAAAATATGCTATAATGAAACAAGGAGGTCGCTATGGATAAGTGGGATGAACGGTTCATGGAACTCACCGAGAATGTGGGCAGCTGGGCAAGCTGTCTGCGCCGCAAGGTAGGCGCGGTCATCGTGCGCGATAAGAGGGTCATGACGACGGGTTACAACGGCGCGCCCGCAGGGATCAAGTCCTGTATCGAGCGGGGCGAATGCTTGCGCATCAAAAAGAATATCGAGAGCGGAACGCATGCGGAGATCTGCTATGCCGCCCACGCCGAGCAGAATGCGCTCATTCAGGCCGCCAAATACGGCGTGAATATCGACGGCGCAACGCTTTACTGCACGCACCAGCCCTGCGTCATCTGCGCAAAGATGATCATCAATGCGGGTATCAAACGGGTGGTCTACAAAGAGGGCTATCCCGATGAATTTTCCATGGAACTTTTTAAGGAAGCCGGCACTTTGGTCGAAAAATTCGAAGTAAAATGACGGCGAATGCTCTACAAAATCAAAACGGCGTTCAGGAGGACATATCATGCCAAATCCCATCGTAACTTTTGAAATGCAAAACGGCAAGCGCTTCAAGGCGGAGCTTCTGCCGGAATATGCGCCCAACACGGTAAACAGCTTTTTATCTCTCGTCAACAAGGGCTTCTATGACGGCCTCATCTTTCACCGCGTCATCGCGGGCTTCATGATACAGGGCGGCGACCCGACGGGGACGGGTACGGGCGGCCCCGGATACCGTATCAAAGGGGAGTTTGCGGGGAACGGCTTCAAGAACAATTTGAAGCACGCGCGCGGCGTGCTTTCGATGGCCCGCGCCCAACATCCCGATTCCGCAGGTTCGCAGTTCTTCATCATGCACGGCGACGGCTTTTTCCTCGACGGACAGTATGCCGCGTTCGGCCGCGTGACGGAGGGGATGGACGTCGTGGACGAGATCGCAACGACGCCCACGGGCAGGATGGATAGGCCGCTCTCTGAACAGCGGATGAAGAAGGTCACCGCCGAAACTTTTGGCGTGGAATACCCTCAGCCCGTCAAAATCTGAGAATTTATGTCGAAAATCGGCGTTTTGCGAGGTACTATGTCAGACAAACTACTTTACGAAAATCCCTTAAATACGCGTTATGCGAGCCGTGAGATGCTGGAAAATTTCGGCGACGCGAAGCGTTTCCGCCTGTGGCGGAAACTTTGGATCGCGCTTGCCGAGAGCGAAATGGAACTCGGCCTTCCCGTCACACAGGAGCAAGTGGACGAGTTGAAGGCGCACGCGGAGGATATCGACTTTGAAAAGGCGGAGGCCTATGAACGCGAGGTGCGGCATGACGTGATGGCGCACGTCAAGGCATATGGCGACGTTGCGCCCAAGGCAAAGGGCATCATCCACCTCGGCGCGACGAGCTGTTTCGTGGACTGCAATTCCGAGATCATGATCATGCACGACGGCCTCAGGATCCTCCTCAAAAAGCTCGTCAACGTCATGGAGAAGCTCAAAGATTTCGCCTTGAAATACAAGGATGTGCCGACGCTCGGATTTACGCATCTGCAACCCGCCCAGCTTACGACGGTGGGGAAGCGCGCGGCTCTGTGGCTTCAAGACCTCATGCTCGACTATGAGAGCCTCACGCGGCTGCTCGGCGGAATACGTCTGCGCGGCGTGAAGGGGACGACGGGGACGCAGGCAAGTTTCTTGGACCTCTTCGACGGCGACGGCGAAAAAGTAAAGGAACTCGAACGGCGGGTCGTCGAAAAACTCGGCTATTCTGCGTCGGAAGTCTATGACGTGACGGGACAGACCTATCCGCGGAAATTCGATTACAATGTGCTGTGCGTACTCTCGCAGATCGCCCAGAGCGCCTATAAATTTTCCAACGATATCCGCATTTTGCAGAGCATGAAGGAGGTCGAGGAGCCGTTTGAAACGTCGCAGATCGGCTCTTCCGCGATGGCGTATAAGCGCAATCCGATGCGTTGCGAGCGGATGGGCAGTCTCTGCCGCTATATGATCTCGCTCCCCGTGAACAGCGCCGTCACCGCCTCCACGCAGTGGTTCGAGCGCACGCTCGACGACTCGGCGAACCGCCGCATCGTCAATGCGCAGGCCTTCCTCACGGCCGACGCCGTCCTGAATATCTACATGAACGTCGCCGAAAATCTCGTTGTTTACGAGAAGGTCATCCAAAAGCACGTCGAGGCAGAGTTGCCCTTCATGGCGACGGAGAACATCATCATGGAGTGCGTGAAGGCGGGCGGTGACAGGCAGCAGCTGCATGAACGCATCCGCAGGCTCTCGCAGGAAGCGGGCGCGGCGGTCAAGCGGGAGGGGAAGGAAAACGATCTCCTCGCCCGCATCGAGGAGGACGGCATGTTTGCCGCCGTCCGCGGAAGGCTCCCGGAGATCGTCGACGCGAAGAAGTTCATCGGAAGAGCGCCCGCGCAGACGGAGGAGTTCATCGAACAGAAGATCCTTCCCATCCTTGCGCGGCACGGCGATATGCTCGGCGCGCGCGGCGAAGTGCGCGTATAAGCGGTGTAAATCCCGTTTTATAGGCCGATTTTGCGGGTTTTTCACAGTAATATGTCACGCATAGTACCGCTTACGAATGACGCAAAGGCTTCCTGCGCAACCTTTTTCTATGCAATATGAGAAGGTCTGCGTGGAGGTGGCGGCAAAATTTTTACGGGACGGCGGGATGCGTCCCACCGCGCTCTTCTGGGATGACGGGAGGAAGTTTGCCGTCGAACGCGTGAAGTATATCGAGCCCGCGCCGTCGCACGTGAGTTCGGTGTTGCCCGTGCGCTATACCTGCCTCATCGAGGGCAGGGAGAAGTATCTTTGGTTCGAGCCGGAAGAGTTGCGTTGGTTTGTGGAGGTCATACATCCTTGAACACAAAGCGCTGTATTCTGCACAGCGATCTCAACAACTTCTATGCGTCCGTGGAGATGCTCAAATCGCCCGCCCTGCGCGGCGTTCCCATTGCCGTGACGGGCAGTATGAAGGACCGCCACGGGGTGGTTTTGGCAAAAAATATGCTCGCAAAGCGCGCGGGCGTACAGACGGGGGAGGTCTTTTGGCAGGCAAAGCGCAAGTGTCCCGATCTTGTCGCCGTCCCCGCCGATTTTCCCGCCTATGTGCGCGTTTCGCAGGCCGTGCGCAAGATCTATGCGCGCTATACGGACCGCATCGAACCCTTCGGGATAGACGAATGCTGGCTGGACGTCACGGGGAGCCGTCTCTTGTTCGGCGAAGGGCCTGCGATCGCGGAGAGCATCCGCGAGACGGTCTTGAAGGAGTGCGGCGTCACGGTGAGCGTGGGCGTGAGCTGGAACAAGATCTTTGCAAAACTTGCTTCGGATATGAAAAAGCCCAATGCGGTCTCCGTGATCTCGCCTGAAAATTATAAGGAGACGGCGTGGAAACTGCCCGCCTCCGATCTCCTCTATGTCGGCAAGGCGACGGCGCGCAAGTTGAGCCTGCTCGGCATCGCCACCATCGGCGATATTGCCCGCTATGATGAGGGGAAGCTCATTCAGGAACTCGGCAAGTGGGGGAAAGTCCTCTATGAATATGCCAACGGTTCGGATAGCTCGCCCGTCAAGGAAATGGGGGAGACGCGCGAGGTCAAGAGCGTAGGGAACAGCCTCACGTGCTATCGCGATCTCGAAGAAGAGGACGAGATCTACATGCTCTTTCTGCTGCTTGCCGATAGCGTTGCGGCGCGTCTTTTGGAGAGCGGGATGGGGCGTGCGCGGACGGTAAAGATCGTCGTGACCGATCGCGACCTCGGCCGTTTCGGCAAACAAGGACAGCTTGAAGGCCCTTCCCGCAACGCGAAGGAGATCGCAGACTGTGCGATGAAGCTCTTCCGCGCGCTCGAAACGAAGGGGAAGCCCATCCGCGCCTTGGGGATCTCCGTGTGCGAATTTTCCGGGGCGGAACAGCTCGATATGTTCGGGCGGACGGAGCGGGAGGACAGATTGGAGCGCGCCGACGGCGCTGTCGCGAAGATACGCGAAAAATACGGAAACGGGGCGATCAAGCGCGCGACGGTCCTCAAAGACGAGCGTCTTTCGGAGATGGATATCAAGGGCGCGCACATCATCCATCCCGAAGGACATCACGATTAAAAAATTACGGAAATTTGGTCAAAACTTCTTGACGCGTGCCGGAATAAGGTTTATAATAACAATGCACAGGGGAGTAGTTCAATGGTAGAGCAACGGTCTCCAAAACCGTCTGTTGCGTGTTCGAGTCGCGTCTCCCCTGCCAAAAAACAACCCGCCTGTGCGGGTTGTTTTTTGGTAAGCGGTCAGACGCGGATCGAAAGGAACGAGGGTTCCCGAAAAAATCCGCGCAAAGAGCATGATGCCGAAAGGGCAGGACGGATTTTTTTGGGACAAAAGGCGCGTCTCCCCTGCCATGGGTGCGCTTTTCTCATGTTTTATTGAAGAGAAGAACGCGAAGGAGAATGGAGTATGAGAGAAATTGATTTCGCAAATTTGCAAAAAGATGTACAAACTCTGATGGATAGGGCCGACGCGGCGCATGATTTCAGCCACGTCGGGCGGGTAGTCCGCATGTCCCTCGCCCTTGCGGGGGAACTCGGCGCCGACCCCGATACGGTCAGGCTGATCGCGCTCTTGCATGACGTTGACGACCGCAAAGTGGACCCCGAAGGCGGCCGTGCGGCGCGGCTCTTGGAGAAGTACGGCGTCGGCGGGGCGCAGGCGGAAGTTGTACTCGACGGCGTGGAAAATATTTCCTTCTCGAAGGGAAAGGTACCGCACAGCACGGAGGGGAAGATCGTACAGGACGCCGACCGTCTCGATGCGCTCGGCGCCATCGGGATCGCGCGCGCCTTTTCTTACGGGGGAAGCAAGGGCAGGAAGATCTATGTCCCCGACGGCGAATGTTCGGTAAAACATTTTTACGATAAACTGTTCAAGCTCGCAGATATGATGAATTTTCAAAGTTCCAAGGCGATCGCCCGCGAACGGACGGAGTTCATGAAAGATTATCTGCGGCATTTCTTTGAAGAAGCGTGCTTTTCGCCGCAGGACGGCGCGAACACTTGACTTCCCGCGGCGGGTTTGGTAAAATATGCCATGAGGAAACTATGAAACAAGTTACGCTCTATACCGACGGCGCCTGTTCGGGCAATCCCGGTGCGGGAGGGTGGGGGTGCGTTCTCCTCTATGGGGAACACCGCCTCGAACTCTCCGGCGGCGAAGCCGAAACGACCAACAACCGCATGGAACTCATGGCCGTCATCATGGGTCTTGAACGGCTCAAATATCCCTGCGAAGTTGCCGTCTATTCCGACTCCGCCTACACCGTGCGTGCATTCGAAGAGGGCTGGGTCTACGCTTGGGAGCAGGGCGGCTGGAAAAAGGCCGACCGTAAGCCCGTCCTCAACGAGGAGCTTTGGAAGCGGCTCCTTGCCCTCACGCGCATCCATAAGGTGAGCTTCCATAAGGTAAAGGGGCATGCGGATAACGAGCTGAACAACCGTTGCGACGAACTCGCCCGCGCCGCCGTCCCCAAGCCGACGCCCTCCGGCGACGCTTAAATAATTCCCGCGGGCCGGGTATATACTATATTGTGGATATGTCTGACGCAAACGGAAAAAACAGAATATGGTTTGCCGTCGCGCACTATGCGCTTCTTGCGGCCGCAACGGCCCTGACGGAAGTATTGTTGGTACTATGTCTCGCATACTTCCGCGAAAGTTGGCCGCAGTGGTTGTATATTTTGGCGTTGGCAGGGGGGAGCGTTTTGAATGCCGCGCTTGCCGCCGTGGATATCTATGCCTACATCGCCCGCAGGGAGACCCTCTATAAGGGATGCATCACCCTCTATGTGACGGTCATCTTCTTCGAAGGCGTGTTTTATGCGCTCCTCGCGACGGGATTTATGGAGATCGCGCGGGATGAGGAACAGCTCAAAGCCTATTTGGAGCGGGCGGGCGGCTGGATGGGCGTCGTATTCACGGCCTTGCAGTTCTTGCAGGTGGTCATTTTGCCCATTCCGAGTACGGTGACGGTCGTCGCGGGGGCAGCGCTCTTCGGCCCGCTCACGGGGAGCCTTCTGAGCTTGCTCGGCATCGTCGTCGGCTCGCTGGTCGCCTTCCTGGTGGGCAGATACGCGGGGGCGCGCGTCGTTGCATGGCTGATCGGGAAGGAGACGCTGGAAAAATGGCTGAAAAAGATCAAGGGCAAGGATAAACTTCTGTTCACCGCCATGTTCCTGCTTCCCGTCTTTCCAGACGACGTCCTCTGCTTCGTCGCGGGGATGTCCTCGATGTCGCTCTGGTATTTCCTCGCCGTCATCGTCATTTCGCGCATCCTTGCCATTTTCACGACGAGCTATTCCATCACCCTCATCCCCTTCAATACGCCGTGGGGGATCGCCGTGTGGGCCGTACTCATCGTGTTGGTCGCCGTGCTGTTTGTGTTCCTCTATAAGAAATCGGATGCGATCCTCGCGTGGTTCGAGAAGAAATTCCACCGCGAGGCGCGCGTGGAACAGAAGAAGGAAAAGGATGAATTTACGTTGGAAGTTGTCGGCCCCGACGGCGCCATCGTCTCCAAGGGCGTGAAGAAGAAAGAGGAGGACCCGCCGCCCAAACCGCAGTAGACCTGCGGTTTTTTTACGCCGTGCGGCTTTCCCGTATATACATGAAAAACGCCCGGAAAAACTTGTGAATTGCGCTTGCATTTTCCGCAAGATGCGTGTATAATGATATTCGGTAGAAGTTGGTATTTTTTATCGGAACGAGGTAAAAATGGACAAAATACAGTTGCTGAAAGAAAGAAGAGAGGCCTTGAAGGCCGCAGGAAAAGAGGTACGCGCGCGCATCGCCGCCCTCGTGGACGAGGATAGCTTTGTCGAGCTTGCCGCATTTACTTTTTCCACGACCTTTTTCGGCGAGGATGCGAACGGAGAGGGGATCGTCACGGGCTTTGCCACGGTCGGCGGGTATCCCTTTTATATTGTTGCGCAGAACTATGCGCAATTCGACGGCGGACTCACGAAGGCGGGCTGTGAAAAGATCGTAAAGGCGTTGGATGCCGCCGAAAAACAGAATACGCCCGTCATCTATCTTCTGCATTCCCACGGCGTCCGCGTCGGCGAGGGCGTACACGTTCTCGAAGGGATCGCGGCCCTGCTTCGCAAGGCAACGGCCCTCAAAGGGAGCGTGTTGCAGTTTGCCATCGTGGACGGCGACGTTTACGGCAGCAGTGCGGCGCTCGCCTCTATCTGCGACGTGGTTTTGTTCTCAAAGGACGGCGTGCTGTGTCCCAATTCGCCCCTCGTCCTCTCCGCCAAGGAGGGCAAAAATCTGAAACCCGCCGAGGTGGGCGGCTTTGCGGCGCTCGGCCATACGGCGCTTCCCGCCGTCCAAGCGGCGGATATGCGCGATGCGGCTTCCAAGATCTTGCGCATCTGCGACCTCGTCAAGGTCGCCGAGACCGAGGCCGACCTCAACGAACCCCTTCCACCGCTCAACGAAAACGCCGGCGCGCAGGCATTGATGGCGCTCTTCGAGGAAAAGATCGAACTCGGCGCACAGTCCTATCCTGAGGTGAAAACGGTTTTGGGCCGCATCGGCGGGATCGCCGTGGCGGCAGTCGTCTTTGACGACGCCAAGCTCACGGAGGGGACGGTCAAAAAGATCAGGTCGTTTGCGGAATTTGCCTGCTGTTACGGCCTGCCCTTCGTCACGTTGGTGGATTCGGCCGGCATAGAGGCAACGCGCGCCGCCGCAGACAGCGCGCTCTTGAAGGAGATCTCCGAGTACCTCAATACGCTCGATGCCGTCACCACGGCCAAAGTAGCCGCCGTAACGGGCCGCGCCGTCGGGCTTGCTTACAGTCTGTTTGCGGCGAAGTCCGCCGGTTTCGATTATACGTTTGCGCTCGCCACGGCAAAGATCTCGCTCTTCGAAGATCAGGCGGGTGCGGAGATCGAACTCGGCGAGCGGGGCGCGTGCGAGGTGTATGCGGATGCGAACGCCGATCCCTTCAACGCGGCGCGCGGCGGGTATCTCGACGACGTCGTCGAACCGCAGTTCTTAAAACAGTATCTGATCGCGGCATTGGAGACGCTGAAATAAGCCATGGATATGTTATTGCTCGACGGTTGGTTCAAACTCAATCCCGGAGAGGGGGCGTTTTACGCCGTTTTCGGATTTTTATTCGTCTTTGTCGGTATCGCGCTCCTCATCGCCATCATCTATTTAGCCGGCTTTCTCATGACCAAAGCGGAGGCGCGCCGCGAGGGACGCGCGAAGAAGCAGGCTGCGCCCGTGCCGCCGCCCGCCGCGCCGCAACCCGCGCCCGCTTCCGAAGAGGGCATCCCGCCCGAAGTCGTTGCCGCGATCACGGCGGCGATCTCTGTCTGTCTCGAACAGGAGCGGCACAGGTGCGAATTTGTCGTAAGACGTATCAGGAAAATTTAATCGGACAACAAGGAGAAATATATGCGCAATTTTATCATCACCGTTGACGGAAAACGTTACGAAGTGGGGGTAGAGGAAGTGGGCGGCGCCCCGTCCGTCATCCCCGCGGCAGTGCAACAGGAGGCCCCCAAGACCGCGCCCAAGGCCGTTGCTTCCGACGAAAAGGGCGCCAAAGTGCTTACGCCCTTCCCCGGCCTCGTCAAGAATCTGCTCGTTGCGGAGGGGGCGTCCGTCAAGAAGGACCAGCCCATTCTCGTTCTCGAAGCGTTGAAGATGGATAACGATATCACCGCTCCCTGCGACGGGGTCGTTTCCTTCCGCGTCACCAAGGGCGCAAACGTGGAATCGGACGCCGTGCTTGCCGTCATTTCGTAAGCGGAGAGGACTATGCAGACAAACTTACTCATTGATTTTGGAGGGATCTTCTCCAATCTATGGAGTTCGATGGGGCTTTCGCAGGGGACGTGGCAAAACTATGTGATGCTGCTCATTTCCTTTGTGCTGTTCTATCTTGCCGTTGTCAAGAAGTATGAGCCGATGTTGCTCCTTCCCATTGCCTTCGGCATGTTCCTCATCAACATCCCCGGAGCGGAAAGGGTCCTGTGGGGCAAACATTCACCCGATCTCAACTATTCGATAGGGATAAAGGGCGATGCGGAATACGTCGGCGTCTATGCCCTTCACGGCGCGGAGGATGTCTATATCTATGTGCGGGAAACAGGTCTTGCGCTCGGAAACGGCATGGTTGAATACTATGCGGGTTTCGAGGCATTGCAAGCGGGTACTGTTTCCGTCATGCCGCAGGCGCAATTTTCCGAACTCTATTCCCTTTACGGATATATTCAAGGAACGGTAGCAAACGGCGTTACGACGTTTGCGAGCAATTCCGTCATCCTAAGCGAGACTTATGAAGCTGTGACCGAGAGGGGCCTTTTGTGGTATCTCTATTACGGCGTGGATAAGGTCATCTACCCGCCGCTCATCTTCCTCGGCATCGGCGCGATGACGGATTTCGGCCCGCTCATCGCCAATCCCAAGAGCATGCTGATCGGCGCGGGCGCACAGCTCGGCATCTTCATCGCGCTCATGGGCGCCGTTCTGCTCGGATTTACGGGTGCGGAAGCGGCGGCCATTGCCATCATCGGCGGCGCCGACGGGCCGACGGCCATCTATGTCGCCAAGATGTTGGCCGAAAACCTCGTCCCGACGATCGCCATCGCGGCCTATTCGTATATGGCGCTCATCCCCGTCATCCAGAAGCCGATCATGCGGCTGCTCACGACGAGGAAAGAGCGCGCCATCCGCATGAAGCCGCTCCGCCGCGTCTCCAAGGCCGAAAAAGTCATCTTTCCCATCGTCGTCACGCTCGTCGTCGGCATCCTGCTGCCCGATGCCATCCCGCTTCTCGGTATGCTGATGCTCGGCAATCTCTTCCGCGAATCCGGCGTTGTGGAAAGGCTCTCTTCGCAGGCGCAGAACGGACTCATCAACACCGTCACCATCTTCCTCGGCATTGCCGTGGGATGCAAGGCGAAGGGGGAGATCTTCCTCTCGCTTCAAACCATCTATATCCTGCTCATCGGCGTGACCGCGTTTGTATGCGGCACCGTAGGCGGGCTTCTCACCGCAAAGGTGATGTGCAAACTTACCAAGGGACAGATCAATCCGCTCATCGGTTCGGCGGGCGTTTCGGCTGTTCCCATGGCGGCGCGGATCTCGGAGGACGTGGGGAGGGAGACCGACCCTTCCAACCACCTCCTGATGCACGCGATGGGCCCCAATGTTGCGGGCGTCATCGGTTCGGCTCTTGCCGCGGGGATGTTGCTCGCGTGCTTCGGCGGCTGATAAAGGAGAATTATCATGGCAAAAGTTTTGATCATGGATACCATTTTGCGCGATGCGCACCAATCGCACGCGGCAACGCGCATGCGCACGGAACAGATGCTCCCCGTCCTCGGACAGCTTGACGAGATCGGCTACTACTCCCTCGAAGGATGGGGCGGCGCGACCTTCGATACGTGTATGCGCTTTTTGAACGAGGACCCGTGGGAGCGCCTCAGAACGTTGCGCAAGTATCTCAAAAAGACGCCCATCCAGATGCTTCTAAGGGGGCAGAACCTTCTCGGCTACCGCAACTATGCGGACGACCTTGTAGATAAGCTCGTCGAGAAATGCTTTGAAAACGGCGTCGGCGTCATCCGCGTGTTCGATGCGCTCAACGACCCGCGCAATCTCGAAGCCTCGATGAAGGCCATCAAGAAGTACGGCGGTCAGCTCCGCGCCACCGATCCCAAGCGCGGCATCTGCGAGGCGGCTATTTCCTATACGTCGGGGCCTGTCTATACGATGGATTATTTCGTCAACCTCGCCAAGACGTATGAGAGCATGGGCGCGGACAACATCTGTATCAAGGATATGGCGAACCTGCTCCTTCCCTTCGATGCTTACGAACTCGTGAAGGCGTTGAGAGCGGCGCTCCGCCCTGAGACCAAGATCCATCTGCACACGCACAACACCACGGGAACGGGCGATATGGTCAACCTCATGGCCATCCGCGCGGGGGTGGATATCGTGGATACCGCGCTCTCGCCCCTCGGCAACGGAACTTCCCAGCCCGCCACCGAACCGCTCGTCGCAACGCTCAAAGGCACGGAGTATGATACGGGCATAGACCTCGAAAAGCTCATTCCCATCGTCAACCATTTCAAGAAAGTTGCGGCGGAACTCGAAAAAGAGGGGTCGCTCAACCCCAAAGTGCGGCAGGTGGACGTCAACACGCTCATCTATCAGGTCCCCGGCGGCATGCTCTCCAACCTCATGAACCAGCTCAAAAAGGCGGGCAAAGAGGATAAACTCATGGAAGTGCTTGCCGAAGTCCCCAATGTCCGCAGGGATTGCGGCTATCCGCCGCTCGTCACGCCCTCCTCGCAGATCGTCGGCACGCAGGCCGTGATGAACGTCGTCATGGGCGAACGGTACAAGATGGTCACAAAGGAGACGCGCGATCTCTTCGCGGGCAAGTACGGGCGCGTACCCATGCCCATCAACGAGGAAGTTGCGGAGAAGATCCTGAAAGGCGAAAAGCGCATCACATACCGCCCCGCCGATGACCTTGCCCCCGAATACGAAAAGCTCAAAGCCGAACTCATCGGAAAAGGGTATTATACACAGGAGGAGGACGTGCTTTCGTATGCCTCCTTCCCCGAAGTCGCCGAAAACTTTTTCAAGTGGAGAAAGGCGAAAAACGAGGGCGTTGACGCAGACCTTGCAAAGACGGGCGTCTACCCCGTATAAAGCGTGATTGGAACACCCCGCCCGCACCGAGACGTAAAGTACGGCATGGCGGGGTGTCATTGTGTGTTGATTATGCGTAAGATCATTATCGGCGGGGGAGCCGCAGGGCTGATGGCGGCATACGCCGCCGCAAGCGGCGGGCATGAAGTCCTCTTGCTCGAAAAAAACGAAAAACTCGGCAAGAAGATCTACATCACGGGCAAGGGACGGTGCAACCTCACCAATGACTGCCCGCCCGATGAATTTCTGCAAAACGTCGTCCGCGGAGGGAAATTTCTGACGGGCGCTATTTACCGTTTCCCGCCCGCCGAGACCATGCGCTTCTTTGAGGAACACGGCCTCGCGCTCAAAGTGGAGCGGGGCAGCCGCGTGTTTCCCGTCTCCGACCATGCGAGCGACGTGACAAAGACGCTGGAACGCGCGTGCCGCGCAAGCGGCGTAAGTTTTCGCCTGAATACCGCCGTGACGGAGATCGCCGCGGAGGGCGGAAGGGTGCAGGGCGTGCGGACGGAGACGGAATTTTTACCCGCGGACAACGTCGTTCTCGCGACGGGCGGGCTTTCCTATCCCTCGACGGGTTCGACGGGGGACGGCTACCGCTTTGCGGCCGCGCTCGGCCACACGCTCACCCCGTGCACGCCTTCGCTCGTGGGCATCGAGGCGGAGGGCGTCTCCGCGGCGCAGGGCATCTCCGTCAAGAACTGCGTGCTGACCGCAAAACGGGGCGGAAAGCTCCTTTTCAGCGAACAGGGCGAACTCCTGTTTACGCATTACGGCGTTTCGGGGCCGCTCATTCTGACGCTTTCCGCGCTTTTATCGCGGGATACGCCGCAACAAACCGTCTGCACGTTGGACTTTAAGCCCGCCCTCGATGAGAAGAAGCTCGGCGAGCGGCTGCTGAGAGATTTTTCGGAGCGCGCCAACGAGCAGATGAAGAACGTCATGCGGGGACTTCTGCCCGCACAGCTCGCCATGCTCGTCTTGCGGGCCGCGGGGATCCGTGCCGAAAAGCAGGCCAACGCCGTCACGCAGGAGGAGCGCATGCGGCTCATCGCCGCGCTCAAAGCCTTCCCGCTGAAACTGAAAAAATTGCGCGGCTTCGAGGAGGCCGTGATTACTTCGGGCGGGGTGGACCTAAAAGAAGTCGACCCTAAGACGATGCAGTCGAAGATCGTGCGCGGATTGTTCTTCGCGGGGGAAGTGTTGGATGCGGACGCCTTTACGGGCGGGTTTAACCTGCAAATTGCCTTTTCCACGGGCTATCTCGCGGGAAAAGGGGTAGAATAGACGGTTTTGCAAAGTATTATGCGAGACATACTATTGCCGTAAATACTTGATTTCCGCGCAAAATGTTGACAACGGTCCCTTCGGCGCGTTATAATATAGGATGGGAAACGGGAGGTGAAACAATGGTAGTTATCCGCGGCGCGACGACCATCGCGCATGACGAGAAAGAGGAGATCCGCCAGGCGGTCAAAGAGCTGTTGGAGCAGATCGAGAACAGGAACCTGCTTCTGCGCGACGAGATCATGAGCATCGTCTTTTCCTCGACGTCGGATATCCACGCATACTATCCCGCCAAGGCCGCGCGCGAAGCCGGGTTCGAGAGCTGTTCGCTCTTCTCGGCGCAGGAGCCGGATATCGAAGGCGGGCTTCCGCTCTGCATCCGCGCCATGCTCTTTGTCGAAAAGGACATGACGCCGCACCACGTCTACCTGCGCGGGGCGAAAGTACTCCGCAGGGACGTTGCGTCCGTCTACAATATCGCCATCGACGGACCCGCCGGGAGCGGGAAATCCACCGTGGCCAAACTTCTCGCGCGCGATTACCATATTTTGCACCTCGATACGGGGGCGATGTACCGCGCCTGCGCGCTCGCCGCGCTCCAAGCGGGGGTAGATGTTTCCGATGAGATCGCCGTGGCCGACCTGATGCGCGGCGTCAAGCTGGAAGTCGTCTATACGGACGGCGTCCAGAGGACGCTTCTCGGCGGGCGCGACGTCTCCGAGGAGATCCGCAGGAACGATGTCTCCATGGCCGCGTCTGCCATCTCCAAGCATCCGAGCGTGCGGATGCACATGATGGAAAAGCAGCGTGAGATCGCGGGGCGCATGAGTTGCGTCCTCGACGGGCGGGACATCGGCACCTTTGTTCTGCCAGACGCCGACTTCAAATTTTTCCTCACCGCAAGGCCTGAGATCCGCGCCCAACGCCGCTTTGACGAGCTTGCGGCAAAGGGTGAGACCGTGGATCTCAACGAATTGAAGGAAGAGATCCTGCGCCGCGACGAACAGGATTCCACCCGCGCCGTGGCGCCGCTCAGAATGGCGGAGGACGCCGTTCTCGTGGATACTTCGGATATGACCATAGAGGAAGCGGTCGCATTCATCAAGCGTGCGATGCAGGAGAAAATATAATGGAAGAGAACGGTCAAAAAGCTGTGCCTGAGCAAGAGGCGGATAAGGCGGGCGGGGCAGAAAAAAAGCTCTCCCACGCCGAAAAAAAGGCCCTGCGGAAGGAAAAAGTGCGCCAAAAGCGCGCCGCGCGCAATCAGCACGTGCGGCTCATCCCCGCCAACAAGAAGGGGTATCATATCAACCGCTTCATGAATTTTCTGCGCTTTTTGCTCTATCCCGTCCACTTCATCTTCTATCCGTATAAATTACACGGGCATACGAAAGTGGGCAAGGGCGCCTGTATCTATTTCGGCAACCATTACTGTATCTATGATATCTTTTATCCCGCCCGCACGACGCGGGAGGGTATCCACTATCTCGCGAAGCAGTCTATTCTCGAAGCTCCCGTTTTAAGCTATTGGGGAAGCCGCATGGGGGCGATCGGGGCCATGCGCGACGGCGCGGACGTGCGCACCGTCATGGAGTCCATCAAAGTCCTGAAAAACGGCGAAAAACTCAGCCTTTTCCCCGAAGGTACGCGCAACAAGACGGGCGGCGACGACTTTCTTCCCTTCCACGGCGGGGCGGCGCTGCTCGCCATCAAGACGCGTTCGCCCATCGTACCCTTCGTCATCTGCAACAGGCCGCACCTCTTTCATATCACCCACGTGGTATTCGGCGAACCCTTCGAACTTTCCGAGTATTACGGCCGCAAGCTCACGCCTTCGGACTATGAAGAGGCCGATGAAAAACTCCGCCAAAAGCTCTATGACATGCGCGCGGAGTTCCGCGCTTCGCGCGGGAAGCGCAAAAAGAACAAAGCATGAAAGTGATCGTAGCAAGCGGCCGCGGTTTCTGTGCGGGCGTGAAGGCGGCCGTCGATACCGCGTTTTCGCTCGATCCCGCCAATACCTATCTCCTCGGCGAACTCATCCACAACGAAACGGTGAACGAGCAGATCGCCGCACGCGGCATCGTCACGGCGGAAGAGCCTGAGGAGATCCCCCAAGGGGCGACCGTCCTCATCCGTTCCCACGGCGTGGGGGAGGACGTCATGGCCCGTTGCCGCGCACGCGGCCTGCACATCGTCGACTGCACTTGCCCGTTCGTGCGCCGCACGCAGGATATCGTGCGCAGGGAGGGGAAGTCGCGGCTCGTCGTCATTGCGGGCAGCCGCGAGCATCCCGAAGTGAAAGGACTCGTCGGCTGTTGCCCCGGCGAGGTGCGCGTCGTGGGCGGTCCCGATGAAGATTTCTCCTTCGCGGCGGGAAAAGATGTTGCTTTGGTGGCCCAAACCACCCTTTCAAGGCAATATTTTTGCAAAATTGCGGAAAATCTTAAAAAAGTTACCCCGAAAACACTTGTTATTTTTCCGACAATTTGTTATACTACTGTCAAGAGGCAGCAGGAAGCTGCCCGTATTGCCGCGTCGTGCGACGCCGTCGTCGTGATCGGGGGTGCGAACAGCGGCAACACGAAGCGTCTCGGCGAAATTGCCAAAGCTCTCGATAGACCCGTCTTTACGGTGGCGAGGGCGGAGGCATTCGAATATGAAAAATTGAAAAATTTTGAGAGAGTCGGCGTGATCGCGGGAGCGAGTACTCCCGAATGGCTGACCCAGGAGGTTCTTTTCAAGATGGCAGAAAACAACGCGGAAGTACAAGAGACTATTCCCGAAACGGCGAATGCCGAAGTCGCGCCCGAAGCGCCCGTGGAAGAAGTCAAAGCGGAAGAAGTTGCTCCGGCAACTGAGAGTGCGGCGGAGTCCGAAGCGCCCAAGTCGGCCATGGAAAAAATCATGGACGACATCGATAAGGAGGAGCGCTATAAGAAGGGCCAGATCATCAAGGTCCGCATCGTCTCCGCTACCGATGAAGAGATCTTCGTCTCCGGATCGGGGAAACTCGAAAACAGGATCCCCAAGACGGAACTCGATTGCGAAGAGTACAGCCGCGAAGCATATGAAGAAAAGGCGAAAAACGGGGAAGAGATCGAAGTCATGGTCGTCGGCGTGAAGCCCACCCAGCTCTCCCAGAAGCTCGTCAAGAAATTGAAGGAAGAGGAAGCCATGCTCGCCGATATCGAAGCCGGCAAGGAGTTCTCGGTGGTCTGCACGGGTACCAACAAGGGCGGCCTCACCGCCGAACTCGGCACCTATCCCGTCTTCGTTCCCAGAAGAGAGATTCGGATCGGTTACGTATCCGACCTCGAAAAATATAAGGGCAAGACCCTGCGTCTCCGCCTGATCGAGATCCGCAAGGAGCGCAGAAAGGAGATCATCGCCTCCCAGCGCGTCGTTCTCGAAGAGGAGAAAGTCGCCCGCGAAGCCGCGAAGGCGGCCAAGGAAGAGAGCTTCTTCTCCTCCATCCAGGTCGGCGACATCGTTGAGGGCAAGGTGGAGCGCGTCACGAGTTTCGGCGCCTTCGTCTCCGTCAACGGGTTCGATTGCCTTGCGCACATTTCCGATCTGAGCTGGACGGGCGTGAAAGAAGTGACCGACGTCCTTGAAATAGGCAAGCGCTATCAGTTCCAGATCTTGAAGATCGACCGCGAGAACAAGAAGGTCTCCATCGGCTACAAGCAGTTGCAGCCCCAGCCTTGGGATCTCGCCGCCGAGAAATATGCCGAGGGCGATATCGTCCACGGCCGCGTCGTGAGGATCGTTCCCTTCGGTGCATTCGTCGAAGTGGAGCGCGGCATCGACGGTCTCGTCCATGTTTCGCAGATCACCCACGAGTGGCTTGAAAATCCCACTTCCGCGCTGACCATCGGAGAAGAAGTCGATGCGAAGATCATCGGGTTCAATCCCGCGGAGAGAAAGATCACGCTCTCCATCAAGGCGCTTCAACCCCGTCCGGAGTTTGAACCCCGCCCTGAGCGCGAGGATCAGCAGCCCGCCGGCGGCAGAAGGGAACGCGGAGGCAAGAAGAGCCGCCGCACCGCGCAGTCGTACGTGGAAGAGGATGAGTACAGAGAATGGACGGAGGGCGGCGACTTCGGCGCTTCCATCTCCGAGCTTCTCAAAAACGACGAAAACAAATAATTCTTGAAAAGAAAACGGGCGGGCCGCAGGACCCGCCCTTTCTCTTGCGGAAAAAATTTCCGCGAAATCCCTTCCGCGCGTTTTTCTTTTCCGCGGGGCGGGTATATATAAAGGAAAGCAAAAAGGAGATATACATATGGAAAGGCAGGGCAATATCAGCATTTCAAGTGAAAACATGATGCCGATCATTAAAAAGTGGCTGTATTCCGAGAAGGATATTTTTCTCCGCGAGATCGTGGCCAATGCGTCGGACGCCATCACCAAGCACGCGAAACTCGTCTCGATGGGCGAGGCGGAGGGGGACGGCGCCTACCGCATCACCGTCACGGCAGATGAAAAGGAGAATACGCTCACCGTTGAGGATAACGGCATCGGCATGACCGAAGAAGAGGTGGAAAAATACATCACCCGCATCGCCTTTTCGGGGGCGGCCGACTTCCTCGAAAAATATGAAAAAGCGGGCGGAGAGGGGATCATCGGGCATTTCGGCCTCGGTTTCTATTCTGCTTACATGGTCTCGGAGCGCATCGAGATCTTTACGAAGTCCTATCAGGCGGGCGCCGCGGGCGTGCATTGGGAATCGGACGGCGAGAGTACTTACACCATCGGCGACTGCGACAAAGAGACGCGCGGGACGAAAATCGTGATGCACCTTGCGAAGGAGGAGAAGGAGTTCTCCAAGGAAAGCACAGTGCGCGGCCTTCTCGAAAAATATTGTTCGTTCATGCCCTATGAGATCTATCTGGATCCCAAGGGGAGTGAAGAGGATAAGCCCGTCAACACGACGGCGCCGCTCTATACCAAACAGCCGAAGGACTGCACGGATGAGGAATACAAGACCTTTTACCGCGATACCTTCCGCGATTACAGCGAGCCGCTCTTTTGGATCCATCTGAATATGGAGTATCCCTTCCGCTTGAAGGGCATCCTCTACTTCCCCAAAGTACGCAAAAAGGTGGAACTCGAACGCGGGCAAGTCAAATTATACTGCAACCAGGTGTATGTTGCCGACAACATCAAGGAAGTGATCCCCGAATTTCTGATGCTTCTGAACGGCGTCATCGACTGCCCCGATATCCCGCTCAACGTTTCGCGGTCCTTCCTGCAAAACGATAAGCAGGTGCAGAAGATCGCGGGCCACATCGTCAAGAAGGTCGCGGATAAGCTGAACGCGCTCTATAAAAACGACCGTGAAAAATACGAAGCCTGCTGGCCCGACCTTGCCACGTTCGTGAAGTTCGGCGCCATCAAGGACGAGGCGTTCTATAAAAAGGTCTCCTCCATCATCATCTATAAGAATCTCGCAGGGGAGTACCGCCCGCTCGAAAGTTATTTCGGCGAGGAACCCAAGGAAGAGGACAAAGAGAAAACCGAACCCAAGACTGCCTATTACGTCTCCGACGTGGATAAAC
Source organism: uncultured Clostridia bacterium (assembly GCA_947626575.1). Lineage (GTDB taxonomy): Bacteria > Bacillota > Clostridia > Christensenellales > Borkfalkiaceae > Gallimonas. The sequence goes on along the minus strand of CANQSR010000002.1, from coordinate 47,349 downwards.
AGGCGCAGTATATCTCGATGTTCAAGGAAGCGGGGCTGGACGCCATCCTCTGCGATACCTATATCGACCCGCACTTCATCAGTTATATCGAGTACAAGAATCCTTACCGCGTGCGCTTCATGCGCATCGATGCCGACGTCGCCGGCGAGATCAAGGAGGAGGCGGGGGAGGATAGCGACGTCGCCGCCATTTTCGAAGGCTTCTTGAAGGAGCGCGGCGTGAAGGTCAAGACGGAAAAGCTCAAAAATACGGCCGTCCCCGCCATTATCAACGTCTCCGAGTTCATGCGCAGAATGTCCGAGATGAACAGCTTCTACGATATGGGGCAGTCCCCCGAAGATATGACGCTCGTCGTCAATACGGCGTGCGGGTGCGTGCAGGCTTTGAAGCAGGCGGGCGAGGAAGAGAGAAAAGTCGCGGCGGAATATATCTGGCTGCTCGCGCTCATGAACTACCGCCCCTTAAAGCCAGAAGAACTCGAACGGTTCACTTCGGTCAGTTCGCTTTTCATCGGGAAATATTTGAAAACAATGTAAAATTTTCCGAGATAGCTATTGACATTCCCCCGATACGATGTTATAATAAGAGATGTGTGAAACGGACGGGGCATGTCCGAAACATATAGGAGGTAATATTGTGGTAGGAACTGTAAAATGGTTCAATGACGGAAAAGGCTACGGCTTCATTTCGTGCGAAGAGGGTGGCGACGACGTATTTGTTCACTTCTCGGCGATCCAGACAGAGGGATTCCGCACGCTGAAAGAAGGGCAGAAAGTTTCCTTTGAAACCGAACCCGACCCCAAGGACAGCGGCAAACTTCGCGCTGTCAACGTCGTGCCTCTTTCCTGAGAGAGTAAAACGGAAAAACAAAAAACGCATCTCCATCGCGGCGATGCGTTTTTCGTTTGCACTTTTTATGCGTTTTCGGCTGCAAGCACTTCCCCGTAACGCTTCAAGATGGCGTCTTGCAGGCGGGTTCTGGTCTCGGTATTGATGGGGTGCGCGATATCCTTGTACTCGCCGTCCGAGGTCTTTCTGCTCGGCATGCCGATGAAGCACTCTCCGTCGCGTTCGAAGATTTTAATGTCATGAACGACAAAACATCCGTCGATCGTGATCGAGGCGATAGCGCGTAAGATCCCTTCTTTGCGGACCAATCTTACTCTTACGTCGTCGATTGCCATTTGTAAGTTCCTCCCCGATGTTTTCTTGTTCACAATGTTACCACATTCTTTTTTGAATTACAAGAGCTTTCGGCAAAATTTTTTGCCATTTCCGAAAAATTTCACAATCAGACCTAATTTCACATAATATGTAGTATGTTTTTCGGGAGAAAGGACGTCCGGAGCGGGGTTTACTTCCTCGGAATCGGCGGCGTGAGCATGAGCGCGCTGGCCGAATGCCTGCACGGGCGGGGGATCCCCGTCCGCGGAAGCGACGACAGCGAGAGCTTTTTTACGAAAAAACTGCGCGCCCGCGGGATCCCCGTCGTGATCGGCAGGGAAGATGAGATCGCGGAGGATACCGTGGTCGTTACGGGGGCGATCTCCGCGGGGCATCCGCTATACGACGCAGCCCAGCGGGCGGGAAAACGCCTGATGACGCGTGCGGAACTTCTTGGGTGCGTTGCGGAGGAATTTCCGCGCGTACTCTCGGTGGCGGGATGCCACGGGAAAACGACCGCCACCTGTATGCTCGCCCACATTTTTCACGAAAACAACGCGCCGTCTACGGCGCATATCGGCGGAGAGGACCTCGCCCTCGGCAATTTCCATGACGAGGGGGGCGAGACGTTCATCACCGAAGCCTGCGAGTTCCGCCGCAGTTTTCTGTCCCTTCACAGCACCGTCGCGGTCATCCTCAATTGCGACCGCGACCATACCGATTGCTACCACGGCGACGAAGAACTCATGGAGGCTTACAGGCAGTTCGCTTCGCAGGCGGAGCGCGTCGTCGTCAATGCGGACGACGTGCGCGCGCGCACCATTCCCCATGCGCTCAGCTTCGGGCTTTACGCGGGGGCCGTGCGCGCCGAAAAACTGCAAAGCAGGGGAGAGCGGTATGCCTTCACCGTCGCGGAGAACGGCACGCCCACCGTGCGGATCGGCCTCAACGCCGTGGGGAAAGTCCATGTCTACAACGCGCTCGCGGCGTATGCCGCGGCGCGGCTGTGCGGTTTTTCCGGCAGTGAGATCAAAAAGGGGCTGGAAGCCTTCCGCGGCGTCAAACGGCGGTTTGAGAAGGTGGGCGACCTGCAAGGCGTCCCCGTCATCTGCGACTATGCCCATCATCCGCGCGAGATCGCGGCCGCCATCGAGACGGCCGAACGCATCACGGCGGGGACGGTGCACGTCGTCTTTCAGCCGCATACTTACACCCGTACCCGCGATTTTCTCGATGATTTCGTCGAAGTGTTGGGGCGGACGGAGGCGCCCATCATCTACCGCACCTATTCGGCGCGCGAACCCTATGACTATGCGGGCAGCGCAGTGCGGCTCGCGGGTCTCATTCCGGGCGCGCGCTATGTGCAGGACCCCGCACAGCTCGCAAAACGGCTCCCCGAACACCTCGGCGCAAACGATTTGATCCTCGTCCTCGGCGCGGGCGATATCTATTCCGTGATCCGCGGCATCCTCGGCTGAGCGACCCTTAGAGAGACAAAGCAACCCAAAAATGGGTTGCTTTTTTCTTGGCGGAAAGCGGCTTTCCGCGGCGCGGAAAGGGGCGGGGGAAAAGCGGCAAAATTTGCATAAAAAATTTCCCGTTCAAGCGAAAAATTTGGGATTTGGTCTTGAAAGTCGCGGCAAAATATAGTATAATAAGGACGGCTCAGAGCGAAAGACGAAGGAGGGGGGATTATGGATCAACGGACGGAGGGGCGCGAGACGGATTTTCCGCTTTACCTCTACCATCACGGCAACAATGACCGCATCTATGAGATCTTCGGCGCGCATAAGGCGTGCCAAAACGGCGAGGCTGGGTATGTGTTCCGCGTATGGGCGCCGCACGCCGTGCAGGTCTCCGTCGTGGGGGATTTCAACGGTTGGGATGCTTCGCGCAACGTCATGCAGCGCATGGTGGACGGGGAGACTTTCGAGCTGTTCGTTGCGGGTCTCAAAGAGTACGATATCTATAAATACAGTATCCGCACGCAGGACGGCCGCGAGATCTTGAAGGCCGATCCCGTCGGCTTCCATACCGAAACGCCGCCCGCGACCGCCTCCAAGCTCTATGACCTCGAAGGGTACCGCTGGGGCGACGGGGCATACATGAAGGCGCTCGGCCAAAGAAACGTTTTCACGTCGCCCATGAATATCTATGAGGTCAATCTGCTCTCGTGGAAACGGTATGCGGACGGCAATTACCTTTCGTACCGTGACCTTGCAAAAGAACTCGTCGGTTACGTCAAGGAGATGGGCTATACCCACGTCGAATTTATGCCCGTGACGGAATATCCCTACGACGGCTCGTGGGGGTATCAGGTGACGGGGTACTTTGCCGTAACTTCCCGCCTCGGCACGCCCAAGGATTTCATGTACCTCGTGGACTGTTTCCATAAAGCGGGCATCGGGGTCATCGTGGATTGGGTCCCCGCGCACTTCCCGAAGGATGCGCACGGCCTCTATGAATTTGACGGACAGCCCCTCTATGAGAGCAGCCAATGGGACAGGATGGAACACAAGAGCTGGGGGACCCGCCGCTTCGATTACGGCAGGAGCGAAGTTCTCTCCTTCCTCATCTCCGGCGCATGCTATTTCTTCGATAAGTTTCATGTGGACGGCCTGCGGGTAGACGCCGTCGCTTCCATGCTGTATCTCGATTACGATAAGCGTCCGGGGGAATGGGTCCCCAACATCTATGGCGAGAACAAGAATTTGGAGGCCATCGCATTTCTCAGAAGGCTCAACGAGGCCGTTTTCAAGCGTTTCCCGCACGCCATCATGATCGCGGAGGAATCCACGGCGTGGGGGCTTGTCACCAAACCCGCAAGCGTGGGGGGACTCGGCTTCAATTTCAAGTGGAATATGGGCTGGATGAACGACATGCTGTCCTATATCTCCCTCAACCCGTTCTTCCGCATGGGGAGCCACAATAAGCTGACCTTCTCCATGATGTATGCGTTCTCGGAAAACTATGTGCTTCCCATCTCGCACGACGAAGTCGTACACGGAAAATGCTCGCTCATAGGCAAGATGCCCGGAAATTATGAGGAAAAGTTCGCGGGCGTGCGCTCCTTCCTCGGCTACATGATGGCGCACCCCGGAAAGAAGCTGAACTTCATGGGGTATGAATACGGGCAGTTCAAGGAATGGGATTACCACGAAGGGCTGGAATTTTTCCTGCGCGATAACTATGAATTGCACGGAAAGCTCAGCCTGTTCGTGCGCGATCTGAATGAATTTTACAAGAATACTTCTGCATTCTATGAAGTGGAGGATTCGTGGGAAGGCTTCGAATGGCTGGCCGCCGACGACGCCGACCGCAATATCGTCTCCTTTATCCGCCGCGATAAGAGCGGGTGCGAAGTACTATGTCTGTCATGCTTTTCGGGTACGGACGTCGAAGATTACCTCATGGGCGTCAACCGCAAGGGCAAATACAGGGTGATCTTCTGCACGGACGATAAAAAGTACGGCGGCGAGGGGAAGATGCGGCGCAAGACTTTGACGGCCGTGAAGAAGCCCAGCCACGGAAAACAATATTCTCTGCGCATCAGCGTTCCCAAGTTCACGACGCTCTATCTCATCCGCGAACCCGACGCCGAAGCGCAGCCCAAACAGGGGAAATGACGGCCGTAAAGCCGTAAAAACCAAGGTAATACATTCAGGGGGGTAAAGATCAAAATGCTCAGAAAGAAGGAATGCGTCGCGATGCTGCTTGCGGGCGGACAGGGTTCGAGGCTCTATGCGCTCACCAACAACATCGCAAAACCCGCAGTTGCTTTCGGCGCGAAATACCGCATCATCGATTTCCCGCTCAGCAACTGCATCAATTCGGGGATCGATACGGTCGGCGTTCTCACGCAGTATGAACCGCTCGAACTCAACGAGTATATCGGGAACGGCCAGCCGTGGGATCTCGACCGCGCGTTCGGCGGTGTGCATATTCTCTCGCCCTATCAGGCCAAGACCAAGCAATCGTGGTTTGAAGGGACCGCGAACGCGATCTACCAAAATATGCACTTCATGAAGAAGTACAGCCCCGACTATATCCTAATCCTCTCAGGGGACCATATCTATAAGATGGACTATGCGAAGATGCTTCGCGCGCATAAGAAAACGGGCGCGGATTGCACCATCGCGGCCATCGAAGTCCCGCTTTCGGAGGCATCCCGCTTTGGCATCCTCAACACCAACCCCGACGGGTCCATTTACGAGTTCGAGGAAAAACCCAAAGTTCCCAAGAGCAATCTCGCCTCCATGGGGATCTATATCTTCACGGCGGAAAAACTTTATAAGTATCTCGAAGCCGACGACGCCAATGCAAATTCGAGCAAGGATTTCGGCAAGGACGTGCTTCCCGCCATGCTGAATGCGGGAGAAAAGATGTTCTCTTACCGCTTCGAGGGGTATTGGAAGGACGTCGGCACCATCTCGTCGCTCTGGGAATCCAACATGGACCTCCTCGGCCGCGAACCCGGCTTCGATGTGGGCGATCCCGCATGGAAGATCCATTCCCGCAATCCGCTCGCGCCGCCCGAATACATCGGGCCGACGGCCGCCATCGGCAATTCCATGATCGCGCTCGGCTGTGAGATAGAGGGGAGCGTGGAACATTCCGTTTTGGCCTCCAATGTCATCGTGGAGGAGGGGGCGACCGTCCGCGACGCCGTCCTCATGGCGGGGACCGTCGTCAAGCGGGGAGCCGTTGTGGAATACTGCGTCGTCGATGAAAAGGTCGTCATCGGCGAGGGCGCGCACGTCGGCGAGCCAAAGGCATCGGGCGCGGGGATCGCCGTACTCGGCAGAAACATCACGGTCGCCGCGGGCGCAAAGGTGCGCGGCGGCGTCATACTCGATAAGGATTACAAGGGGGAATAAGGTAATGGCACATTCTACCGTTGGCGTCATTTTTTCCAATGTTCACGACGAGAATATTCCCGAACTTTCCCGTCACCGCACGATGGCCTCGGTACCCTTCGGGGGCAGATACCGTCTCATCGACTTCGCGCTCTCCAATATGGTCAATTCGGGGATCACGACAGTCGGCATCGTTACCAAAAACAACTATCAATCGCTGATCGACCACCTCGGCAGCGGCAAAGAATGGGATCTGGCGCGCAAGGACGGCGGCATCATCCTGCTCCCGCCCTACTCGGACGAGACGGATAAGCCCTATACTACCCGTCTCGAAGCGCTCATGAGCATCACGGGCTTTTTGAACCACCGCAAAGAGGACTATGTGGTCATCTCGGATTGCGACGGCATCGCACACATGGATATCGCCGATATCGTCCGCTTCCACGAAGAGAAGCAGGCGGATATCACGATGGTCTACCATGAAGAAAAGATCCCGTGCGAATCTTCCTACTTCATCACGCTCGAACCCGATAAAAAATCCGGCCGCGTCAAGGGTCTCAAAATCAATCCCGCCGACCTCCGCAAGGGCAAGAAGTACAATCTGTACGTCAACGTGATGGTGATGAGCCGCGAGTTTCTCATCGGGACCATACAGGACGCCGTCACGCGCGGCTTTTCCAGCTTCGGCAGGGATATTCTGACCAAGAATGTGGATACCCTCAAAATCTACGGTTACGAGTTCAAGGGATTCTATGCCGGCGTCAATTCCATGGAGGATTATTACCGCCACAGCATGGAGCTTCTCGACCGCAACGTCCGCGACGAGCTGTTCGGGAACCGAGATATCTATACCAAGGTCCGCGACAGCGCGCCTTCCAAATATTTGGACGGGGCCATCGTGCGCAACACGCTCGTCTCCGACGGATGCGTCATCGAGGGGACCGTTGAAAACTGTATCCTCTTCCGCGGCGTGAAAGTGGGGAAGGGGAGTATGATCCGCAACTCCGTCATCATGCAGGATACCGTCATCGGGGAGAACGTCACGCTGGATTGCGTCATCACCGATAAGAACGTCGTCATCCGCGACAGGCGGACGCTCGCGGGCTGTGCGGAACTGCCGTACTTCATCTCCAAGGGAAGAATGCTGTAACGCGCGCCCCCGCACGGCGGGAGGTCCGCGGAACGCAAACAAAAATAATACGGTGTCAAGAGGGGGAAATATGAACGCCAACCAAAAGCAAACCAAGAAGAAAACCGCGGAGGCGCCCGCCATCGAGCAGACTGCGCTTCCCAAGGCCGCACCGCCCAAGGCGGAGGCTCCCGTTGCGGAGGTCGAGGCCAAGAAAAAGATCATGTTCGTCGCTTCGGAGGCCGCGCCCTTCATTGCGACGGGCGGGCTTGCCGAAGTCATCGGCTCGCTCTCCAAGGCGCTCGCGCGCAGCAACCGTTACGATGTGCGCGTCATCCTTCCGCTCTATCAGGATATCCGCAAGGAGTACCGGAAGGATTTCCGTTTCATCGGGAACATCTTCGTTCCGCTCTCGTGGCGCAACCAATACTGCGGCATCTTCGAATACAAAAAGGACAACGTGACCTTCTACTTCGTGGATAACGAGTATTACTTCAAGCGCCCCGGATGCTATGGCTATTACGACGACGGCGAACGGTTCGCCTTCTTCTGCCGCAGCGTCATGGAGATCCTCGGATTCATCGGGTTTTACCCCGATATCCTGCATTGCCACGATTGGCAGGCCGCGCTCGCCGCGCTGTATCTCAAAACCATCTACTGTTTCAGGCCGGAGTATCAGTTCATCCGCGCGGTATTCACCATCCACAACATCGAGTATCAGGGCAAATATTCGCTGGATATCCTCGAAGACCTCTTCGGGATCTCCTATCACTACCAATATCTCGTGGAGTTCGACCGTTGCATCAACCTCATGAAGGGCGCCATCGAATGCTGCGAGCGGTTCTCGACCGTCTCGCCCACGTATGCGGCCGAGATCAAGGATCCGTATTACGCCCACGGCCTCGACGGCATCGTGCGCAGGAACGAATTCAAGCTCTGCGGCATCCTCAACGGCATCGACCCCGATTATTACGATCCCGCAACGGACAGCGCTCTCTTTGCCAATTACAGCGCGGAACATCCCGAAAACAAGGCGGTCTGTAAGGCCGAACTTCAAAAGATGCTCGGACTTCCCGTCAAGCCGAATACGCCCGTCATCGCGATGATCTCCCGCCTCGTCTCCCACAAGGGGCTGGATCTCGTGCGCGAAGTCATCGAGCAGGTGTTGCGGCAGGACGTGCAGTTCGTACTGCTCGGCACGGGGGATCCCGCGTACGAGGGATATTTTGCCGACCTCGCCCGCCGTTATCAGGGCAAGGCGGTGGCCGTCATCTCCTTCAATTCCGATCTCTCCCGTAAAATTTATTCCGGGGCAGATCTCTTCCTCATGCCCTCCAAGAGCGAGCCGTGCGGGCTTTCGCAGATGATCGCAAGCCGCTACGGCACCGTCGCGCTCGTCCGCGAAACGGGCGGCCTCAGGGACAGCATCACGCCTTACGGCGCGGGCGGAAACGGCTTCACCTTCTCGAATTACGACGCCTATGATATGCTCTATGTCATCAATGAGGCGCTCGGCGTGTATCGGATGAAAGAGGAGTGGGCAAAACTTGTCAAGAAGGCGATGGAGACGGATTTCTCGTGGTCCACGTCGGCCAAGTCGTACGAGCAGATGTATCTTGATCTTTTGAAATAAAAAAACGGACGCTTTGGGCGGCGCGCGCCGTCCCAAAGCGTCACGCAGTCACCAGAGGGACAAAAAGACATGGAAAATTTAACACAGCAGGAAGCGGAAGAGCTGATCGCGGGCAAACTTTCACGCTATTTCGGCGTGGCGCCCGCAGAGGCGAGCCGCGAGCAGATCTACAAGGCAGTCGTCATGAGCGTGCGGGATATCATGCTCGAAAAACGCCAAAAATTCCACTTAAAGACCAAGGCCGCGCGGGCAAAGCGCGTCTATTATCTCTGCATGGAATTTCTGATGGGGCGGTCGCTCAAAAACAGCGTCTATAACCTCGGCATCGGGGAAGCGTTGGAGGGCGCGCTCAAACGTTACAAGACGACGCTCGAAGATCTCTATGAAGAGGAGCCGGACGCCGGCCTCGGCAACGGCGGCCTCGGCCGTCTTGCCGCGTGCTTTTTGGACGGGCTTGCGACGCAGAATTATCCTGCGATGGGGTTTTCCATCTGTTATCAATACGGACTCTTTAAGCAGAAGATCGTGGACGGCTGGCAGATCGAACTGCCGGATATCTGGCTCCCCGGCGGGGAAGCATGGCTCACCATGCGCACCGACAAGACGTTCATCGTGCGCTTCGGCGGCACGATCGAGGAGAAGTGGACGGACCACGGCATGGAGACGGTCTACCATAACGCAAAGGAAGTGGAGGCCGTCGCCTATGACATGATGGTTTCGGGTGCGGATTCCGAGGCGGTCAGCGTATTGCGGCTGTGGCGTTCGCGCGCCGTGCAGGAATTTGATATGCAGGCTTTCTCGCAGGGCAACTATGCGGACGTCATGCGCGACGACAGCGATGCCCAGCTCATCTCCAAAGTGTTGTATCCCTCCGATAACCACAACGAGGGCAAATCGCTTCGCTTAAAACAGCAATATTTCTTAGTCTCCGCGTCCTTGCAGTGCATCGTCGCCGACCACAAGCGCCGCTATGGCTCGCTCGCGCTGTTGCCGCAACTCGCGGCCATCCATATCAACGATACCCATCCCGCGCTCGCCATTCCCGAACTCATGCGCATTCTCGTGGATGAAAATTACTTCAATTGGGAGACGGCGTGGAATATCACGACGTCCACCTGTGCCTATACCAACCACACCGTTCTCGCAGAGGCGTTGGAGACGTGGAGCGAAAGCCTCGTGGCGGGCCGTCTTCCCCGTATCCATGCCATCTTAAAGGAGATCAACCGCCGCTTCTGCGACGACCTTTGGCACCGTTTCCCCGGCGATTGGAACAAGATCTCGCGCATGGCCATCCTCTCCCACGACACCGTGCGCATGGCAAATCTCTGCATCGTCGGCTCCAATTCGGTCAACGGCGTCTCGGCCCTGCACAGCGAGATCATCAAGGAGAGCATTTTCCGCGATTTCTATGACTATACGCCCGCGAAATTTACGAACGTCACCAACGGCATCGCGCACAGGCGTTGGCTCAACCAATCCAACCCCGAACTTTGCGCGCTCATCGATGACTGCATCGGTACGGGTTACGCAAAGGACGCGGAAAAACTCAACGGCCTTGCGAAATTCACAAAGGACGCAAGCGTATTGAAGCGGCTCGATGAGATCAAGCATATCAAGAAAGTGCAGTTTGCGGAGTACGCAAAAAAGACGCAGGGCATCGCGATCGACCCCGATACCGTCTTTGACGTGCAGGCAAAGCGTATGCACGAATATAAGCGGCAGCTCCTCAACGTACTCCACATCATCGGGGAGTATAACGCGCTCCGCGACGATCCCGACCTCGATATTCTGCCCAAGACCTACATCTTCGGCGCCAAGGCGGCCGCGGGCTATGAGATGGCTAAGCAGATCATGAAGCTCATCTGCTTCCTCGCCGAGGATATCCGCAAAAATCCCCGTATCCGCGAGAAGCTGAACGTCGTGTACATGGAAAATTACAACGTCACGATGTCCGAAAAGCTCATGCCCGCCTCCGAAATCTCCGAGCAGATCTCTCTTGCGGGGAAGGAAGCGAGCGGCACGGGCAACATGAAGTTCATGATCAACGGCGCGCTCACCATCGGTACGCTCGACGGCGCAAACGTGGAAATGGCCGAGCGGGTAGGGGAGGAGAACATCTTCATCTTCGGGCTTCGGGCAGACGAAGTCAAGGAGATTTGGAACCACGGCTACAATTCGAGCATGTATTATAATCAGGATCCCGCCTTGCGCCGCATCGTCGAATCGCTCATCGTGGGCTTCAACGGCTGTTCGTTTGCGGAGATCGGCAACTACCTTCTGCGCAACGGCCGCGTGGCCGATCCCTACATGTGCCTTGCGGATTTCGAATCGTATGTGCAGACGCAAAACCGCATGGGGGATCTGTATCGGAACGACAAGAAGAGCTGGAACAAAAAGTCGCTCATGAATATCGCCCGCGCGGGCTATTTCTCCGCCGACAGGAGCGTCCGCGACTATGCCGAAAATATCTGGCACATCAAACCCGTGAAATAAAGCAAAATGCGCTTTTACTATGATCCGCTCGACCCGCAGTGTAAGTCCCGTGAGGGCGCCGTAAGGTGCGGGAGCGAAGTACTATTTCAGACATACTTATTGGAAGGCGCCTCCGAAGGCGCCGCTTGCACGCTCCGTTTTTACTGTGACGACGGCACGCAGTTTTCCTTCCCGATGTTGCGGGAAGGAAATTGTTTCCGCGTCGCTCTGAAATTTCACCGTACGGGGCTGTATTTTTATTACTTTGATTTGGGCGCGGAGGGATTTTTGGGCCGCGGGCCGCTCCGCCGCGCCGAGCAGACGCAGTATCCCCGCGCCTGGCAGGTGACCGTTTTCAGCGAGGATTATCATACGCCGGATTGGTATAAGGGCGGCGTCATGTACCAGATCTTCCCCGACCGCTTCTGTAAGGCGGGAGAGTATCCCGTAAAGCCCTATAAGGTCCTTCGCTCCGATTGGGGCGGGCAGCCCTATTTCCGCCCCAACGACTTCGGAAAAGTGCTGAATAACGACTTTTTCGGCGGAAATCTGAACGGGATCCGCACAAAACTCGGCTATCTTGCCAAATTGCACGTCAATTCGGTCTACTTAAATCCCATCTTCGACGCCTACTCCAACCACCGCTACGATACGGGCGATTACATGGAGATCGACAGCCTTTTGGGGACCAAGGAAAACTTTTCGGAGCTGGTACGGGACGCGGAAAAGCAGGGCATACGCATCATTTTGGACGGCGTGTTCAACCATACGGGCGACGACAGCCGCTACTTCAACAAGTTCGGCCGCTATGACAGCGTCGGCGCATATCAATCTCCGCAATCTCCGTATGCGGATTGGTATCAGTTCCACCGCTATCCCGATACGTACGATTGCTGGTGGGGCATTGAGACGCTCCCCGCCGTCAACGAAAATTCGCCCTCCTACCAAAATTTCATTTTGGGCGAGGACGGCGTGATCAAGACGTGGCTCAGGCGCGGCGCGGCGGGCTACCGCCTCGACGTGGCCGACGAACTTCCCGGTTTCTTTCTGAAAATGCTCCGCCGCGCCGTCAAGGAGCAGGATCCTGAGGCACTGATCATCGGGGAAGTTTGGGAGGATGCGTCCAACAAGGTCGCGTATGACGTCCGCAGAGAATATTTGCAGGGCGCGGAACTTGATTCCGTGATGAATTATCCCTTGAAGGATGCCATCATCAACTTTGTGCTTTCGGGAAATACCACGCAGCTGCGCGAGACCATCGCCATGCTTCGCGACAATTATCCCAAGGAGACGCTCGACGTCCTCATGAATCTTCTCGGCACGCACGATACGCCGCGCATCCTCACCGTTCTCGGAAACAAACATCCCGCGAACAAGGAGGAAATGTCCCGCACGTGGCTCAGCTCAGAAGAGCGCATCCGCGCCAAGTCGCTCTTGCGCATAGCGGCCGTCCTGCAATTCACGCTCTTCGGCGTTCCCTGCATCTATTACGGCGACGAGGCGGGCGCGGAAGGCTATCAGGATCCGTTCTGCCGCAATTGCTTCCCGTGGGACGACATCGACGAAGAACTGCGCGCCTTCTATGAAAAGCTCGGCGACATCCGCACCGGGCTGTATCCCTCGGTATTCAAGAGCGGCGCTTACCGCGAACTGTTTGCCGATGCGGGCTGCCTCGTCTTTGAACGGACGGACGGCAAGGCGCACGTCATCGTCTGCTGCAACCGCTCGTCCAATACGTACAAGATGCACCTCGCCGCGCCGGGATTTACCGACGCCTTCACCGGGGAGGCCGTCGGAAAAGACCCTGAGATCGGCCCGAACACCTTCCGCATCCTCGGAAAGAAATAGTATGTCTGACATAATAGGCTTATTTCTGAGCTGTTTTACGGCTTTGGAACGGGGAATCCTTCATTCTGCGGCCATGGATGCGCCATAAAACGACGCCTGCGCGCGCAAAAACGGCGGAAAGTCCAAGGCAGAAAACCGCGTGGCCGCGTGAAAACGTGCGCAAAATTACGCCGCGGCGGAAAAGTACGGTTTGGATGCAGAAAAAACTTGCAGTATAAGAAAAACAGTAAAAAATGGCCGAAAATCTGCCGTTTTACCCCTTTTTTGACCGCAACTATTCGTAAAAGCGTGATTTTGCGAATAGTTTAGTGTGTGTCCCCTCTGCCGATCGCGCATGGGAAAAAGGGTCTTTGCCCGTCCTCCCGTGCGGGATTCCCGCTTCCAATTCCTTTCAATGTTCCCCTGCGGACATTTTTCTTTACGGCCAAGCAACCCGTTTTCGGGTTGCCCCCTTGCGGAAGCAGTCTATCCGCCGTGACGGGAAATCAGAAGCGACCCGTTTTTGGGTTGCTCTCCCGCCGCTATTTCAAACCGTGAAACGATGCAACCCGAATTTGGGTTGCCGATATAAGGAGTACGAATGAAACCGCTCGCAAAAAAGTTGCACGACCTTCGCATCGCCAACGGATGTATTTCCCAGATGACGCTCTCCAAGCTCACGGGCATCAGCCAATCCTCTCTCGCGCGCTGGGAACTCGGCCAATCCGAGCCGTGCGCTTCGGAGATCGCCGTCCTCTGCCGCTATTATAAGATCTCGGCCGACGAGCTTTTGGGGATAGTTTTGGATGCGGAGGCCCCTTCCCCCTCCATTGCCGCCTACGATTCGCATGCGCGGCGGGATAAATTCTGAAATTCCCCCTTCAACTCTTCGTAAAATTGACACATTTCCCTTCTGCGTGTTATAATAAGGTTGCCATGAGTAAAAAACAGAGCGGCGATTACTATCAGGACCGCAACAACCGCAATCTCGATAAAATTTCCGAACTTCTCGGAGAACTCCCCTACTTCTGCGAGGATTTTTTCCGCGGCGTCGAACAGCGGACAAGCACGCTGACGCGCCTCAATTACGCCTACGATCTCAGGATTTTCTTTGATTTTCTCGCGAAAAAGAAGTTCCGCGGCAAGATAACGGACGTAAGAGATTTCACCTTCGAACATCTCGACGAAGTCACGGATACGGATATCGAGATCTTCCTCTCCTATCTCTCGCGCTATGAGTTCGGCGGGAAGATGCTCTCCTGCGATGAGCGCGCCAAGGCCCGTAAACTCTCCACCGTCCGCTCGATGTTCAAATACTTTTTCAACAAGGGACTCATTTCCGTCAACAATACGGCCAAAGTGGCGACGCCCAAGTTGCACGAAAAGGAGATCATCCGCCTTGAAGGCGACGAGGTGAGCGAACTTTTGGATACGGCGGAACTCGGCAGCGGCATCTCCCGCCACATGGAGGGCTATCATGCGCGCACCAAGGTCCGCGATGCGGCCATCCTCACCCTGCTTCTCGGCACGGGCATCCGCGTCTCCGAACTCGTCGGGCTGAACAACGACAGCATAGATTTTTCCGCAAATTCCTTTATCGTCACCCGCAAGGGCGGCAATAAGGCCATCCTCTACTTCTCCGACGAAGTCGCCGATGCGCTCGCGGCCTACATGGAGCAGAAGAAGAACGACCCCAAGATCCCGCAGGGCGAACCTGCCCTCTTCCTCTCCCTCCAATACCGCCGCATCACCGTGCGCGCGGTGGAAAATCTCGTCAAAAAATACGCCTTTCTCGTCACCCCGCTCAAACATATTACGCCGCACAAACTGCGTTCCACGTACGGCACCGCCCTCTACCGCGAGACGGGCGATATCTACATCGTCGCCGACGTCCTCGGCCACCGCGACGTCAATACGACGCGCAAGCACTATGCCGCGATCACCGAGGATAACCGCAAGAAGGTCGCGGGGCGCGTCAAATTGCACCGGGAGGACGAGGAATGAATGCCTATGATACGCTGATGCAGCCGTCCTCCGTGCCGCTTATTGCGGACGAGGCGGGCGAGGGCGAGCGCGTCTATGTCATACAACCCATTTTTGGGTCGCAATATAAGGTCCTCCACGAGGAGGCCGTGGCGCTCATCCAAAGCGCGGGCGCACGGTATGCGGGGACTATCTACCAGACCATCCGCGAGGTCGATCCCGCAACGTTCATCGGCGCGGGAAAATTGCGGGAGCTGAGCGACCGTTTGGAAGGGTTGGAGCTTACCGTACTCTTCAACGGCGACCTCTCCCCTTCCCAGACGCTGAACATCTCCAAGGCGCTCGGCGGGAAGAAGGTCATCGACCGTACGGCGCTCATCCTCGATATCTTTGCGCTGCGCGCCCAGAGCAGCGAGGGCAAGTTGCAAGTGGAACTTGCGCAGTACAAATATCTGTACCCGCGCTTGAAGGGCAAGGGCGGCGCGCTCTCCCGTCTCGGCGGCGGCATCGGCACGCGCGGCCCCGGCGAGAGCCAGCTGGAAACAGACCGCCGTCACATCCGCGCGCGCATCCATGCGCTCGAAACCAAGCTCAAAGATACCGAACAGCGGCGCGCGTTGCTTGCGCGGCGCAGAAAGAAGGAGCGCGTCAAGACGGTCGCGCTCGTCGGCTACACCAACACGGGGAAATCCACCCTTTTGGGCGCGATGACGGGGGCGGACGTGTTCGTAAAGGATGCGCTCTTCGCCACCCTCGATCCCACCGCGCGGGCCTTTGAGATCGAGAAAGTCCCCTTTCTCATGGTGGATACGGTCGGCTTTTTGCAGGAACTCCCCACCTCGCTCATCGAGGCCTTCAAGTCCACGCTTGAAAGCGCGCTCAACTGCGATCTCGCCCTCATCGTCTGCGACGCCACGGGGCCTTACGAATTACAGCTCCGCACCACCCTCGATACCTTGCGGGAACTCGGCTTCGACGCCCCCTACCTCGTCGTGATAAACAAGTGCGACGTTGCGGGAGACGTCCGCCTTCCCAAGGACTGCGTGCGCATTTCCGCCAAGACGGGCATGGGCCTCGAAGAGCTGAAAGCGCGCATCTTTTCGGCGCTGCGGGATGAATTTATCGTGACGGCGCTCTTCATTCCCTATGCGCAAATGGCGGCATATTCCGCGCTCCGCCTCCTCATCACCGAGCAGAGCGTGGAGTATAACGAGGAAGGCGCGTCGGTAAAGGCCGTCATTCCCGCGATCTATTCCGAGAAATTCCGTCCCTATGCCGTCCGCCGGGAGGAGAGACCATGATCAAAAACTCCTTGAAAAATTTTGCAAAAAATCTCCTCTTGCTCTTTGTCCCCATGGGCATTTTCTACCTCTTTATGATCGCCGCCATCTTCGGGTCGGTTTCCTCGGTTTTGGGGAGCATGCAGAAAATGCTGGCGGACCTCGTAGAACTCATCCACCTCTCAGCCGAGCAATCCTCCGCTTCCGTCAACGAATTTCTCGCCTACTCTTTGAATCAGCTCGATTGGAACGGAAGCCTGCTCGCCGTCGCGCGGCAGATTTTGAGCAGCGGATGGTTGCAGACGACCTTGCAGGGCTTTTTCCAAACCCTCAATGCCTCCACTGCCGGCTTCGAAGAGCAGATCTCGGCCATCGCCGGTGAGTTTCTCACCTCCCTGCACACGACCTTTGCGGTCGCCGTGACGACCCTGTGCTTCGGCCTCGCCTGCGCGAACTATGCGACGCGCTTTGTCATCAGAAGGAACACCGTGAAGGGCAGTCTGAAAAAATTCATCATCGCCCATACGCTCGTCCCCCTCGCGGAGACCGTTCTCTTCGTGGCGGCGCTCTGCCTGCTTGCCGTTTTGAGGGTGTACGGCCTTCCCCTGCTCTTTGCGATCCTCCTGCTCACGAGCGGGATCTCGCTCACCGCTTCGTGGCTCATCCAGCGGGACGGGACTCTCCGCCTGAAAGACATTCTGACGCCCCGCAACGTACTCAGCCAGCTCGCGGCCTTCGGCTCCATCCTGCTCATCGATATCGCGGTTGCCGTCGTACTCTTTTTGATCGACCCCCTCTTTGCCGTTCTGCTGCTCATTCCGCTCGTTCTGTACTCGCAGAACATCGTGGACGTCAATTGCGATTCCTACATTGCGGCCCTGATACGGCAGAACAAATTGCCGTAATGCCCGCTCCCCGCGGGGGAAACTTCAATGCCCATGGACAGAAAGAAGATAAAATCAAAGCTCGTCCTCTGTATCATCCTCGAAGCGGTGTTGGTATTGCTCTTTGCCGTCCTCTTTCTGACGCAGAGCAAACTGCTCGGCGCGGGAGAAGTGAGCGGCGGGACGTATTCTTCCGCCCTCTCCGGGATAGGTCGGATCTCGGAGGCCGACCCGCGCGTCGTGGACCTCGCCATGCTCGGCTCGCACGATGCGACGACCTGCTGTTTGGACGGCTACAACGGCGTGAGCGGCGAGGTCAATGCGGACAGGGCTTCCCTCTATCAATGGGCGTGGGGACTTTCGTACCGCTATACCAAGACGCAGGTCTCCACCGTCTATGAACAGCTCATGCAGGGCGCGCGCTTTTTGCACATCAAGTGTTCTTACAGCGGCGGCGTGTGGTATGGGAGCCATTCCCTGCTGGACGGCCCCATCGAGACTTACATCGGCGATGTCGTGAAGTTTTTACAGGGTCATCCCGGAGAGATCGCCGTCCTCGAATTGCAGTTGATGCACGGCGACGGCACTACGCTCTCGGAATTTCTTTCCCACGTGTTCGGCGCCGGATACGGAGGTAAGACGCTCGCCGACTTCGTCCCCTATTGCGATATCCCGCTCGGCGAGCTTACATACAACGACGTCACCGCGGGCGGGACGCGCGGCGGCGCAGTCGCCGTGGTCGTGCAGGATAAGGCGATCGCGGGCAACAAAGCCTTCTTCGACTTTGAAGAGAGCGCCTACAAAGGCAAGTGTTACGGAGAGGTCGCCGCGGGCCGCACGGGAGAACTATTCAGCAAGTGGTTCAACCGCATGGATTCTTCCGCCATTGCGGAAGGCCTTCAAGAGCAGAGCGAGAAGATGCGGGCAGATTTCAATAAATACCGCAACGGGTTCCGCGTCATGCAGATCAATACCACTCCCAACTTGGAGGACGCCGCCGAAACCGTGGGCGCATGGTCGCTCATCCGTAAGGCCAAGGATCACAATCCGAGGATACTTGCGGACCCCGCATTCGACCGCTGGATGGAGGTGATGCCCGTCATCGTCTGCGACTTCGTCACCTCGGCAAACGGGGACTTCAACAGGAATATCAACGAAAAGATCAGAACTTACAACCAAAATTTGGTGGACGGGCTTCTCTCCGCCAAACAATGAGGAAAAATATAGGCAAAAAGCCGCAGGAATCCTGCGGCTTTCCTCTTTTTAAGGGCTTACTGCGCGTCTTTGGGGTCGGTGATGATCTTGTCGATCTTGATGGCGGCATAGTCTTTGATATCCAAACACTTGCCGCAGTTGGTGCAGGGTTTGGAGGGATCGAGGTCGCACACTTCGCACTCCATGCAACCGTCGCACTCCTTCCCGTCGTATAAAACACATTCCTTTCCGAGTTCCATGAAGCGCCTCCGAGCAACCCATTTTCGGGTTGCTATCTTCGAAACTGAAATCGTCGGCTCCTATTATAGTATCGCGGCGGAAAAAAAATCAAGAAAAAATAAAAAAAATTTCTCAAAATATGAAACAAACGTTTGCAATTTTTTCTTTTGTCCGCTATAATAGAAAACGGAGGTGCGGGTATGCTGAACAAAAACAAGTTGATGGAAGCGCTCGACTATATCAAAGCCTATATGGAGGAGAACGGCTTCCCCCCCACCGTCCGTGACATGTGCCGCGACCTCGGCATCAAATCGACGGCGACGGCCTACGACTATATCAACCGCCTCAAAGAGATGGGATATCTTGAAAAGGCAGAGAATAAAAAGCGCGCGGTGGCCGTCAAGAGCGAGGGAACGGTGCGCATCCCCCTGCTCGGCACCGTCACTGCCGGCCAGCCCATCCTTGCCGCCGAGAATTTCGAGGGCTATTATCCCCTTCCCTCGACGGAATTTCGCGGCGAAGAACTCTTTATGCTGCGCGTTTCGGGCGAAAGCATGATCGAGGCGGGCATCTTCGACGGAGATAAGATCATCGTACGCAAACAGGAGACGGCCGACGACGGAGACATCGTCGTTGCCCTCTTCGACCCCGACGGCAACGGACAGGGCGCGACCGTCAAACGGTTTTTCCGCCGCGAAGGGAAAGTGGTCCTGCACCCCGAAAACCAAACGATGGCTGATTTCATCCTCGATGCGGAGAGCGACGCCATGATCATCGGCAAGGTCGTCGGCCTCATGAGAACGATGTAAGCAGGGTTTCAAAAGACGTGAAGATAACAACCCGAAAATGGGTTGCCTGATGTGACCCTTCGGCTTCGCTCAGGGTGACGGATAGAATGCTTCGATCGTCATGCTGAGCCTGCCGAAGCATCACCGCTTTCAATTTGTCATGGTGAGCCTGTCGAAGCATTATAACGAGCCGCCCGCGCCTTTTTAGGCGCGGGCGGCATATTTTATAGATTTTTAAGATAATAGACTTCTTCGGGGGTGAGCCTTCTGCACGTGCCGCGGTCGAGGCCCGTGAGCGTGAGGTCACCCACTTTGATGCGCTTCAAAAAGTCCACGTGCTTTCCGACGGCCTCGAACATCCTCCTGATCTCGCGGTTTTTCCCCTCGGTGAGGACGACGTGCAGTTTGGTGTATTTCTTATCCGTTTCGATGACGTTCACCTTGCACTTCTTGGTGACGACGCCCTTTTCGATCTCCACGCCCGCACGGATGCGGTTGAGCTGGACGGCGGTCATCGTTCCCTCGACGCGCACCAGATAGGTCTTGGGGATCTCACTCTGCGGCGCGGTGAGGCGGTATGCAAGCTCGCCGTCGTTGGTGAGAATGAGAAGGCCCTCCGTGTTGTAATCCAAACGGCCCACGGGAAATACCTTCCCCGCGCCCGCGGGCAAGAGTTCCATCACCGTCTTGCGCGGCCGCTCCGTCTTTTCGTCGGTGACCGTACAGACGCAGCCCTTGGGCTTGTTGAGGATATAATATTCGTATTTTACCTTGTGGGAAAGGATCTTACCGTCGAGCATGACGGTATCGCTCTCCTCCACTTCGGTCCCAAGCGTCGCCGTCTTTCCGTTGACGGTCACTCTTCCCGCGGCAACGATCTCATCCGCGCCGCGCCGCGAGGCAACGCCTTGCTCGGCCAAAAACTTGTTGATACGCATACTATGTCACGCAGAGTACTCTGCTCTCCTCTGTTTCTATGCTCATATGAGAGTTTGTACTTACATGATATACAAATTTTCGGAAAAAATCAAGCGATTACCGAGGGAAATCAGCACTTGCCCCGCAACTTCCCCCTTCACTTCGGGAAGCGGCATCGTGGTAACGCCTTCGATGCGGATGTCTGCGAGTTCCTCCTCGCGGAGCGGATAGGCGAAGCTCCGCTTGACTTCGTACCCCTCGAAGGGCGAAGAGGCGTCGAGAAGCGGGGTCATTTGGTATTGGCCGTACAGCCCGTCGAAGAGTTCTTCGGTGCGCTCATACGTCTGCGGGCAGTTCAGAAGCACGGAGACGAGCGTCATCCCCTGCCGCTGTGCGCTCGTGACGAGGCACCTCCCCGCGGCCGTCGTGAACCCCGTCTTGATGCCGTTTGCCCCCTCATAGGCGGAGAGAAATTTGTTCTTGTTCTTCCAGCCGCGCGGCTCATAGTATTTTGTGGAGACGATCTTGCGGAAGGTCTCATTCTGCATCGCATAGGCCGCGACGAGCGCAAGGTCGCGCGCCGTCGTAAAATGCCCCACGGAAGGCAGGCCGTGCGGATTTTCGAAATGGCTGTGTTCGGCACCCATCTGCTCCGCCCGCCGCGTCATCTCGTGCGCGAAGGCGCGGATACTGCCGCTGTGGTGCAGGGCAAGCGCAACGGCGCAGTCGTTGCCCGAACGCAGCATGAGGCCGTAGAGCAAATCCTCCACGGTGTATTGCTCGCCCGCTTTGAGATAGACGCTGGACCCCTCGACGCCCTCCGCGGCTTCGGGAACGGTCACGACGGCGGCAGGATCGCAGTCCTCGATGACGATGATCGCCGTGAGGATCTTGGTCGTACTCGCCATGGGAAGGCGCATTTCCGCGTTTTTTTCGTGCAAAAAGCGCCGCGATGTGACCTCGACGACGCACTCTGCCCTGCCTTCCGTTGCGGCTC
Organism: uncultured Clostridia bacterium; assembly: GCA_947626575.1. Classification (GTDB taxonomy): domain Bacteria; phylum Bacillota; class Clostridia; order Christensenellales; family Borkfalkiaceae; genus Gallimonas. The sequence goes on along the minus strand of CANQSR010000002.1, from coordinate 25,984 downwards.
CCGCGGCGGCGATGCGCACGGGGACAAGCGACGCAAGGATGAGGAACACAAGCAGCAGACTAAGTTTCTTCATCCTTTTTTACCATTTTTCCGAGGAGTTCCCCCGCTTTTTCGATGATACCGTCAAGCGGATCGTCGGTGATCTTCACCACGCGGCAGCCGTCGCCCTCGTCGATGAGGAAGCCGGCGGGTTTGATATGGACGACCGTACCCGCGCCGCCCGCAAATGGAAAGCTCTCATCCTCCTTGACCGCCTTGACTTCGCCGTATTCGCCTCCGCCTGAGAGATACCCCATGGTGACCTTGGTGAAGGGAATGATCTCCGCGCCGCTCGCGGAGAACAAGGGCTTGCCGATCACCGTGTTCACGTCCACGAGTTTTACGAGTTGCTCCGCTGTTTTTTCCATGATGCCGTCAACTTTTTGTTTCTTATCCAATTCAGAAATGCCTCCAATGTTTTTTTTGCGATCGCAAGCGTCAGGACAAGCCCGTTGAATACGGTGACGGTCTCCACCGTGAGTTTCAGGCAGACCTCATCGGCGAGTACGGTGCCGTTTTTCAGGGAGAGGAAGGGATGCTTGGTTTTCAGATAGGCAAACGCCGCCCCTCCGCCCGCCTGCAAAATTGCCGCGAGCAGGACGCCGTAAACGGTATCCGCCCCGCCCGTCTCCACGATCTGGTGAAACTTATAGAGCTGAAAGCCGTCCGTGATCTCGAAGTATTTGCGCGTATCCCCCATCTTATCGTACGGAAGAAAGATGGCAAACTTCTTGGTCAGATGGACGGCCGCGCCGTCGCGGTAGAGTTCGCCGTATCCCCCGATGATGCGCAGTCCAAAGACGCTCAGGGCGAAATACGCTTTGTTTTCCCGCACGTTGATATAGGTATCGAAGCCCACGAATACGGGAAGGAAAAAGAGCAGTGTGCCGATAAACGTTGACCACACAAAAAATTCGCCCATGACCATATCATGCGCGAATTTGCTTAAAATATGCAGTTCCCTATCCGGGAAGCATCAGGTAATTTTCACGATATCCGTGTCATCCAGCCCGCGGAGGAAATCGGGGATATCATATCCGCCCTCCGTCTTTTCCTTGGGGTCCTGTTTTGCGGGCGCGGGTTCGGTCTCTGCGGCTTCGGCCGCATCTTCGCCGAGCGTGGACGTGGAATCCGCGTCGATGGCTTCCCACTCGCCGCGCGCATACAGATAGCTATCGTGTTCGCTTTCGGGACGGGCGATGGCCTCCATGAGGTCGTCGTAATCGGGAAGCTCTTCCAGCGAACGCAGTTTGAAGCGTTTCAAAAATTCGTCCGTCGTCGCGTACAGCACGGGGTGGCCGATGGCGTCCTTTCTGCCGCACGCATAGATGAGGCCGAGTTCCAGGAGCGCGTTGACGCCGTAATCGCTGCTCACGCCGCGGAGCTGTTCGATCTCGGCGCGGGTGATGGGCTGCTTATAGGCGATGATGGCGGCGCATTCCAGAATGGTGCGCGTAAGTTCCTTTTCGCGGATGGGCGTGAGGACGGCCGCGACCGCATCTTTATAGGCGGGATTGGTCCCAAGCTGGGCTTTCTTGTTAAATTCGAGAAGGCGGATGCCCCCGCTCTCGCCATAGCGTTCTTTGAGGACACCCAAGACGTCCTTCACTTCTCCCTCGGTAACGCCGAGCTTTTCGGCGATATCCGTGAGTTTGATGCTCTTCCCGGAGGCAAAGAGGATCGCCTCGACAATGTTGACCAGATTTTCCACGTTGAAACTCCCTTATTCGTATTCGTCGATTTCTTCGCCGACCCAGACGTGGCTCGACTCCGAGTTGAAACTGATATAGATCTGCCCGAAGGCTTCGGGCTGGCGGATGCGCAGGTATTGGTGCTTCAAAAGCTCCAAGAGCGCCTGAAAGGTCGTGACGATCTCCGAACGCGAACTATCCCGCGTGAAGAGCTTCTCGAAGCAGACCTCCTGCTCCTGTTCAAAGACGGACAGGATGAATTGGATCTTTTGTGCGACGGTGTATTCGTCCTGCGGGATCTCGCGGACTTCGTCCTCCTCATAGATCTCTTCCCCGCGCTTTAAGAGCAGGGAGGAAATCGCCTCGACGAGGCCGTCGAGCGTGAGGTCGTCGAGCGAATATACCGTCTTGGTCGCGCCGATCTCGCGGTCGGGCGCGCGGAAATAGTAGCCGATGGTCTCGCGCTTTTTGAGTTCGTCCACCTCTTCCTTGATGCGCTTGTAATCTTCGATGGCGCGGATGAGTTCCTGCTTGTCCTCTTCGACGTCGGAATCGTCCCAATAGTCGGCCATTTCCCCCACGACGGGGACGAGCGACTGCGCTTTGATGCGCAGGATGGTCGCGGCGATGTTGAGATAATCGGTGACTTTGTCCACATCGAGGTACGGAAGCCCCCGCATATAGGCAAGGAACTGCTCGGTGACCTGCGAGACGAAGATATCCTTGATCTCGATATCCTCTTTCTCGATGAGGTATAAGAGCAGGTCGAGCGGCCCCTCGAACCCGTCGAGAACGGTGGTATAATCGACGTTGGAATCGAAGCGCTCGCTGATATTCTTGATGCGCGCTTCGCGCGCCGCGGCAGATTCCGCCGCATGCGCCCGCTCCTTGCGCAGGGCAAGCTCCTGTTCTACGTCGTCGAGCGCACCCACTTCTTCGGCGTGGATGGTCTCGCCGCCCACCTCTTCGGCAAGGACAGCCTCGCCGCCCACCTCTTCGGCGCGCACGGTCTCGCCGTCCGCATTCGCCGCGGCGGCGTCTTGTTCCTGCGGGACCGTATTCCCTTCCTGCACGGGGGTCGCGGCCGTTACGGCTTCGGATGCCGCTTCGGCGGCAGGTCCGCTCTGCTCTTCGTTTTGTTCTAAAATTTCTACCACGGGATCAACCCCCATAATGCTTTGATCGGCCAGCCGAAAATATCCGTCGCAAACCGCATGACCCAGCCGAGGATATCGAAACTCGATATCAGAGAAAGTCCTGTCGTCCTGCTGAGGAAATTGCAGAGAAAGCTCTCCGCAACGAGTCCGAGCAGGATCCACTGCCCGTAATTTCTGAGGAAGCGGAACACCGGTCCCCTTCTCCTATCGAGCGCATCCACGATGCGGAAGCCGTCGAGCGGATAGAGCGGGAGCAGGTTAAAGACCGCGAAACTCAGGCTGTAAGCAAACAGCAGATAGCAAAACTCCGTCAAAAAGTCGTAAAGATACGGGATCTGCGGGAGATAGTGCCCGACGACCATGTAGAGCGGGTAAAAGATGAACGCCGTCAAGAGGTTCATCAGGATGCCTGCGGACGCCGTCAGAAAAAGCCCCTGCCGATACTTCCGGAAGTTCCGCGGGTCGATGGGAACGGGCTTTGCCCACCCGAACCCGACGAGCGTAAAGCACAGAAGGCCGACGATATCGAAGTGTTTGAGCGGGTTGAGCGTCAGACGTCCGTAAAACTTCGGGGTCGGATCCCCGCAACGGTATGCAACGAAGGCGTGCGAGAACTCGTGGAGCGTCAGGACGACGGTCACAGCGAGAAAACTTGCAAGCAACGCGGCGCCGTACCCGATGACGTATTCTATCATACCATGACACATTATACCGCACATGGGAAAAAAAAGCAAGAAAAAATCGGATATTTTGAAAAAAATCCGATGCTTTCGTCAAGATATTGTGGCCGTTACGGCTTCAACCGCGAGGGAATCGTGTCGAAGCGTACGAGATCTTCGGGCGTTTGGGGGCGGATGATGTATTCCGCCTTGCCGTCTTTTACGAGGACGGCGGGCGGGATACGGTTCCTGTTGTAGTTGGAAGCCATCGAATAATGATAGGCTCCCGTCGAAAGAACGGCGATGAGGTCGCCCGCTTTGGTTTCGGGAAGGCGGAAGCCGAGGCCGATGAGGTCCCCGCTCTCACAGCATTTTCCCGCGATCGCATACGTTCTCTGCGGCGCCTCCGAGGCGCGTTCCGCAAGGACCGCAGTGTACTTTGCCTCATAGAGGCAATAGCGCGGATTTTCGAACATGCCGCCGTCGACCGTGAGGTAGGTCCTGTGGGCGGTCTCCTTGACCGAACCCACCGTATATAGCGTGAGGCCTGCTTCCCCCACGATGGCGCGCCCCGGTTCCATGAGCAAAAACGGAAGCGGAAGCCCCGCCTGCTCGCATGCCCGCTCCACTTCCTTTCCGATGGCGGAAAGTTCCTCGCGGTATCCCTGCGGCGGGAGCGCGCGGTCGCCCTCGGCGTACCAAATGCCGAATCCGCCGCCGAGATCCAGCTCGCGGCAGATAAGTTCCTGCGATTTTTTCATCTCGGCCATGAAGGCGACGCACTTTTGCACGGCGATCTCAAAGGAACGCCGTTCAAAGATCTGCGAGCCGATGTGGCAGTGATACCCCGCAAGGTCGAGATGCGCCAGCGTGCGCACAAAGGCGGTCATTGCGGCGGCTTCGCCGTTTGCAACGGAAAATCCGAACTTGGAATCTGGCGTGGCGGTTTGGACGAAGCGGTGGGTGTGCGCCTCCACGCCGGGGTTGATGCGGATGAGGACCTTTTGCTTTATGCCTCTTTGGGCCGCTTCCGCCTCGATGCGGCAGGCCTCCTCGCGGGAATCCAGAACAAAACAGCCGATCCCCGCATCCAGCCCTGCCCGTATCTCCTGCGGCAGCTTGTTGTTGCCGTGCATATAGAGACGCTCTGCGGGGAAACCCGCCCGCAATGCGGTGTAGAGTTCGCCTTCGGATACGACGTCTGCGCCCAACCCTTCCCCGTCCGCGATGCGGTACATCGCTTCACAGCAAAACGCCTTGGAGGCATAGAGAACGCGGCCGCCTCCCCCGTATTCATCCAACGCGCCCTTGAAGGCGCGCATCATGGCGCGGATATGCGCCTCGTCAAAGACATACAGCGGCGTGGAAAACTCTTTCGCGAGGTCCGCACAGTCGGCCCCGCCGACCGAAAGATGGCCCTTTTCATTGACAAACAACGTCTCTCTTGTGTACATAACGTCTGATATTATAGCACCCTTTCGGGACTTCGGTCAAGAAAAACGGCGCCACTCGGTGCGCCGTTTTTCAATGTGAAAGGTACTTTGCCGAATATTATGTCACGCATAGTACTTCGCAAAATTCTATTCTCGCGCGCTTATTGCCACTGCCGCGCCGTTTCGCGCAGAGCATCCCACCAGCTCATTTTGGGCGCATCGGCGAGTGTGACGAGGTCGGCGGAAGCGATCTCCACGCCGTCGCGGTAGGCCGTCGCAACGCCGACGGTTTTCCCCTTTTCCACGGGCGCTTTGAGTTCGCCGAAGAGCTGTGCCGAGACGGTCACCTCGCCGCTTTCGCCGCGCTTTGCAAACACTTTCAGCGGATGCGCGGCGGCAACGGGAAGTTCCTTTACCGTGCTTCCGCGCACGCAGACTTTTGCAAGCTCCTCCCCTTCCCCGACGATGACGCGCGTCTCATAGCGGTTGAAGCAGTCGTCTAACATCGCCTGCACGGCGTCGAAGCGGGATTGGGAGCTGTCCGCGCCGATGATGACGGAGATGAGGCGCGTCTCCCCGCGCTTTGCCGTCGCCGCGAGGCAGAAGCCCGCTTCGCCGGTGTAGCCCGTCTTGCCGCCGTCGCAGCCCGTATAAGAGCGGATGAGCTTGTTGGTATTGGTGATGCGCGTCGTCCTGCCGTCGGGGTGCGGGAAGTCCTCATACCATATTTTGGAAAATTCGTAATACTTTTCATGCCTGAGCAGGGTGCGGAGCATGCAGGCGACGTCCTTCGCGCAGGAATACTGCGGATCCTTGGGAAGGCCCGTGCAATTGGCGAAGAGCGTATCTTCCGCGCCGAGTTCCTTGGCGCGTGCGTTCATTTTGGCTACAAAATCCGCTTCGCTGCCCGCGATCCGCTCGGCGAGCGCCACGCAGGAATCGTTGGCCGAACAGACGGCCACCGTTTTCATGAGGTCCTCTGCCGTATAGGAGAGACCCGTCTGCAAAAAGACCTGCGATCCCCCCATCCCCGCGGCATTGGCGCTGACGGTGATCTCCTCGTCGTAGGCGAGCGTGCCGTTTTCCACGGCCTCGAAGGAGAGGATGAGCGTCATGATCTTGCACATGCTCGCGATGGGCAGATGTTTTTTCTCCTCCCGCTGATAAACGGCGGTCCCGCTCTCATAGTCACAAAGATATGCCGCTTTGCCCGTTGCCGTTTCCGCAGAGACGCGGACGGGCGCGGCGGCGATCATGGATGCCGCAAGCACAGCGGCGGTTGCAGTGATCAAGAATTTTTTCATATCCGCAGTTTGCGCGGTTTGCCGAAAAATATTAAAGCAATGTCCCCATCGGATGAAAAACGGCGAGCAAAAGCAGCATTTCGAGCAGGCAAACGAGCGCAACGAGCGCAAACAGGGCGAGAAAGTCGCGTGCAAGGTCGCAAAAGTCCCTTCGGCAGAAGCAAAAACCCGAAGCCCGCGCACAGGAGAGCGCGGTCGCCCCCACCAAAACGGCGTCGATGAGCAGATGGATGGGCAGATACAGGACAAAGACGACAAGCACGCCCGTGACGCGGTAGACGGAGAAGAGGATGACGATACTGCCCCCGAAGGTATAGGCCCTGTACAATAAAACGGCGGAGGGAACGATGAGGGCGGCGAAGTGGACGCCAGAAAGCAAGATGAGCGCAAGAAGAAGCGCTCTGCCCGCCGTGCGTTCGAGGAAGATGACAAAGACGTCGCGGTCGGAGAAGCATACGCGGTTGAGATAGCGTTCGCAGAGCGTAAAGTGGTAGTCATACGACGAGGGCGTTCCGATGAACAAAAAGCCGAGGATGACGCCGCAGAGAAAGAGCGCGCCGAACAGGATCAGCGAGCGTTTCCGCTCCCAAATGCGGCCGAGACAGGCGGTAAAAAAAGAGAAGTCCATATTCTAAGAATATGAACTTCGTCCCCCGCTTTATTATTCTGCGAGCATATTTTCGATCCCGATGCCGTATCCGCGCGTGGGGTCGTTCAAAAAAACATGGGTCACGGCGCCGATGAGCTTTCCCTCTTGCAGGATGGGGCTTCCGCTCATGCCCTGCACGATGCCGCCCGTCTCCTCGATGAGCCGTTCGTCCGTCACCTTGATGACAAAATTTTTATTTTCACGGTTGCCCGCATCCACCTTGACGATGTTGATCTCATATTCCTGCGGGCAGGTCCCGTCCACCGTCGAATAGATGACCGCTTTCCCGATGGTCGCCTCCGAAAGCGGCGCGATCTCGGCGAGTTTACAGTGGGAAAAATCGTAATTCTTGTCAAAAATCCCATAGAGACCCGTCGAACAGACCTTCTCGGCATTTCCGAGCGAGGTATCGTTCATAAACAGCCCGCGCAGTTCCCCCGCCTTTCCGCGCATGCCGCGGTTGACGCCGATCACGCTGCAAAGATATACTTTGGCGTCCGCGATGCCGAGGGAATTTTTATTCTCGTCGCACACGTCATGGCCGAGGGCGCCGAAGCGGTAGGTCTGCTTGTTGATATAAGTCACCGTCCCGATGCCCGCGAGCGTATCGCGGATGAGGACCCCTATCTTATATTTCCCGCTCTTTTTATCCTTGACGGGCGTGACTTCCGCCTGTGCGGTGTCCCCCTTCCTTCTGACCGTAAACGTGACGCACTTGCCGCTGCTGCGCTCCAACGCGCCGTTGAGGTCGGCTATGGTCTTGATACGGATACCGTCCGCCGCGACGACGGTATCGCCGACGCGGATGCCCGCTTCCTCTGCGGGGCGGTGAAGGCCGTCCTCGGCCGCGACTTCCGTAAGGCCGATGACTTCCGCACCGTCCGCCGCGAGCATAAAGCCCGCCGTCATGCCTCCGATATAGTATTTATCCGCCTCCTCGGCGGCAGCGCGGAACCTGCCGGCGGGCGCGATCAGCAGACATGCCGCGAGAAAAAAGATGAGAAAAAATTTCAGCTTACGCATGCAAACCTCCGTATGCAGAAGGTATTTTGCGTAAGCTGTTGATTTCTATTCGGAAACAGATTTGGCTTTACAGGGAGTTTTTGTAAACCTCGGCCTCGCGGAGCAGGTTGCGCGCGTACGCGCGGACTTCTTCTCCCTCGCCGCCGATGAGCCGTGCGAGTTCATCGAGGCGGGCCTCTTCGCGCACTTCACGGATGCGGGTGAAGGTTTTCCCGCCCTCTTCCCTCTTTTCGATGAGAAATTCCCTTTCCGCGAAGGAGGCGATGCGGGCAAGGTGCGTGACGGCGATCAGCTGGACGTTCCTCGCGATCTTTGCGAATTTTTCCGCGACGGCCTGCGCCGTCTTGCCGCCGATCCCCGCGTCGATCTCATCGAAGATGTATGTCCCGATGCCGCCCGAAGAGGAAATACTCGCCTTGACCGCAAGCATAAAGCGGCTCATTTCGCCGCCGCTGATGATCTTGCCGAGTTCCTTCAACGGTTCGCCCGCATTGGCGGAGAAGAGAAAGCGCAGGCCGCCCAAGCCCTCCGAAGTGACGCTTCCGATGTCTTCCCGCGTGTAGGGATCGAATTGTACTTCGAAACGGGCGGAGGGAATGGCGAGCGTTTTCAGTTCGGCGACTACGCGGGCGGTAAAGCCCTCGGCTGCGCGCCTGCGCGCATCCGTGAGACTTACGCACGCAAGGTACAGTTTTTCTTCCGTTTCGGCGCGCTCTGCGGCGAGCTGTCCGAGCCGCGCTTCGCTGTCCGAGAGAAGCTCGTATTCCTGCTTTGCGCGGGCAAGGAACTCCATCACTTCGGCGTACGTCGCGCCGTACTTTTTCTTGATCGCTTTCAGTTCGTCGAGGCGGGCGTCCACGCGCTCAATCTCCGCCTCGTCCACGTCGGTATTGCCGAGCAAGTCATCGAGTTCGCCTGCGATATCTTCGAGTTCCTCCGCCGCGGCCTCCAACCGCTCCGCGACCGGGGCGCATGCGGGTTCGTATTTTAGGATGGCGTTGACGGCGCGGCGCGCGCTCCGCACGGCGTCCGCACCGCCCCCGTCGGCCATGAGGCCGTCCTTTGCGGCAGAGAGACCTTCGAGGATGCGTTCCGCGTTGCGGTAACGCGTCTGCAAGGTGCGCAGTTCCTCCTCTTCCCCCTCCTTGGGGGCGACGCGCTCGATCTCGTCGATCTGGTAACGGAGGATATCCGCCCTGCGGTTCCTCTCGCCCTCGTCGCCGCCAAGCTTTGCGATCTCGGCGAGGATGGCCTTCCGCTTCGCAAGAAGCGTGCGCATGGCTTCCTTCTTGCCTGCGACCTCCCCGCCCGCGATGGAATCGACGAGGCGCAGCTGGTTGCTCTCCTTCAATAAAAAGAAATGCTCGCTTTGGCCGTGGACATCCACAAGGAGCGCGGTGATGCGGCGGAGCATGGCCGCCGTAACGGTGACGCCGTTGATCTTTAACGTCCCCTTTCCGTCGGCAGTCAGGCGGCGCGAGATGACGACGGTATCCTCAGGTTCGATGTCATACTCTTCGAGGATGGCCTTTGCCTCTTCGGAGACGGAAAATTCGGCCTGCACGAGACAGGCCGCTTCTCCTGAGCGCACCATGCCCTTATCCGCCTTTGCGCCGAGGACAAAGTCGATGGAATCGAGGATGACGGATTTTCCCGCGCCCGTTTCGCCCGTGAGGACGTTGAGACCCTCGGAAAATTCCATTTCGGCATAATCGATGAGGGCGACGTTTTTGACGGTAAGCCGTTTCAGCATGGGTCAGGATTTCAGAATGGCTTCAAGTCTGCTGCACACCACATGCGCATCCGAGGACGTTTCGCAGACGATCAGGACGGTATCGTCGCCCGAAACGGACCCCGCCACTTCCCGGTAGCCGAGGCGGTCCACGACGACGCCCGCATTGGAGCCGTTGCCGTTGAGTGTCTTGATGACGATGAGATTGCCGACGGCGTGCATGCTTTCCACGCAGGCCTGAAAGAGCGAACGCATTTTATCCGAGATCCCGCCCTCGTTTTCGTTGACGGAGGCATAGCGGAACCGCTTATTGTTCCCCTTCACCTTAAAGAGCCGCAACTCCTTGATGTCACGCGAAACGGTCGCCTGCGTGACGGAAAAATTGGATGCGGCAAGCTCTTCGCAGAGTTCCTCCTGCGTCCCGATCTCCTTTTCGGCAATGATTTCGAGAATTTTGTTATGGCGCGCATTTCTCAGCATGTCCATATTCCCCCTTTGTATCAATTGATTTTCTTTGTCAGACGTTCAAAAAATCCTTGGCGGTCCCGCGTGAGAAAGTCCGCACTGCGGGCCGCCTTCTTTACGGTGAGCTTATCGCCGCTCCCCGCCTTCCCCAAAAAGACGCCGTCCCCGTAGACCATAAGAAAATCGCCTTCACTGATGCCGAAGGTGAGTTCGGCGCTGTCAGGATAGACGATGGGACGGCTTTTGAGCGAAAACGCGCACACGGGCGTCAGCAAAAATATGTTGCAATCGGGCGTTGCGATGCTCCCGCCCGCCGAGAGCGAATAGGCCGTGGAACCCGTCGGCGTGGCCACGATGAGGCCGTCCGCGACGAAATCCCCCGCGTTGCTGCCGTTCATGCGCACGGAGATGCTCTCCACGCGGTTGGCACGGACGGGCGAAATCTCCCTGAGGAGCGCAAGCTCGTTGAGACACAGGCAGGATGTGCCGTTCAGAGAGATCTCCAACATGGAACGGCGGATGTGCGGGCAGTCCTTTGAAAGCACGAGCGAGGCAAGCTCTTCGGTCTCCCCGCGTTCGAATTCGGTGAGAAAACCCAGCCGCCCGTAATTGACGCCCACGAGCGGGATCTTGCATTCCGCCGCGCGCTTGGCCGCCCGCAGCATCGTGCCGTCGCCGCCGAGTACGACGAGACGGTCGCATCCGCAGATCTCCTCTTCACGGGAGAAAACCTTGACTTGCGCGCCGCGCGCTTTGAGTTGCCGCACGTAGCCTTCGGCGACGTCTTCGGCGACGTTGTGATAGATCCCGATTTGCATATCCTTGGATATTATAGTATTATTTCTGTATAATTGCAAGTATTTTTCGGATATTTTCACGTTTCCGAAAAAATTTTTTCTGCGGCGGCGAGAAATTCCCGTTTGGGCATTCCCCCTTCCCCCTTTTTGAGCCAGACGACGTATTCGATATTTTTTCCGGGCAGAACGGGCGCGTTGACGGCGCCGCACGGGGCGAGGCCGATCGCGGTGCAGAAATCATAGAATCCGCCGAGCAGGGCGTCGTGGCGGGACTTGGGAAGGATGCCGCTCTTTCCGAGGCCCTTTCCGCCGCATTCGAACTGCGGTTTGAAGAGGACGAGCGCCGTCCCGCCCTCGCCGAGCAGGTCGCGGACGGCGGGCAAGACCAGCCTGAGCGAGATAAAACTGAGGTCGGAGACAACCCCGTCGAGCGGGACGGGAAAGTCCTCCCGCCTCAGATAGCGGGCGTTGACGCCGTCCATGACGGTGACGCGCGCATCCGCGGAGAGCCTTTCATCCAACTGCCCCCTCCCCACATCGACCGCAAACACGCGGGCCGCGCCGTGCCTTAAAAGTACGTCGGTAAATCCGCCCGTGCTTGCGCCGAGGTCGGCAAACGTGCGCCCTTCCACGGCCACGGGAAACACGCCGAGCGCGCGTTGCAGTTTCTTGCCGCCCGCAGAGGCGAAGTCCGGCCCGTCTAAGATCACGAGATCCTCGCCGCCGTCAAGTTCCTCGTCCGGCTTTACGGGCTTTCCGTGCAGGAGAACGCGCCCCGCAAGCAGGGCCTCCTTCGCCTTTGTGCGCGAGCCGAACCGCGCCGCAAGGCATTTATCCGCGCGCATGGAATTCCCTCAGGCAGGAGATGAGCGCTTCGCGGCCCAACCCGTACTTTTCGGCGAGCGCGCCCGCCTCCCCGTGCGGGATAAAGGCGTCGCGGTAGCCGAAACAGCGCACCGTGCGGCCGCTTTCGCGATAAAACCGCGCAATGGCGTCGCCCAACCCGCCTATTACGGCGTTGTCCTCTAACGTCACGACATAGCGTTCTGTTCTCGATGCGAGAAGCTCCGTATCGAGCGGGCGCAAGAAACGCGCGTTGACGAGCGTGAAATCCACTTCGCCGCGCAGCCTCTCCGCGGCTTCCTCGGCGAGCGCGATGCAACGCTCCCCCGCCGCAAACACGATTATGTCTGACATAGTACTATGTAAAATCTCAAATTTCCCCAATTCGACGGGGGAAAACTCCCCCGCTTCGCCCGTACTCGGATAGCGGATGGCGAGCGGGCCGCCGAGCTTTGCCCCCATGCGAAGCATGCCGCGGAGTTCCCCGATGTTTTTGGGGATCCCCACCGTGAGGTTGGGAATAAAGGAGAGATAGGAAAGGTCGAAAACCCCCTGGTGCGTTTCCCCGTCGGGTCCCGTGATGCCCGCGTGGTCGATGCAGAAGGTCACGGGCAGATTTTGCCCGCAGACGTCGTGGATGATCTCATCGAAGGCGCGCTGTAAAAACGTGGAATAGATGGCATAGTACGGGCGCATGCCGGCCGAAGCGAGCGCGGCGGCAAGAACGCAGGCATGTTCTTCGCAGATCCCCACGTCAAAGGCGCGCTCCGGGAAGCGCTCGAAGAAGGGACGAAGCCCAAGGCTGTCCGTCATGGCGGCCGTCACGACGACGACGCGGCTATCCTGCTCCGCAAGGCGGATGAGTTCCTCGCCGAGCGCCGCGGGGTATTCGCTGTGAACGGCGGGCTTGGGGCCGAACCCGTGCGTCTCGGTGGGCGCATTTTCGCTGAACGGATAGCCGAGGCCCTTGCGCGTCGTCACGTGCAGGAGTACGCTCCCCTCTTTGAGGCGCGATTTCGCCTCTTGGAGCGCAGGGAGAAGGCTTTCGAAGGAGTTCCCGTTCACGCCGCCCATATAGGTGAGGCCGAATTGCTCGAAGAGGCGGGCGTCGCGCACGCCCTCTTTGATGGCGTTCAAAACGTCGTGCGTGGCCCCCTCCGTGGGCGAGATGGACATGCCGTTATCGTTTAGGATGATGAGGATCCGCGTTTTGAGGACGGAAAGGCTGTTGAGGGCCTCGAAGATGAGTCCGTTCTGGAAGGACCCGTCGCCCACGAGCGCGATGACGTCGAAGTCTTCGCCTTTGAGGTCGCGCGCCTTTGCGATGCCGAGCGCGGCGGAGATGGCCGTCCCGGCGTGGCCCGCGCCGTAACAATCATACTCGCTCTCTTCGCGCTTGGGGAATCCTGAGAGACCGCCCTCCTTGCGCAAGGTGTGGAAGAGCGCGGCGCGCCCTGAGAGCAGTTTATGGGTATAGCACTGATGCCCCACGTCAAAGACGAGTTTATCGTGCGGGAAATCGAATACGCGGTGAAGCGCCACGGTTAGCTCGACGGCTCCGAGGTTGGAGGAAAGATGTCCGCCGCACGATGACACCGTGCGGAAGATCTCTTCGCGCAGACGTTCGCACATGGCGCCGAGCTGCTCATAGGAAGCGTTTTTGATCTCTGCCCTTGAAATATTTCTCATAAGATACAAAACCGGCGGACCGAAGTACGCCGTCATAGGCCGCGCTTTGCGACCAGCTCCACGACGCCGTGCAGAAATTCCGTATCGGCGTCAAGTTCTTCGAGGATGGCATGGCAAGTCTGTTCATATTGTATGCACATCTCTGCGGCGCGCGTCTTTCCGTACGCCTTGACTGCGGTAAATTTCCCCTCCTCGCGGTCTTTTCCGGGGGTCTTTCCGAGCTTTGCGGCCTGTTCGTCGAGCAGGTCGTCCGTGAGCTGGAAGAGTAGCCCCAACGTATCGCCGAAGCGCGTGAACGGCGCGGGATCGCGGCCCGCGAGCGTCGCCGCCATCGTGAGCGGCGCGGAGATCATCCTGCCCGTCTTGTTGGTATGGATGAAAATGAGGTCGGAAGCCGTTCCCTCCCTGTTTTCGAAGAGCAGATCGGCGGATTGCCCCGCCACCATTCCGGATACGCCCGCCGCATGTGCGAGGACTTTTGCGGCGGCGAGGTGCCTTGCGCTCCTTCCAGCCTCCTCCAAGAGGATCTCGGCCGCCGTGGAGAGAAGCCCGTCCCCCGCGAGGATGGCGTTTGCTTCGCCATAGACAACATGGTTGGAGGGGCGGCCCCTGCGCAGATCGTCGTCATCCATGGCGGGAAGATCGTCGTGGATGAGCGAATATGTATGGATACATTCGATGGCGAGCGCGAGCGGAAGTTCCTTTTCGTGATCGCAGCCCAAGAGGTCCAGCACGGACAGGAACAGCACGGGGCGGATGCGTTTTCCTCCTGCGAGCAGGGAATAGCGCATACTCTCCCCCAAAACGGCGGGCGCGACGTCCATGCATGCGCAGAAGTTGCCGAGACCGCGCTCGAAATAGGCGCGGTAAAGTTCATAGCGGACGTTGAAATTCATACCTGCCGCTCCGCCGCATCCAATGTATTTTGCAGGAGCATGGCGACGGTCATCGGCCCCACCCCGCCCGGAACGGGCGTAATATAGGAGACCTTGTCCTTCACGCCCTCGAAATCCACGTCGCCGCACAGTTTTCCGCCGTCGCGGTTGATGCCGACGTCGATGACGACGGCCCCCTCTTTCACCATGTCCGCCGTCACGGTCTTGGGCCGCCCGACCGCGGCGACGAGAATATCCGCTTGGCGGCAAACGGCGGCAAGGTCCTGCGTTTTGGAGTGGCAGACGGTCACCGTCGCATCCGCCCCGATGAGCAGCATCGCCATGGGCTTGCCCACCGTGTTGCTCCTTCCGATGACCACGGCGCGTTTTCCCGCCGTGGGGATGCGGTAGCGGCGCAAGAGTTCCATGACGCCGAGCGGCGTACAGGCGACGGTCCCCCGCTCGCCCTTGGCAAGCAGGCCTACATTCTCTACCGAAAAACCGTCCACGTCCTTTGCGGCGGGAATTCGGGCGAGGATGCGGGAAGCAGCGAGATGGGCGGGGAGCGGGAGCTGCACGAGGATGCCGTGGACGGACGCGTCCTCCGCGAGCCGCCGCACCTCGTTTTCGGCCGTTTCCTGCGTGGCGTCTGCCGGCAGAATGTGCGCGAAGGAGCGGATCCCCACCTCTTCGCAGGCCTTGATCTTGTTGCGCACGTAAACTGCGGAGGCGGGGTCATCGCCGATGAGGACGACGGCAAGCCCTACGGGCAAACCGTATTTGCACGAAAAAGCGGCCGCCCGCGCTTTCAGTCCGGCGCGGATATCGGCCGCGGTCTGTTTTCCGTCAATGAGCTTCATTTGTTGATGATCCCCCCCAGAACGCCGTTGACGAAGTCCGCCGATCTCTCGGTGGAATACTTGCGGGCGATCGACGCCGCCTCGCTCACCGAAACGACGGGCGGGATATCGCCGAAGTACAGGATCTCGGCAAGGGCGATGAGCATGATCGCCTTATCCGCCGTATAAATGCGGTAATCCGCAAACCGCGTGACGGCCGCGGAGATGGTGGCCGAGAGCTGTTCGAAATGTTCCTCCGTCACGGAAACGAGGCGTTCTGCGAACGCCTTGTCTTCCTCGCCGAGCTTATGCTGCCTGTAAATTTTTGCGCGCTCGGCCTCCGTGAGGTCTCCGCCGAGGAGCCGCGCAAATACCGTCTGAAAGGCCGCTTCTCTCGCTGTGCTTCTCATGGTATCTCCTTATTGAAGGGTCTCCCCTTCCCTCAGACGGGAAAGAGCGATTTAACCGTTCTTTTTCTCTTCCTGCTCATCCTGCGGATGGCCGTCCGCAGACGTATCCGCCGCGGGCGTCTGCTCGGATTCGGGGAATATGACGCTTTGGATGTGGACGTCCACCTCGGCGATCCGGTATTTGGTCATGGATTCCACCATCTGCTTGATGGTCTGCTGGATGCGGTATGCAAGTTCCGGCACGTTGTACCCATAGTGCGCGATCACCGAAATATCGACGAACACGCCCTCTTTTTCAAAGCTCACTTTGATGCCCTTGCCCTTGGAGGGGATCAGCTCGATGCCCTCCGTCTCTTGCAGGCTCAGAACAACGATGCCGCTCACGATGTCAGAGTTGTAGGTGATCTTTCCCTTTTGGCCGTTAGGGTTGTATTTGATGCTTGCCATAATCTACTCCGATACAGTTGGATGTATGGAACCATTATAGCACATATTTTCCGAATTTACTACTGTTTTTACTCAACTTTCCGCATAAACGGGCATAATTATGATATTTCCGTTGCGGATGTTCTTCTCCACTTCGAGCGCATAGAAGATTTTCGTGACCGTCTCCGCCGTCAGTTCGCTCGAATTGATGAAAATGTTGATGTTGTCATGGTCGCCGATGGAGACGGCGGCATCCGAGAATCCGAGCGCCTTGATGATGGATTCGAGGACGAGTTCATCCTCCATGACGTCCACAAGGGCCTGTTTTTTGGCGACTGCTTCGGCATACTCGGCGGAATCCTGCGCATAGGCGGAGATGACGCTGTCGAGCTGGACGAATTCTTCGCTTCTCGTGGAACTTCTGGTATCGCGGTAAGTCGTGAAATAGTTGACCTCCACGGTGGCGCCGCCGTTGACCGTGGACCCGTTCGTGCCGGCAAGCACGAAGTTGAAGATGGCCGTAACGGCGAGCAGTAAAACGAGGGTGGACATAAGTGCGATTTTCTTGGTGTTTGACATATCTATCTCCTTCAATAAAGATTTTTACGTTCAGCCCGCCGCGGGATATACGATGACGGCGCTCTTGGGGATATTCAGCGCGCCCGCCGCGATTTCGAGGATGCGCATGCGGGTCATGATGCCGTCCTCCCCGCGGAAGATCACGACTGCGCCGACGGCGGCGCCCTCCTCTTCGGTGATCATGACGGTGGCGCCCGTAACTTCGTCGAGCGTCTCGATGAGCCGCACGAGGCGGGCCTCCCGCTCGGTGGGCGCATAGCCCTCTCCGCTTGTGCCGCCCGCGGCGAACACCCGAAAGGCGACGATGAGCAGGATGAGCGCCAAAATGAGTACGGCGATGATGCGGACCGTCCTGTTTTCATAGAGCCGCTTCAACTTACCGGGAACGTTCAAGTGACCTCCGCGGCGCATCCGTATAAGTTTTCAAGGTCCTCTCGGATGCGGGTCATGATATTTATACGCTCGTCCCCGCCGATTATGCCTGGGAATGAGAGGCTGACGAAGATTTTTTCAAGGTCAAAGTTTGCCGTATGTTTGCGGCTCGACGCGACTTGTGCCGAAAGTCCGTAATTTTCCGAGATATACGCCGAGACGGCCTCCTCGTCGCGCGTCTCCAAGAGTTCCGCGCAGGCGGAAAGATAGCCGCCGTCCTCGGCGTACTGCGAAGGGACGGCTTCCGGAAGATCGCCCTTTGCAAGCGTCAAAAGCGGCGCGATCATGACCGTGAGCAGAAAGAGACGGACGGTCCCCTTCACGAACTGCCCCATTTTTCCGCCGGGCGCGATGACGGTGACGACGGACGCGATGAGAATGACGCCCGCAATGCTCAGAATATATGCTTTCATCAGAAGATCGCCCCCGTGGAACAGATGAGCAGAAGCACCGTGAGAAAATACAGGAAGGCCATACAGAGAAGCGCCGCGAGAAAATAGCCGCTGTCCCGCGCGAGCGCCGATAAAAAGGAGGAGATATTGCCCCCGACGGGTTCGGTCGCCGCCGCAGAGATGCGGAGCATCAGGCGGAAGGCGAGAAACAGAAGGAGCGGCCTTATGAGCGTGCCGGCGAGCAGGATGACGGCAAAGGCGCCGAGGGCGTTCTTGATGAGGACGCTCCCCGCGACGACGAGTTCCACGCCGCCCGAAAGAAATCCCCCCACGAAGGGAACGGAACCCGAAAGGATGTATTTGACTGCGCGGAGCGACATGCCGTCATACTGCGCGGCCGTAAGCCCCTGCACGGAGATGAACAGCCCGAAGATGCCGAGCGTCAGGCCGAGCAGCCACTTGGATATCCCCTTGAAGAGTTCGCCGAGCTTTTCCACGCGCAGGCCGGGGGAAAGATTGGAGACGAAGGTGAGTACGATGACAATGACGGCCGTGGGAAGAATGACCGCGGTGAAGAGCGAAGAGAGTGCGCCGCCGAAGAAGGCGACGGCCGGGCGGTAGATGCCGACGGAGACCGTTCCCCCGCTCGCCGCCATGAGCGTCAGAAGCAGCGGATATACGAGGTCCATCTGCTTTTGCATGGACGATATGGCCGCAAACCCCGCTTCCAGCACGCCGATGAGGCTCGCAAGCACGACTGCGCCCACGGAAACATAGCATACGAAATGTATTATGTCTGACGTAGTACTCTGCAAAAAGCTGTTTTTTGCGCTGTTGAGGATGCCGCAGAAGAGCGCAACGGCCAAGATGAGGGCAAACGCAGGCAGCATCTGCCGCCCCTCTTCCCACAGGAGCGCCGCCACGGAGCCGAATAAACTCCCGTAATCAAGCGAAAGGTCCCCCGTGATGAGCGCGCGCAATTTCTCCTTTACCGAGATGCCGCCGAAGTCGGTGAGCGTATCGAGAAAGTTTTGCAGCTCTTCGGTATCGAGCGAGGATAGGAGTTCGTCGATGGCCTCGCCGAGTTCCTCCGCCGCTTGCTCTTCGGCGCTCCCTCCTTCCGCGGCGTGCGCAACGAGCTTTCCGCCCGTACATAATCCAGCCGCAACGAGCAATGCGGCAAAAAAAATCGCTACCCACTTTTTCATCCGATAAGCTCCAAAAGGCGCAGGATCAATTTCAAGACGCTCTCGATGATGGGAACGGCCAACACGAGGATGACGAGTTTCCCTGCGAACACGAGCTTGTCCGCGAGCGAGTTTTGGCCGAAATCCGAAAGGATCCCTGCGCTGAATTCCACAATGTAGCCGATCCCCACCATCTTCAACAAAATCTTCACGAGCGAGGAATCGATGCCCGTGGTGTTTGCGATCTCCTGAAAGATGCCGATGCTCCCCTGAAAGGTCTCGAATGCGGCAAGCAGCAGAATGATGCTTCCCGCAACGGTCACGGCAAAGGCAAGCTCCGGCTTTGTTTCTTTCAGGAGGATGGCGGCGACGGCGGTCACGAAGGCAATGCCGACAAGCTGAAAGATCATCAGTAGCCTCCGAACAGCTCCTGTATGAGGGAAAAGAGGTCGCCGATCATCGTGGCGGCAACCGAGAGCGCGACGACGAGACCCACGATGGAGACGACGGTCGCCACGTCCTCGCGGTCGGATTTTTTGAGGACCTGGCAGACGATCGTGATGATGATGCCGATGGCGGCAAGTTTGAAGATGATGGAGATATCGATCATAGGATGAGGATGACGAACGCAAGCCCCGCGAGCAGACCCAATTTCAGGTAGAGGCCGCTTCTCGCCTTTGCCTCCTTCTCCGCCGCGGCCTTTTTCTCCGCAAGCAGTTGTTTTTTGGATTGAAAATATTCCCGCTGGGAGGCGGAATCCCCTCTTCCGAGCATGGAATACAGCCCCTCGCAGTCTGTTTTTTCCGCCTCCGTGAGATAGGATTCGCGGCAGACGGCCTGTTCGTGGCGGGCGATCTTTGCCATCGTCTTGCCGAAGTCCCCCGTATAGCGGCACCCTTCGAGAAAGGCGGGAAGCGGCTTCTTTTCATAGCCGAGTTCGGCGAGATACCGTTCCACGAGATCCGAGAGCTGGGAAAAATAATTTTTTCTCTGGCGATACTTTTCCGCCGCGAGGTAGCCGATGGCCGTGCAGAACGCGACGATGAGCGCGCAAAGAATGAGCCTAAGCCACATGTTCCCCCTCCTTCCCCACGATCTCCCTGACGCCGCCCAACCCTTCGAGCAGGACATAGCGGTCGAAGAGCTTTTCGGGGACGTCCTCATAGCGGACGAGATGCGCCGAGGCAAATACGGCGATGCCGCTCTCGATCGCCCGCCTGACGGCGGCATAATCGGCGGGAAGCAGTTCATCCGTCACGATGACGTCCGGCCGCAGGGCGCGGATGGCCGAAGTAAAGGCGGTCAGTTTGTCCGCGAAGCGGATGACGTCGGCGGTCTCGCCGAGCTTTCCCGCCGAAAGTTCGCCGCGCTCGTCGCCCACGAGAATGTTGCACGCGATCTTTTCGCTCACGATGCGCGTAAGGTCGCGCAGAATGGTCGTTTTTCCGTCTCCGGGCGGGCCGAGAACGATGAGCGAGCATAGGCCGCCCTCCAAGCAGTGTTTGTAGACTTCTGCCGCACAGCCGCGGATATCGTGCGGAACGCGCACGCACAGCGACGTGATCTCGCGGATGGCCTGTACGCTGCCGCGCTCATAGACGAACGTCCCCGCAACGCCCAACCGTTCGCCGCAGGCGGCCGTGAGAAATCCCTCTTTGAGTTGGTTTTCCACGGCATACAGGGAGTGTTCGCAGGCCGCGAGCAAAGTGTTTTCCACTTCTGCCGCCGTCGGGCGCAGGGCGTGGGCGGGCGAACAGACGCCGGACTCGCCGAGAAAGACGAATTTGCCCCCGTAATTGACGGAGAGCGGCTTGTCCGTGCGCAATCTGAGTTCATAGAGCGAATTCAGATTGAGGCGGGCGGTGCAGGCGGCGATGCGCGGCGGAAGAAATTCCAGCATGTCCTATGGTATGCGGGCATTGCCGCAAATATGAAAGCCCCCGCGCGGTTTGCGCGGGGGGGCTTTCATATGGATTTGGAATGAAGTGGTTTGGCGGCATTCTGTCAAATGCATCCAAAGATCATTCCTTTAATATTGCTTATCCAAAAGCTCCAAACCGTAGGTCTGAACGTTTCCGTTGATCGCATCCGTGATCCAATCCGCAACGCTTTTTTCGCCGTTCAACTTTTCAAACACTTGACTTGAAAGAATGGTATGTTGGGTGTTTTTCGTGGTTTTGTCCATCGCATATTCCCATATATAAATTCCGACGCCCTCGATATTTGTTTGTAAGCCATTGACCATATCTTTCAGGTCTTTTTGGAAGATATCGCCGTTTTCCCTTGTCTTACTCATTTTCCCTTCACGGATATAAGCCTGATATTGCATTAAAGTATCGTCACGCACGGAGCAATCGAAGAGGATCTTTACGCTGTCTCCGCGCTTATTATGCAATGCGGTCAAGCTGTCGAGCACGATATTGTTGCTTGTAAGTCTTTCCGTGATTTCGGCAGGTGCTTTCCAAAGATCTTGCGCCGTTTCGTGCCAACCGTCATACAACAAAAGGGAGCTGTCCACGCAGACGGTGATGTTTTTGGCGGAAGGGAATCGGTCGATCACATCGTCGGCAAGCAAGCTCGTCGCAAAGCCGCCTGCGGAAAAACCTGTAACAAGTAAGGTGTCGGGGCTGCCGATATATTGTTTTGTCTTTTCGATAAAGGCAGAATAGTTGGTATAGCCCTGATGATAAACGACTTTTTCCTTGCCGCCTTCCGTATAGCGATATTCGCCCGTTCCGCAATGGAAATCACCGCTTGCATAGGGGATCACAAGGAATGACCAATCCTTGAACGGATTCGACGCCTCACTGCTGCCGATCCCCCAAGTGGATACAAAATCTTGTCCCGTCATGTCTTCGGCAAAAAACTCTTTGCCGCCCCTGCTCGTTTCTTCGGTAATGCTGACGCCGCCGCCGAAGAAATAAACCACAAGTTTATTTTCGGATCCTTTTCTCAATATTCCGTGCCATTCCTTCCCGTTGGAGGATCTTGCGGTTTCGGGAGTGACCCGATACCACTTGCCGATTTCAGGTTCGCCATTCAATTCGGGATGGCTCGTCAAAAAAGTTTTAGACAGCAAGGTGTATATTCCGATTGCGGCTAAAACCACTACTGCCAAAATAACAAGCAATATGATCAGACCTTTGTGCTTTTTCTTTGTCTTTGTTTCACTCATGATCGGCTCCTTTTATTTTGTCTTTTCATTTACGAACGCCATCATTCTGTCAAAGGCATCCTTTGCCACGGGATCGACCCGTTCGGAAGCCACAAAGCAGTGCTGTTTGGTCTCTCCGCGTTCTGCATAGGGATCGATAAGGATATGTTCACAGCCGAGCCTTTGAAGTTCCTCGTGCATGACGTTCATATCGCGACGGTATTCGCTGCCGAGAAGTACGGCCGCGGGATAATTCGCGGTAAGGCTCTTTATGTTGTTGTACTTTTTAATTTCGTCTTTATTCAGATAGATACTGCCCTTGACATAATTTCCGACCAGGATCTTCGTCGCGAAAGAAAACTCCTCGTAATCGAGCGGTGCGTCGTCAAGAATGACCGCCTTAACTTGTTCGGGTTTGAACGCGGGGGTAATGCCGAGCAATTCGGCATATTCGGGATTCGTGATGATACTGCCGAGCTGACTTGTTATGATCGCACCCGCCGATGAACCCATGATCACGACCTTGTTCATGTTCAGGTGATATTCTTCGGCGTGTTCCTGCATAAACGCAAACGCCCTGTTGGCCTGCAAAAGCGGTACGGGGAAACGGCAGTCGGGGACGAGCGCATAGTCCACGTTGACGATGTTATATCCTGCGGCGCAGATATCGTCGATGAGAGCCGTCGCATCGGTTTCCGCCATGGGATCCCCCATGTTCTTGCTGCCTGCGAAGAATCCGCCGCCGTGGAAATAGAACAGCGTGGGACGGTCAATGTCCCTGTTTTCATCGGGATAGGTGACGTCGAGGAAGCTGTTGGGATATTCCGTATCGTAGTTAATTTCGCTGACGAGATACTGCCCGTTGTCTTTCTTGCCTTTGATCGGCTCATAATACGGCTCGTATGAATTGAAGGGATTATCGCCGTAGGTCGCTTTCTGAATGAAGCCCACAATAATTTGCGTATTGCAAGTAACCACAAAGTAAAGTATTAAGACCAAAATCACCAAGCCGCCCAAAATGGAGCCTGCAATGATAAGCCCTTTATGCTTTACTTTCTTTTCGGATCTGTTTTGCATAACGGTTTGTTCATCCATTCTATTTTCTCCTCAATTAAGATTTACGAAATTAAGTAATTGTCTGAAATTTCCGCGCAGGGAAGTCAAATATATTTTTTCATGATCCCGGTTGACAAACCATAACAATACATGATATACTCTTTATGGAACTATCGTACCAATAATGTATCACTTTTCGCTTTCATTGCCAAGCATCTCTTCGCGTCAAAAAGCGCAACGGTACTTTGCGAGAAAAGTTATCCATTGCGGTACGAAATGCAAAAAGCAATGCGAAACGGTACGAAATCAGTAAAAAGTACCATAAAGGAGAACATGATGGGCGGAAACGCAAAAACAACGGAATTCTTAAAGGAGTGTCTTGCGGACGCGCTTATTAAGCTACTTCGGAAAAAGCCGATAGAAAAAATATCCGTTCCCGAAATCTCGGAAACGGCGCAGGTCGGGAGAACGACCTATTTTCGTAATTTTTCAAGTAAACAAGAAGCGATTACTTTTAAGCTGGTCAGGTTATGGGAACGCTGGGCGGAAGAACATAATGTTTCGGAACGGAAAAACTTTACGCCTGAAAACGGCTTGACCTTTTTTGAATACAATTACAGCATAAAAGATATTCTTGCTCTTTGTTATGACAGAGGATTGCAACCGGCGGTTTACGACGCTTTCTACTCGGTTATGGTTCCTCAATACGGAGAAAATGTATTGGAATGTTACAGAGGACGGTTTTATTCTTATGGGTTGTTTGGGTTACTCGACGAATGGGTCAGGCGCGGCTTCCACGAAACGCCGCAGGAAATGCAGTCTTATATCGATAAGATTTGCGGAAACTGAATTAAGGGTCGCCCCCGCGCAAACCGCGCGGGGGATTTCATATGGATGCGGGATCTATGAATTATCCTTAAAAGTAAAATAATATACCAACCCAAAATACGGCGCCAATATCAGCGGGATCGCAATTCCGCTTGCTCCAAATGAAAAGCCCATTTGAAACCACTCCCCGTAAGATTTCCCGCGATTCAGATTATACGAATTGCGCAATGCCGGTATCATGAAAAATAACCATACATTCACAATGACGCAAGAAATGATTTTTTCAGCGGTCCACGATAGCGATTGATCGATAAAAAATAAAGACACACTGATCCCAATCAATATTGCCGACAGTAACAAAACAATCAATTTCGTTCTAACAGTATCATGCATCGTTGAACACCCGTATGATCATTTATATGGTTTCTTAAAACATTGCGCGGGGGCTTGAATGACCTCCTGTCAGGAGATCGTAAAGACTGTGACGCTGTTGTTTTTGATTTTGGCACGGAGAACATTGCCCTGTATGGAAATCTTACTCTTTGTGGGCGCGATGCGGACGGTCTTGCCCTCCCGCATGCCGATCTCGTTCGTGACCTGCGGGTCGCCGTGAAGCGTCGTGACGTCGGCCGCCGTCTTTTGGGGGAAGTTTTTCAAAACCGCTTCGATCTGTTCGTCTTTGCCCGATACGTTGACGACTTTCAGATAGATCTTTCCGTCCTCCCCCACCGTCGCGCTGTGGAAAATGCGCCCGTTGACCTTCCAGATGTTCTTGCGGAGTACTTCGTGCCACGCGCCGTCCTTGTAGAGAGAGGCCGCGAAGGTCTTTTCCGTATATTCGAGGCGCATGACGTTGCCTTCGGGCGAATAGCCGAGAAATCTATCCTTCCCCATGCACTCGCAGACGGTGCGCATGAAGTCCACCCGCTTTTCAAAGGCGACGTCGTATCCGTTGCGCTCCTTGCCGTATTGGCAGCATACGGAAAATCCCGCGCAGTCCATTGTTCCCGCGTCGCGTACATCCCGCAGTCCCACGCCCGCGACGAAGCTCTGCCCGCCCCCGATGCGGCGGAAGGATATCTCCACGTTGCAACGGGCAAAGTCCTGCGCGTCGTAATAGTAGGCGTTCAACGCCGCGCTCTCGCCGATGACGAGTTCCCCGCCTTCGATGCGGCCGCCTTGGCAGTTGGGGTAGACCTTCCACTCCCCCAAGCCGTCCTTGAAGGCATGTTCATAGAGGCATTTGCCCGTCTCGCGGTCATAGACCTTGACAGAGGAGACGGCGATCGCCGTGCGGTTCCCCCCGATGATAAGTCCCCCCGCGTTGTTGCCGTCGTCGGGGGCGACGTCCGTGAGCGCATATTTGCCCGTATTGGCGGCGAACATCTGCTGTACATAGTAGTTGGGCGTGAACATGACATCCCGCGCGTTAAACCAGATGAGATCAGGTCTCCAGCGGTGATGATAGGTCGCGCCGAACAACGGCGCATAGCAGGTCATCTTCACGACGTCGGAATTGCGCTCGCAACCCGTCAGAAAGGCCGCTTCCGCGAGGGCGGAGCGCAAATTGTTTTCGCCGTTGAGGCGTCCGCGCCCGTCGGCCAGCGAGTGCATCGCATATTCACCCACAAAGACTTTTGCGCCGCTCCTGTCGTAAGCGTCATAGCGCTTGGTGTTGTCGATGAACCATTGGTAGGTGCTGTAAATATGTTCATCCACGACGGTATCGCGGTATTTTTCGTTGATGATCTTCCAGCTTGCGTTGACGTCCGGGGGCGAGTTATCCACGCCGCAGGTGGTGACGACGGTGATCCCGAATTGTTCGAGAAGGTCGGCCGTGCCGCCCTTATAAGCATACTGCCGCACGCCTTGCATACAGGCGGCAAAGTTTTCAAAGTACTCCTTTCCCCAATTTTCGTTGCCGATGCCGATGAATTTGAGTTCGAAGGGCGCGGGATGCCCCATCTCCGCGCGGATCCTTGCCCAGCGGGCCTCGTTTTCATCCGCGGAGGAGACGTCTCCCTTGGCGAAATAGATGAGGTCGGCGACGTTGTCGATGACCTCCGATTGGAATTGCGGCGTTCCGGGCAGAAGGCGCACATAGCCCATTTTACGCTGTTCGCCCACGCGCACCTGGCACAGCAGGCCGCAGTGCAGAACGGGCAAGGGTGTTGCGCCGAGGTCCTCGCACAGCGCGAAATATTCATAGAACCCGATGCCGTATGACTGCATATAGCACCAGACGTTACAGATCTGCTTGCGCTGTTCGAGCGGCCCCACCGTGCCGCGCCAGCGGTATTGGTGCGCAAAATCCACGTCTCCCTC
>CANQSR010000001.1 GCA_947626575.1 uncultured Clostridia bacterium | reverse complement strand
CAACAACCGTTTATTACCACGGAAAAAAGATTCTCAATATAACGACGCCGCTAAGGATCAACATACCAGAGCAATTTAGATGGTACTTGGCGCAGAGAGACCAGCGGTGGGTGGAGGAGTTGAAGAGAGACAAAGAACAGGCTGCTGCCTTCTCCGAAAAAAACGAAACGCACAAAGACACGAAATAAAAATTAACACCGAGGAAGCCAATGAAGATTACAGTCATTGTGATTATGTGGTTTATTTGCCTTTCTTTCCTCACATGGGCGATTTTTGAAGAAATCGCATTCCGCAGAAGAAAAATGGCCGGCATGTATGAGGCGCGTTCCGTTGGCTTCGCCTTAGCCGGGGGATTACTTTGCACCATATTGTGCTTTCTGGAAACCTGTATTCTATTAGAATCCGAGTCCTATACCGAATGGCAAGTTTGGAAGCGTCTGTTATTTCTTATGCCTTTCTATGTGATACTATATGTCCTCACATCGTTTCGTGTAATCGTAGATCCAAAAGGAAACATTATCAGCGTAAGAAGATTGGTTTTCACAAAGTCGTACCCTTTGGATGAAGTTATCACCCACTATCCGGACGCAACAACCGTTTATTACCACGGAAAAAAGGTTATCAATATAAATCCGCGAAGGATCGACATACCAGAGCAATTTAGATATTACTTGGCGCAGAGAGACCAGCGGTGGGTGGAGGAGTTGAAGAGAGACAAAGAACAGGCTGCTGCCTTCTCCGAAAAAAACGAAACGCACAAAGACACGCAATAAAGTTTAACTCAAAGCAAAGATAAAAATTGCATTTACATGTGATAAAGATGTAAAGGCATCGGGCAGATGGCTGTCTTACATGGCCACGGGTTTCGCGCGCAGAACTTTCAATAAGTTTTTGGGATGGCATAGGAGTTGATTATGCAAATTTTTTCGGTTATCGTCATGTCAGTAAGCACTCTTCTGTTGCTCATTTGGGGCATTTGCGAATTCATCGGCATCAAAAAGAGGGAAAAGGCAGGTATCGAGGAGGCGCGCATTCACGTTGATATTGTTATCCTTACAATCGCTATTGATTTTTTCATGCTCATGCTTATACTGATCTCCCCCGAAATGTTGGAGCATAAGTCCAGAAATCTTCCCTGGGCGATGACGACCCTAAATATCGCGGTATATATTCCGTGTTCTTATCGGCTTACAATCGACAAAGATCGTGCCCGGCTTAGTGTAAGGCTGTTGTTCTTTACAAAACATTATCCGTTGAATGAAGTTGAGTTCAAACAAAAAGGCGGTTTCAAAATCAAGTATCACGGCAAAACCATTTTCATTTTGTTCTTCACAAATATGGAATGGACCCAAGGGCTTGACCGGCTATGGGACGAGCGCTGTGATTTACATTGGCAGGAACAATTTCAAAGCATGTCTAACGGAGCGGCTCCCATATCTTCTGCCGAAGGGAAACACGTTTCCCCGCATGACCAAAAGTGACGCTTTTGATAACAATAGAAGCGCGGCGTTCGGAATGACGTATGAAAGCCTCGATCGGACGGAATGACATTTGAGACAGACGAGACCAAACCCTCTCCTTGGGGAGAGGGATTCAGGGAGTGGGGATAAATCCGTCACCCTGAGCTTGCCGAAGGGTCACATTATAAACAAGGAGATTCCTCGACTGCGCGCTCCGCGCTCCGTTCGGAATGACGTTAGTCTGATTGTTCGGAATGACGTATGGTAAAAGGCCTACCCCCCATGGGGGGAGGCTCCGCCCACAGGGCGGTGGTGGGGGGGACATTCTCTCGCCTTTCATCACCCCCACCTGACGCGGCAAAGCCGCGCCACCCTCTCACGCGGGTAGAACCCCGCGTTACTTCGCCTGCGGCACGCGGCGCATTCTGCAACACCCCTTCCGTCGCGCGATGCGCGCCACCCACCCCTCAATGGGTGGGCAAGAAACGACGCGTCAAGTCTTGTCATAAATTCGTTCAACACAAAAGGCGTGGCATACATGAAGTATGCCACGCCTTTTGGTGCGGACGACAAGACTTGAACTTGCACGGTTGCCCATTGGATTCTAAGTCCAACGCGTCTGCCTATTCCGCCACGTCCGCATTGATTATCAAATTTGTTTATTACCCCGAACCGCCCGCCAAACGAGACGCGTTGGACAGGGGTTCCCGAAAAAGATTGCGAAGCGAGATTTTTTGGGAAGAGGAGCCGCTGCGGCGCCTTTTATGTCCTTTCCGCAAAGCGGGAAGGACTCAGGGCAAAGCGAGCGGCGACGAGGTCTGCCTATTCCGCCACGTCCGCATTGATTATCAATTGTGTTTGAACGAACAAGAAACCCCTCACCCGCTTCGCGGGAGCTCCCCTCAAAGGGGCGCCGAGATAGCTGTGCCGAACGCCTCAATGGGGCGCCGAGTGCCAAGCGCCGAGACGTCCGCATTCGTTCCCGCAATAAAAAACGAAAACCCCACATATTGGTCATACCTTGCGGTCTCGACACAACATACAGGGCTTTGTGGTGGGAACGACAGAACTCGAATCTGTGACCTCTTGCATGTCAAGCAAGCGCTCTAACCAACTGAGCTACGCCCCCGTACAACAGTGGTATTTTACCATACCGCGAAAAGGCTTGTCAAGCATTCTGCATGGGAAAAGTACAAATTTCGAAAATTTTTCCGAAAATCACGGAAAAAATTCCACATCCGTTGACTTTTGCCGCTCCGTGTTGTAAAATAGCCTTAATCATGAAATAAATCTTCGGAGTGAAATATGCAATCATACCGTAAACCGAGAGTTTTGATTACATTCGTGGAAGCGGGAATGGGCCATATCGTCAGCGCACAAGCGATTTCCGAATGTCTGAAAAGAAAGTACAGCGATAAGATGGAGATCATCGAGAGCCACATCTTGCGCGATAGCGATAACCCCGTCCTTCCCAAATACGAGGAGTTCCTCGTGCGCAATACCCAATGGTATTCCAAACTCCCCGCCTATGGAGACATCCAATTTGCCTCCATGCACATTTTGGGCGCGCAGAATACCTTAAAACTCATCCATAACACCATCTTCTATTCTCAGACCAAAGCCACCATCGAGGAATATACCAAGTACTCCCCCGACGTCATCGTCTGCACCCACTATTTCCTCTTATATACGGCCGTCGAATACAAGCGAAAGTATAACACGAACGTCATCATCGTCGCCTACTGCCCGGATAACAACGTCCACGGCTGGTGGGATAACCGCGCCGACGTCATCTATACCAACAACCCCATGGCGACCAAACAGGCCTATGACCTCCGCTTCAAGAACGGACACGTCGTGGAGACCTTCTACCCCACCCGCACCGACGTCACCGAATCCAACGAGAGCAAGGAATTTTACCGCGAGAAGTTCGGCATCCCGCAGGATAAGTTCGCCGTCGTCATCGCCGACGGCGTGTATGCCAAGGCCAAAGTCCGCAAAGTATGCAGTGAACTCTTAAAGACAGACCATCCGCTCACCATCTGCGTGCTTGCAGGCAAAAATGACAAGCTCAAACGCTATTTCGACGCCAAAAAGACAAAGACCAAGCCCAACATCACCCTGCTCACCTTCGGCTACATCAAGGACGCGCCCCAGCTCTACGGTGCATGCGATCTCTTCATCACAAAGGGCGGCCCCAACGCCGTCTTGGACAGCGTCATGATGGGAACCCCTATCATCATCGACTACTGCGCTTCCCCCATCGAACGCGCCACGCAGGAACTCTTCACCGAACGCTACTTCTGCGGCTATCACTTCGTCAATCCCCGCCGTATCCGCAAACAGGTGGAAACGCTCATCGAGGAACCCGAACTCATCGAGGGGATCAAGGAGACGCTCTCCTTCTTCGATAAGTCCAAAAACGGCGCCGAGGAGATCGCCGATGACATCGCCGAGATCTTGTGGAACCGCCACGAGCGCATGGCGCGCATCCTCCATAGCGAAGAGGAGGCCATCCGCGGCATGATGGCCGAGAAGGCCGCCGCCGCCCGCGCCAAGGCAGATGAGAAGATCGGGAAAGTCAACGAGGCCGCCGCCAAACGGGCGGACAAGCTGGAAGAAGAGGATCTCGAACAGCTCAACGAACGGACGGCGAAGCGCATCGAAGATATTCAGGCGCGCACCGAGGAAAAGATCGGACGCATCAACGAAAAGACGGAAAAGGTGACGCAGGGCATCTATGAAGGCACCGCGAGCAAATACGTCGCCCGCGCCACCGAGCGGGATATCCCGGAAAAAGAGAAGGACAAAGACAAGGATAAAGAAAAAGAACGAGATAAAAAAGACAGTTGATTCAAATAAGAGAGCCGGTCGGGTCCGGCTCTCTCATCTTATGTAAAATTTTGCGGGATCACAAAAGGCTTGCGGATATACAAAAGGCGGGTCCCGCTTTCTTCACGGCGTAATCAAGCCGCTTCTTCAAGCCGCTTTCTTCCCAAATGGAAGGCGCGGCTATAACGGAATTGCTTATTTTACGAATTTTCCGTAGACCTCGGAGGTCTGCGAGAAGAAGGCAAAGGTATCGGGATAGCGCTTGACGATGCGTTGCAGTTCGGCGATCTGCCGCTTGCGGATGATGCACACGAGCAAGCTCTTATCGCCGTGGGTATACATCCCCGTCGCATGGACGAGCGTGACGCCGTGGTGCGTGCGCTCCATGATCTCCTTGGAGAGTTCGTCCGGGTGGTCGGTGACGATCTCGAATTTATACGCCGTCTGGAAGCCGTGGATGATGACGTCGCTCGTCTTGCTCGTCACGAACAGCGAGACGAGGGCGAGGAACACGGGATCGAGCTTGACCATAAACGTCGCATCGCGGTTGTAGACGAAGAAGGAGGCGAGGACGACGATGGCGTCGAAGCCGAACGTCAGCCAGCTCACGCTCATATACTTCCATTTCTTCTTGACGACGGAGGCGATGATGGAAGTCCCGCCCGCCGTGCCGCAACTTCTCAGCATGACGGCGAGCGCAACACCCAGCAGGATGCCGCTCGCAATGGCAGCAAAGAGGCCCGTCACCGTGGCGCGCTGCGTCTCTTCGCCGTAGACGGGAAATCCCGGAACATAGTCGAACACGATGAGCAGGACCGAAGTAAACAGCATGGACCCCGTGGCGATGATGGCTTCGCGCTTTCCGAGCATAAAGAAGGCCACAAAGAAGAGCGGGACGTTGAAGATGATGAGGAAATACCCCGCGTTGATCTTGAAACCCGCCTCTCCCGTGATGTATTCGAGCAGGACCGAGAGGCCGTTGATGCCGCCGGGGGCAAACGTGTTGGGCGTCACGAAGATATAAACGGCGAGCGCACGCACGAGACCGGAGACGGCGATGGGTACGAGATAGGAGACAAAAAAGATAAAGCAGAAAGATTTGAGTTTTTTCGCGTTCATGACTTCCCCCCGCGGCTGTAAGCCTGCAAGTCCCATCTATCTTAGCACTTTCCCGTCCCTTTTGCAATCGTTTTTGAGGCCTGTTGCGGGCGGTTTTTGGGCTTCGCGGAAAAACCCTTCCGCACGGCGCGCCTTGGAGGCTTCGCCGCGCGCGGTTTCTCCATAAAAATTTTTCGTAAACTTACAAAACTTTTGTCCGAACACTTGCAATCCTCCGCAATGTTTTGTATAATATTGGAAAAGTACAAAGAAAACGGAAGGTAACGAAAATGAAAATTCCCTATGCACTTATCATTATGGACGGTTACGGCTGTAATCCCCTCTCCATCGGGAACGCAATTTTCACGGACGGCAGTAAAAATGTCGCCAACCTGAGAAAAACGTATCCCTCCTCCAAGCTCGGCGCGAGCGGGCTTTCGGTGGGGCTTCCCGACGGGCAGATGGGCAACTCCGAGGTGGGGCATCTCAATATCGGCGCGGGACGCATCGTCTATCAGGACCTCACGAAGATCACGAGAGCCATTGAGGACGGCTCCTTCTTCGAAAATCCCGCGCTCATCAAGGCGATGGACAGCGCGCGGGACAACGGCAAGAAACTTCACCTTTGGGGCCTGCTCTCCGACGGCGGCGTCCACAGCCACATCACCCATCTCTTCGCCCTGCTCCAAATGGCGAAGGACCGCGGCGTACCCGAAACCTATGTGCATGCCTTCCTCGACGGCAGGGACGTCTCCCCCACTTCGGGCGTGGGATACGTCAAACAGCTCCTTGCCAAGATGAAACAGCTCAAATACGGCAAGCTCGCCTCTCTCTCCGGCCGCTACTATTCCATGGACCGCGATAACAATTGGGACCGCGAGGAGAAGAGTTACGATATGCTCACGCTCGGAACGGGCATCCATGCCGATGACCCCGTAAAGGCGCTCAAAGCATCCTATGCGGGCGGCGTCACCGATGAATTTGTGCTTCCCACCAACATCTGCGATAAAAATGGCGATCCCGTGGCGCTCGTGGAAGAGGGCGATTCCATCATCTTCTTCAATTTCCGCCCCGACCGCGCGAGGGAGATCACCCGCGCCTTCTCGCAGGAGAAGTTCGTTGCGCCCAAGGGTACGGCGTTTGAGCGCAAGACAGGCTTTTTGCACCCCGTGTATGTTTGCTTTACGGTGTACGACGCCGCGTTCGAGGGCGTGGAGATCGCCTTCCCGAAGGAAGAACTCGTCAACACGTTGGGCGAATATCTTGCCAAGTTAGGCAAGAAACAGCTCCGCATCGCCGAGACGGAGAAGTATGCGCACGTCACCTTCTTCTTCAACGGCGGCATCGAGACCCCCAACGAGAACGAAGTGCGCGTACTCATCAATTCGCCCAAGGTGGCAACATATGACCTTCAACCCGAAATGTCTGCCTATGAAGTGACGGAGCGGGCGCTTTCCGAACTCTCGACGGGAGAATACGACGTGATGATCTTGAATTTCGCCAACTGTGACATGGTCGGCCACACGGGCGTCATGGACGCCGCAGTCAAGGCCGTCCACACGGTGGATGAGTGCGTGCAGCGCATCGTGGATAAGATCCTTGAAATGGGCGGCTCGTGCATCCTCACCGCCGACCACGGCAACGCCGATAAGATGCTCGATACCGACGGCTCCCCCTTCACGGCGCATACGACCAATCCCGTCCCCGTCGTGGTCATCTCGGAAAAATACAGGGAAGAGGGCGCCAAACTGCGCGGCGACGGCATCCTCGCCGACCTCGCTCCCACTCTCCTCGACGTGATGGGCCTCCCCATCCCCGAAGAGATGACGGGCAGAAGCCTTCTTATTAAGTAAACGGATAAAAAAAGATACCCGTCCGCAACCCGGACGGGTATCTTTTTTTCTCTTACGGAAACGCGGCGGTTTTACAGCACGCCGCCGAGGACGCGGTAAGCGTTTCCGAAGGCGATCTTCTCCGTGATGCGAGGGCCGAATTTTTCCGTTAAGACAGAAAACAGGCGGGGCATGTCTGAGGCGGAGCGCATGAAAGCGTTTGTGGGGATGCCGTCGAAATCGCTTCCCAAGGCGAGCGCGTCCTCCCCGCCGACCTTCAAAATATGCGCCGCATGCCTTACGATCGCCTCCCGTTGGCCTTCGGGCGAACGCGCCCCGCCGAGGAAATCCGCACAAAAATTCAGCCCGATGACGCCGCCGCAGTCCGCAAGCATCCCGATCTGGGCGTCTGTCAAATTACGGCAGTCATCCGCCACGGCCTGCGCATTGGAATGGCTGGCGACGAACGGCACGCCGCGCGCCCTGCTCAGCGCGGCAACATCAAAAAACACGCCGTCGCTCGCATGGGAGACGTCCACGAGCATACCGAGAGCGAACATCCGCAAGACGAGCGTCCGCCCGAACTCCGTAAGGCCGCGCGCCTCGCGCTTTGTGCGGTCACGGCGGTCGGCGAGATTGGGAAACCCGATGGCGTTCGCATCGTTCCAAAGCAGCGTCATGAGCCGCACGCCGCGCGCGTAGAGCGCTTGGAGCTTTTCAAGGTCCCCATCGACCGCGCCGCCGCCCTCCACCGTAAGGAGCGCATTCACGCCGTCCGCGCGGAAGTCCTCCGCCCGCCGCAGAGGGATATACCCCTCCGCCGCGCACATCGCGCCGAACTTATCCGCAAGCGCGCATGCGGCCGAAAAACCGCACATGGGGTCGGAAATAAAGGCCGCAAAGCATTGGACGGCGCAATCCGCCGCGCGCAATTTTTCTCCCGTGACGTGAAAAACGCCCTCCGTTTTCGTGAGGGCGTCGGTGTGCAGATCAATGTATTTCATCCCTTGTAAAACAGCCGTACGATACAGCCGAGCGCCCTCGGCAGTTTGATACAGATGATCATACAACCTCCTCGTTGATGATGACAAGCACGTATCCCCTCTTCACGCGGAACGAAAACGCCTCGTCGCTCGCCGTGAGATTGGAGATGCCGCGCGTGGAACCGTAATGGAGCCGCAAGCCGCGGGGAGCATATTTCAGTCCCCTTATCTCCATAATATGCGCGCCGCCGCCGAAAGGCAACAGCGAAACGGTCTGCCCCTTTTTTGAGGCGAACGTATGCCCGCCCCTGCCGCAGAGGGAAAATTCCGCGCCGTTGGTCCTGAACACGACCTCCGCAACGCCCGCCCTCTTCGCCTTATACAAGAGATGCAGATTGCCGAGGAAGTGATCTTCGCGTTTGCCCCCGCCGCCGTAAAAGACGATGCGGCCGGCCGCGAGTGCGATCGCCCTGTCCACCGCAAGTTCGCCGTCCGTCTCGTCCTTTTCGGAGGGAAAGGTATGGAGCGGCGCGGGATACGGCGCTTCGGTGAGGGAATCGAAGTCGCCCAAATTCTCGTCGATGCGCACCCTGCCCTTCGCCCACGAATATGCCCCGTCGCAACAGATGACATAGGCATTTTCGGCGGGGATGTCGCCGCAGTACGGCTCGCCGTTGAGGAGAATGACGAATGACTTTTTGCTCATCCCCGTAACCTTCGGATGGTCTCGGCCATATTGGGGGACCTGAACACCGTACTGCCCGCGACGATCACGTTCGCGCCGGCGGAAATGACGTCTTTGACGTTTTCCTCGGTGACGCCGCCGTCCACCTCGATATCGATATCGCGGCCGATCTTGGTGCAGAAGTTGCGCACGGCTTGGATCTTTTGCAGGGTTTCGGGGATAAATTTTTGGCCGCCCCAGCCGGGTACGACGCTCATGATGAGTACCATGTCCGCGATCTCGCATGCGGGAAAGAGTTCTTCGGCGCGCGTCGCGGGGTTGATGACGGCGGAGGCCTTCACGCCGTAAGACTTAATTTTTTCGAGATTTTCCAAAACGTTTTCGCGGTCGGCCTCGACGTGTACGGTGATAATATCCGCCCCCGCCTCGGCAAATTCTTGGATGCGCACGGCGGGCTTCGTCACCATGAGATGGCAATCGAGGGGGAGCTTGGTATGCGGGCGGAGGGCCTTTACGGCCTGCGCGCCGAAGGTGATGGGCGGCACGAAATTGCCGTCCATGACGTCGCAATGGATATAATCGGCGCCGTTTTTTTCGAGCAGTTGCACGGTTTCGCCGAATTTTGCAAAGTCGCTTGCCAAAATCGACGGCGCGATCTTGATTTTCATAAGTTCCTCCTTTTGATAAGGTACGGCCATTTACTCCCCACCCTCTTAGTCCCCTTCCCCAAGGAAGGGGTAGCGTTCCATTTGCGGCGGAGCGGCCGAACGGGTTTTCACGTCATTTCGAGGAGCAAAGCGACGAGAAATCTCTAAGAACGAGATTCCTCACTTCGTTCGGAATGACGAATAGAAGCCTCGGTCGTTCGGAATGACGTGAAAGTCCGAAACCCCTCAGTCTCGCTTCGCTCGCCAGCTCCCCTCTTAGGGGCGCCAAGCCCTTGCTGTCCCTTTTAGGGAAAGTGGCGCGAAGCGCCGAAAGGGTTTTCACGTCATTTCGAGGAGCAAAGCGACGAGAAATCTCTAAGGGACGAGATTCCTCACTTCGTTCGGAATGACGAATAGAAGCATCGGCCGTTCGGAATGACGTGAAAGTCCGAAACCCCTCAGTCTCGCTTCGCTCGCCAGCTCCCCTCTTAGGGGCGACGAGACCTTGCTGTCCCTGAAAGGGAAAGTGGCGCGAAGCGCCGAAAGGGTTTTCACGTCATTTCGAGGAGCAAAGCGACGAGAAATCTCTAAGAACGAGATTCCTCACCCCTTTGGGGTTCGGAATGACGAATAGAAGCATCGGCCGTTCGGAATGATGTGGCAAAGAGCTTCTAATGGGAAGAAATCCGCGAAACATACCTCGCCCTCAGCTGTCCGCAGGCTCCGCCGATGTCACTGCCCATACTGCGGCGCAGGGTCGCCGAAATGCCGAGAGACGTCAGCGTCCTCAAAAACATCTGCGCCGTGCGCTCGTCCGTCCCCTTTAAGTTCCGCTCCTTGACGGGGTTCAGACGGATGAGATTGACGTGGCAAGGCCGCCCCCGCAGAAGGGAGGCGAGCTTCTCCGCGTGTACCATGTCCGCGTTCTCCCCTTCGATCAGCGAATATTCGAAGATATAGCGTCTCCCCGTCTTTTCAAAATAATAGGAACACGCATCCAAGATCTCCGCGATGGAATAGCGGTTTGCGATCGGCATCGTGCGCCGCCGCTCTTCGTCGCTCGTTGCGTGAAGGGATACCGTGAGATTGAGCGGGATGCCCTCTTCGGCAAAACGCCGCATCTGGGGTACAAGCCCGCAGGTGGAGAGGCTGATGTTGCGCGCGCTGATGTGGATGCCGCCCTCCGCGGTGAGATTTCTCAAAAATTTGACGACCTCGTCATAGTTATCGAACGGCTCGCCGCTCCCCATGAGTACGACGTTGGTCACCTTGCGCTCTTTGGGCGTCCCCCCCTCGCTGCGGTTGACGGCCAAGATCTCCGAAAGCATCTCGCCCGCCGTGAGGTCGCGCACCCTGCCGCCCAGCGTGGAGGCGCAAAATTTGCACCCCATCCTGCATCCGACCTGCGTGGAGACGCACTGCGTGTTGCCGTATTGATAGGACATGAGTACGCCCTCGATGAGGTTGCCGTCCCACAGTTCGAAGAGGTATTTCTTGGTCCCGTCCTTCGCCGTAAAGACTTCTTTGATCTTGACGGGTTCGTCGGCGTACTCCGAAAGGAGCGCCGAACGCATCGCCTGCGGCAAGGGCAAGGCGGAAATGCTCTTGCCCTGCATCAACCCTTCGTAAATTTGCCGCGCGCGGAAAGGCTTCCCGCCCATGCGTTCGGCGAGGGAGCAAATTTCTTGGTAGGAAAGGTCTTGCAGGATCTTCATAACTTTCTCAGTTTGGCGACGTAAAACCCCGCGCCATAGGCGGTATCCGGCAAAAATTGCAGGCCGTACTTTGTTTTCTCGTGGGGAAGCGGACTTTCCGCCCCGACGGCTTCGAAGCCCGCGTTGTGTTCCAAAAAGTCCCCCACCGCGCCGTCGTTTTCCGCATCGAGCATGGTGCAGGTGGAATAATAGAGGTACCCGCCGCGCCGCACGTAACGGCTGCAATTTTGCAAAATCGCACGTTGCAACGCGCAGAGTTCGGACATGGTACCCTCGTTTTTCCTCAGAGGGAGATCGGGATTCTCGCAGACAGTGCCGAGGCCGGAGCAAGGCACATCGCAGAGAACGCCGTCGAAGGCCTCCTCATAGGCGGGGTCGAATACTGCCGCATCGGCGGTATGCACGGCGACGTTTTCCGCGTGCATACGGCGGCGGTAGCTCTCGATGAGGGCGGCGCGGTGCGGATAGATCTCCAACGCCACGACTTCTTTACACTTCTCCGCAAGGAGAACGCTCTTGCCGCCCGGAGCGGCGCAGGCATCGAGAAGCCTGCCGCACGGCTCCGCCACCGCGCAGATCGCCACCGACCCGACCGATTGGAAGGTGTAATCGCCCGCGAAAAAGCCCTCGTCGCGGGTAAAATTTTTGAAGAGTTTCACGTTTTCGAAGGGCGTATCCGTATGCGGGAGAGAAAGATATCCCTGCATATTGCGCACAAACCGCACGGAGACCCCATGGCTCTTGGCGAGCAAGATATTTTCCGCCCGCGCGCCATAGCGTGCGGCGATCTCATGCACCGCAAACGGCGGAAAATTGCTCCTTACGGCAAGGCCCGCCTCGCCGTCCGGAACGCAAACGGCACGGTCATCGAAACTGCGGAGAAAGGCGTTTACGAAGCCCGCCGCACCCGCTTTCCCCGTCTCTTTCACAAGCATGACGGCCTCGTTGACCGCAACGGGGCGGGGCATGTCCGCAAACAGCATTGCGGCAAGGCCGATCCGAAGGATGAGGCGCACAGCGGGTTTGGGCGTCTTTGCGGCCGTTTTCAGGCATAGACCGAGATAGCCGTCGTGTTCCAAGACGGTGTAAACGAGGCGCACGGTGCGGCCGTGTTCCCCCGCGGGAAGTTCCGCAAGCGCGGCCTTTAAGTGCGCGCCGTCCCGATAGATGCGCACAAGTACGCGGTACGGCTCAGAAAAGACGCTCAAATCTCATCCCCTTTGCGATTTTTCTGCCGTTCAGGAAGTCGCGTGCGGACATGCGCCGCCCGCCCGCGGGTTGCAGTTCGGTGATGCGCACCGCGCCCTCGCCGCATTTGATGACGAGGCCCTCCTTCGGGGAAGCCGCGACCACCGTACCCGCCGAGGCGTCCGCATCGCACGCCGTCTCTTCGGCAAACCAGAAATTCAGCACGGTCTCCCCGATGCGCGCATAGGCGAAGGGGGCGGGCGAAAGTCCGCGGATGAGGCAGGAGACCTCGCGCGCGGGTCTCGAAAAATCGACTTCGGTGCGCTCCACCTTCTTACAGGCGAACCCATCCCCCTGTTTCGTCAGCGTGAAGTCACCCCGTCCGATGAGGGAGAGCGATTGCACGATGAGGTCCGCGCCGATGCGGGAGAGACGGTCGGAAAGGGTGCCGCAGTCGTCGCTATCGTAAATGGGGCAACGTTCAAAGAGCAAAATATCCCCCGTATCGAGACCGAGTTCGGTCTTCATAACGGTGACGCCCGTCTCGCGGAGGCCGTCGATGATGGCGCGGGCAATGGGCGCCGCGCCGCGGTAGGCGGGGAGCAGGGAGGCGTGGATATTCCACACCCCGCGCGGGAACAAATCAAGGACTTCCTGCGTCAGGATCTGCCCATAGGCGCAGGTGACCATGAGGTCGGCTTTGACCTCTTTGAGGGCACCCATGTCCGAACGCAGGCGTTCGGGTTGCAATACGGGGATGCCCAAAGAGAGCGCCGACTCCTTGACGGGAGAGGGGGTGAGGACCCCTTTTCTTCCCTGCGGTTTATCGGGCTGTGTGAGGACGGCGGCGATCTTATGGCCCGCCGCGATGATCGCCTCCATGGGCTGCAATGCAAAGACGGGCGTACCCGCAAATACGATGTTCATGGCTCCTCCTTTGGAGTATGAGGGAAAGAAATTTCTCTTGGGGGGCAGTCGCCCGTTGTGCGGTTGGGGCAAGCCTTCCGCGTTATGGTGGTAAGCAAGCCCCCGCGTCATTTCGAACGAAGTGAGAAATCTCGTCCTTAGAGATTTCTCGTCGCGTCGCTCCTCGAAATGACGAGCGGGGACAGCAAGGAGCAACCCCCACCTGACGCGGCAAAGCCGCGCCACCCGCCCCCACAAGTAGGGGCAGGTCAGCCGCCCTTGTGAGGGGAAGCCCCCCATCCGTCATTCGCTCCGCTTTGCCCGCCCTCCCCCTTTACCAGAGGGGGAGGGGTTCGGGGAGGGGGTGTTGCTTCCAATTACTCGCCTTAGCTCGAATTCATTTCGGGCGTGGGCGACCCAATTTGCAGAGCCCTGTCTGCTTCTTGTCCGCTGGAACGAATGAGAGGGCCAAGCCTATTAAGGCGGCAACGTATATTCCCTCACGGAAATTTGTTTGGGGTAAGTTGATGTACACCCCCTACCCTACCCTCCCCCCTCATGTATAAGGGGGGAGGCAAGAGGTATGCCCAAACAAATTTCGTGATTAAAATCTCATGCGAATAACCAAAATCGCATTTTGGTTTTCGCCCTCAATTTGCGCGTCAAGCGCTTCTTGTCCGTTGAACAGAAAATCGGAACCAAGTACTTCAAGTGTTAACGCTAAATCGGCTCGAAAATTTCTATGCCCTTATTCTTGCCCCGCAGGGAGCTTCTCAATAATAGAAATTTTCGAAAGACTCTACTCCGCGTCTCTTACGTCATCCGCCTTATCGGTATAGAGGATGCCGTCGAGGTGGTCGAGTTCATGGCAGACGGCACGGGCGAAAAAGTCACGGGCAACGAGCGAATAGCGGTCGCCCTTCCGGTCCTGAAAGAGGATCTTCACTTTGGACGGCCTCAAAACATTCCCCGCCTTGCCCTTCACGGAGAGGCACCCCTCGGCGCCGTACTGCTCCCCCTTCTGCCATACGAACACGGGGTTGATCAATTCAAAGTACCCCTCTTCCACATCCACCGCAACGGCACGGATGGGGACCCCCACCTGCGGCGCGGCAAGCCCCGCGCCCTCGGCGGCCTTCAAGGTCTCCTTCATATCGTCGAGCAATGCGCAAAGTTCGGCGTCGAAACGGGTCACGGGGGTGCATTTTTTGCGGAGAACGGGGTCTCCTACTTGTACGATTTCACGGATCATGGATCGCTCCTTTCAGCTCAGATTGGCGGGATTTTCCTCAACATAGACGAGGACGTTTTTATGTTTTTCCTCGGCGCAGACGGCATAGATCTCCTTCAAGACCCGTCCGTTCACCAAACGCATGAGGACTTGGTAGCGGAATTTATTCTGGATGCGCTTGACGGGCGCGTGCATACGGTTGAAAAAGAGGAAATCCTCCGTGTTCTCCGCATAGATGACCTGCAACTTTTCATAGACGCTTTTAAGGGCGGCGAGCGTCTCCTTTTCGTCCTCGCCCGTCACCATGACGCGTACGATCTTGGCAAACGGGGGAAACATCGTCGCCGCGCGCATGGAGATCTCGTGTTCGTAAAAGCCCTCGTAATCATACTGCGCCGCAAAGCGGAGAATGTAGTTATCGGGCGAA
Organism: uncultured Clostridia bacterium; assembly: GCA_947626575.1. Lineage (GTDB taxonomy): Bacteria > Bacillota > Clostridia > Christensenellales > Borkfalkiaceae > Gallimonas. The sequence goes on along the minus strand of CANQSR010000001.1, from coordinate 225,242 downwards.
TAGGTTTGCAGGACCACCTCGCCCGCCTCCTGCGCCCTTCCGCTGCGGCCCGCGACCTGCGTGATCAGCTGGAAAGTCCGCTCGCCGCTGCGGTAGTCCGAAAAATGCAGGCTCATATCCGCATCGAGGATGCCGACCAGAGTGACCTGCGGGAAATCGTGGCCCTTGGCGACCATCTGCGTTCCCACGAGGATATCGGCGGCATGGTCGGAAAACTGCTTTAAGATGCGGTAGTGGCCCTCTTTGCCGCTCGTCGTATCCACGTCCATCCGGAGGATGCGCGCCGAGGGGAAGAGTTTTTTCAGATCGCCCACCACGCGCTGGGTCCCCGTGCCGACATAGCCGAGATGCCGCCCCCCGCAATCGGGGCAGGCGGGCGGGAGTTTATAATTTGCCCCGCAATAGTGACATTTCAGCACGTTTTCATCGCTGTGGTAAGTGAGCGAAACGTCGCAATTTTTACAGGTCGCAACGTATCCGCAATCGCGGCAGATGACCGTCTGCGAATACCCCCGCCTGTTGAGGAAGAGGATGGCCTGATTGCCCTTTTCCAAACAGCTTTTCAGCTTCTCGCGGAGCATCGCGGAGAAGGCCGTGGCGTTGCCCTTGCGGACTTCGCGGCGCATATCGACGATGCGGACCGCGGGCATGGGGCGGGCGTTGATCCTCTCCGGGAGCTTGACGAACTCAAATTCTCCCTCCTGCGCACGGCGGTAAGTCTCCACCGAGGGCGTCGCGCTGCCGAGGATGAGTTTGCACTTGTTGTAACGGGCGCGCAGAAGCGCGACGTCGAACGTATTGTAGCGCGGGGAACTCTCCGAACTGTAACTGCCGTCGTGTTCCTCGTCGATGACGATGATCCCCACGTTTTCAACGGGGGCAAACACGGCCGAGCGCGCCCCGACGGCGATGCGCGCGCTCCCCTCCCTCAGGCGCATCCATTCATCGAACCGCTCGCCCGCGGAGAGGCCGCTGTGCAGGATGGCCGCCTTGCTTCCGAACCGCGCGCGGAGCTGGGAGAGCATCTGCGGCGTAAGGGAAATTTCGGGGACGAGGAAGATCGCCGTCTTGCCCGAACGCAAGATATCTGCGATGAGCGTCAGATAGACTTCCGTCTTTCCGCTGCCCGTCACCCCGTGCAAAAGCGTGACGGTCTTGGCGGTATTTTTGACGGTATCCACGGCGTTTTGTTGGGATGGGGTCAGTTTTTTCGGCGTACTATCGCCCTCGACGCCCCGATAGGGATCGCGGAACACGCGGCGTTTTTCGGCGGCGAGGACGCCGCTTTCCATGAGCGCCTTGACGGCGCTGCCGAACCGTTCCCGCAGGAGCGCGGAATCGGCTTCCCCGTTCTCCCGCATAAATTCATAGAGTTCGCGCTGCCGCTTGGCGCGGGCAGGGATCTCGGCTTCGCCGCATAGTTTTATGACGGTGCGGTAACGCATGGAGACCTTGCCCGTACGCATTTCGGCGGGAAGGAACAGGCGGAGCGTGAGCGCCATGGGGACGCGGTAACGCGCAGAGATGACGTCGGCGAGCATGAGCGCCTCGTCGTTGAGTGAGGGAAAGTTTTCCTCGGCGCGCAGCACCCGTTTGAGCTTTTCCGAAGGGACGTCCGTCGTCTCTTTGATGCGCATGACAAAACCCGTCGTGACCCCGTTCCCGAAGGGGACTGCGACGCGCATTCCGCGCACGATATCCTCGCCGCAGGCGTAATCGAAAATTTTATCGACGTCGCTGTGCGCGATATCGACGATGACCTCTGCAAACATGCCGTTCTTTTGAAAAAACAGCCCCGCGTTTCACGGGGCGGCTCTTTTAGTCTCTTGTACTCTTGATCTTTCCGTTCATGACTTCCTGGCAGGCGAGTACGATCTCCTTTTGCTTGCCGGGGAGTTCTGTGACGCCCGTGGACTGCATCTGCTCGATGATCTGGCGCGTGCGCTTTGCGATCACGACGCACAGCTCATAGCGGGAGATGGGGTTCTCCTCCATGCCGAGTTTTCTCACGAGTGCATCGACCGAAGGTTCATTGATCATATTTTCACCTCACTGCTTGGATTTTTCCTTTTGGATGATATCGTAGATTTCCCACGTCGCGCGGGCGACCTCGTCGTTTAAGACGACGTAATCGAACAGGTCTGCCTGCCCGTATTCGAACTTGACGCGCTCGCGGCGGATCCTGAGCTGCTGTTCGCTCTCGGAACCCCGCTTTTGCAGACGCTCTTCGAGCGCTTCGAGCGACGGCGGTTTTATGAAAATATTCACCACCTTGCGGGAAGTTCCGTAATACTCCTTTGCTTTGAGCGCCCCCACGACGTCGATCTCCAAGATGACGAGCTTCTTGGCGTCGGCAAGCCGCGCAACGTGGTCTTTGAGTGTTCCGTAAAAATTCCCGAAGTGTTCATCGTACTCCAAAAATTCTCCGCCCTCCAGCTTTTTCCGGAACTCTTCCTGCGAGATGAAGAAATATTCCCTGCCGTGCTGTTCGCCGGGGCGGGGTGCGCGGGTCGTGCAGGAGACGGAAAGAGCCAATTCGGGGTCGATGCGCATGAGTTCCTTGACGATGGTCCCCTTGCCGACGCCCGAAGGGCCGGAAATACAGAATACGATGCCCTTCATCCTTTCACTCCAAATTTTGGATTTGTTCGCGGACCTTTTCGATCTCGTTCTTCATTTCGAGCGCGAGGCGCGTGACTTCGCCGTCGCCCGACTTGGAGCAGATGGTGTTGCATTCGCGGTTGAACTCCTGGATGAGGAAATCCAGCTTGCGCCCCACCTGTTCGAGGCGCACGATCTTGTGAAATTCGGCGATGTGCGAAGAAAGGCGCGTGAGTTCCTCGTCGATGTTGCATTTATCCGAATAGACGGCGGCCTCGGTAAGGATGCGCGTTTCATCCACCTTGCCGCCCAAATATTCTTGGATGCGGCCCGTGAGCTTTTCGCGATAGGCCGCCGCGACCATGGGCGCACGCGCGGAGATGCCGTCCCGCAGGGAGGCGATCGTATCCACGCGCGAGATAAGGTCTGCTTTCAGGCGTTCCCCCTCCGCGAGCCGCATCGCCCTATGCGCGCCGAGCGCCGCAACGAGGGCCGCTTCGAGGGCGGAAAAGAGCGCCGTATCCTCCTCCAAGACGTCCTCCGTCCTGACGACGTCGGGAAGCCGCAGGAGCGCAGAGACGGAGAAATCATCCTTGACGGCGGGAAATTCCGCTCTGAGCGCATCGGCCGCGCGCACATATGCCCGCGCGAGGTCCATATCCACCGCGATCGGACGGTCCTTTTCGCGGCGGTCGGTATAGCTCACGAATACGTCCACATGGCCGCGCGAAATGCTTTCGCGCACCAATGTGCGGATGCGCTCCTCCATCGGGAGAAAGACGCGCGGACTTTTGACCGCAAGGTCTAAATAGCGGTTGTTGACGGATCTCACTTCTACGGTGAGCGCGATGCCGCCCTCGCGGTACTCGCCCTTGCCGTATCCTGTCATGCTGTACATCTCGTACCTCTCTTGTGGGTATTTTATTATACCACACGCGCGCGCAAGCGGTCAAGTAATTCCGTTAAATCCGAAAAAATTTTTACGCGCCGCCGAGTATCGCGAGAAATTCTTCCTCGCCGATGATGCGGATACCCGCCTTTTTCGCCTTATCGAGCTTGCTCCCCGCCTTCTCGCCCGCGATGACGAGCGTCGTCTTGCCCGTCACGGCGCTCTGGCAAACGCCGCCGAGCGCCTCGATCTTTGCCTGCGCTTCCGGGCGGGACATCGCCGAGAGCGTACCCGTCAAAACGACGCTCTCTCCCGCAAAGACGCCCTCCGTCACGCGCGCCTTCGTATATGGCTCCACGCCCGCCCCAGCGAGCCGTTTCAGCTCTTCCGCGTTCACGGGGTCGGAAAAATAGGCAAGGATGGAATTTGCGGTGATCTCGCCCACGTTTTCGAGGGCGGTAAGTTCTTCGAACGTGAGTTTGGAGACGGCCTCCACGCTTCCGAACGCGGCAAGATCGCGTGCGGCGACGCGGCCGATGCCGCCGATGCCGATGGCATATAAAAAGCGGTCGAGCGGGATGCGCTTGGAGGCTTCGACGGCGGAGAGCAGGTTGTTTATCTTCTTCTCGCCGAAGCCGCGGAAGAGTTCGCCCTTTTCATCGAGGAAGCTCCCGCGGGTGAGCGCATAGAGGTCGGAAAAGCGGCGCACTTTGCCCTTGTCAAACAAAAATTGAAGGGTCTCTTCGGACATGCCCTCCACGTCGGCGGCGTTCTTACTGCAATAGTGGGTAAGTTTCTGGACCACGCGGGGCGGGCAATCTTCATTGGTGCAGAAGAGATTTGCGCCCACTTCCGAGACGGGGCTTCCGCAATAGGGGCAGGTCTGCGGTTTTTCGACGGGGACGCTGCCCTCCACATGCGAGACCGCCCCCAAAATTTCGGGGATGACCTCGTTGGAGCGGCGGATGAGGACGCGGGAATGCACTTTGACGTCCTTTTTGGTGAGGTCGCCGAAGTTATTGAGGGTAGCGCGGCGCACCGTGGCGCCCGCGAGTTCGACGGGCGCGACCTCGGCGAGCGGCGTCAGTTTGCCCGTCCTGCCCACCTGCCAAAACACGCGTTCCACCGTCGTCTCGGCTTCCTCGGCCTCGAATTTATAGGCGATCGCCCAGCGCGGGAACTTATCGGTGGCACCCATGTCCGAACGCAGGGCCTCTTCGTTGACTTTTACGACGGCGCCGTCCGTGAGGACGTCGAGGTTTCTGCGCTCCACTTCGATCTCGTCGATGCAGGAAAGCACTTCCTCCGGCGTTTTGCACAGGCGGAAGTAAGGGAAGGTCTTGAAGCCCTCCCGTATCAGGAATTCCCGCTCCTCGGCCTGCGAGGAGAGCGGGTTTTCGCTCATATAGTTGATATCGTAAAAGAGGATTTCGGGACGGCGGGTGCGCGTCACCTTGGGGTCGAGGTTGCGGATGGCCCCCGCCGCCGCGTTGCGCGCATTCTTCAAGGGTTCTTCGGGATGCTCGTCGTTGTACTTTTTGAGGGCGGAAAGGCGGATGATCGCCTCGCCGCGCACTTCGAGGGTCCCCGTGTAGGAGATCTTCATGGGGAAGCTCTGCACGGTGAGGACCTGCGCCGTGACGTCCTCCCCCTCGACGCCGTTGCCGCGCGTGGTGGCGCGGACGAACGCGCCCCCCTCATACGTGAGGCAGACGGTGAGGCCGTCGTACTTATATTCGACGGTAAAGGTGGCGTTGCCCGCCTTTTTGACGCGGGTGAAGAAGGCGCCGAGTTCATCCTCGCTGACGGCCTTATCGAGGCTGAAAAGGCGCGCGATGTGGGTGTGGCGTTCGAAGCCCTTGACGGGTTCGCCCCCCACGCGGCGCGTCGGGGAATCGGCGAAAACCACCCCCGTATCGCGTTCGAGGGCGCGGAGTTCGTCATAGAGCCTATCATACTCGCGGTCCGTAACGCTGGGCGCATCGAGGACGTAATATTCATACGCCCACTTGTTCAGAATGTCGCATAGCTCGCGCATGCGCTGTTGTTCATTCATAATTTTCTCCATTTTGGGATGTGGTCAGGGGGGCATGTAGAGGCACCCCCCACCCTACCCTCCCCCCTCATGTATAAGGGGGGAGGCGGTGGTTACGCCCCGAAGGGGCGCGCCCGCAGGGCGCGAATTGTCAAACGCAACTGCGGAGATGCGAGCAGAACAAGGAATGCGAGGCTTTTCGCAGGGAGTGTACTTATTCGTACACGACCAAGAAAAACGCAGCATGACGAAGTTATGCGACGCAGATACGCAGTTCGCCCCATCAAGGCAGTATCTCCAAGGGGGCGAGGGCCGCGGCAAGATCTTTATTCCCCACGCTCTGGAAATGCACCGTCACGATGAGATTTTTCCCCGCGCCGCGCACGGCCATGACCGTTCCCTCGCCGAACCGCGCATGCTTTACATGCGTGCCGACCGTATATTGCGCCGTATCCTTTTGCGGCGTTTGGGGTGGCTTGACCTCGGACATGCCTACCCCGCCGAACCTCACGGGCGGTTTTTTGCTCCCGCCAAACGTCCCCAGCGAGTGGCCATCGGACGGGGCGTACGTTTCCTCTTCGCCGAAGCTGCGCGAGACGCCGCGGTAGCTTGTCCGCTGTTCGCCGTACCCGAAGCCGCGGGAAGCATAGCTCCGCGATGCGCCGCCGTACCCGAAGCCTCTGTCCTCAAAGTCGCCCGAATACCGCCTGCCCTGAGAAGGGGCGGAGATATCCAGAACGTCTTTGAGTTCCTCCACGAACATCGAGCGCGCGGATGGCTGGCGTCTGCCGTATAAAAACCTGCTCCGCGAGCGCGTGAGCCAAAGTTTTTCCTTGGCACGGGTGATGGCGACGTACATCAGCCGCCGCTCTTCCTCCAACCCGTTGCGCTCCTCGATGGCGCGCGCCGTGGGCATGATGTCCTCTTCAAGGCCGATGAGAAAGACGCAGCGGAATTCCAGCCCCTTCACGGCATGGATGGTCGCGATCGTCACATAATCCCCGTCGTCCATCTCGTCGGTATCCGAATACAGGGTGATCTGTTGGAGATACTCCGCGAGGTCCGCCTCCTCGTTCATGCGGACGTATTGCTCCACCGAACTCTTGAATTCATCGAGATTGGCCCGCTTGGTGACGCTCTCATCCGAACTATCCGCATACATCTCATACATGCCCGCCGTCTCATAGATATGCCCCACGAGTTTATCGACGGGCATGACCTGCGCGAGGACGACGAGTTCTTTGAGATAGCTCCCGAATGCGCGCAGTTTTTCTTTCGCGCCCGAAGCGAGCGGAAGCTCGTCGGCGGCCAGCACGGCTTCGTACACGGTGAGGTCTTGGGCATCCGCATACTCCGAAAGGACTTGGATGGTCTTTTCGCCGATGCCCCGCTTGGGGACGTTGATGATGCGCAGGAGCGCCTCGCTATCGAAGGGGTTGGCGAGGATGCGCAGGTACGCTAGGATATCCTTGATCTCCTTGCGCTCATAGAATTTGAAGCCGCCGAACACCTTGTAAGGGATGCCGTATTTGGTGAACTCCTGCTCAAAGGCGCGGGTGAGGGCGTTGATGCGCATGAGTACGGCAAAATCCGAGAGTTTATACCCCTCGCCCCTCAGCTCCATGATGCGGCGGGCGCAGAAGAGCGCCTCGGAGAGTTCCTCTTCGGCCTCGTAAAAGACGGGCTTTTCGCCCTCCGGGGCGGCCGTCCACAGTTTCTTGCCCTTGCGGCGGGCATTGTGGGCGATGGAGGCGTTGGCGAGCGCCAAAATTGCCCCCGTCGAGCGGTAATTCCGCTGTAATTTATAGACCTTTGCCTTGGGATATACCCGTTCGAAATGCAAAATGTTCTCGATCTCCGCGCCGCGCCAGCCGTAAATGGATTGGTCGTCGTCGCCGACTGCGAAGAGGTTGCCGTGCGTACTCGCGAGCAGTTTGATGATATCGAACTGCACGGCGTTGGTATCCTGAAATTCATCCACGTGGATATAGTGGAAACGGCCCGCAAAGTATTCGAGCGCCTCGGCGTCCTCCGAAAGCAGGGCGCGGGCCTCGGTGAGAAGGTCGTCAAAATCGAGGGCGTTGTTGGCTTTGAGGTGGGCGGAATAGCGGGCATACACCTTCATCGCCGTATCGATGCCGCGCTCATAGCGGTAACGCTCGGCATAGGCTTGGGGGCCGAGGCCGAGCATCTTGGCGTTGGAGATGTGGAATCTGCAAGATTTCAAGAGGGAATCCTCGTCGTAACCGAGTTCCTTATAGGCCTGCTTGATGACGGCGTTGCGCTCCTGTTCGGAGTAGATGGAAAAGTTCTCTTTGAGGCCGCGCCGTTCGGCGAACATGCGCAGGATGCGCACGCACATGGAGTGGATGGTGCATACCCACATGCGGCGGGTATCGCAGACGCTTTCAAGCCGCTCCTTCATCTCCCCCGCCGCCTTGTTGGTGAAGGTGATGGCGAGGATGTTTTCGGGCTGGACGCCGAGTTCGGAGACAAGATAAGAGATGCGGGCGGTGAGGACGCGCGTTTTCCCGCTCCCCGCCCCCGCGAGTACCAAAACGGCGCCCTCGGTATCGAGGACGGGCAGCCGCTGTTCTTCGTTTAATTGTTCGAAGGATACCATACCCTTCTATTATATCACAGTCTGAAAAAGAACGCAAGTGATTGACGGCAATGCGGACATTTTAAGAAGTTTCCTTTCTGCCCTTGATCTCGTATTCATATTCCCGTTTGAAGCGTTCGAGGGCTTTGAGGTACTTGGCGGAGAGTTCGAGGCTATACCGCTGGCGTTCGGCATAGGAGAGGGATTCATAATACTCTTTATCGGTAAGGCGGCCGATGGCATCGGAGACCTCGCCCTCTTCGAGAAGTAATTTTTTGACTTTCAGATAAAATTCATCGGGCGTTTCCCCGCGGATCTCCGCATCCACTTTATCGCGGAAATAGAGTTCGAGTTTACTTTCGTTAATGCCCTGTTTGCGGGCATGGGTACGCTCGTTTTCGAGCTTCTGTTCGCATTCCTGCCAAAACCCGTGCTTTAAGCGCTGTTTTGCCTCTCTTGCAAGTGATTTGAGCGTATGTTCCATAAACATTCTCCGTTTGACGATTTCCGACTTTTTTCGCAAGAAAAAATCCGTACCCCTTCGGTACGGATTTATCATTAGTTTCTGCTTCTCTTTCTCGCGGCTTCCGACTTCTTTCTCTTTTTGACGGAGGGCTTCTCGTAAAACTCCTTCTTGCGGAGATCGCCGATGATGCCGTCGCGGGAACACTTTCTCTTGAATCTGCGGAGCGCGGATTCGAGGTTCTCGTTTTCGCCAACCTTGATCGTGGACATATTCAACCCTCCTTCGCCGAAGCACTTATTACTCGCTTATTATAGCAAATGCGGGGCGGCTTGTCAAACGCTTTTTTGAAGTTTTCGGGAAAATTTTTCCGCGGTTTTTCCGCGGGAAAGTTAGGCCCGTTCTTCGGCCATCGCAGTAAAAATATGTCACGCCGAGACGTACGAATTTTATCTTGGCGCCCCTAAGAGGGGAGCTGGCACCGCAGGTGCCTGAGGGGTTTTGAAACCCTTTCGGCGCGCAAAAACGCGCGCCACTTTCTTTTTCAGGGCCAGCAAGGCCTACCCTACCACGTCATTTCGAGGAGCGTAGCGACGAGAAATCTCTAAGGACGAGATTCCTCACTTCGTTACTTCGCCTGCGGCTCGTGACGACCTTAGTCCACAATAGAAGCCTCGGTCGGACGGAATGACGTACAGAGGCCGCGGTCGGACGGAATGACGTACAGAGGCCGCGGTCGGACGGAATGACGTATGGGCTACCCTCTCCCTGGGGAGAGGGATTCAGGGAGTGGGGGTAATTTCGTCGACTCCTCATACCGAGCCGAAGGCGAGTGTATCTTGAACGAACAAATATTATGAAACCCTTCGTTAAAGATTCACTCGGCCACTTCGTGGCCTCGGAATGAGGACGAGATCCTCGCAAGTGGCAGAGTACTTTCCCTAAAAGGGACAGCAAGTCGGCTACCTTACCACGTCATTTCGAGGAGCGTAGCGACGAGAAATCTCTAAGGACGAGATTCCTCACTTCGTTACTTCGCCTGCGGCTCGTGACGACCTTAGTCCACAATAGATTCCTCACTTCGTTCGGAATGACGTATGGAAGCCTCGGTCACGCCCGCAGGGCGTTCAAAACCTTTTCGATATCTTCGTTGATACAGACAGACCGCCCTTTGAGCTGTTCGGGGCAGAAGGCTTCGCCGTTGTTGATACAGGCATAGGCCGCCCGCTTGTTCCCGTCGGTCAGCCGCCAGAACGGGTACTTGATGATGGCGGGCGTATTGTATCCCACGCCGAGTTCGAGATAGAGGACGTTGCCCCGCTTGTGCGCGTTGAGAAACCGCTCGTAACGCCCGCAGGCCGCATACCAGCCCTCGTCCTGCACAAACTTGTCGTCCGAACGCAGGTTCATCGTCATGGGCTTCCCGCAGACGGGACAGCGCGGAATGAGTTCTGTCGGAATGCGCATCCCCCTTTGCTCTTTCACCATGCGGCGGACAAGCTCTTCGTTGCCGTACGTCTTGTTATGGCAAGGCGCGGAACATTGCAAAAGCCCATAGTCGCCCTGTGTGTAGAAGAGCCGCATTTTATCGAACCCCGCCTTCTGAAAACAATGGTCCACGTTGGTCGTGATGACAAAGTAGTCCTTGTCCTTCACGAGATCAAAAAGCGCTTGATAGACGGGCTTGGGCGGATCCATATAGCGGTTGACGAGGATATAGCGGGACCAATACGCCCAATGCTCTTCGGGCGTTTGATAGGGATAAAAACCTCCCGCATACATATCGTGAAAGCCGTACTTCTCCCCGAAATCGGAGAAGTATTTTTCAAAGCGTTCGCCCGCATAGGTAAACCCCGCCGCCGCGGAAAGTCCCGCGCCCGCGCCGATGACGACCGCATCCGCCCTATGGAACATCTCTTTCAGCCGTACCGTCTGTTCTGCAAATTGCGGGCTATCCATGTTGCCACCTCCTTTGCGGCGAAAGCGCAGCCGTAAAAACGGCCGCGCTTTCTCTCATGTTTCCGCCGCTATGTGCGTTTACCCGATCTCCGCATCCGACGCCGTGTAGGCTTCGAGCGAGTCCGCCTTCACCTGTATGCAGATATATTTGATCGCGCTCTTCTCCGACGCGAAAAATCTGCGCTTGGCGCAGGGGGAAATGCGCAGCCAATCGCCCGCGGCAAGCGGAACGCGCACGCCGTCGATCTCGGCATAGCCCTCGCCTTCGAGGATGCCGTAGATCTCCTCGTTCTGCCTGTGGGAGTGGACGAAGGGAACGCTTGCGCCCTGCGGAAGCTCATTGATGCTCACTTCCGCGCCCGTGAGGCAAAGCGCATCGTGCAGTTCCATGCGCGCTTCGTTTTTTTCGCTGACCTTGTTGTAGTTTGCCATGATGATACCTCCGAAATTTTTTGTGGCCGTCTCAGTCACGCGCATAGTATAGCAAACGGCAAGCCTAAATACAAGAAGGTTACAATTCTATTGCCTGATAATAAAATTGTTACAAGGTTTCTGATTTGAACCATTGACACCATGTCCGCGATGTGGTATCATAGATGTACATTTTGAAACGGGAGGAAACAGGAATGCTGACGAAAGAGGAATTGCCCGAATGCCCGGTGGCCACCACGGTACAGCTCATCGGGAACAAGTGGAAACTTCTCATCATCCGCAATTTGGTCTACAACGGCAAACAGCGTTTTACCGATTTTCTCAAAACGCTCCCCGCGATCAGCAAAAAGGTGCTTTCGGATAACCTGCGCGCGCTCGAAGAGGACGGCCTCATCGAGAGAGAGGTCTTTGCGGAAGTGCCGCCGCGCGTGGAATATTCTCTCTCGCCGCTCGGAACGTCGCTGAAACCCATTCTCGATGCGATGTCCGATTGGGGGACGGAATATCAGAGCAGTCTCAAATGAACGGCATGCGGCGGCGGGGAAAATCCCCGCCGCCGCAATTTGTTTTCCGTGAATTGTATAATTTACGCGAGGAACAGGCCGTCGGGACCCGCATCCAGCACGATCTCCGTCCCCGGAGCGGGGTCGTGTTCCACGATATAGCGCGCGAGCAGCGTCTCCGCCTTGGATTGGATGAACCGTTTGAGCGGCCGCGCGCCGAACACGCTATCATACCCGTTGTCCGAAAGATACGCCCGCGCCCGCGCCGTCACTTGGAGGGCAAGGGGCTTCAACCGCTCTTGAAGCCGCCCGATCTGGATATCCGTGATGCGGTCCACCTCATCCCTGCCGAGCGGGCGGAAGATGACGACCTCATCCAGCCTGTTCAAAAATTCGGGGCGGAAGGAACGCTTCAAGACTTCCTTCACGGCCGCCTGCGCCGCATCCGTCAGCCCGCCGTCCTCAATGCCGTCCATGATGATATCCGACCCCAAATTGGAGGTGAGGATGATGACGGTGTTCTTGAAGTCCACCGTGCGACCCTGCGAATCGGTGATACGGCCGTCGTCGAGGACCTGTAACAGTATATTGAAAACGTCGGGATGCGCCTTCTCCACTTCGTCGAAGAGGACGATGGAATACGGCCGCCTGCGGACGGCCTCGGTGAGGGTGCCGCCCTCCTCGTAACCCACATATCCCGGAGGCGCGCCGACGAGGCGGGAGACGGAAAATTTCTCCATGTATTCGCTCATATCGATGCGCACGATATTGCGCTCGTCGTCGAAGAGATTTTCGGCAAGCGCCTTGGCAAGCTCGGTTTTTCCCACCCCTGTGGGACCTAAAAAGAGGAAGGAACCGATGGGACGGTTGGGATCGCCGATGCCCGCGCGGGCGCGCAGAATGGCCTCGGAAACCTTTTGGACGGCCTCATCCTGCCCCACGACGCGGCGGTGAAGCTGCTCGCCGAGACGCAAAAGTTTGGCGCGTTCGCCCTCTTTGAGCCGCGTGACGGGGATGCCCGTCCAGCGGGATACGATTTTTTGAATTTCCTCTTCCGTGACCTCGTCCTGCAAGAGCGCGTCCTGCCGCGCGCTGACGCTCTTTTTGGCCTCATCGAGCTTCTTTTCGAGCGCGGGAAGCTCGCCGTAACGGAGGCGCGAAGCCTTTTCGAGGTCGCCGTGCGTCATGGCCGAATCGATCTCGCCGTGCAGGCGGTCCACCTCCTCTTTGAGTTCCTTTTCCGCGCGGATGGAGTTCTTCTCGTCCTCCCACTTGGCCTTCATGGCGGCAAACGTTTCCTTGGCGTCGGCAAGCTCCTTGCGGAGGGCTTCGAGCCGTGCGGCGGAGAGGTTATCCCCCTCCTTGGCGAGCGCCTTTTCCTCCACTTCGAGCTGGATGATCTTACGGTTCAGGGCATCCATGTCCGCGGGCATGGAGTCGATCTCGGTGCGGATCATGGCCGCCGCCTCGTCCACGAGGTCGATGGCCTTATCGGGAAGAAAGCGGTCGGTGATGTAACGGTCGGAGAGCGTCGCCGCGGCGACGAGCGCGTCGTCGTGGATGCGCACGCCGTGGAAGATCTCGAACCGCTCTTTGAGACCGCGCAGAATGGAGACGGTATCCTCCACCGTGGGTTCGCCGACGAGAACGGTCTGGAAACGGCGTTCGAGAGCCGCGTCCTTTTCGATGTATTTGCGGTATTCGTCCAGCGTGGTCGCGCCGATGCAGTGCAGTTCGCCGCGCGCAAGGAGCGGCTTCAAGAGGTTGCCCGCATCCATCGCGCCCTCCGTCTTGCCCGCCCCGACGACTGTGTGCAATTCGTCGATGAACAGAAGAATGTTGCCGCTCGAATCGGTGACCTCTTTGAGGACGGCTTTGAGGCGTTCCTCAAACTCGCCGCGATACTTTGCGCCCGCAATGAGGGCACCCATGTCCAAGGCGAAGAGCGTTTTTCCCTTCAATCCCTCAGGGACGTCGCCGCGCGCGATGCGCTGTGCAAGGCCCTCGGCAATGGCCGTCTTGCCGACGCCGGGTTCGCCGATGAGGACGGGGTTGTTCTTGGTCTTGCGCGAGAGGATGCGGATGACGTTTCTGATCTCCTCATCCCTGCCGATGACGGGTTCGAGTTTGTGTTCGCGGGCGCGCTTGGTGAGGTCCGTGCCGTATTTTTCCAGCGCCTCATAGGTGATCTCAGGGTTATCCGTCGTCACGTTCTGGTTGCCGCGCACCTCTTTGAGACCCTTTAAGAAGGCCTCTTTGGTCACGCCGAAGCGGCGGAAGAGCGGCGCAAGACGCGTCCCCGCGTTGTCAAAGAGACATAAAAAGAGATGTTCGACGGAGATGTAGGCATCCTTCATGCCTGCGGCGAGTTTTTCGCTCCCGGCGAGAACGCGCTGAAACTCTGCCGACGGATACGGCTCCCTGCCGCCCGACGCGCGCGGCAGGCGTTCGATCTCCTCCCCTGCCGCACGCGCAAAGCCATCGGCATCCACGCCCGCACGGGCGAGAATGCGGCGGCACAGGCCGTCGGGCGCGGTGAGTGCGGCGGCGAGATGCAGATCCGTGAGTTCGGCGTTTCCGTATTCGAGCGCGGTATTTTGTGCATTTTGAATGGCCTCGACTGATTTCTGCGTAAATTTACTTGCATCCATGTTTGGCCTCCTTCTGCCTTCCGCGGAAGGCTTTTTTTCATCATAATTATACCGCGTTTGAAAAATCCTTAAACAGCCGTAAAACAAAAGTTTATTTTCGCCGCTTCGCGCGAAGCCCTCCCAACTCCCCCTTGCTGTCCCTGAAAGGGGCGACGAGACCTGCCCTCTTTCTAAGGGGGCGGGTGGCGCGGCTTTGCCGCGTCAGGTGGGGGTTCCTCGCCCACCCCTTGAGGGGTGGGTGTCACCAAAGGTGACGGAAGGGGTGTCATAAAAATGGAACATCACCCCCTTCCTGTCCGCTCCGCGGACACCCTTCCCCCTCTGGTAAAAGGGGGAAGGTCCTCGCTGCTGTCCCTCTTAGGGGCGACGAGAGGCTTCTCCGCGTCATTTCGAACCCTGAACGGGTGAGAAATCTCTAAGGATGAGATTCCTCGGCGTTGCCTCGGAATGACGGAGGAGCGAGATTCCTCGGCATTGCCTCGGAATGACGCGTCAGGGATTTCTCGCCCCGTCACGCCTCTTCCACGGCCACGCGCACGCTTCCGCACGGAAACTGCATGAGGATACTATTCTCCTCTTTTTCACAAACCGCGACAAAATACTCCCGCAATAACGGATAAATTTCCGCTAAAATTTCTTGTGAAAATGCGCTCTGCTGTTTCTGTTGTTGTTTCATTCCGATTTTCTCCTTTCTCGGCAATTTGCTTGCCTGTAAAAATATCTTACACCAAAGAACTCCGCCAAAGCAACTTTTTTGGCGGGGTTCTTTGGTTAAATATTTGACGAAAAAGGAGAAGTTTATGGAGGATTTGTCGAATTTCCCAAACCGCCTCAAAGAACTCATGGAGGAACGGGAATTGAAGTCGGAAACTTTGGCGGCAGCCGTGCAGATCTCAGGTTCCGCCATCCGCGCGTGGCTGCGCGGTGAAAGCGTACCCACCTATCTCAATGCGGCCAAACTCGCCGATTTTTTCGGCTGTTCGCTCGACTTTCTTATGGGCCGTACGGACTATGAAGCGGCCGTGCCGCGTCCGCTTCCCCCTTTCTATCCGCAACTAAGAAAGGTCATGGCGGAGGCGAATGTTACGCGCTTCGAGATCGCCGAAAATACCAACATCAAGGACGCTTTCTTTACCAATTGGGCAAAAGGCCAACTTCCGCTCATCGTGACGCTCTGCTCGTTGGCCGACTACCTTCACGTGTCCCTCGACTATCTCATCGGCAGACGGGATTATTGATAAGCCGCCCAATAAAACAACGGCGCGCCCGCGCAGAACTCTGCGCGGGCGCGCCGTATTCATTTCGCTCGCGTCATTCCGTTCGCGTCATTCCGCGCTCATGTCATTCCGAACCCCACAGGGGTGAGAAATCTCCAAGGATGAGATTCCTCGGCGTTGCCTCGGAATGACAAAAGCGCGGTCTCGTTCCTCTTGCAAGTCATCCGCTTACATGATGTTCTTGACGCTACGCGGGAAGAGCGTGACATCGCGGATGTTCTCCATGCCCGTGCAGTACATCACGAACCGCTCGAAACCCAGCCCGAACCCGCCGTGCGGCACGCTTCCGAAGAGACGCAGATCCAAATATTGCTTATACGAGGCCATGTCCATATGCCGCTCCCGCATCGCCGCGGTGAGCTTCTCATAGTCGGCTTCCCTCTCGCTCCCGCCGATGATCTCCCCGATACCGGGGACGAGAAGGTCGGTCGCGGCCACCGTCTTGCCGTCGGGGTTCTGCTTCATATAGAAGGACTTGATCTCCTTCGGATAATCCGTAACGAATACGGGACGCTTGAAAACGACTTCCGTGAGATATTTTTCATGCTCCGATTGCAGGTCGCTTCCCCAATGCACGGGGAATTGGAAACGGCCGTTTTCCTTCTCCAAAATGCTCACGGCCTCGGTGTAGGTGCAGACGGCAAAATCGGAATTTGCAACATGGGTCAGCTTTTCCGTGAGTCCCTTCTCCATAAAGTTCTCAAAGAAGGCGATCTCATCGGGACACTCTTCGAGTACGGCGCGGACGAGATACTTCAAGAGGTCCTCGGCGATCTCGATGACGTCGGGCAGTTCGGCAAACGCAATTTCAGGCTCCACATGCCAAAATTCGGCGAGGTGGCGCGTCGTATTGGAATTTTCCGCGCGGAAAGACGGGCCGAAGGTGTAAATTTTACCGAGCGCAGTCGCGGCGACTTCGCCTTCCAATTGTCCCGAAACGGAAAGCCCTGCCTTCACGCCGAAGAAGTCGTTCTTGAAGTAGGCCTCCTCGCTCTCATAGCGCGCGTTCCACGGCTGGGTGGTGACGCGGAACATCTCGCCCGCACCCTCGCAGTCGCTCGCCGTGATGAGCGGCGCGTTGATGTAGTAATATCCGTGTTCGTGGAAATAGCGGTGGATGGCCTGCGCCGCGACCGACCGCACGCGGAACACCGCCGCAAACGTGTTGGTGCGAAGGCGGAGATGCGGAATGCCGCGCAAGAACTCCAAAGTCGTGCGCTTCTTTTGGATGGGATACTCCGGCGGACACTTGCCGAGGAGCGCGATCTCCTTTGCTTCCAGCTCGTTGCCCTCGCCCTTGAAGGCCTTGACGACCTTGCCCTTCACGGCGACGCTCGCGCCCAACTTGGTGCATTCGGGGTCCACTTTCAGCGCATTTTTGTCGATGACGACCTGCAATTTCTTGAAACACGTGCCGTCGGAAAGCTCCAAAAAGCTCACTTGCGCGGAATCGCGGAAAGTGCGTACCCAACCGCATACGACCGCGGATGTGCCTACCATGTCCGCATCGGACAGAATACTTTTGATGTCTACATGTTTCATAATGTACCTCTTATCCTCTTGGGAAAGATGTTTGACGACGGGATGTTTCGCTATGCTACTTCGTCGCTACGCTCCTCGTGCCGTGCTTAGAATCGCAAATAGAAGCCTCGCACGGGGCAACATGACGTGCGGGTTACCTTGCCCACCCCTTGAGGGGTGGGTGTCACCGCAGGTGACGGAAGGGGTGTCTTGTAGCATGGAACGCCACCCCCTCTGTCACTCGCAAGCTCGTGACAGCTCCCCCTCAAGGGGCAGCCAAGGGGGGAGGCAAGTAAGGCACAAAACAAATTCCGCGAAATATAACTAACTCAGTATGCCCTTGCAAAAAACAGCGTGTGGGCGGCTTTTTTGCCGCAACAGACGCACGTTCCCATGGTGTGCGTCTCATCGAACACGCGCGCCGTGGCCTGCGCGAACTCCTTCACCTTATCCTCGCAGGCACGCTCGCCGCACCAGCCCGCACGCACGAAATTTCCGCCTTCCACGCCCGCAAGCAACGCTTCGAGCGTATCCGCTTCGACGATGCGGCTCTCCATGCGCGCCTTTGCGCGGCTATACATATCTCTTCCGATCGTTTCAAGGAGCGCGCTCACGGCCTCAACGTCGCCGAGCGCATACTCCGCCTTTTCGAGGGTATCGCGGCGGCAGACGAGCATCTTGCCCGCCTCGATATCGCGCGGCCCAAGCTCGATGCGGACAGGCACGCCCTTCATCTCCCACTCGTTGAATTTCCAGCCGGGGGAGTTATCCGAATCATCGAGTTTGACGCGGATCCCCGCCTTTTCGAGGGCTTCCTTTAAGACATGGGTGGCCTCTAAGACGCCTTCCTTCTTCTGCGCGATGGGAACGATGACGACCTCGAAGGGCGCGACGGGGGGCGGCAGAACGAGTCCGCGCGCGTCGCCGTGCGTCATGATGAGGGCGCCGATGAGGCGCGTCGAAACGCCGTAACTCATCGTGTAACCGTATTGGAGCGTCCCCTCTCTGCCCGTGAACTGCACGCCGAAGGCCTTGGCGAAGTTCTGGCCCATATAGTGGGTGGTCCCCGCCTGCAAGCTCTTGCCGTCGTGCATCATGGCCTCCATGCCGTAAGTTGCAACGGCGCCCGCAAACTTTTCTTTCTCCGTCTTGCGGCCCGTGAGAACGGGCATACAGAGAACGTTTTTGCAGAAATCCGCATAGCAGGCGAGCATTTGCAAGGTGGCCGCTTCGGCCTCTTCGCCCGTTTCATAGACGGAGTGGCCCTCCTGCCACAAAAATTCGCTGGTGCGCAGGAAGGGGCGGGTGGTCTTTTCCCAACGCATCACGTTGCACCATTGGTTCTGGCGGAGGGGCAGATCGCGCCAGCTCTCCACCCACTTGCCGAACATGTGGCCGATGATGGTCTCGGACGTGGGCCTTACGACCAAGGGTTCTTCGAGTTTGGCGCCGCCCGCATGCGTGACGACGGCGACCTCCGGCGCAAAACCCTCGACGTGTTCGGCTTCCTTGGTGAGGAAGGACATGGGAATGAGCATGGGGAAGTAGGCATTTTCCACCCCCATCTGCTTAAAACGCCTGTCGAGTTCGCTTTGGATGTGTTCCCAGATGGCATAGCCGTAAGGGCGGATGACCATCGTCCCCTTGACGGGGCCGTAATCGACGAGCTTTGTCTTTAAGACGACGTCGGTGTACCACTGCGGGAAGTCCGTCTCGATGTCGGCGATCTCTTTTACGAATTCGTTCTTTGCCATAAACTTGCTCCGATTGGAATATCTTCCATAGTATAGCACGATTTTTTTGTTTTGTCGAATGATTGAACGCTGTTTTTTCGCGCAAATAAAAAATCGGCATTAAGCCGATTACTTGGGGGAGAAGAACACCCCCTACCCTACCCTCCCCCCTCAGGTATAAGGGGGGAGGCGACGGAAAGGGTTTCGGGCATTCACGTCATTTCGAACCCCATAGGGGTGAGAAATCTCAAAGAGCAAGATTCCTCACTTCGTTCGGAATGACATTTAGCCTTTCGCCCCCGAAGGGGCGCGCCCGCAGGGCGCAATTCTTGCGCCCCACCCCCTTGGGGAGTCCCCCTCCCATGGGAGGGGGTAGAAGCGGCCCGTCGCTCTGGCACGGCGGGGCGCCGACCAGCTCGTTCGGGCAGGAAGGGTACACCACCCCCTACCCTCCCCCCTCAGGTATAAGGGGGGAGGCGACGGAAAGGGTTTCGGGCATTCACCGTCATTTCGAACCCCATAGGGGTGAGAAATCTCAAAGAGCGAGATTCCTCACTTCGTTCGGAATGACATTTAGCCTTTCGCCCCCGAAGGGGCGCGCCCGCAGGGCGCAATTCTTGCACCCCACCCCCTTGGGGAGTCCCCCTCCCATGGGAGGGGGTAGAAGCGGCCCGTCGCTTTGGCGTGGCGGGTCGTCGCCCCGCTCGTTCGGACAGGACGGGTACACCACCCCCTCCCCTACCCCTCCCCCTCTGGTAAAAGGGGGAGGGCGACGAATTGCTCGAATAAGCGTTATGGGTACCTCAACTGCGGAGAAGCAAGCGAGACGAGGAGAAGGAGCATTCCCGACGGGAGTGTACTAAATCGTACACGACCGAGGGAAGCGCATCTTCGACGAAGTATCGCGCAGCTTATACGCAGTTCGCCCGTTCAAAACATCAAAACTCGTTGCGTTCGCTCTTGGATATATACCCCAACGCAAACGCCCCCGGCCCCACGTGCGAGCCGATGACGGGACCCATGATCGAGACGTAAGGTTCGATCCCGAACCGCTCCCTTACATAGGCGGCGAGTTCGTCGGCGGCGGGTTCGTTATCCGTATGTACGATGAACACGTAATTATAGGTGGGGTCGGGCCCCTCCTTTTCGAGCTTGGCCTTGATATAGGAGACGGCCTTCTTTACCCCCATGACCTTATCGATGACGCCTAATTTTCCCTCTTTATCGAAGGAAATAATGGGCTTGACTTTGAGCATGCCCCCCACCGTTGCCGCCGCCGCGGAAATTCTTCCGCCGCGCTTCAAGAATTGCAGATCGTCCGCCACGATGAAGTGTTGGATGTGCAGACGGAGCGACTTGCAGAGTTCATACGTTTCTTCGGCCGTCTTGCCCTCGTTGCGGCACCGGAGCGCGATGCGCACGAGCGCGCCCTGCCCCACCGTCGCCGTGAGCGGGTCCACCACAAAGACGCGGAATTTCGGATACAGCTTTTTGACGTCCGCCGCCGCCTGTTCGGCGTTTTCCCACGTGTTGGCAAGCCCCGAAGAGATGGTGAAGTGGACGACGTCCTCCGCGCCCTCTTCGGCCATCTTCAAAAAGTGCGTATAGTGTGATTCATAGTTGAGTTTGGACGTCTTGGGCATGGACCCCGTACGCAACTTGTTATAAAAATCTACATATTCCCCGTAAGCGGTGAAGTTATCGAGATACTCCTCGATCTGCCCGTCCTTTTCGAGCATGAACGTGAGCGGCGCCACGCGGATATCGTTTTCCACGATAAAATCGTGGTAAAGATCGCACGTGGAATCGCTTGACAGCGTGAATTGATACTTGTTCATTTCTTTCACCTCTCCCAACCGTGTCATCGGTATGACGGTTATAATATAGCACAATTTTTCCACTTATGCAACCGTCATGGGAGAAATTTTCGAACTTTTCCTATTTTTTTGTGAAAATCCTTGTAAAACGGGCGCAATTTTAGTATAATGACGGCAGATGCGGCAAAAATACCCGCACATACCGAGGGAAAGGTGAAATGACGGAAAAGGATTTTTATTTACTGAAAAACGGGACGGATATCCGCGGCACCGCGATCGGCACGGAGAATGACCCCGCGACGCTGACGCCGGAAGCCGTGACGCGCATCGCCTCCGCCTTTTTGGTGTGGGTGGCGGCCAAGACGGACAAGGCGCACCCGACGATCGCCGTGGGCCACGATTCCCGCCTCTCTTCGGACCGCATCACCGCCGACGTGGCGCGCGGCATCACAGCATGCGGGGGCGACGTCATCCTGACGGGTCTCTCCTCCACGCCCTCCATGTTCATGCTCCTCAAAGACGGGTTCGGCGCGGACGCCTCGGTCATGGTCACGGCAAGCCACCTGCCCAAGGAGAAAAACGGCCTCAAATTCTTCGTCCCCGAAGGCGGCCTCGAAGGCAGCGACGTCGAAGAAGTTCTGCGCATCGCGGCGCTCGGCGTCTACCCCGACGGCAACGGCAAAGTGACGAAGAAGAGCTACATCGAAAAGTACGCCTCCGACCTCGTGGAGATGGTGCGGCGGGCGACGGGCGAAAAAACGCCCCTTGCGGGCAAGCGCATCCTCGTGGACGCTTCGAGCGGCGCAGGCGGCTTCTATGTGGACCTCGTGTTGAAGCCCCTCGGCGCGGATACGGCGGGGTCGCTGTTCTTGCAGCCAGACGGCAATTTTCCGGGGCATATCCCCAATCCCGAAAACGCGGCGGCCATGCGGGCCGTCTCGGAGGCGGTCCTTCGTCACCGTGCGGACTTCGGCATCATCTTCGATACCGATGTGGACCGCGCGGGCGCGGTGGGCCCCGACGGCAAAGAGATCAACCGCAACCGCCTCATCGCGCTCATTTCCGCCATCCTGCTCGAAGAGAAAAAGGGCGCATATATCGTCACCGATTCCGTGACGAGCGACGGCCTCACCGCCTTCATCGAGGCGCACGGCGGCGTACACCACCGCTTCAAGCGCGGCTATAAAAACGTCATCAACGAGAGCAAGCGGCTGAATGCCGAAGGCAAGGATTCGCCGCTCGCCATCGAGACGAGCGGACATGCCGCCCTCCGCGAAAATTACTTCCTCGACGACGGCGCCTATCTCGTGACGCGGCTGCTCATCGCCCTCGCGGACGCCGCCGCCAAGGGCAAAAACCTTTTGTCCCTCATCGCCGATCTGCCCGAACCCAAGGAGGCGGCCGAAGTGCGCCTCACCTTCCTGCCCGGCTGTGACTATAAGTCGCTGGGCGGGGACGTCATCAAGGCCTTCGCGGCCTATGCCATCTCCAAGCCGTACCTCTCCCTCGCGCCCGAAAACTATGAGGGCGTGCGGGTGAATTTCGATAAGAGCCACGGCAACGGCTGGGCCCTGCTCCGCATGAGCCTGCATGAACCCATCATGCCCATCAACGCCGAATCGGCAAGCGCAGGCGGCAACAAACTCATCTTGAAGGAACTCTATTCCTTTTTGAAAGGATACGACTTCCTCTCCGCCGCCGATCTCGAAAAAGCCATCAAATAAACCGTCAAGGAGAATGATATGAAACAGACCACCATCAACGCCATCCGCGTCCTGTCTGCCGAAGCCATCCAGAAGGCGAACTCCGGCCATCCGGGGCTTCCCCTCGGCTCGGCGCCCGTCGCCTACACCCTGTGGCAGAATTTTTTGAAGTTCAACAACAAGGACCCCAAGTGGGATAACCGCGACCGTTTCATCCTCTCCGCGGGCCACGGCTCCATGCTGCAATATTCCCTCCTCTACCTCTATGGGTTCGGCCTGAAAACAGAGGACCTCCAAAATTTCCGCCAGCTGGGGTCCAGAACGCCCGGCCACCCCGAATACGGCCACACGGTGGGCGTCGAGACGACGACGGGTCCGCTCGGACAGGGCATTGCCAACGCCGTGGGCATGGCGGTCGCCGAGGCGCATCTATCGGCAACGTTCAACCGCGAGGGCTTCCCCGTCGTCGACCACTTCACCTATGCGCTCGTCGGGGACGGCTGTCTCGAAGAGGGCATCTCCTATGAGGCCTGCTCGTTCGCGGGTTCCAACGAACTCGGCAAGCTCATCGTGTTCTACGACGACAACGACATCACCATCGAGGGCGACACGGATATCACCTTCCGCGAGGACGTCGCCGCGCGCTTCAAGGCGCAGAATTGGCAGGTCCTCAAAGTGGACCTCGTTGCAAATCCCGATAACGTCGCGCTGATCGCAAACGCCATCCGCAAGGCGCAGAGGGAGACGCGCAAGCCCTCGCTCATCATCTGCAAGACCAAGATCGGCTTCGGCTCCCCGCTCGAAGGGAGCGAGAAGTGCCACGGTTCCCCGCTCGGCGCGGAAAACCTGCAAAAGATGAAGGAGCGCCTCGGCTGGACTTCGGCGCCCTTCGAAGTTCCCGCGGAAGTCTTGAAGCACACCCGCACGGCGGGCAGGCGCGGCGCCAAAAAACAGCGCGCGTGGAAGGCGATGTTTGCGGAATATGAAAAACAGTATCCCGAACTCGCCGCCGCGTACCGCGCGGCCATGAAGGGCGAAGTGAGCGGCCTCGAAGCGGCGGAAGAGCTGTTTGACTTCGCAAAGCCCATGGCGACCCGCCAGACCTCGCAGGCCGTC
This sequence comes from uncultured Clostridia bacterium, assembly GCA_947626575.1. Taxonomy (GTDB): domain Bacteria; phylum Bacillota; class Clostridia; order Christensenellales; family Borkfalkiaceae; genus Gallimonas. The sequence continues at coordinate 201,940 of CANQSR010000001.1, read as the reverse complement.
CTCCAAAAGATCGCGGCGCGCGTTCCCGCGCTCATGGGCGGTTCCGCCGACCTCGCGCCCTCCAACCTCTCCGCGATGAAGGATACGGATACCGCCGTCTACGGCGACTTCGGCCCGCAGAATTACGCGGGCAGGAACATGCACTTCGGCATCCGCGAACACGCCATGGCCGCCATTGCCAACGGCATGCAGTTGCACGGCGGCGTCCGCGCCTATTGCGCGACCTTCTTCATCTTCTCCGATTATTGCAAACACGCCATGCGCCTCTCCGCGCTCATGGATATCCCCGTCATCTATCTTTTGACGCACGACTCCATCGGCGTCGGCGAGGACGGCCCCACCCATCAGCCCGTCGAACAGCTCATCGCCCTGAGGTCCATCCCCAACATGCGGGTGTACCGCCCCGCAGACGGCAAGGAGACGGCGGCGGCGTGGATCTCTGCGTTGGAAGGGAAGGGTCCGTCCGCGCTCGTACTCACACGCCAGACGCTCCCCCAATATGCGGGAAGCGGCCTCATCGCCCGAAAGGGCGGGTATATCCTCGATGACTGCGAGGGCAAGCCCGACGTCCTGCTCATCGCGAGCGGCTCCGAAGTGGAGCTGTGCGTAGGGGCCAAGGCCGCACTTGCCGAGGAAGGCATCAAGGCGCGCGTCGTCTCCATGCCCTGCATGGAGGACTTCGAAAAACAGGGCAAACGCTATAAAGAGAGCGTCATCCCCTCCGCCGTCAAGGCGCGCGTGTGCGTCGAGGCGGGGAGTTCTTACAGTTGGTACCGTTACGCGGGAGATAAGGGCGAGATCGTCGCCATGGATACCTTCGGCGCCAGCGCCCCCGCGCCCCTTCTCTTCGAGAAGTTCGGCTTCACGGTGCAAAACGTCGTCGAAAAGGCCAAGAAGAGCCTCGCAAAATAATCGTTTCGTGGGGGCATGCCGCAGACATGCCCCCACTGTTTTTTGTCACTTCTGAAAAAATACGCGCCGCAAAAGGCGTCCCCTTGGGGGAGCCTTTGCGGGCGCAACGCGAACTGCGGAGGAAAAAATCATGAAATTTATCGAGAGCCGCGCGTGGAGCTATGTCATCCTTGCCGCCGTCTATCTGCTGGCGGGCGCGGCGGGCGTGGGCGTCTATCTCGCCCTTCCCCTTCCCTTCTGGCTTTCGCTCCTCATCGCGGACGTCGTCTCCACCGCCGCCGTCTTTGTATTCAGCCTGCTCTTCGGGAACGCCTCCGTCTACGACCCCTATTGGAGCGTCCAGCCCATCGTCATCCTCGTCGGCTTTGCCATCTTTACCCGCCCCACGGCGTCGACGCTCCTGCCGCTTATCGCGGTCATCATCTGGGGCGTGCGGCTTACGGCCAATTGGGCGTACACCTTCCGCGGCCTCACCCATCAGGATTGGCGTTACACCATGCTCGCGGAAAAGACGGGCAAGTCGTATCCCCTCGTCAACTTCGTCGGCATCCACCTCGTCCCCACGCTCGTCGTCTATGGATGCGTGCTGCCCGCCGTCTTTACGATGGTGTATGCGCCCGCTTTCAACGCGGGGAGCGCCGTCTTTTTCGCGGGGTCGCTGCTCTTCGTCCTGTTGCAGGGGACGGCGGACTGTGAGATGCACCGCTACCGCAAATGCCGCACGGGCAATTTCATCCGCACGGGGCTGTGGAAGTATGCCCGCCACCCCAACTATCTCGGCGAGATCGGGATGTGGTGGTGCGTGGGTCTGGCGGCGGTCTGCCTCATGCCGTCACGCTGGTATCTGCTCGCGGGCGCGCTCGCGAATACGCTGCTCTTCGTCTTTGTGAGCGTACCGCTCGCCGACGGACGGCAATCGCGCAAGGAAGGGTTTGAAGAATATAAGCGCAGCACGCGCATCTTTCTTCCCGTCTATAAAAAACAAAAATAAAGGAGCAAGGTATGGACTTAAAAGAACTCGAAGAATTTTACTTGAAACGGCAAAGTTGCAGGGAGTTTTCGGACATGGTAGTCCCCGATGAGGTCATCGCGGAGGTCTGCCGCGTTGCGCTTTTGGCGCCCTCTGCGATGAACGCCCAGCCGTGGCAGCTCGTCGCGGTGACGGGCGAAAGGCGTGCGGACATTCTCAAAAACATCCAACGCCTCGGCATGAACAAGTTCGCCTCCAAGGCTTCGGCCCTCGTTGTAGTCGCCTCGGATAAGAGCGGCGGCATGATGAAGGTGGGCGAGATCTTCAAGGAGAACGAGTTCGTGTGCAACGACCTCGGCATCCTCACGGCGCACCTCATCCTCGCGGCGGAAGCGGCGGGCCTCGGCAGCTGCATCATCGGCTGGCGGGATGAAGAAAAGCTCCGCGAAAGCCTCGGCTTCAAGAAGAACGTGACCATCCCCGCCATCGTCGCGCTCGGCTACACGGCGGAGGGATACCCCGTCCGCGAGAAGAAGCGCAAACCCTTCTCCGACGCCTTCACCCTCCTCAAATAGTACCATCCCGAAAACATTATGCCGCCGCAAATTGGAATTTGCGGCTCCGAACGATAGGACGCTTTGCATGCCCTATCGTTTTTTCGATACCGAACGGGAGAATACGGCAGCCCCTGCCCCTTGGCGGCGGGGACGCTTTGGTGAACATGAAAATAAATTTACAGAACCGGCCGAAACTCCGTTGAAAAAAGAAAGGAAATATGTTATAATATTCGCATTGAGGGACTTGGTAAATGGAACAGAAAGACGCACAAACCGAAAAAGAGATCGAACAGCGCGCAAAGACTTTCAACGGGATGACCGCACATGAATGGGCGCAAAACAGCCGGAGCGTATGGAACGATGTTTCGTCCGCGCGGAAAAGCCAACATCTGTTGCACGGGGCCACTTATCCCGAAAAGCTATGCGACCGCGTGATTTCAATGTATTCTAAACAGGGCGATTGCGTGTTGGACCCCTTTTTGGGGACAGGCACGACCCTGATCTCCGCCATAAAGAATGACAGATCCGGCATCGGGATCGAATTATCGGAAGAATACTTTCGCCTCGCGCAGACCGAAGTCCAAAATGCGAGGACCCTTTTGAACAACGCTCCGTTTCAGATCTATCATGGCGATTGCGAGAGGTTATTGGACGAGGTACCCAACGATTCCGTCCAGCTGACCCTGACTTCTCCCCCCTATGCCGATCTGATACACAAGGTCGTAGACGACAGAACAAACCGTCACAAGAACTCGGCGTTCGTTGCGGAAAATAATGCGACGACCAAACTATATTCCGACGACGAAAATGATTTGGGCAACATGCCGCTCGATACGTACAAAGAAAAAGTTTTGCGTATCATGAGAAAGTTATACGATAAAATCAAACCGGGCGGATACAACGTTTGGGTGGTGAAGGATTTCCGCGATATCAAGAACAACTTGCCCTATGTAGACTTGCATTCCGCCATCGCCGAATGCGGATCGAGGGCGGGCTTCATCTACCATGATTTGATCATCTGGGATCAGAACGAACAACGCTCCCTCGTGCTTTTGGGATACCCGTCCGTGTTTTACGTGAACCAAAATCATTCATATTTAGTTGTAATGCGGAGAGCCAAATGACCGATTTCGATCAAGATCTGCTCAGAAAAATAGATAGGATCCATCCGTATCCCGCGAAATTCCCGCTGGATACGGCTATGGCATACATAGAAAAATATACGCGGGAAAACGATCTCGTTTTCGATCCCTTCCTTGGGTCGGGGACTACCCTGTTGGCGGCAAGCATATTGCACCGGAGGGGCTTCGGAACGGATGTCAATCCCATAGCTATCCTCATCTCCGAATTTAAGCTCTTGGCCTTGGATGAGGGCGAGCTTTGCGCCCTGAATGATTTCATCTCGGATTTTGCGGAAAACTACAGGAACTATCTTTCCGATACCAACCTATATTCCTATGCTTCGATCGGCCATTGGTTCTGCAATGATTCCATCTTGGTTTTAAGTTGCATAAAAGAGCGGATCGCCCTCTTGCCCGACGGAAAACAGCGCACGTTTTGCAATTTGGTCTTATCCTCCGTCATCAATATTGTATCCAACCAGGAGAGCGACACCCGCTATGCCGCCATTGAGAAAAAAGAGCTGTCTATCCGATACGTTGCCGAAACGTTTATCAAAAAATTCCGCCACATCCTTTCCGTGTTTATACAATTCAATCGATTGGATCGGTGTACCGGAAAAAACAAGCCTCTCCTGTGCGATGCAAAGGAATGCGTGAAAATTTCCGCTCCGAAGAGCATAGATTTTATCCTGACCTCCCCGCCGTATCCCAACAGTTATGATTACTATTTATACCATAAACATCGGATGTTGTGGCTCGGTTATGATGTCAATTCCGTCATGGCGGCGGAAATCGGATCGCGGCGGGAATTTTCGAGTTTAAGGTTGCCAAAGGAAAAATTCAATTCCGATCTGTTGCAAGTTTTCGAGGCGTGTAACACATTGTTGAAAGAGCATGGGAAGATCGCCATCATTATGGGCGATGGAAAAATTCGGGGCGAAAAGTACGACGCGAAAGAAAATTTGGAAAAAACGCTGGAACCTCTGCATTGGAGGCCGATCGAATATTCCTATACCAATCTGGATGATACTTCCCGTTCCTTCCAACAGTCCTATCGTACAAAGGAAAAGCGGGAGCATGTGCTTGTTTTTGAAAAGGAAAGCGACGATGAAGCTATCTGAATTGAGAATATACGCCGAAGTCTTGGAACAGGGATTGGATTTTGCAAAGTATCTTGCCGAAATCCTTCCAAAATGTCCCGTCAAAAATATTTACACGAAAAAGTTGCGGGGCGAAATCGTCGGGTCCGACTCGGTCGTTGACCGCATCAGGAAAGTCAAAGATGTGGATGTTTTGCTCACTGCAATTTGCGGAGAAAACGAGATCCCTATCCTGATGGTGGAATATTCAACGGCCGTCCCTGCCGACGATCATAAAATGCAGCGTTCGGATGTGTATTTCTGGGCTTCGATCTTCAAGGTCCCCGTTCTGAAAATTTGCCCCGCCGATAAAGGCATGGCCCAAGCCTTCGGCGGAGGTGATAAAATCACCGACGATCTTGAAAAAGCTCTCGCTTTCAAAGCGGGAGCGATCTTGCACATCATCCCATGGAAAAACATAGCGGGCAAAGATCTCTTGGACGTCAGTCCGGATGCTTTATCGTGCATAAAATATTGCGATGCGCTGGAAGAATTGTTAAAAGACCTGCTATCGAAATTCGGCCGTTCCGCCTCCCACGAGGCGTGGTATGATACATTATACGAAGAATACGCCAAACAAAACGCCGCCCTCTTGGGAAAATCCGATGCGGTCGGGTTGGAGAAACTTTTTGCGAACTCTTCCCGTTTTACATGGAACGGGCAGAAGCTGGTCGTCAAGATCAACAGATTCGGACATGCGATGGACCCGGACAGGGGCATTCTCTATTTTGTCAACATGCTCGTAGGCGCCGAAAATGTCATTACGGAGATACAAATAAACCGTTCGGAAACTTTTGACGCGCGCGAAGGATATCGGTCGCTCCTCGATCAGGCCCCGCATGAGAGAGAATTGACGAAGTATGTCAAAGAAATTGTAAAAACCAAGCGTAACGTTTTTGATATTGAAAATGCTCTGCATATTTTGTGCCAAGCGCTGAATCTGCCGCAACACCTCTTCCGGCAAACGGGCGACGCCCGGTTGCTTATCGACGACGATACGCTGTACGACTTTTTGATCGAACATCCGAGCATGGTGGCAAAGAGTATTTTCTTCTTGTCAACAAAATTGATTCTGACCGATAGAAACAGAAACACGATATGCTCCATAGAGTGGTCCGTCCGCCCCATCGAACAATATCGCAAAGCGCTCCTATCCGCGAACTATCGCATTACGCCGTTGCAAAGGTTATCCCTCCGGGAAGCCAAAGAGGACATCGTGACTTATGCAAGCGTTCAATTGTACAAAAAAATCAATTGCGAACTTTTGGCGGTCAGCTATCCGGGCGCGCAGGGCGATCGGTGTATTTTGAATGGAAACGGCCGCCGCGTATTGAGAACTTATATCGATATCATTGCTTGCCAATACGGCCAAAATGCGGTCACGGTATTCTTGGAAGAATGCAAGGATGACGTTAAGAAATCTTTCACGGACGCGGCAAAACTGCATCTCGGATCCTCGGCGACCCCCAATCTTATGACGGGCTTAAAAAATTATGCAAAAAACTTGTAGGCGCGGACATCGAAAAGGCCTACATATCCATCGGAGCCAAACAGGCCCCCATAAAGAGTTTTCTCGATGTGGACTATATTTTCATGTTCGATATCGATAATTCGATGTCCGACCGTACACGGATAAATTATTTGGCCGCGTTTGTAAACACCCATGTTGCCGCGAAATTCCAAGCCTTGATGGATGCCGAGGGCAAAGCAAAGGGATCCATCGATATCGCCCCGATTTACTGTATTCCATAAGCGCGGCGATACGCATGAAGCGTCGCGCTACGGCACGGCCGAGGCGGGAGAAGTTTATGGAAATCATTTCGAATGTCTCGGAACGGCTCACCGAACTGATGTTTTATCACGGTGACATGCGGTCGGAAGCGCTCGCCCGCGAAATCGGCGTCACGGGCGTAACGGTGCGCGGCTGGATGAACGGGAGCCAAGAGATCTCCTTAAAACATGCCGTCGCGGTCGCCGATTTCTTCCGCTGTCCGCTCGATTTCTTGACGGGAAGAACGGAAAAATTCACCGAAGTCGTCCCGCGGGAACTGCCCCCTTTCTACCCGCAGATCCGTAAAGTCATGCGCGAGACGGGCGTCACGCGGTATGCCGTCGTCAAGAACACGCCCCTGCGCGATTCTTTCTTCACGAATTGGGCAAAGGGCGACGAACCCCGCCTTTACACCGTCTGCACCCTTGCAAATTACCTCGGCGTTCCGCTCGACTATCTCATCGGCCGCGCGGAACTTTGAAGCGTCTATCGGACGCCGGGGTTTGACAAATTTCGCACTTTTTTTGCTTTCACGGTTGACAAGCCCGCTTGAATTCACTATAATACGAATATGATTGAAATCAAACAAGTGAAAAATAAGAAAGAACAGCGCGAGTTCGTGGAGTTCCCCCTGAAGCTCTACAAGGGCAATCCCAATTTCGTCCCCCCGCTCTACGGCGACGAGATGGCCGTCTTCAAGCCCGATTATCACTACTATGAAGTGGCGGACGCCGTCTATTTCCTTGCCTACAAGGACGGCGTGACGGCAGGGCGTATTTCGGGCATTTTGCACCGTACGGCCAACGAAAAGTGGCGCCAACGCCGCGTGCGCTTCACCCGTTTCGACTGCATCGACGATATCGAGGTCGCCCGCGCCCTCTTCGGCGCAGTGGAAAAATGGGCAAAGGAGCAGGGCATGTCTGAGGTCGTGGGGCCTTTGGGCTTCTCCGATCTCGAACGCGAGGGCCTGCTCATCGAAGGCTTCGATGAGCTTTCCACCTTCGAAGAACAGTATAATTTCCCCTACTACCAAGCACTCATCGAGGGGTGCGGCTACATAAAAGAGGTGGATTGGGTGGAGCATAAGCTATACCTGCCCGCCGAACGCGACGTAAGAATGAAGCGCATCGCAAACCGCATCATGGAGCGGTACGGCCTGCATATGGCGGAGGCCAAAAATACCAACGAATTTCTCGCCCGCTATTCGGAAAAATTCTTCGATATCCTCGACGAGACATATGCCGATATCTATGGCTGCGTCCCCTTTACGGATAAGATGAAGAAGGAACTCATCAAATCCTTCAAGCAGATCATCGATATGCGGTTTATCGCCCTCATCCTCGATAAGGACGGCGAACCCGTCTGCTTCGGCCTGTGCTTCCCCTCCATCGGCAAGGCGCTGCAAAAATCGGGCGGGCGCCTTACGCCCGCCGCCCTCCTCAGAGTCTTGCGTTCGGTCAAAAAACCCGAAATCCTCGATCTCGGCCTCATCGGCGTCGTTCCCGCCTACCGCAACAAGGGCGTGACGGCCATCCTCATCGAGGGCATCATGGACATGCTGGAAAATTCCTCCGTCCAATACTGCGAGACCAACCTGAACCTCGAAGATAACTATGCCGTCCTCAACCATTGGAAGGCGTTTGCGAACGTCCAGCACAAGAGACGCCGCTGCTTCGTAAAATCCATCTGAACGAAAATCCCCATACCATGTCCGGGGGTACCCCCTCACAAAAGTGACTCTGCTTACCGTTATGACACTCGACTTTTTATCACTTGCTTACTTTTTATGCCTCGCCGCTTCGCTTGGCTTCATTGCGGTCATCTTCTTCGCGTTCAGAAAAGCGTCTCGCGCGGTAAAGCACGGCGTCATTTTTGCGCTCATGGCCTTCAACATCCTCCAACACCTCTTGAAGAGCCAGATCTGGCCGCACCTTTGGGGCGCGGGCTTCGGATTGCAGAACACCGCCTACAACGTCTGCGCGACGCTCATTCTGTTTTCGCCCTTCGTCTACCTCTCCAAGGGCGTCATGCGCGACGGCCTCGTGTACGTCGGCACGGCGGGGCCGCTCCTCGCCATCGTGGTCCCCTTCTGGTTTCAGGGGCAGCCCCTCTTCCAATGGGAAGTCTTGCGGTTTTACGTCTGCCATGTGCTGCTCATCGCAACTTCCGTGTTGCCCGCGCTGTGGGGACTGCATAAGCTCTCCTACCGCCGCTTTGCGGGCATCCCCCTCTTCTTTTTCGGCATCCTCATCGTCATCGTGTTCAACACCGTGGTGTGCTATGCCGCGGGAATGGTGGATAATTCCGCGCCGCTCTATGACGTGCTGTACCAAAATAATCCCTGCTGGCTGATGCACCCCGCGCCGCCCGCGGGCTTTGAATGGACGCAGACGGTTTTGGAGACGCTCTCGCCGCCCATGTTCCTGCCCACGGCCGAACACTCCTATATCCCGCTCCTCTGGTATGCGATGCCCATGTATCTCGGCATCGCGCTCCTCGCGCTCCTCATCGGGATCGCCGTCGACCGCAAGCGGTTTGCGGCAGACGTCAAGCGGTTCTTCACCAATGCCCCGTCTGAGGGCGGGAACGTTTGAACGCCCCCCTGCGCGGAGATATGTACGATAATTTGATAGTTTACGGCCCGCCGTGGTGATTCCACGGCGGGCCGCTCCTTTCTGTACGGTTATGATGCGCTATGTAAATTGCGGATCGCCGCAAAGGTAACACTGCGGAGTCCTTGCGCGGCTTCCAACGTCAGGACTGCCCGCCGAATACGTTGGGAACTTTGAGGATGCTCCCTTCGCGGCGGCGGATGCGTCCGATGAAATCCTGCTCCGAGACGAGTTTTTCGGCAAAGCCCATCCCCGAAAGCCACGCCTGCCCGCGCGCGTGGAGATCGGAACCCCCGATGGCGGCCTTGCCGTACACTTCTGCATAGAAGGCGCCGAGGCGGTTGCACTGCTCCGTGCGCGCCGCGTTGAAGGTCTCGATGGCCTCGATCGCGGAGGAGAGGCGGACGTGGTCGATGTAATCCGCCTCGCGGAAGGGATGCGCATGGACGGCGAGCAGGCCGTTTTGCGCACAGTATTCGCCGAACTTCCCGAAGGGGACGTGCAGGAACTCTTCATGCAGGGAAAGTTGCGCTTCATCCCACCCATAGACGAGGACGTCCGTTCCGTCGAAGGAATATTCGAGGCCGAAAAAGACCTGCAACCGCCCCGCGGCGCACGCCTTCACCTCGCGGAAGCCGCGGCAAAATTCGCGGATCTGCTCCCGATAGGGCCGCGTGCGGTCCACGGTAGTGTTGCCGTTCAGAAAATGGTCGGTGATGAACACGCCCGTGTAGCCGTTTGCGGCATAGAGTTCGACGATATCCTCCGCGCTCAGGCGGGAACAGGCGCTCACCCTCTTGGTATGGCAATGCGTTTCGTAAAGATACATATCTTTTCGCCTTGGGAGACGTTCTCCCCGTTAATCCCACTCATCGTCAAAGCGATGTTTGACCCCGTTCTTATCCTTATAGGCCATGACCGTTGCAAGGTTGATGTTTTCCACACTGCGGAAGATATTCTGCTCCACCTGCGGGTCCTCTCTTTTCAGCGTACGGATGAGTTCCTTTACCTGCAACCGCTTGGAGCCGCTATGGTCGGCGGCGCTGTTTTCCGTAAACTTACAGGCGCATTGCAGAAAGCGGAGACCATTCTCATCCCGCCATGCGATGATATCCTTTTCGCGGACATAATACATGGGCCGTATGAGTTCCATCCCCTCGAAGTTGGCGCTTTTCACCTTGGGCAGCATGGTCTGTACCTGCCCGCCGTAGAGCATCCCCATGAGAATGGTCTCGATGACGTCGTCATAGTGATGGCCGAGGGCGATCTTGTTACAGCCGAGACTGCGGGCGCGGTGATAGAGATGCCCGCGGCGCATCCGCGCGCAGAGATAGCACGGCGACTTTTCGATATGGAACACGCTCTCGAAGATGTCCGTCCCGAAGATCGTAACGGGGATCCCCAACAGCGCCGCGTTGCGCTCGATGTTCTCGCGGTTTGCGGGGCTGTATCCGGGGTCCATGACGAGAAAGACGAGTTCGAAGGGAAATTTGTTGTGCCGTTTGAGCTCCTGAAAGAGCTTGGCCATGAGCATACTATCCTTCCCGCCCGAAATGCAGACCGCGATCTTATCGTTTGGCTTTACGAGGCCGTATTCCACGATCGCCTTCGCAAACGGCTTGAAAAGGCGGCGGGCGTACGTCGTGCGGATGCCTTCTTCGATCGTAATATCAAATCCGTTCATAAGTCATCATTGTTGCCGCCCGCCGTGCGGGCGTCCTGTCCGCCGTCCATCGCGTTTGCACACATCTCACAGCGGCCCGCTTCATCCAGCGGCAGCTTGCGCAGGGTTTTCACCAATTCCGTATAGACGGCTCTATGATGCGGGTCGTCGCAAAATCCCGCCTGCTCGATCACGGGGCTATACCCCCTCTGCCCGCACAGTTTGCAGACGTTGATATACTTCTTGCCGCCCGGAAACCACTGCTCCAAATAGAACGAATATCCGCGCTTTGTGATCTTACTGTGTGACATATCCCCCGGTTTTCTTCCTGTTTTTCAAAATTTTTGAAGCCCTATCAAGTCCTTCACGACTTCCCCCGCAAGGATGAGACCCGCGACGGCGGGTACGAATGCCGTGCTTCCGGGGACGGCCTTCGCCCTCTGCCCCTCTTCCGCGGGCGGAGCTTCTGCGGGGTCTGCGAAACGGACGGGCGTTTCGCGGGAGTAGACGACTTTGAGATGCTCCACGCCGGTTTTTTTGAGTTCGCGCCGCATCGTGCGCGCAAGCGGACAGACCGAAGTCTCAAAGAGATCCGCGACTTCGAACTTGGCGGGGTCCAGCTTATTTCCCGCCCCCATACAGCTGATGATGGGCGTTCCGCACGCCTTGGCGTTCCGCACGAGGGCGATCTTTCCCGTCACGGTATCGATGGCGTCGATGATATAATCGTACTCGTGAAAATCGAAGTCCTTCTCCGTCGCGGGCAAATAAAACGTCGTATGGGTGCGGACGGCGCAAGCGGGCGCGATATCTTGGATGCGCGCGGCGGCGGCTTCCGTCTTATACTGCCCCAACGTCCTGTGGGTGGCGAGGATCTGGCGGTTGAGGTTGGTGATGCTGATGCGGTCGTTATCCACGAGGTCGAGCGCGCCCACGCCCGAACGGGCGAGCGCCTCCACGGCATACCCGCCCACGCCGCCGAGGCCGAACACTGCCACGCGGCTCTTTGCGAGTTTTTCCATCGCCTGCTCTCCGAGGAGAAGCTCCGTTCTCGAAAACTGATCCAACATACGGATATTATAATTCTTTGGGAGAAAAAAGTCAAACGTTTCCGCCGCCCGGCGGACACGTCATTCCGAACGACCAACGGGAGGAGGAATCTCGCCCTTCGAGATTTCTCGCCGCTTTCTCCTTGCCCACCCCTTTGGGGTGGGTGGCACGAGCAACGCGAGTGACGGAAGGGGTCTCGCGGGCGAAATAACGCCCCCGCGCATAGCGCATAACAGCAAAACGGGGACGGAAAATTCCGTCCCCTACCCGCTCTGTGCGGCGCAAGGCTTTTGCCCGCTTACTTTCCCTTCACTCTTGCAACGTCCACGTTGTCCTTCTTTCTGTCGGCAAGCGCCTTCACGGGGTGATCGGCGTTCTGGATGCGGTAGTCCTCGCCGAGCTTGGCGATCGCCTTCTCGATGACGGTATGCGTCCCCACCGACGTCGGCTTGCCGTTGATCCTCGCATTATAGCCGAAATAGCGGAACCCGTCGGGGACCTTATCGAGTTCTTCCCAACCCTCCTCGACGCCCGTGAGGCGGACGCTCTTCAATACGCCGCGGATATACTCTTTCTGCGGGCGGAGCTTTAAGAGTTCGGGGAATTCCCCGCCTTCTGGAAGCACCTGCTGCCATACCTTCCCTTCGTACGTTTTCAATAGATCTGCCGCCTCGTGGAGATGCGAAACTTCCTCCTCGAAGTGCTGTTCCCACACCGCCTTGACACGCTCATCCTTTTCATCCATATAGCACGAATAATAGAGGTAGCATTCGGTGTATTCATTCATTAAAAGGCATTCCCATTCGGTCATGGTGGGGTCCTTTAAGCTCCCGTACCCCGTAACGTGCTGTTCTTCGATCATCGCGATCTCGTTATAGAGCTTTCTGCCCAAGGGGCTTGCATAGAGATTCGCGACGTTCATATAGAAGTTCATCGTCTGCTGTTCCGCCCCCGTGATGATGTTGATGTTCAGCTTAGTTTTCAAATCATTGAGATAGTTGTTGATATAGAAATCCACGTCGTCATCGGGGTGGCGGTATTCGGCGACGGTGGGCCGCCCCGGCATGATCTCGGTGTAACTGCCGACGAGCCGCTTGGGGTCGCCGCCCTTTTCGAGTTCCATGAGATCGGAATAGCGGTAGAGGTGGTCGAAATCTTCGAGGAGCGCGAAATCGAGCTGCTTTTTCACATAGGAATTTTTCTCGGTGATAGCAAGGTTGGCGGTGAGGTCGACGGCGAGCTGTTCATACCCGATGGTGTGTTCGAGGATGGTTTCGTTCGCGGGTTTTAAGGCGGCCACGCGCTTTTGCTGGATCTGCTCGCCGCGGCGGATGCGCGCCAAGCGGCGCCTTACATCGTTGTTGGCGCACATGCGGGTGAACGAATGGCCGAGGCGCACGCTCTCGAACTCGGTGCCGGACATCAGGATGACGCGCGTCCTCGTGTAGGGATCGACGGTATTCTTATCGTAGGGCTTGATGAGTACCTTGTTCCAATTGGTAAAAATCTTGTCCGCCTTCTGCGGCTTCAATTCAAACGGATTCATTTGAACCTCCTTGTGCGGAAAGTTTTCCCTTTCGCGGAAAGAAGTATTCATCCGATTGCAATATCTTGGGAAATATGTTATAATAATTCATGCGAAAGCAATTCCGTGACAGGAAAACGCAAATTGGGCGCCGAAGGGGAGTGTACTTTTTCGTACATGACCCAAGGAAAGTAAACCGCCGCCACATCGCGCCGCAAATGTGCGTTTCGCATAATCAAAACAGGGAAACGTAAAACGCAGAGTTGCAAGCGAGACAAGAAGAACGCGGCTTTCCGAAGGGGAGTGTACTCTTTCGTACATGACCCAAGGAAAGCAAGTTCGCCGCCGTATCGCGCCGCAAATATGCGTTTCGCATAATCAAAACAAAGAGGTAAATTATGATTGGTTGCGTCATCGCCATGGACACCGAAGCCGAACTCCTTCTGGACGCCATGGAGATAGAAAATATCCGTACGATCTTCGGAAAGACGGTCCACATCGGAAAGGCCTTCGGGCATGACGTCGCGCTCGTCGTCTCGGCGGAGGGAAAGGTGAATGCCGCGGCGGGCGCGTGCGCCGCGCTCGCGCAGGGCGCGGACCTCGTGCTGAACTTCGGCGTTGCGGGCGGGTTAAAAACGCAAAACACCGAAGTGGGCGAAGTATATCTCATCGAAAAGGCCGTGCAATACGATTTCGACCTCGTCCAGCTCACGGGAAAAGAGGTGGGGACGCTCCCCGGCGAGGAGGAGAACTTTTTGCCCCTCTTCTGTCCGAAGGGCCTCGATCTTCCCCGCCGCACGCTCGGCACGGGCGACCGCTTCGACGATTCGCCCGCAGACCACGCCCTGCTCCTCGGCCTCGGCTGTGACATCCGCGAGATGGAGGCGGGCGCGATCGCGCAGGTATGCAAGTATGCGGGCGTCCCCTTCTGCTCCGTCAAGGCCATCTCGGATGTGTACGGCTCAGGCTCGACGACCGAGCAATTCAAAAAGAACACCAAGCGCGCCCTTCTCGGATTGAGGGCGCATCTTCCCGAAATCTTCGCTTCTCTCGAAGCGTGACCGTGAAGGAAGAACAAACAGCCTGCAAGCGGTCCGCCTGAGGCCGCGTAAGGAGTCACATGATAGATTTAGGCGATTGGAACGAAGTCCTGCGGCCGCTCTTTACCGATGCGCGCTATCTGAAAATCAGGGAGTTTCTCAAATATGAGTACTCCCACTGCACCGTATATCCAAATATGTACGACCTCTACAACTGCTTCCGCTATACGCCGTTTGCAAAGGTGAAGGCCGTGTTGCTCGGACAGGACCCCTACCACGAACCCGGACAGGCGCACGGGCTGTGCTTTTCCGTACCCGAAGGCGTGCCCATGCCGCCGTCGCTCGTCAACATGCTGAAAGAGCTGAAAGATGATTTGGGTTACGACCCGCCCAGGTCGGGCGACCTCACGAAGTGGGCAAACGAGGGCGTATTGCTTTTGAACACGGCGCTTTCGGTGCGCGCGCATCAGGCAAATTCGCACGCGAACTGCGGGTGGAGCTGGTTCACGGATTCCGTCATCGAGCTTCTTTCGCGGGAAAAACAGCACCTCGTGTTCCTGCTGTGGGGCGGCAACGCGCGCAGAAAAAAGCCGCTCATCGACGCAAGCAAGCACCTCATCCTCGAATGCGCGCACCCCTCGCCGCTCTCGGCCTACAACGGGTTTTTCGGCTGCCGCCACTTCTCCAAGGCCAACGCGTATTTGGAGGCCCACGGCATTGCGCCCATCGGTTGGGATCTCACCACGTAGCGCCCGTCCAAGGGCTTATTCACACAAAACGGGCATACCATGTCCGAAAGAGAGCATTCAAAAAGCCTCCCGCGGCGCACAATGTGCGCCGCGGGAGGCTTTCTCTATGCGCGCGTTTTAGCGCGGTCATTCCAAACGAAAGACGAACTTTTCCCCGTCATAGTCCACAAAGACGGAAGCCGCTTCGGTGATGTGATGTTGGAGAAGTTCCTCGGAGAGTCTGTCCTCGATGAGCCGCTGGACCGTCCGCTTCAAGGGGCGCGCGCCCATCTCCTCGTTATAGCCCTCCTCCACGAGCCGTTCCTTGGCGAGCGCCGTGACGTGCAACGTCACGCCGCGCTCTTTCAGCCGCGAGGAAAGGCCGTCCAAAATGCGGCCGCAAATTTGCGCCGCCTCGTCCTTGGAGAGCTTGTGAAAGACGACGATCTCGTCGATGCGGTTCAAAAATTCGGGTTTGAATTGCTTTTTGAGCGCCTCTTCGATCTGCTCCTTCATTTCCTCGTGGCGGTCGGCGCCGTCCTTTGCGCCGAAGCCGAGCGCGGTATCCTTCACTTCGTGCGCCCCCGTGTTGGAGGTGAGGATGATGACGGTATTCTTGAAGGAGACGACCCGCCCGCGGCTATCCGAGAGCCGTCCGTCGTCGAGGATCTGCAAGAGTATGTTGAAAACGTCGGGGTGCGCCTTCTCGATCTCATCGAAGAGGACCACCGAATAGGGCTTTCTCCTGACGCGCTCGGTAAGGCAGCCCTGCGTATCGTCGAAACCGACGTATCCGGGCGGCGCGCCAATGATCTTCGTGACCGACCCCTTCTCCATAAATTCGGACATATCGAGGCGGATCATCATGCGCTCATCGCCGAACATACACTCGGCAAGCGCCTTGGCGAGGTCCGTCTTGCCCACGCCCGTGGGACCCACAAAGATGAACGAGCCGATGGGACGGTTGGGGTCCGAGAGACCCGAACGCGCCCTGCGGATGGCGCGCGCGACGGCGGAGACGGCGTCGTTCTGCCCCACGATGCGGCGGTGAAGGTCCTGTTCGAGCGTCATGAGCCGCGCGCTCTCCTCCTCGGTGAGTTTGGAGACGGGGACGCCCGTCCAATCGCTGACGATCTCGGCGATCTCCTCCGTCCCGATGGAGAGGTGCGTATTGTTGCGCGCGCGCTCCCATTCCTCGCGCAGGGCGTCGCGCTTCTTGCCGAGTTCGGCGATCTGTTTGGAGAGATTGGCCGCGCGCACGAAGTCCTCCCATCGCGCGGCGCGCGAACGGTCTGCCGCAAGACGGGCGATCTTATCGTCTAATTCGCGCAGTTCCGCGGGGCCGTTATAGGAATTCAGCCGCACGCGCGAGGCCGCTTCGTCGATGAGGTCGATGGCCTTATCGGGCAAAAAGCGGTCGGTGACATAGCGGTCGGAGAGGCGCACGGCCGCCTCGATGGCGGCGTCGGTGATGACCACGTTGTGGTGGGCCTCGTATTTATCTTTGAGGCCCTGCAAGATGACGATGGCATCCTCCACGCTCGGCTGTTCGACCACGACGGGCGTAAACCTGCGTTCGAGGGCGGCGTCCTTTTCGATGAATTTGCGGTATTCCTCCGTCGTCGTCGCGCCCACCGTCTGCAATTCGCCGCGGGCGAGCATGGGTTTCAAGATGTTGGCGGCGTCCATGTTGTTGTCCGTGGAGGACCCCGCGCCGACGATCATGTGGATCTCGTCGATAAAGAGAATGATGGACTTATCCTTCATGATGGCGTCCGTCACGACTTTGAGGCGTTCCTCGAAGTCGCCGCGGTATTTCGCGCCCGCGAGCAGTTCGGAGAGGTTGAGGGAAAAGACTTTCTTGCCGATGAGAAGTTCGGGGACTTCCCCCGCAACGATGGCCCGCGCAAGCCCTTCGATGACCGCGCTCTTGCCCACGCCGGGTTCGCCGATGAGGACGGGGTTGTTTTTGGTGCGGCGGGAGAGGATCTGGATGACCTTCTCGATCTCCTTGTGTCTGCCGATGACGGGGTCTAACTTCCCCTCGCGCGCAAGTTTGGTGAGGTCCGTCCCGTACTTCATGTACGCCGCGCTCTCATCTGTTTCGGGCTGGGGACTGATCTGGCGGAAGGGAAGAAAGCTCGCCGCGGGGCGGGGCGGGGCCTGAAATTTCATGTCGTCGTCATCCGTGCTTACAAAGTCGCTCAGCCGCTTTTCGAGTTCCTCCACGTCCACGCCGATACTGCGCAGAATGGAGACGGCGAGGCATTCATCGAGCATGGTGACGGCGAGCAACATGTGTTCGGTGCCGACGAGCGCGTGGAAATCCCCGCCTTGCAGGGCGAGTTCGAGGGCGCGGTCGAACATCTTCTTGGTGCGCGGCGTATAGCCGTAGACGGGCGTATCATGGCGGACGGTGCGCTTGAAGGCCTCGGTATATTTTTCGATGGAGGCCCCCGCCTCCGCGAGCAGCTTCCCCGCCGTGCAATCGCTCACGATGAGCATGCCGAGAACGATGTGTTCACTGCCGATATAGGTCGTCTGATAGCGTTTGGCCGCCTCTTCGGCGACCAACACCACCTGTTCGAGATGTTCGGAAAACTTCGATGTATCCATATCTTCTCCCAAAGGCCCTTGGGCCGCCGCCCTGCAATAAAAGCCGCAGGGCGTAAAAACGTTTTTACAGGATCAGGTGCATGGCGCCGACGTTCTTGCGCACATAGTTGGCGCGGAAAACAAGCCCCTCTTCCTCGGTGAGCTTGCGCTTTGCGAGGCGGTCCATGCTGGCGGGGCGCAGATCCACGGCGAGCGCGTCGAGCGTCCTAAGGCGGGTATCCTCCCCCGCTTCCGTCCCGAAGAAGCCGAGCGCCACGCCGAGCTTCAAGTCCGCGATGCGGCGGGTAAGCTCTTGCTGGCCGAGGAGCGAACAGCTGAGCAGGATGCCCAGCGAACGGCGTAGCCTGTCTTTGAGGGCCATGCCCTCCTCGGCCATCATGCGTTCGCGCTCCAAAAGTTCCGCCTCCACGATGACGCTCACCGCCTGCCCGACGCCGAAGAGGACTTCCTCCTCGGAGAGGCCGAGCGTGACTTCGTTGCTGACCTGAAAGAGGTCGCCGTCCGCGCCGCTCCCCTCGCCGAACACGCCGCGCACCGCAAGTCCGAGGCGGGTGAGCGTGGAGATGAGCTTTTTCATGAGTCCGCGCCGCGCAAGGGCGGGCAAAAAGAGCATCACGGAGGCGCGAAGCCCCGTGCCGAGGTTGGAAGGGCAGGCCGTGAGATATCCCAACTCTTTATCGTATGCAAAGGGAATGGAATCGGAAATGATGTCGTCGATGCCGGAGATGCGCTCGTATGCGCGCGGCAGATCGAAGCCCTTCATGAAGTACTGCTCGCGGACGTGGTCCTCCTCGTTGATCATGACGGAGATGTTTTCATCGAGGGAGATGAGCGCCGCCGAGATGGCGCGGTGCCGCATGAGATCGCGGGAAATGAGATACCGCTCGGTGAGGAAGGCAGCGGTTTCATCGGGGATATCCGCCATCTCGAAGAGTTCGAAATCCTCCATGCTCGTGAGTTCCGCCGCGATGAGACGGATGATCTCGCTGGCCTGCTCTTGGGCATGGGTATCCTTGATGAGCCGCCCCGGAAAGGGATAATCCTGAAAGTTGCGCGCGAGCCGTATGCGGGTGGAAACGGCTACGCTCTCATAATCGGCCTGTTGCATCAAGTCCCCTCCCCGCCGTAAAGGCGGCGGTTTACCGCGTCGAGCCGCGCGCGGAGTTCCTTCACGCGCACGGCGTCCCCTTCCCGCTCCGCGGCTTTCAGACCGCTCCTCAGCGCTTCCTGCTCGTGGACGAGTTCGCGGACGGTATCGTAATTTTCGTCGGCGGCGCCGCTCGGCGCCTTCCCCTCGTGTTGGAGCCGCCCCTGCACATAGCGGATGGTGGGGAGCAGCTGTTCGCGGAAGGCCGTATAACAGTAGGCGCACCCCACGAGGCCAGTGTGGCGGAACTCTTCGAGCGTCGTGCCGCAGCCTTCGCAGGCCTTACTGCCCTTCGCCCGCCCCATGAAGGACGTGAAAAAATCTCCCGCGCCGTCATCGGGATAGAGTTTGCGATAACATGCAGGACAGACGGTGAGCGTGATCTCCCGTCCGTCTGCCGTACGCTTATAAATTTTTGCGCTGTCGCTTCCGCATACATTGCAACGCATGTCTGCCTCCGTCCGCCTGAGCCGTATGGTTCAGCGGAGCTTTCCGGGAAAAGTTTCCTGCAAAAATTCCCATGCGCCGCGCGGGCAGGGGAAATGGTATTCCCCGTATGCGCATTTGGCGGCGATGAGGCCTAAGCCCTCGCGCTCGCCGCGGGAAAGGCTTTCGATCTCCTCCCATTTGAGGAATAAGCTATCCGTACGGCCCGCCGCCGTCCAATAGATGCCCTCTTCGTAAAACGCGAGGACGCCCCGCGAACGCACGAGGCTGAAAATACTGCGGGCCAACAGCAAAAGCCCGAAGAAACAGAGGATGACGCCCGCCCAGATCTCCCAAAAGGCGACGCCGATGCCCGCGACGGCGAGGACTGCGCCCCCCGCACAGAGAAAGACGGCGCGCCGTTTGAGTTTGGCGTCGGGCAGGAAGAACATCCTTTTGGCCGTGAAGCGTTTCTTGGGCAACGGGCCTTCGGGGCGTTGTTCGCCGAGCAGCGTGAGGCCGTGCGCGGCGATGGCTTCCGCAAGGCGCGGTTTCGCCTCCGTTTGGATGAGCGCCGCCGATTTTCCCGCACCCATCTTATCTTTTGCGAGGTAGGACGCGGGAACTTCGATCACGACCGACCACTCCCCTTCCTCCCGCGCACGCTTGCGCGAACAGATGGAAAAGAAGCGGATATCGCGATAAGGCACCTCGACGGAGGGACCCTTTTCCGCATGAAGAAGAATGCCCGACGGGGTGAAGGTCGCGAGCGTCCCTTCGCCCACAAAGAAGCTCTCAGGGGAATCGCACCGTTCGAGAAAATCCAGCCGACGCTTCTCGATCCGCCCCGAAAGGCGCATGAGAAAGAAGGCCGCGAGCGCGAAGGCGACCGTTCCGCCCGCAAAGGAGCCGAGCAGGATGACAAAGAGCCTAAGATCCATCTTCCCGAATTCATAGACGAAGAGGATCACGACGATGCCGACGAGCGCCAAAATAGCGAAAATGGCGAGCGCAAACGCGCTTGCCCCCGCAAACGTATTGACGATGGCAAGGGCGCGGGCGCGCTTTTGTTGTTCTTCCGAAGAGGTCGGAATAGACGTATCAAAGGGGTACTTTTCGGACATGGTGCCTCCGTTTCATGTCAGTGGCCGCAAAACTATGCGCCGCTGAGGTCATTTGTCCGTCCCCGCCCTCTTCCACCAGACGAAGAAGAACAGGGCGAGGAGTTGGAGCGGGATCCCGATGAGGAAAATCAGCCAAAGCGTGGGATGGTCTCCGTGTGCGGCAACGACTGTGAGGTAGATGCAAGCGAGTACCGTCCAGATGAGGACGGAGAGGCTGAGGATACGGTAGAGCTTATACCGCCAGATACAGCTGAAAACGAGGATGACGATGGCGGATGCGGGTACGGCATACACAAAGGCGAGCCACAGGTAGCTGAGGCCGGGGGAGATGATGCCGCCGAGGACGAAACAGACGACGGCCACCAGCCAGCACAGCCCCACCGAGAGCAAAATGATGATGAGGCGGCGCAAACCACGCGTCTTTTTGGGCATGACGGGTTTTTCCGAATGTTCGCGCACGAGGTCGTCGAGGTTGACGTTGAAGCACTCTGCGATCTGCAAGAGCGTGCGCACGTCGGGGATGCCGTTCCCCTGTTCCCATTTGGAAACGGACTTATCGGAATACCCAAGTTTATCGGCGAGTTCGAGTTGCGTCATATTCGTAAGTTTACGGAGGCGCATGATGTTGGTGCCGATGATGCGGGCGAGATTTTCTTCTTCCATGGCCCCATTATACCGCTTTTTGGGGGGCTTGTCAACGTTTCTACCGTGAGTAGAGAGAAAGTTTTCCACTCTACCCGCCGATTTCGCAATAGGAGAGGCGGCTTTCGCAAAAGTAGGTTGCGCTCCGAGGCGGGGCGTGATAGAATTTAGGGTGAAGTCGGGCGGACCCAGCCGCCCCTTCACTCTCCCAATGATAGGCCCGCATGTTCGCATGCCGGGCCTATTTTTTGTATACAGGCCCCCTTGGCTACCCACCCTTACCTCCCCCCTTTTACCAGAGGGGGCGCAAAACGCATTTCTCGCACATCAGCACGGTGTGCTGTGGGCGGCGTTTTGCGGTGAGTGAGCGCATTTGTAGCGCGAACGCTGACCGAACGCGGGGTTCTACCCGCGTGAGACGGACGTCACGGCGTAGCCGTGACAGGAAGGGGGTGCATTCTCGTCGCCCGCACCCCTACCACGTCATTCTGAGCCGAAGCGGCTTGCCTTTCAACGAACTGCCCATCCGCGAAGAATCCTATTACGACCAAGTGTTGTGCAAACGGACTTCGTTCATTGGGATCCTTCCCTGCGGTCAGGATGACGTGTTGGGGACAGCAAGGCCCGCCCCCTTCCGTCATTCTGAGCCGAACGGGCATGACTTTCAACGAACTGCCCATCCGCGAAGAATCCTATTGCGACCAAGTATTGTGTAATATTCCCTTGCCCACCCCTTGAGGGGTGGGTGGCACGAGCAACGCGAGTGACGGAAGGGGTGTCATACAATTTGGAATGCCACCCCCTCAGTCTCGGCCTACGGCCTCGCCAGCTCCCCCTCAAGGGGGCGCCGAGGCTTTCCCCCTACCCTACCCTCCCCCCATTCGCAGGAATGGGGGGAGGCGGCTATGCCCCCCAACAAGAAAATTCCCTGCGGATGGAAAATATTTCGCCGCGGACTTGCAATTTCGCCGCAGTTATGGTAGAATATTTTCGCGGCACAATTCCATATTAGAAATAGCAAGATACATTGGCATCGGTGTATCCTTTTTCCAATATGCTATTTCGGGAATTGTGTCGCAGCAATGAGGGTACTCTCATGCGGGCGCCCTCGTTGGGGGCGTCCTTATTTTTTGCCCTTTGAAGGCCCGTAAATAAATTCACGGAGGAAAAACCATGAAACACCAATGCCCCTCCTGCGGAACGGAGTATGAGGGCAATTTCTGCCCCAACTGCGGTTTGCAATGGCAGGAGGAAAAAACCTGTCCCAAATGCGGCGCAACGATATCGGGGGGCGCGAAGTTCTGCAATCACTGCGGCTATGCCTTCACGGCCGCGGCCTCTTCCGCGGCCTCTCCCGCCGCCAAGAGCAAGGCGCAGGGAAATGCAACCGTCAAGAAGCTCTATTCTATCTTGCCGCGGCTCCCCGCCCTGCTCTTCCTTATTCTATCCCTTTCACTCTTTCTCTTCTACCTCGCGCCCGTGGCGATCACCCCTTCCATTCTCGGAGAACCACCCATGAGCTTCGGCAACGTCTACCAATGTCTCAAAGGCATCACATTGTCCTTGGGCGGCGGCTTGGGCGGCGGCTTGGGCGGCGGTATCGGCGGAAGTTTCGGCGGCGGCATCGGCGGAAGTTTCGGCGGTGACGGCGGAGGCCTCGATATCACCGTGGATTCTCCTGCCCAACTGCAATGGGCGATGATCTCGCTCCTCATCATTGCCGTCGTCATGTCCGTTTTCGGCCTATTCTGGGCGATCGCGGAGGGCAGGAACAAGAAATATTATTTCTTGTGCGACCTCATCGGCGGTGCGCTTTGGCTCATTTTACTCATCTTCTCCTCCATCGTCATTGCCGAGATCGCGAAATTCGACGAAGGGCTTGGATTGGTGAAGGCAGGCGCGGCGATCGAACTCATCCTCTCGTTCTCCGTCATCTATCTCGTGTTGGAGGCCGCCACGATCGCGGCAGTGCGCGTGATGCCCGCGCACATCGGATATCTCAAACCCGCCGCATATGCGGGACTTCCAAAAAATTTCCCCGTAGCTTTCTATCGCGGGCTTTCCCGTCTCCCCGCCGTATTCTTCGCGGCATTCTCGCTATTGCTGTTCCTTTTTTACATCGCGCCGACGGCAAGCCTTCCGGGGGTCATGGATTGCGGCTCCGTCTATGCGCTCGTCAAGGACCAAAGCGCCTCGCCGCTCATGGACGGCGCGGCGGCGAGGAACCTCTCCCTGACGCTCATCTCGCTTGCGATCATCATGACGCTGTTCTCCGCGGCATGGCTGCATGAAAAATTCGCGGTGAAGGCGTCCGCGCGCGTCAACACCGTGTTCACCGTTCTCTCGGCGTCTCTTTCGCTCGCGTTGCTCATCACGGCAAGCATCTTCGTGGGGCAGGTGAACGCAAACGAATTACAGGCGGGCGCATCCGTTGCGGCCCCGCTCGCGCTCTCCGTTTTCAGCCTCGTTCTGCCGATTTTGGGATCGCTTCTTCAAAAACTTCTCCAAAACAATGCCGGCGTCGCCGCCGAGATCGCCGCACAGCAGAGGCGGGTCAAAAATTGGCATGCAAAATACACCCCGCCCGTTCAAAAGCCGCGGCCGCCCAAGCCCGAAAAACCGCAATATGATGAATTCGGGAAATGCTTATGCAAAGTCCGCAAACTGCTACTCGTCTCCTCGCCGCTGCTCTTTGCCGTGCTGGCCGTCTGTCTCACAGTCGTTGCGTCCGAAAATGGCAGCCTTGTGAGTAGTATAGGGAGTCTGCCTTATAGTTATAAAGCGTTGGCAAATGCGGCACTTAATTTTTCAAGTAGTTTTGCCGGTTATTTAATACTCTCTGTGCCACTCACTTTGATCTTCCTCATCGCTTCGCTGCGTTCGCGTTTCGGGAAAGAACACTGCGACATCAAAAAAGGTTGGACTGTCACAAAAATCGTCCTTTCCTGCATCTTTTTTGCATTGGCGCTCACGGACATAATTCTGACGGGATATCTTTTCGATGTCAGCCACGAATCCAATTCCCTTTGGACGGATCCTATGTGGTGGGTCGCATTGGGTTTGACATTGGTCCTGTTGCTGCCGCTCATCTGGAACATTGTATTGCTGAAACAATACGCACAGTTGGAATTTCTCTATTATAAGAAGCCTTCGGCGCTCAGAGAATATCATGCGCAACGCACAGAATATATTTACGCCAAGCAGGCGGTCCGCGAGCAGGATACCTATCGCTATGAGTGTTTGTGCTATGCGCAGGGACGCGCCTGTATCCTACCGAACAAATTTGTCCTTTGGACGGTAAACCACAGTGTGATCGCCGCCATCCTCCTTGCGCTTCTCGCCGCCGTGTTCATCCTCATCGCCGCCTTGGCTTGACAACGCCCGTCTCCCTTGCCCACCCCTTGAGGGGTGGGTGGCACGAGCAACACGAGTGACGGAAGGGGTGTCATACAATTTGGAATGCCACCCCCTCAGTCTCGGCCTACGGCCTCGCCAGCTCCCCCTCAAGGGGGCGCCAAGGAGGCTTCCCCCTACCCTACCCTCCCCCCATTTCTGTGAAATGGGGGGAGGCTCTGCCCGCAGGGCGGTGATGGGGGGTAAATCCGTCACCCTGAGCTTGCCGAAGGGTCACATTATTATAATAAGGTGATTCCTCGACTACGCTCGGAATGACGAGTAGAAGCCTCGGTCGCTCGGAATGACATAAAAAACCCTTTCGGCCTCATTGCATTCGGCCACTTTCCCTTTCAGGGACAGCAAGGCTTCCCCCTACCCTACCCTCCCCCCATTTCTGTGAAATGGGGGGAGGCGACTTTTTCTCGGATTTCGTAAGAAAAAACGTGGGGACAGGTGAACCTGTCCCCACGTTTTTTGCGATCTTATGTAAAACTTATTTGCCGAAGTAACGCTTCAAAAGACCCTTGAAGCCCGCGCCGTGGCGCGCCTCGTCCTTGGCCATCTCGTGAACGGTATCGTGGATGGCGTCATAGCCGAGCTGCTTTGCGCGCTTGGCAAGCATCAGCTTTCCTTCGCATGCACCCGCCTCGGCCGCCGCACGCAGTTCGAGGTTCTTCTTGGTGGAATCGGTGACGACTTCGCCCAAGAGTTCGGCAAACTTGCTCGCATGGTCGGCTTCCTCATAGGCATACCGCTTGTAAGCCTCGGCGATTTCGGGATACCCCTCGCGCTCCGCAACGCGCGCCATCGCAAGATACATGCCCACTTCACAGCATTCGCCGTTGAAGTTGGCGCGCAGGCCGTCCATCACTTCCTTGTCCTCGACGACCCCGTCGCCAACATGATGCTCGCAGGCAAACGCCTTCTCCTCGATGGGTTCAAACTTTCTTGCCTTGCAGACAGGGCAAACTTCGCAATCGTCGGGAACGATCTCACCGCAGACAGCACATCTCTTCATATTGTTTTCTCCTCCTAAGAAATCTTATCCTTATTATACCACGCCCAAGCGCGGAAGGCAACGGCTTTACAAAAATTTTCCGCCGTTTTTTTGGGATACGGACGCCGCGCCGTTATAATAGCTTTTCCAACAGCTCCCCAAGTTCTTGGGGATTGCGCGCGAAACGCTTCGCCCCCGCCGCCTCCAAAACTTCACGCCTGCGATACCCCCACAGCACCGAGATGGGTACCATGTCCGCATTGAGGGCTGTTGCAACGTCGGTTTCGCCGTCTCCCACAAAGATGCTTTGCCGCAGGGGGACGCGGAGGGAGAGCGCGGCATAGCGCGTGAGCGAGGGGTCGGGTTTACACGGGAAGGACCCGTCGTCTCCGCCGATGAAATCGAAAATTCCGGGGTAGAAGCGCGCCATCAGCCGCTCGGTGGAGATTTGCAATTTGTTGGTAACGACGGCCAGCTTCACGCCCCGCGCCCGCAGCTTTTCCAAGAGTTCCCGCATACCCGCATAGGGGCGGGTGAGTTCGTTCTCCGAGGCGTTGTAGTACTTTGCGAACAGCTCCAAAAGCCGCCCGTGGTCCGCATGCGGCGCCGCGCGCTCCACGAGTTTTCTCGCCCCGTTGCCCACATAAGCCACCGTCTGCTCATAGCTCACAGGCTCCCCGCCGCATTCCGCAAGGGCAAGATTGAGCGCGGCGCGGATATCGGGTACGGTATCGAGCAATGTGCCGTCGAGATCGAAAAATACCGCGCCCATCACATTTTATCGGGTACGCCGATCCCCAAAAGCGAGAGCGCGTTGGTGAGCGTCACGAGCGCCGCGTCGGTCAATCTGAGGCGAAATGCCCGTACCATGTCCGAATTGGCCTGCATGACTTTGCAATCAATATAGAATTTATTGAACTTCTGCGCCGTGGAGACGGCATACCGCGCGACGGCGGAAGATTCATAGGTCGCGGCGGCCGTTTTGACGGTTTCGGGGAACTCGGCGAGCGCCTTCACGAGTTCGAATTCTGCGGGGCAGAGGTCGCAGACCGCGGCCTTCTCGTATGCGATCCCGCTCTCTTCGGCCTTCGCAAGCACGGAGCGCGCACGGGCGCATGTGTATTGCACATACACGCTCGTCTCGCCGTCGAAGTTGAGCGCCTTGTCATAGGAAAAGACGATATCCTTGATCTTATTGTTATAGAGCGCGCCGAATACGACGGCCCCGACGCCCACCTTCTCGGCGACTTCCGCCTTGCCTTCCAAATGCGGGTTCTTCTCTTCGAGAACGGCGGCCGCCTTCTCCACGCAACGGCTCAGAACGTCCTCCAACCAGACCACCTTGCCCTTCCGCGTGGACATGGCCCCGTCTTCAAGGCTGACCATGCCGTACGCGACATGCACGAGGTCCTTCGCCCACGGTTCGCCCATGAGTTCGATGACCTTGAAGAGCTGTTGGAAGTGCAGATTTTGCTGGTAGGCCACGACGTACAGACACTTGTCAAAATCGTAAGTCTTTTTGCGGTAGAACGCGGCGGCGAGATCGCGCGTGGCATAGAGGGACGCGCCGTCCGAACGGAGAACGATGAAGGGCGGCATGCCGTACGGTGCAAGGTCCACTACCTGCGCCCCCTGGCTCTCGGTGAGAAGCCCCTTTTGGCGGAGTTCATCGATGACAGGTTGCATTTTATCGATGTAGAAGCGTTCGCCCGCATAGCTATCGAACGTGATGTGCAGGCGGTCGTATATCTTCTGCACATAGGCCATCGTGAGCGACTTGAACCACTCAAACAGTTCGTTCGCCTCCAGATCGCCGCTCTCGATGAGGCGGAAATATTCGCGCGCCTCGGCTTCCATCTCCTCCGTGGCCTCGTTGTTGAAGCGCACATAGAGGTCGTTGATGGCGTGGATGCCGCCCCTTTCCACCGCTTCGCGGTCGCCCCAATGCTTATACGCGGAGATGAGTTTCCCGAACTGCGTGCCGTAATCGCCGAGGTGGTTGATGCCGACGACGCGGTAGCCGAGCGCCTTGAAGATGCGGTAAAGGCTGCCGCCGAGTACCGTCGTGGAGAGGTGGCCGATATGGAAGGGCTTGGCGATATTCACCGAAGAATAGTCGATGCAGACGGTTTTGCCCCTACCCATGTCCGAGGTCCCATAGTCGCCGCGCAGTTTTGAGATGGCCTCCAACGTCTCTTCGGCGAGGCCCTTCTTTCCGACGCGGAAGTTGAGATAGCCGTTGACTGCGCTGACTTCGGGGATGACGTCGTCGGTGGGATACGCCGCCGCGAGTTCCTCCGCGATCTTGACGGGAGGCTTTCTCAAAATTTTGGCGAATTTGAAGCAGGGCAGGGCGTAATCGCCGAGGGAAGTATCGGGCGGAACGGCGATGGCGGAGGCGAGTTCTTCCTCCGTCATACCCATGGAGGGCAGGCGCGCCGCGATGTAAGATCTGTATTCCATGGTAAACTCCTTGTGGATTTCGCAAAGTATTCTACCACAAATTGGCAAAACAGGCAACCGAAAGGCTTGATGTTTGCGGAAAAAAGTTGTATAATGAGGAAAGAAATTATGCCATGCCATCCCGCGCGCACGCGGCGGGAAAAGGAGTATGCCATGAAATTAGGAGTCGTGGGCCTTCCCAACGTCGGCAAATCCACGCTGTTCAACGCCATCACCCATGCGGGCGCCGAGGCGGCAAATTACCCGTTCTGCACCATTGAACCCAACGTGGGCATCGTGGCCGTCCCCGATGAGCGGCTCACCAAGCTCGCCGCCCTCTATGCGAGCAAGAAAGTGACACCCGCCGTCGTGGAATTTGTGGATATCGCGGGCCTCGTTAAGGGCGCGAGCCGCGGCGAGGGCCTCGGCAACAAGTTTCTCTCCCACATCCGCGAGGTGGATGCCATCGTCCACGTCGTCCGCTGTTTCGAGGACGCCAACGTGACGCACGTCGAAAACACGGTGGACCCCGTGCGCGACATCACGACCATCAATTTGGAACTCATCCTTGCCGACCTCGAAGCCGTGGAGAAGCGGCAGGACCGCATCCGTAACGCGGCGCGCGGCGGGGCGGACAAGGCCGCCGCCGCAGAGTTTGCCTTCCTCGAAAAGCTCTATCATCATCTCGAAGAGGAAAAACCCGCCTCGTCACTTGCCGTAAATGAGGAAGAAAAGGCGCTTCTCGATAATCTTTTTCTGCTCTCCGCAAAGCCCGTTATCTACTGCGCAAACATCTCCGAGGCGGACATGGGTACCCCCGAAGAGGCTTTGCCCCTTGTACAAGCGGTAAAAGATTATGCCGCGGGCCACGGCGCGGAGACCATCGTCGTCTGCGCCAAGACAGAGGCCGAACTCGCCGAACTCTCGGAGGAGGACAAGGCGCTGTTTTTGGAAGAATTCGGTCTCAAAGAGAGCGGTCTCGATAAGCTGATCAAGGCTTCGTATTCGCTCCTCGGCCTCATCTCCTACCTCACCGCGGGGGAGAAAGAGACGCGCGCGTGGACCATCGTGAAGGGGACCAAGGCGCCGCAGGCCGCGGGCAAGATCCACACCGACTTTGAAAAGGGCTTCATCCGCGCGGAGGTCGTGGACTACGAGACACTCCTCGAATGCGGCGGGCTTACGGGCGCGCGCGAGAAGGGCAAGGTGCGCTCGGAGGGCAAGGACTATGTGATGAAGGACGGCGACGTCGTCCTCTTCCGCTTCAACGTCTGATGCGGCCCTGTTAATTTATGATTGATGACGCCGCCGACGGCTTTGCCGTCGGCGGCGTCTTGTATTTATACGCAAAAATTATGTTGTTCAAAGCTCTTCATCCAAATTGCGGAACACGTCTGTATCGAAAAATTCGGAAAGCGTAACGCCGAGTCCGTCGCAGAGCATTTTCAACGTGACGATTCCGGGGTTTTTGCTTTTTCCATAGAGAATGTTTTTGATCGTGGAAGGCGGAACGGAAGAAGCGATCGCCAACGCGTGGACTGAGATCTTTTTCTCCCCGATCAACCCGAAGAGCCGTTCCTTGACAGCGGTATAAGTATCCATTTTCCTCTCCGCATCAAATGATGACGTTCGACACACTTGGTCCCCGTGGACTATATTTAGACAAATTGTATCATATATAGCCCACGATGTCAAGTGTTTTTATGTACCCACCACTTGAGGGGTGGGTGGCGCGAGCAACGCGAGTGACGGGCGCTTTGGCCAAGGCTTCTCCCCTTGGGGGGAAGCTGTCACCGAAGGTGACGGATGAGGGGTGCTATGAAAATGCACCGCTTCTGTCAGCCATGAGGCAAAACATCTTTCCCCCTACCATGTCCGAAAGGAACCCCTATAAAACGCAAGCGGACGGCCTCAGCCGTCCGCTTATTCTTTTTCAAAAGCGATAATATCTTCCACGCGGCAATCGAGGATCTTGCAGAGATCGTCGATCTTGGCCGTGCTGATGCCGTTGCCCTTTTTCATACGGTCGATCGTTGCACTGCTGA
Organism: uncultured Clostridia bacterium; assembly: GCA_947626575.1. Classification (GTDB taxonomy): domain Bacteria; phylum Bacillota; class Clostridia; order Christensenellales; family Borkfalkiaceae; genus Gallimonas. The sequence continues at coordinate 172,017 of CANQSR010000001.1, read as the reverse complement.
TGCCGTATTTTTGAATGAGGGCGTACGTGGATATCTTCTTCCGTTTGAGTGTTTCCCAAAATGGCCGATAACTTATCATAAAGTCATTATAAAATGCGGTCATATAGTTGACAATAGTCATAAATATGACTATAATATCATTATAAACACAAAGGAGGTTTTTATGAAAAAGAAGATTTCGGTCATGCTCCTTGCGATGCTGGCCGCCCTATGCCTGTGCCTCGCCCTCGCGGCCTGCGGCGGAAATGGCGGAACCGGCGGGCAAGAAATCGAACAAGGCGGAAGCCAAGGCGGTCAAGAAGGCCCAGGCGGCAGTCAAGGCGGAAGCCAGGGCAGTCAGGAGGGCCCAGGCGGCAGTCAAGGCGGAAGCCAGGGCAGTCAAGAAAGCCCAGGCGGCAGTCAAGGAGAGGAAGGCGGCGATCCCCCCGCGCACGTCCATACATATACCGTGGAAAATGTATGTTCCGGTTGCGGTGAAAAATGGGAATTTACGGAGGGGCTTGAATACCAATTGGATGCGGAAACGGATACCTATACCGTGACGGGTATCGGCACAGCCTTAGATACTGTTGAAACGCTTGCGCTCGTCATCCCATATGGCTACCAAAGCAAGAGCGTGACCTCAATTGGTAATTCTGCGTTCTATGGTAGTACCGGGCTGACGAGTATTGAAATTCCCGACAGCGTGACCTCAATCGGAGATGAGGCGTTCTATGGTTGTAGCGGACTGACGAGTGTAACGATCGGAAGCGGCGTGACCTCGATCGGAGAGCGGGCATTCTATGAATGTGGCAGGCTGACGAGAGTAAATATTACCGATCTTTCGGCGTGGTGTAAGATTGATTTTGCAAACGACCCTTGCTCCAACCCGCTCGCTTATGCGCATCATCTCTATTTAAACGATGTAGAAATCAAAAAACTTGAAATCCCCGCCGACATCAAAGAAATCAAACCCGCTGCTTTCTATAATTGCAGGGGGCTAACAAGCGTCACGATCGGAAGCGACGTGACCTCAATTGGGGGACATGCATTCTATGGTTGTAGCGGGCTGACAAGCGTAACGATCGGAAGCGGCGTGACCTCAATCAAAGGCGGGGCTTTTTCGTCTTGCCCTAAACTTATTGAAGTCTGGAATTATTCCAAACTACCGTTAGAGCCGGGGACACATGAATACGGTGGTGTGGCAGAATTTGCAAAGCATGTTTATACAGGACAGGAAAAAGGTTTTCAAACAGTCACAAGTGAAGGATTTATCTTTTATGAAGAGGGAAAAGACTGCTATCTCTTAGGATATAACGGAGATGAAACGCAGTTGGTTCTTCCTGAAAAAAATCCAAATGGAAGTGATTACGAAATTTATGAATTGATGTTCTATGATTGTAGCGAGCTTGAAAGTGTGACGATCAGAAACGGCGTCACCTCGATCGGAAGCGGTGCATTCTGGGGTTGTAGCGGGCTGACAAGTATTACAATTCTCGATAGCGTGACCTCAATCGGAGAGTGGGCGTTCTATGAATGTGGCAGGCTTGAAAGCGTGACGATCGGGAGCGGCGTTACCTCGATTGGAAATTTTGCGTTCGTGCGTTGTTTCGAACTGAAAAATGTCTACTATAAGGGAACGGCCGAAACATGGAACAATATTCTGATTGGCGACCTCAATAACAAACTGACCAACGCCACGCGGTATTATTTCTCCGGGGGAGAACCCGATGAGGCGAAGTGGCAGGAGAGCGAAAATTGGTGGCACTATGACGATGAAACGGGCGAAATTGTGATTTGGAAGAAAGAAAACGCCTGATTTACGGATACGTCTATGCAAAACGCCCCCGCATCCCTTGGGATGCGGGGGCGTTTTGCCATTGTCCCCTACTCAAACATGCGCGGCGGCCCCGCCTCCCCCCTTTTGCCATGCAAAAGGGGGGAGGGTAGGGTAGGGGGTTCTCTCCAATCATACCTGCATTGCCTCCCCCCACCTGTCACGGCAGAGCCGCGACGTCTGTCTCACGCGGGTAGAACCCCGCGTTACTTCGCCTTCGGCTCGTGGCGACCTTAGTTTATAATAGAAGCCTCGGTCGGACGGTCACCGTTCGCGCGGCGAATGCGCTCACTCACCGCAAAACGCCGCAAAAAGCACACTGTGCTTTCCGCGAGAAGCGCGTTTTGCGACCCCTCATGTATAAGGGGGGAGGCTTCTAAATTTTTGGCGCGCCTTTGAGGAACTGAGGGGGCGGGTTCCTCATTCCGAGGCCCTGTAAGGGCCGAGTGAATCTTTATCGAATTGCTTTCATGATACCCGCTCGCTCAGGATACACTCCCCACTCACTGCGTTCGGGGTCGGTATGAGGGGCGAAACCCTTTCGGCGCTTCGTGTCATTTCGAACCCCGTAGGGGTGAGAAATCTCAAAGAAACGAGATTCCTCACTTCGTTCGGAATGACGTATGGAAACCTCGGTCGGACGGAATGACGAATAGAACGCCCCATCTCAGTCACGCTCACGCGTGACAGCTCCTCCCCAGGGAGGCGCTTCCAAAAAACCCTTTCGGCGCTTCGCGCCACTTTCCCTAAAAGGGACAGCAAGGGGTCACCCCCACCTGACGCGGCAAAGCCGCGCCACCCGCCCCCTTGGAAAGGGGGGCAGGTCTGGCGTCCCCAACGGCGGAGACATATTAACGCTCGTTGCGGGGGACAACAACGGAAGTGTGCTTCACGATGCTGTTGGCGGGATAACAGCCGCGGCAGAGGGTGAGCGGATAGACCGCCGTGTTGCGGCCGATGACCGTCCCCGGACAAAGCACGGCGTTGCACCCCACTTCCGCGCCGTCACCCAAAAATGCCCCGCATTTTCTCGACCCCGTGTCTATATTTCCGTCGTCCGCCCTGATAAAAACGCGCCCGCGGTCCGCGCGCAGATTGGAGGTCACCGCCCCCGCGCCGAGGTGGGCCGAACGGCCCAAAATGCTATCACCGACGTAATTATAATGCGGCGTCTGCACGCCGTCGAACAGGATGCAATTTTTCAGCTCGGCGGAATTGCCCACGACGCAATTTTTGCCTACGAGAACGCTCCCGCGCACGAACGCGCCCGCGCGTATCTCGCTCCCCTCCCCGATGACGCAGGGGCCGAAAAGGACGGCCGTCGGCGCGACCCTTGCCGTGCGGTGGACGAAAATCCCCCCACCCATGTCCGCGAAGCCGTCGCCGAAATCGTAATTTTCCAAAAAATTTTTCAGCCCTGCGAGCGCCTCCCACGGGTACTCGAACCCCGCGAGATACTCCCCCGCCGCCGTGCGGTGCAAGTCAAAGAGCGCCGAGACGGCGCATTCCGAAAGTTTCATAGTCCATTTTATGGAAAATTTCGCATTTGTGCCATCCACGCGAAAAAAACTTCCCCGAAGGGAAGTTTTTTACGATTGGCCCGTGGAGGCGATGTCCTCGTCGTCGCGCTCCTCGCTATCCGGCATGATCATGCAATAGTGCGGGTTGTGCGCGTAATCGGTTTTCTTTTTTTTCATACTGTCCCCCCAAGGACAGTATGCGCCGCACGGGGGAATCCCATGCGTCACTGCCCGCTCGCCGAAGCCATCTGCTTCTTGGCCTTGGAAAACTTCTCCGCGTTCTGGTCGATCATCATCTTGGGCGCGGGCTGGACTTCATAGTACCCGCGCGAAAGCATCTGCTCGAAGATGGAGAACTGCGTCTTTTCGTGCGCCGAATAATTTTTCAGAATTTCCTTGCGGAAGGCCGCCGAACTGCCCTCCGTGAGCGCCATGGAATAGTAGCTCATGAGCAGCTTTTCCACGTCGAGCATGTCTTGAAGCGCGTCTTTTTCCGAGAGCATGATATCCTTTCTCGATTGTTTCATCCCTTCCCTCCCAATAACTTGAAGAGCGCTTCGAAGCGCTGTTCGTGTTGCATCGCGATCTCGTTCATCGTCTCGGCGAGCGCCGCGTCGGTGAGCGTGTTGGCATAGATGCGCGCCTTCTTGCATGCCATTTCCTCTCCCGTGAGAACGTGCGTCAGCACATCCAAATCTTTTGCGGTCAGATTGGTCATAAAAATACCTCCTGCGTTGGTTTTGGCCCACGCGGGAGGTTTTTATACGCGCTTTTCCGAAGGCCTTCCCTCAGACATGGGCGCCCCGTTTGTTGTCTTCATAATACGTACACAGCGATTTGAGCGTACAATTTTCGCAATCGGGTCTCTGCGAGTGGCACACCCTTCTCCCGTGCCAGATGAGAAGATGGTGCGCCCTCGACCACATCTCTTCTGGGATGACTTTCATCAGCCCCTCCTCGACGGCTTCGGGCGTCTTCCCCGCCGCCAGCCCCAAACGGTTGGAGACGCGGAACACGTGCGTATCCACGGCGATGGCGTTGCCGCCGAAGGCGACCGCATAGACGACGTTGGCCGTCTTTCTGCCCACGCCCGCAAGCGTTCTCAGTTCTTCGAGCGTCGGCGGGACCTCGCCATGGAATTTCTCCAAAATATCGCGCGAGGCAGAGAGGATGTGCGCGGCCTTGTTGCGGTAAAACCCGCAGGAATAGATGTATTTTTCGAGTTCCTCCCGGCTGAGCCGCACCATGGCGGAGGGCGTATCATACTTCTCGAACAGCACCTTCGTGACTTTGTTGACGCGCTCATCCGTACACTGCGCCGAGAGGATGACGGCGACCAAAAGCTCATATGGGGTACGGAAAATGAGGGCGGGACGCGCATCGGGGTACAACCTTTCCAGCTCGTCCAAGATCATACTGCACTTATCCATGCGGCCATTATACCACGGTCTCAGGGAAAAGGCAAGCGTTTACAAAAACCCGCCGCCCTGCCTTAAAAATCCCGAAAACGAGGAATACGGCCGCTTTGCAAGCACGGCCTTCGCGCGGAACAGCGCGCGCTCATCGAATTTTACCGAGACGCCGCACCCGACCCCCGCCTCCTTGGGCGTGGAGACGGCCTGCGCGGAGACCCCCGCCGCCTTCAACGCGGAAAGATAATCGAGCGACTGCGCACGCGAACGAAATACAGCGAGTATCGTCATATAATTTCGACCTGCCTTCGTATATTATAGCATAAAAAATCCGTGGAGAATGCCTATGATCTATCTCGACAACGCCGCCACAGGCGGTTTTAAGCCCGCGGCCGTGCAGAGCGCCGTGCTTGCCGCCATGAAGGCGTGCGCAAATCCGGGGCGGAGCGGCCACCGCCTCTCCATTGCCCAGAGCGAACACGTGCTTGCGTGCCGCAACCTTCTCTCAAACCTCTTTGACGGCTATGGTTACGAGCGCGTCGTATTCACGCGGAGCTGTACGGAGGCGCTCAACTATGCCATCCTCGGCATCCTCAAAGAGGGCGACCACGCCGTATGCACCTGTTTGGAACACAACTCCGTTCTGCGGCCGCTGGAACATCTGAAAAAGACGAAAAACGTGAGCTACGACGTTGTGCCGCCCGATGAAAACGGAGGCATCGACGCGGACATGGTGGCCTCCTTTGTGACGGAGCGGACCAAACTCGTCGCCGTCACGGCGGCCTCCAACGTCACGGGCTATGCGCCCGATCTCAAAGCCATCCGGGAAAAGTTGCCCGAAAAAGTATTTCTGCTTGCCGACGGCGCACAGGGCGCGGGCCACATTCCGCTCCGTATGAAGGAGGCGGGCATCGACGCGCTTGCCGTCGCGGGGCATAAGGGCCTGCACGCGATACAGGGCGCGGCGGCGCTCCTCTTTTCCGAACGCTTCGACCCCGACCCCGTTCTCTTCGGGGGGACGGGCAGCGAGAGCTTCAGTCCCGATATGCCCGCCTTCTACCCCGACCGCCTCGAAGCGGGGACGCTCTCGTACCCTGCGATCTGTTCGCTCTTCGAGGGCGCCCTGCTCGTGAAGGCGCGCCGCGCGGACGACGCCGAACGCCTGCTCTCGGTCACCGCATATTTGGCGGAAAAACTGCCTTCCGCGGGGTGCATCCCCTATTTTAAGCCCAACATGTGCGGCATCGCCGCGTTCCGCCATCCGAAATACGATTCGGAAGAGGCCGCGGGCCTGCTTTCCGAACGCTTCGACATCGCCGTCCGCGGGGGACTGCATTGTGCGCCCCTCGTCCACCGCGCGCTCGGCACTTTCCCCGACGGGCTGGTGCGCGCCTCCTTTTCCCCCTTTCAGGGGATGCGGGAAGCCAACGCCCTGCTCGCCGCGCTCAGACAGCTGTAAAGGTCACATGCGTTTGAGATCTTCCACGATCTTTTTGAGCTTTCTGCGCTTGAAGCCGTCGAGCATGGGCGCAAACTGCGCATAGAAGGCGTCGATCTGGTCGTTGGTGAGGGTGCCGTCCCGCTTGCCTTCCACGGCGCGGCGGTAGATCGCACCGAGGATCTCCCCTTCACTGCGGCCGCCGTATTCTTTCAAAAGGCCGTCCGCCTCCTTCAACCATTCCTCATCCGTCTTTTTCTTGGGCGTGTAACTTGCAAAATCGTCCATAGTCACCTCTTTTTACATCCTATGCCCGAACATCGTTTTTTGCTTGCGGCATAGGATGGGGATATGGAAACTTTCGCGCTCTTATTTTTACTCGCCTATGCGGGCGGCGACGACGAATTCAAACAAAAGCTCCGTTCCGCCCTCGATTTTTACCGCGAAAACCGCGAACTCATTCAAGCGCTCGCGGAAAACGGGGCTACCATGTCCGAAACAAAGCCTTCGAAAAGCGACGAAAGGCCTTCCGAGGCAAAAGAAAACCGGCCCGATGAGGGGGCCGGCGGAACAGATCTTCTCGCGAAATTTCTCGGCGGGATCCGTTAAATATCCGCATAGACCGCGCGGAGAAATTCATCCTGCGCCGCAGGATAGACGGATGCCTCCACGGCGACGGCGCCGTCCGCCAAAGTCACGCCCCGCCCGTGGATGGTCGTGACCCCGTCGGGCCAATACATCTGCGCGTTGGTGAGTTTCAGGCGGTTGCCCGCCGCATCGGAATAGGTCGACTGCATGATGCCCTTGCCGTACGTTCTCCCCGTCTCCGCGCGCAGATAGATATGCCCGTAAGGGACGGCGTTGTAGGCGACGAGCGCACCGATGAGGCACTCCGAGGCCGAGGCGGTGTTCTCGTTGGCAAGCACATAGATCTTCGCGTCATCTCCGAAAAACTCCGAAAACCTGTTTGCGGGCGCGCGCCATACGGTCTCCCGCCCGCTCTTTTCGCGTGAAACGGCCACGACGGGCCTCTCTTCGGCGGCATCCCGCAGAAAGCACGCCGCGATCTTCTGAAAGACGGAGAGGTAGCCGCCGCCGTTGTTGCGCAGATCGAGGATAAGATTTTTCTTCCCGCGCGCCTTCATGGCGGCAAGCGCCGCGGCCGTCTCCTCGGCCGCCGTGCCGTAAAATTCGTCGATGCGCAGGTACGCGGTATCCGCGGGGATGCCTTCGAGCGCACCTGCGGAAGCCTTGCCGTCCCCGACGAAGCGCAGGGCGCCCTCGCCGTCACGGTAGAGGCAGGAGGCGGCGCGGTACGGCGTCTGCGGACGCGTAAGCGTATAGAGCGCGGCGTCCGAGCCGCCCTCATCGAAGCCGCAACGCACGGTCACCTCGGCGGAGGAGTTGAGCAGCGTGCGGAAGTCGTCATAGCCGCCCGTCTGCAAATGGTCCGCATCCGCGCCGAAGGCGAGAACATACATGCCCCCCTCGATGCCCGCGCGGTCGGCGGGCGAGTTGCCCGTGATGCGGGCGATGTGCAGATCCTCTCCCGCCGCAAAGAAGTTGAAGCCGTAATCGGCGCGTTTCCCCTCATGGCGGGAATATACGGCCTCGTATTCCTCGCGCGTATAGTACTCCGAGTAGGGGTCGAGGGCGAGATCGCCGAAGAACTTTTCGAAGAGTTCCTCCTCGGTGACGCCGCCCAAGAAGTTTTGCTCTGCCGTATCCACCGCCCACAGCAGACTGCGCACGCGGCCGCCGAGCGAAAGGTAGTGGCCGAACCAGCCAATAGTAAAAAAGAGAAGGGCCGCGAGCAAACAGCATATTACAGCCAAAGCCCTTCTGCCTTTCTCTTTCGTGCGCGGCGCATCTTCCTTGGGCGCCGCGGATAGCGAGTTGTCCCTTTTCATAGAACTCCTTTTGGCGTTTTACGCCATTTCCAGCAATTTATAGAGAATGGTGATGACGCGGAAGGTCACCGCGTCGGAAAACTTTCTGATGTTGAGGCCCGTCGCCCGCTCGATCTTATCGAGGCGGTAAGCGAGCGTGTTGCGGTGCAGAAAGAGGTTGCGGCTGGTCTCGGCGATGTTCAGACTGCTTCCGAGAAACGCTTCTGCCGTCGACGTCATCTCGGCATCCCCGAAGATCTCCGCCGCCCCCTCCACGCGGAACTGTCCGAGATACTCTTTGAGACGGGGCCGCGGCACATCTTCGAGCAGGCGGACGAGCAGATACTCCCGGTAGGAATGCACGGAGCCTTCGCTGCGGAAGAGGTCGCTCATGCGTATGGCGGAAGCGGCCTGCGAATAGGAGAAGCCAATCTCGCGGAAGGACTTCATCTCGCACCCTACCCCCACGCTTGCCTTCAAGCCCAGCTCCTCATAGAGCGACTGTGCGAGGAACACGCCGAATTCGTAGGCAGACTGCTCTTCTTCGGCGAATTTCACGACGGCGATGCGCTTTTCGCCCGTGAACAGGGCGGCATCCCGCCCCTCCTCGATGAGCAGGGAGATGTGGGCGAGCGCCTCCTCGGCGAGCTTGTCCACGACGACCTCCGCCGCAAAACATGCGCCGTCCCGCACGCGGTATTTGGACATATAGCGGAGAAGGCGCCATGCGCCGCCCTCGCCCGTGAGGACGGCCCGCAATTCGTCGCGGCGGTCGGCATACGGCTCGCGCGCACGCACGGAGAAGAGGTAGGCGGCAAGGCGCGCGCTCTGTTCGGCGGCTTCGCCCTCGCCCGCAAGATATGCCTCCACGGTGCGGCCGTCCGCTTGCAGGGTAAACTGCGTCTCCGCGCCCCCGCGCGGCGTAAGGTAAATTTCCACGCCCGTCTTTTCGGCGATCTCGCCGAGCAGGGCTTCGAGTTCGGCATGAACTTCCATTTGCGCTCCCTCCCCCGTAATACGGGGTCACGGAAAAAGTATAGCACGGGATGGGAAAAATTGCAAGCAGGTTTGCAAATTCTTTGGGCAAGCGGCCGCCTTTCCGCAAATTTCCATGAAAAAAGCGGGAAAGAATTCTCTGATTTTTTGATTGAGTTATTGACATAATTATATTTCCATGCTATAATAAGCTATGTTACCATAGTTCTCAATGAAAACGGAGGTTTTTTATGAGCAAAACTGTTTACACAGCCGGCTCGGTCCCCACAATCAGATATCGCGTCCTCGCGGTCGTCTTTTTCCTGCTTGCGGTCGCCGGGCTCTTCCTTGGGTACTTAGGGAAATACGTCAGCTTCTTCCTTCACAGCGACGCCGTTCTCTATCCCTATGGGGCGGACATGCCTCTCGGCGGGGCCGCCTTCGTCACGGGATCGCTGTTCGGTTATCTCTATGAGATGTTGAAGTACTTCTTTACCGGCGGGCTTGTGTTCGGGTCCCTCGGCAATGCGGTGCATACCGTCCTCGGCCTTGCGCAGGTCCTGTTCCTCGCGGTCGCGGTCGTCATGTCCCTCGTCCTCGGAATCGCTTCGTGCATCACGCGCGGCAAGGCCGCGAGAAATTGCGCCATGGTTTCGGGATACCTCGTTGCGCTCTCCTATCTTTGGATCCTCATCTCCGTAATCTATTACGGCGCGGGCGCGGTACTTCCCACCATCTCCCTGTTCGGGAAAGTGACGTTCAGCATCGATATCCCCACGCTGATCGTCGGCGGCGGCACGCTCGTCATTTTGCTCATCGTCACCCTTTGCCGCAGAAAGGCAGTCGGCATCTTCAATGTGCTGACCGTCATTTTGACGTCGGCCGCGGCCGTTGCGCTCTGCATCAAGGGAACGCTGTTCAACGACTACATCGTGTCGGGCATCGGGGCGCTCTATCATTCCGATAAGGTGCTTGCCATAGCCGTCCTTGCGCTCATGGGCATCATCGCCTTCAACCTCGTGCTGAGCGTATTCCGCCTCAACGCCAAGCGTTTCTATCCCTTCGACGCCGTGCGTTACGGGATCCAGCTCGCCGTCGTCATCGCGTTCAATCTGGTATTCATCTGCAAACCCGATCTCACGGGCGGCAGATGGACCCTCTTTACGGGTGACCGCCTCACGCTCTATACCAATATCCTCCTGCTTGCGGCAAGCCTTCTTGCCTTCCTGTTCGGGATCTTCAATTCGCTTCTCGTCACCAAGCGCCGCCGCGACCGCAATGCGCACTCCATCGCGGTGGATGTGAGAAAGGATAAGTTCGACCGTGAGTACGATGAGGAAAACGACGGCTTCGCGGTGTATGATATCAACGCGCCCCTCGAAGAGAGGAGCAGGCCCGAAGCGGATTACAGGCTTCCGCCCGAAGCGCCCGCCGGGGTCGCACCCGCCGCCTCACAGGCGCCGGCACAGGCTCCCGCGCCCGCACAGCCTCAGTCCTATCCGCCTTATCCGCCGTACCCGCCTTATCCGCCCTATCCGCCGCAGCAGCAACAACAGCCGCAGCAGCCCATCGTGCAGCCTATCGTACAACCCATGCCGTTCCCGGTACCCTATCCTCAGCCTTCCGCACCGCAGCCCGCACCCGCTCCCGCGCCGCAACCGGCGCCCCAGCCGATGCCCATGCCGATGCCTATGCCGATGCCCATGCCGATGCCCATGCCGATGGGACAGGGAATGGGAATGGGCATGAATATGGGGATGAATATGGGTATGGGAATGCAACAGCCCATGCGTCCTGCTCCTCCCTATCGCCAGCAGCCGCAACAGCAGGGGATGCCCATCGTGTTGCAACAGGCGCCCGCAACGCCTCCCGTTGTGATCGTGCAGGTGCCGCCTCAGCCGCAACCCGCCCCCCAGCCCCAACCTCAGCCTCAGCCCGCCGCGGAGGAACAGCCCAAGCCTGAACCCGAACCCGCGCCCGAAGAGGAACCCAAGCCCGAACCCGTCGCGGAGGAACCCGCGCCCCAGCCCCAGCCTCAGCCTGAGCCTCAGCCCGCCGCAGAGGAACAGCCCAAGGCCGAACCCGCGCCCCAGCCCCAACCTGCGACCGTCAATGAAGAGGAACTGAGCGATTTCGTGCGCAGTCTGCTTGCAGCGGCCCGCGGAGAGGATACCGCCGCGGAGGAGGAGAAACCCGAAAAGCCCGCGGAAGAACCCGCGCCGCAGTCCAAGACGGTGTATAGCGGGAATTACGATTCCTTCTTCGAAAGTCTGACGGACGAAGAAAAGACGGAGTTCCACACCCTGTTCATCAACCACATGAAGGGCGACTTCGGGCTTCCCGTCTACAAGATCGGCGAGGACAACAGCGAATTCTTCGGCAAGATCTTCGGTGCGCTGGGCAAGTTCCGCAAATACATTTCCACCGGCCTGCTCTCCAAGATCTATAACTACGCGAACAAATAATCTGCGTACATAAGAAAGAAGCCCGCACAGGGCTTCTTTTTTTGTCGCATAGTCAAGACATCTACCTTAAATCCGTCATGTCGAGCGCAGTCGAGACATCTACCTTATCGTCATGTCGAGCGCAGTCGAGACATCTACCTTAAATTCGTCATGTCGAGCGCAGTCGAGACATCTCTACCTTATTTTGAGATTTCTCGACTCCGCTACGCTCCGCTCGAAATGACGCCCCTTTCGGCGCATAAGGACGCACACCACTTCCCCACTATGGGACAGCAAGTTTTTGTCATCGGCCATAGCCTCTTGAACCACGCGATTATCGCGTGGTTTCTTTTAAGCATAAAGGGCGGGCGCGGCAATCTGCCGCGCCCGCCCTCTGCATTCAAACGGAAGGATCCCCTCTGAGGTGGATTATAAGAATATTATAACCTACTTTTTATCATAAATCAACCCATGGGTTAGCTTAAATTTCCCATTTGGTTGGAATTTTTTCACCTGTTGTCTATATAATAAAATCGGAAGGGTAAAATTTATGATAGACATCTATGACAGCAAAGCCCTATACGATAAGATAGACGCCATGCGGAAAGAAAAAGGGCTGTCTATAAACGGTCTTGCGCAGGAAGCGGGAATATCCGCTATGGCGCTCTACCATTGGCGCGAACGGGGTTCTTCGCCGACGCTCTCCGTGTTGGATGCCCTTTGCTCTGCCTTGGGGACAGACCTCATCCATTTTCTTATGGATGAAAATGACATATCCGAAAACAAGGAACTCCTTTCCGTCTGGAACCGTTTGAGCCGTGAACAGCAAAAGCGTATGCTTGCTTTGATGAAGTCGATGGTGTAGCCATGCGTTTCAGGCGGGCGCGGCAAGTTTGCCGCGCCCCTTTTTCGGAAAGTTTTTCCCGCATTGCATTTCCCCCAAATATAAAAAACTGCGCCAACCGAAGTCAGCGCATGAAAAACGCAAACTCCGTTGTCGCCAAACAGTAATCATAAGCCGTGAATGTAATTTCACCCTCTATGATCGGATTTGCATTTTTACCGATATTCAAAAAATTTATAGCCCCACAAATACGATGATCCCCTCTTCCTCGGAATATTCCCGTTTGAGGGCGACGGCGTCGACGAGGCACAGCCCGCGCCCGCTCTCCGCGGAGGGCGAAGGCATCACGCACGTTTTGGGCGGCTCGAAGGGAAGCGCGCCGCGCACGGCAATGCGGACCTGTCCCCCCGTTTGGGCAAAACTGAACCGCGCGTACCCGCCGCCGTATTTGATGGCGTTGTTCAAGAGTTCGGAGGCGACCAATTTGCAATCGAACACGACGCCTTCCGGGAGGCCTTTGAGCGCTCTGCACATTTCCGCAACGGCTTGCAGGGCCGCCGCATGACTTTCCACCGTCATTCCGCCATCCCCTTTTTCAAGTTTTCGCGCAATTTGCCAAGCACTTTGCGTTCGAGACGCGAGACGTACATCTGCGATACGCCCAACCGCCGCGCCGTCTCCGTCTGCGAGAGACCCTCCAAATAGCGGTACTCGATGACCGAGCGTTCGCAGGGACGAAGGCCCTTCATGGCCGACTCCAAGACGTCGCGCTGTTCCATCACCTCGATCTCGCCGTCATCCGCGGCGGCAACGAGTTCGTGGAAGTCCCCGCCCCGCTCACTCTCAGGCGCAGGGCTATCGAGCGAGACCACGGCCCCCGCCTCGGCGATGCTGACGACTTCTTCTTCACTCACGCCCAGCCGCGACGCGATCTCCCGCGCACCCGGCTGTTTGCCCGTCTCCATCGCCAATTCCTCGGCGGCCTTTCGGATGCCGAGTTTCAACTCGTTGACGCGGCGGGGAAGATGCACGAGGCGGGAATGGTCGCGGAAATAATTCTTGATCTCGCCCGTGATCGTGGGCGTGATGAAGGTGGAAAATTTCACCCCCTGCGACGGGTCGAACCGCTCCACGCCCTTGATGAGCGCCAAAGAGGCGACCTGATAGAGGTCGTCGTATTCGACGCCCCGCCCCACGAACTTTTTTGCGAGCATTTCCGCAATGTAGAGATAGCGCTCAACGATCTTGTTGCGGAGCGCAAGGTCATGGGTCGCGGCATAAGTTGTAAAAAGTTCTGCCTCGTCCATGCTCAAAATTCAATGATAACGCCCGTGAGACGTTCGCGCTTTTCAAAGCTCACGCGCGCGGCCAGCGCGCCGAGAAGCGCCTCGGAAATTTCATCTTCGGGCGCGGAAACGGCGTCGGCGGCGGTACCCATGCCCGCGATCTCGATGCGAAGACCATCTTCTCCATCGAAAAAGCGGACGGCCGCACGGGCATACCCCGCATGCAATAACAGAAGCAGGCTCTCCGTGACGCACACCTTGCAATCCTCGCTCGAATCGAGGTCCATGCCCGCGAGCGAACAGATGCCGCCCGTCGTAAGCCGCACCGTCGTCATGATATCGCCCCCCAGCGGGAGCTGTAATTGCATGAGATCCTTCATTCCTCTATCTCCATCACTTTGTCGAGCGCACAGATGACGAAGAGCTTTTTGAGGCGCGGCTGCAAATGGCGGAGGATCAGGCTTCCGCCCTGCTCCGCGACCGTCTTGCGCAGTTTGACGAGCGTTCCGAGCATCGTCGAATCGATAAATTCGAGTTTGGCGCACTCGAACACGAGGTCTCCGCTCCGATAGCTTTTCAGCACCTCGCCGTAAAATTCATCGCAGTTGCCCGCATCGATCTCGCCCGCAAGCCCGAAGCACAGCGGTTCGCGGGAAAGTAGGGTCATCTCCTGCATGGTAACCTCCGTCGCGCGCAATACGCGCTTCTTTATTTTTTATACCGCCCGGCGGGCGGCGTTCAAACAATTTTCCGAAAAATCAAGCAAAAATCGCGTTGAGGTCGGGAAGCACCAGATCGGGCGCATCGGGGAAATTCTTCATGCTCTCCCGCGTCGTCTCCCCCGAAAGCACGAGAACGGCGTGCATCCCGTTGCGGTTTGCAAAGCGGATATCCGTGTGCATACGGTCGCCCGCCATACACATGCGCGCCTTGGGGATGCCGTACCGTTCGGCGAGCGCATCCCCCATCCCCGTATATGGCTTGCCCACGATGAGATCGGGGTCCCTTCCCGACGACGCCCTGAGCAGGGCCAAAAAACTCCCCACATCGGGCATGGAGCCGTCCGGCGTCGGGCAGACGGCATCGGGGTGCGTCGCAATAAACGGAAGGCCCGCGCGCAAAAACGCGTCGAGCTTGCGCAGTTTGGAAAACGTGAGGCCGGTATCGTATGCGAGGACGCAAAGCTGGGGGCGGACGTCATCGAGCGGCACGCCGTAAGCGGCAAATTCCGCCTTGACGGCGTCCGTCGCCACGAGATACACGCGCTTGCCCCTCTCCCGCCGCATGAGGTATTCGGCGGTAGCCATGCCCGAAGTATATACCCCGTCGCGCGCATCGAGAAGGCCGATACGTGCGAGTTTTTCGCGGTATTCCGCCTCCGTCTTGGAGGAATTGTTGGTGAGAAAGACGAGCCGCTTCCCCATCGAACGGAGCCGCGCAAGGGTGGTCTGCATACCGCCGATGGGCGTCTCGCCGAGGTAGACCGTCCCGTCCAAATCGAGCAAAAAGAGATCTGTCTCTTCAAGCAACGTCCTTGCGTCCACGGCGGCCTCCTATATGAGAAGCATCACGGCGCAGGCGGCATAGCCCGCGGCGATGCCCAAAACGAGCATCCCGCCCGCGATGGCGAGGCCTTGCTTTTTTTCCAGCAGGATGAGATACCCCAGCCCCGCATTGACGGTCAGCCCCGCGAGCAGTCCCCCGAAACCGATGCCGCCCAACGCATACGCCTCCGCAAGCACCACCGAAGAGGCGCAGTTGGGAATGGCGCCGATGAGCGCGCATACGAGCGGCTGGACCCAATAGGCCGAACCCTGCATGAAGCCCACAAAGCGCGCCTCGCCGATCCAATAGATGAGCAGCCCGAAGGCGAGGTTGACGAGCAGCACGAAGGCCGCAACTTGAAGCGCATGCAGAAGCGGCGAGACGAGATAGAGCGAAAGGTTGCTTTTATGCTTATGCTCGCAGGGGGAAAGTTCGTCGCAGGCGCAGTCGCCGTGCGCGTGTTCCCCGTCGTCGTCATGGCCGTGGCCGTGCGCATGTTCCTCGTCGCCTTCGTCATGGCCGTGATTGTGGTGCCGATCGACGTTTTCTGAGGCCGCATCGCGGACATGGTACCCCTCTTCGTGGTCATGTTCGGGAATGGGAAGAGGTTTTTTGCGGATGACGGCATCGAAGAGATAGGCGAGCGCGACGCCCATTGCAAAGCGTATGCCGACCAAAGCGGCGACGGCGATGAGCTTGGAGACGATATCCAGCCCGGAGAAGAGCAAAACGATGAGGCCCTCGTCGCTCGTGGTGATGAACACGGCGAGCAGGGTGCCGAGCGTGATATGGCGGTGTTTATAGAGTTTGGCGGCCATCACGGAGAAGCCGCACATGGGTACGATGCCGAGCGCGGCGCCGATGAGGGGGGCGAGCTTACCGCTGAGGGCGCGGCGGGGACGCCCCACGCCCGTGTTGTGTTCCATGACCTCGATGAGGATATAGAGAACAAAGAGGAAGGGAAAGAGCTTTAACGTATCAATCAGCGCATCTAAAACGACGTCCCACACGGCAGATTCCCCTCCTTTTTGAATTTCCTTATCATGATATCCCTTTTTGCGGGTTTTGTCAAGGGATTTCACGAACGGCTTGCGTTTCTTATCCGCCCCATGGCCCCTTTCCGCCCTCATTCCGTCACCCCCTACCCTTGGGAAGACACCGCCTCCCCCCTTATACCTGAGGGGGGGAGGACGTCACGGCTCCGCCGTGACAGGCAGGGGGGCATTCTATTTATATGACACCCCTTCCGTCACCTTCGGTGACACCCACCCCTCAAAGGGGTGGGCAAGGCTACCCCCTCCTTGGGGAGGGGGATTGAGGGAGTGGGGATAATTCCGTCACCCTGAGCTTGCCGAAGGGTCACATTATTATAATAAGGTGATTCCTCAACTGCGCGCTCCGCGCTCCCGCGCGTCATTTCGAACCCAGCAGGGGTGAGAAATCTCTAAGAACGAGATTCCTCACTTCGTTCGGAATGACGTATAGAAACCTCGGTCGTCGGAATACGAAGCCCCCCATCCGTCACTCGCCTTGCTCGTGCCACCCTCCCCCCATTGGGGGTAGGGCTTCATCACCCCCACCTGACGCGGCAAAGCCGCGCCACCCGCCCCCACAAGTAGGGGCAGGTCTCGTCGCCCCCGCGCATAGAAAAGAGCGCTTGCGAATGCAAGCGCTCTTTGGTTTTACTTGTTATTCTTCCTTGGGTTCTTCTTCCTTCGGCTCTTCGGCGGGTTCCTCTTCCTTGTGTTCTTCCTGAACGGCGGCTTCGGCTTCCTGCGCCTTGCGCTTTGCTTCCATCTTCGCATCGTGCTTGGCCTGCTTCTTCATCTCCTTGGTGACAACGCGGGCGGCATCGATCTGAGCCTGCATCTCCTGCGGTGTAGGAGGTACGAACGCCGCGCCTTCCGCATTTTCGGGGATGACCTCATAGTGTTCGTCACGTTCCAGCATGGTAGCTTCGGTGAAGCCATCGAAGAGGTGGATGTGGCGTGCATCGAAGGCAAGCTCGACGACGGAGCCAAGCTCAACGCTCGCACGGGAGGAGATCTTCGCAACCATCTGCGCGGCCGCGTCGACGATGGTCGTCTTTTCGCTCTGATAATCTACATCGCAGTAGATCTGCATCTCGGCGCCGAGTTTTTCGATGACTTCGATCTTCGCCTTGACGACGGTCTCAGGAGAGGTCTCGATGAAGCGCTGGTCCTCATGGATATCCTCAGGACGGACGCCGAGCGTGACTTCCTTGCCCGTGTTCTTGTAGTCATCGAGGTTCTTGATCTTGGCAACGACGGTTTCGGGCAGAAGGATCTTGTTCCCGCCGACGAAGTTGATATAGACCTTGCCGTCCTCTTCGGTGATGTGGGACTTCTTGAAGAAGTTCATCTGAGGCGTGCCGATGAAGCCCGCGACGAAGAGGTTGATGGGATAATCGTAAAGGTTCTGAGGGGTATCCACCTGTTGCATGAAGCCATCCTTCATGACAACGATACGGGTCCCCATCGTCATAGCCTCGATCTGGTCGTGGGTGACGTAGATGAACGTCGTCCCAAGGCGGACGTGGAGCTTACTGATCTCGGTACGCATCTGCGCACGGAGCTTAGCATCCAAGTTGGAGAGCGGCTCATCGAGAAGGAATACCTTGGGCTTACGGACGATGGTACGGCCGAGCGCAACACGCTGGCGTTGGCCGCCCGAAAGGGCCTTGGGTTTACGGGAGAGGTAATCGGTGATGCCGAGGATCTCGGCGGCCGCCTTGACGTCGCGGTCGATGACTTCCTTGGGGACCTTGCGGAGTTTAAGACCGAAGGCCATGTTGTCATAGACGGACATGTGCGGATAGAGCGCATAGTTCTGGAACACCATGGCGATATCTCTATCTTTGGGGACGACGTCGTTGACGAGTTTGCCATCAATATAGAGTTCGCCCGAAGAGATCTCTTCGAGGCCGGCGATCATGCGGAGGGTGGTAGACTTACCGCAGCCGGAGGGGCCGACAAAGACCATGAATTCCTTATCCCGGATTTCGAGGCAGAAATCAAACACTGCCTGGTTCCCGCCGGGATAAACTTTGTTGATGTTTTTGAGTAACAAACCGGACATAACTTTCCTCCAAAAACTTTATGTCAATATTTTACACAATTTCCGCAAGAAAGGCAATAGAAAAAGCGCACGAAGAAAGCGTTACAATTTGTATAGGTTGCACAAAAATTCCGTTTTTTCGATGAGAAGGCCCACCCCCTACCCTCCCCCCTCAGGTATAAGGGGGGAGGCTCTCGTCGCCCCTTTGAGGGGAGATGTCACGAGCTTGCGAGTGACAGAGGGGTTTTGAAACCCTTTATCCTCATTCCGAGGCCCTGTAAGGGCCGAGTGAATCTTTAACGATTTGGTTCCATGATACGTATTCGCTCAGGATACACTCCCCGCTCACTGCGTACGGGGTCGGTATGAGGGGAAACCCTTTCGGCGCGCAAGACCGCGCGCCACTTTCCCTAAAAAGGACAGCAAGGCCACCCCCTACCCTACCCTCCCCCCTCAGGTATAAGGGGGGAGGCTCTCGTCGCCCCTTACCCCCTCCTTAGGGAGGGGGATTGAGGGAGTGGGGGGTAAATCCGTCACCCTGAGCTTGCCGAAGGGTCACATTATTATAATAAGGTGATTCCTCGACTTCGCGCTCCGCGCTCCGCTCGGAATGACGTAAAAGGAGCCTCGGAAAGGCCTACCCCCTTCGGGGGGAGGCTCTGCCCGAAGGGCGGTGGTGGGGGGCAGGGTCGCGCCCCCTACCACGTCATTTCGACCGCGCGAGGCTTCTATTGTAATCTAAGCGCGTCACGAGCCGCAGGCGAAGTAGGAGCGGAGCGACGAGAAATCTCTAAGCAGGTCAAAGGACGAGATTCCTCACTTCGTTCGGAATGACGTAAAAGGAGCCGCGGTCGTCGGAATGACGGAAGCGGGACAGCAGGCCTTGCCCACCCCTTGAGGGGTGGGTGTCACCGAAGGTGACGGAAGGGGTGTCATATAAACGGAACGCCACCCCCTCAGACCCGTAAAAGACGCGGGTCAGCTCCCCCTCAAGGGGGCGCCAAGGGTGCAAAACCACCCCCTACCCTACCCTCCCCCCTCAGGTATAAGGGGGGAGGCGGAGGGCTTCCCCCTTTGGGGGGAAGCTGTCACCGAAGGTGACTGATGAGGGGAACTATTAAAATTGCGCCCCCACCTGACGCGGCAAAGCCGCGCCACCCGCCCCCTTAAAAGGGGGCAGGTCTCGTCGCCCCTTTGAGGGGAGATGTCACGAGCTTGCGAGTGACAGAGGGGTTTTGAAACCCTTTCGGCGCGCAAGACCGCGCGCCACTTTCCCTAAAAGGGACAGCAAGAGGAGGGCCTTTTCTTGGGGGGAAGGCAAAAAAAATCTCACGGCGAACCGTGAGATTTTTTTCGTTCATGCGCGTTACGCGCATACATCAGACTTCTTATTCGGCGTTAGGCCTTGACGTCATCCACAATAACGATGATTTGTTCATTCGCACCCGCGTCAATACCATCGTTGTGTTTGAGTTGATAGGTCTTGCCGTCCTTCGTGATCGTCTTTTCTTCAAGGACGCAATTCAGCTGGTTCGACGCACCATAGTTGACGATGTAGTGGCCCCACCACCAACCGTTTACAGCGCCCGTGAAGTCGAATTTGATTGTCACGTTATTCCCGTCAACGGTCACGATCGGTTCCCAAAGCATCTGTCCTTGGTCGGCGTGTTCGCCAACATAGATCATCGTTTTGAGATCGGCTTCGGTGAAGTTCTCGATCGTTGCAGTGAGAACGAGGTAGACTTTACCGTCCTCTTCGGTGAGTTGCGCCTTCGTGAACGTGATCGTCTTAGAGGCAGGAGCCGTATCCGTCACGATCATGCCGAGGCTACCCCAGAACTCTTCCGCCTTGCCGCTGTCTTTCACAAAGACGAACTTAAACGTCTTGGTGCCTATCTCGAACTGTTTACCGTTCACGGTGGCGTCCGTGGGTTCGCAATACTTGGTGTTGTCATTCGTGCCGCCGACGCCGTCCGTCGAATCGAAGTGGATCGCATAGGAACCCGCGCCGAGGAGCGTGATGTCAAGCGTCAAAGTCCACGTGCCGTCTTGCGCCGCAACCGTTCTCGCAAACTTATTGTGACGGTCCCAACCCATATGGTCGAGGTTGTCATTGTGTTGAATATCGTAATAAATATCGGTCAAGAGAGCTTTGATATCTTCGTCGGAATAACCCGCATAGGTACCCGTCAAGACGAGGTTGATCTTTCCTTCTGCCTCTTCAACTTTCGCGCTGCTCACTTCGTAGGTCTTTTCAACGGGTGCATCTGCAACGGTGAGGGTGATTTCCCCGTCGCCGTTCTTCGCAAACGTGAAGAGCTTTCCGCCCGCGGTGAGCGGGTCAGACGGTTCGAGCTTTATTCCGCCGTAACCGGAGCAATCGATGCAGACTTGGTACGTTGCATTCGCCACATCGGAGAGCGCAACTTTTACGGTGAATTTGCCCTCTTCGGTGGTAACGACGGTCGTCATCTTTTTCCAACCGCCTTCATAGAAGTCAACGCACATCGAGCGGACATCTTCGTCTTCAAGGAACTTTTTGATATCCTCTTTCGTAAATTTGTCACTTTCAAAGGTGCCGTTGACGACGAGGGTAGGCGTGCCTTCCGCATCTTCGAGCTTGACTTCCGAGACGGCATAGTTGCGCTCAACTTTCAGAACGATGCAACCCCAATGATCTTCCTTCCCGTTATAGTTGGTGAGCGTATATGTGCTACCGACCGACTTCACGGTGTTATCCTTACAAGCCGCATTGCTGAGTTTGAGGTCGCCGTCGCCGCCCTTATCATTGAAGCGGCAGAAATGTTCACCGGCGGGAAGCCACGTGACATCGAACTTCACCGTGTAGGTGTGCGCTTCGGTATCGATCGAGATCCTTCTGATGCGGTCCTTGGTGCTGTTATAGGAGCCAAATTCAAAGGGATACTTATCTTTCGAGAAGAAAGTCTTGGCATCTGCTTCGGAGACTTCACTAAAATATTTACCGGAGATCACAAAGAATGCTCTGTCGATTTCGGTTCCGAAGTTTTCATCTGTGCCGTTGCCCTTATCGGGAGTGAGTTCAAGCCAAGCAGAAGAAGGTCTTGCGAATTTCGCCCCAACTCTGAGTCCTGCGTGGCCATAGCCGTTTGACTTTTGAAGAACAAACACTCTTTCGCCAAGTACGACCGTTTTATCCACGATCGTATCCACGTGCAATTCACCGTCGCAGAGAATATTACGGAGCTCGCCATCTTTCAGATTGGTGACGTCGCATTTTGCCGTCCAATTCTTTCCGTCAACCGTCACCTCAACGCTCGCGGGCGTTTCGGAACCTGCGGCCGAATCCCAAAAATGGACATACAGCTTATTAGTGCCTGTGAAGAGATCTTTGAATTCGGCTTCGGTGTATTGGTCGAAAGTCCCGGAGAGAGTAAGGTAAACTTTCTGCGCTGTCTCATCCAATGCAAGATCTATTCCGGTAACTGCATGGGTCCCCTTTTCCGTTTCGATCTTCAAACGAACATATCCGCCATATGCGTGCGCAAGCATCGTATATTTTTTGATTCCTTGCTTTAAGACGATATCGGTCGAATCCGTCTTGGGATGCGTAAGGTCGGGAGAAGCGCCGGGGAAATCCTTCCAGCAGAGCGCATACTCGATATCATCCGGCATGTCGGTGACATCGAATTTGATCGTCCATGTGTCACCGGAAACGGTGGCAACTCTCGAAGCGGGTTTTTGGCCCTTCGCACCGCCATTGCCATAGAAGGTAAAGGTTGCCTCATCTTCAAGATACGCCTTGAATTCCGTTTCGGTGTAGCCTGCAAACGTACCGCTGTAAACGAGATAAATTTTATCGCTTTCCTGCACAAGTGTGATATCGGTAAACTCTGTCACCTTGCTTGCATCGCTGATAGTGAGCGTCAAATCGCTTCCGACGCTACCGCTAAGTTGATACTTCACATTGTTAAGCGTCTCAGATTGATCGCGGGTGACGGATTTCACATTGCCATAGCCATTTCTGCACTCGCAAATGAAGTACCCATCTTTCTCCAAGCCGGTAACATCGATCGTCGCGGTGTAAATGCCGTCCTCGGCTTCGAACTGAATATCGGGTTCCAAATAATCCCAAGGGTCATGGTTCAAGCAGACGCTGATACTCAACACTCTCTGGTTGCAGTTTTCAAACGCATCCAGCATCGCGGCATCGGTATAGCCTTCGTATTTCCCGGAAATAACGACGTACACGGCGTCATTGTCCACATCGAGCATTGCGCCCGTGATGCTTTGTTCTTCTTTCCACTGCGCGGTGAGCTTGACGTTCGCGGAGGGCGTGATCTTCTCGCCTGCCTTCTTCACGGCGCCGTCGTCGACTTTCCAGCCGGCAAACATATGCCCTGCCCACCAAGCGGGAGCAAAGGGAAGCGTGTATTCCTCATCCTTGTTGGTCTTTACCGCTTCGGGGGTCGCCCATGCGGTCTCTGGCTTTGCTTCATTGAGAGGAGGCACGCCGCCGAGATCAAAGGACACGGTGACCTGCTCTTTCGCAAGTTCCCACTGCGCGGTGGCGGTGACATCGGCATTGACGGCGACCTTCAAGCCGGCCTGTTTGAGCGCGGCGTCGTCGCCGATCTTCCAGCCCAAGAAGGTGTGGCCTTCCCAAGTGGGAGGCGTGGGAAGGGTGACGTCTCCGCCCTTCTTCACTTTTTGAGCCTGGGGAGCGGTCCCCTCTTTATAATCGCCGAGGCTGAAAGTCACTGTGACTTGTTCTGCCGAATTATCTTCCCATTTGGCCGTGAACGTGACGTTCTTCGCGGGCATGGTATAGTCCGAACCTGCCGCGACGTCCTTCGTGCCGTCGTTCCACGTCTTGAAGGTGTGGCCCTCGTATGTGAAGGGATTTGCCTTGACCTTGAACGTGGCTCCCTCCTCATACTTCTCCGCGGACGGAGCAGTCCCCGTGCCGCCGCCTGCCGCATAACTGACGGTGTAGGTCTGCTTTTCACCCTCGTTGGTGCAGCCTGCGAACACGGCCAAACCGAGGCAAGCGGCAAACATCACGATCAGAACACGGATAATGTGCTTTCTCATGTTTTCCCTCCAAAAATAGTTTTGCGCAATTTCCCGCCGTTCATCCGCTCCGCACAGATTTTGCAACGCTTCTTCCGCTCCGCACGACTTTTTCCCTGCTTTGGCAGATTTTTTTCCTGCTTTGGCAGATTTTTTTCCTGCTCTGGCAGACTTTTTTCCTGCTTTGGCAGACTTTCTTCCTGCGCGGCGCAGATTTCGCAATGCGCTTCCCGCTTCGGCATTCCTGCTTCGGCTTCCTGCTTGGCATTTCTGTTTCGGCATTCCTGCTTTGGGGCAGATTTACAGCGATACTTTCACGCTTCGGGGCCATTATACACCCCCCCCCGTATTTTTGTCAATAGGTTTATGAAAAAATGTTAAAAAATTCCGTCATTTGACATCTTCAAACGTCCATCCGCCCTGCATTTGAAGAAATTTTTTGTCATTTTGAGGGGAAAGGGGGGAACACAAGGCGAGGGCGCGAAGGCCTCCCCCCGCGGGGGGAGGCTCCGCCCGCAGGGCGGTGGTGGGGGGGCAAGTCCCTTCCACGTCATTTCGAGGAGCGAAGCGACGAGAAATCTCAAACGTCGAGATTTCTCACTGCGTTACTTCGCGCTACGCGCTCGTGGCGACCTTCGATAATAAATAGAAGCCTCGGTCGGACGAAATGACGTATGGGGAGCGTTTGGAATGACGTTAACGTCCGAAACCCTTTCCCCCTTCGCTCCGCTCAGGGTACTTTCCCTAAAAGGGACAGCAAGGCTTCCCCCCACCCTACCCTCCCCCCATTTCTTCGAAACAGGGGGAGGCGGCTCTACCTCCCCCCTTATACCTGAGGGGGGAGGATGTCCGCTCTGCGGACAGGTAGGGGGTGTGTTGCCACCCCCACCTGACGCGGCAAAGCCGCGCCACCCGCCCCCTTAAAAGGGGGCAGGTCTTCACCCCCACCTCAGTCACGCTCACGCGTGACAGCTCCTCCCCAAGGAGGCGCTTGGGCTTCCCCGTGCAAAAGAAAAAAGCGCCGTGCGGCGCTTTTTATGGTACTCACTTTTTGCGGTACTTAGTAATAATTTTTACGGTACTTAGTAATAATTTTTACGGTACTTAGTAATAATATGAACCTTATACTTCTTATAATCCTTATACTGCTTTTACTTTATTCTGCTTTCGGCTTCGGCGCATTATGCGCTCTTTTTATATACGATCTTGGGCTTCGCGCCGCCAACAACGCATTCCCGCGTGATGATGACTTCCTCCACGTTCTGCTCCGAGGGAATATCGTACATGATGTCCGTCATGATGCCCTCGATGATGGTGCGAAGGCCCCGCGCGCCCGTTTTGAGACGGATCGCCGTGCCTGCGATCTCGCGCACCGCCGCATCCTCCACCGTCAGCTTGACGCCGTCGAACCCCACCAGCTTTTGATATTGCTTGATAATGGCGTTCTTGGGTTGGGTGAGAATGTTTACGAGCGCATCTTCATCGAGCGCCTGCAAGGCGACCACAATGGGAATACGCCCCACAAACTCCGGAATAAGCCCGAATTTGGTGAGATCTTGCGGCTTGACGTCGTCGAGAAGGGCATAATCCACTTCATTCTCGCCGAGTTTTACCTTGCCGCCGAAGCCGAGGCCGGAATCATCCTTGCGCGCCCCCACGATCTTATCGAGACCCACAAAGGCGCCGCCGCAGATGAAGAGAATGTTCGTCGTATCGATGTGCATGCAGTCCTGCTGCGGGTGCTTCCTTCCGCCCTGCGGGGGGACGTTGGCCACCGTGCTTTCGATGATCTTCAAAAGCGCCTGCTGCACACCTTCGCCCGAAACGTCGCGCGTGATGGAGACGTTCTCCCCCTTGCGCGCGATCTTATCGATCTCATCGATATAAATGATGCCGCGCTGGGCGCGCTCGATATCGTAATCGGCGTTCTGGATGAGCTTCAAAAGGATGTTTTCGACGTCCTCGCCGACGTACCCCGCTTCGGTGAGCGTCGTCGCGTCGCTCGTGGCAAAGGGTACGTTCAAGATCTTGGCAAGCGTGCGCGCGAGCAACGTCTTGCCGCTGCCCGTGGGACCCAACAGCAGGATGTTGCTCTTTTCGATCTCCACGTCGTCACCCCCCTTGCCGTCCGCGAGCGCGTTGATGCGCTTATAGTGGTTATAGACGGCGACCGAGAGGACGCGCTTTGCCTTATCCTGCCCGATGATATATTGGTCCAGCTCCTCCTTGATCTCGGCGGGCTTTTTCAGCTCGACCTTCTCCACGTTCTGCGCGGGAGCCTTCTCCATCATGTCGCGGCAAAGCTCCACGCACTCGTCGCAGATCGCGACGCCGTCCGGACCCGTGATTAGTTTTTTGGTCTTGCTCTTCTCCTTTCCGCAAAAGGAACAATGCTGTTCGTATTTTGATGCCATATGACTCCTTATAAATTCCCGTTTTGCGCATATGGGGTCGGAAAAACGGGGGATGTAAACCCCTTACGGGGATATCTTTACCGCTTGTTACCGCTCGTTACCGCTTGACGTAGACGCGGTCGATGAGGCCGTATGCCATGGCTTCGTCGGCGGAAAGATAGTTATCGCGGTCGGTATCGCGCGCAACGATCTCATAGGGCTTGCCCGTGTTCTCGGCGAGGATCCTCGTCATCTTATCCTTGATTTTGAGGATATGCTCGGCCTGTATCTTGATATCGCTCGCCTGCCCCTGCGCGCCGCCGAGAGGCTGGTGGATCATGATCTCGCTGTTCTTCAAGGCAAAACGCTTGCCCTTCGTCCCCGAAGAGAGCAGGAACGCACCCATCGAGGCCGCCATGCCGATGCAGATGGTGGAGACGTCGCACTTGATATAGTTCATCGTATCGTAAATGGCCATGCCCGCGGAGACCGAACCGCCGGGGCTGTTGATATACAGGCTGATGTCCTTGGAGGGGTCCTTGGCTTCGAGGAAGATGAGCTGGGCCACGATGGCGTTTGCCATGGTGTCGTCCACTTCGCCCGAAAGAAAGATGATGCGGTCCTCCAAAAGGCGGGAATAGAGGTCGTATGACCGCTCGCCGCCGGAAGTACGTTCCACAACGTAAGGGATGCTGTAATAGTTGCCGATCATGCGTTTGCCTCCGTGATCATTTCGTTGTTTGCCATGAGGAACTCGAAGAGCTTGGTGACTTTGATATCGCTCTCGATATACTGCCTCTGGCGGGGGTCCATCGTCTTTTTGTATTCTTCCGGCTCCTTGCCGACGGAAGAGGCCTGTTCGGCGATCTTCGCCTCCACTTCTTCCTCGCCCGCCCCGATCTTTTCGAGGGCGATGATCTTCTCGACGATGAGCTGGCTCAAAACGGCCTTTCTTGCGTCGTCCGCGAAGCTCTTCTTGTATTCCTCGCGCGTCGAGCGGACGTATTGCAGATAGTCGTCGAGCTTGATGCCCTGCTGCATGAGGTTATATTCCAATCTTTGCATGGACATCTCCTCTTCGCGCTCGATCATCGCATCGGGGATCTCCGCCGTCGCATTCTTGGAGATCTCTTCGATGATGGAATTTTCCGTCTCGTTGCGGGAACGGTTCTTCGCGTTCCTTTCGAGGCGTTCGCGCACCTTGGCCTTGTAGGCCTCCGCGTCGTCCGAACCCATCTTCTTGGCAAATTCGTCGTCGAAGGCGGGGATATCCTTCCCCATGATCTTATGCAGGGTGACCTTGAATACGGCGGGCTTGCCTTTGAGTTCTTCGGCCTGGTAATCTTCGGGGAAGGTGACGCCGATATCTCTCGTCTCGCCGATGTTCATGCCGACGACGCCGTCCTCGAAGCCGGGGATGAACTGCCCCGCACCCAGCCTGAGGTCATACCCTTCCGCCGTGCCGCCTTCGAACTCCTTGCCGTCTATTGTGCCGACGAAGTCGATGGTCACGGTATCCTTCAAGGCCGCGGGGCGGTCTTTTACTTCCACATCGGAGGCGATGCGCTCGCGGGCGGCGTCGATCTCGCGGTCGACGTCGGCGTCCGTAACAGTATAGTCGAAGCGGGGGATTTTTATACCCGTATAGGCGCTGATTTGCACGTCGGGCTTGACGGGAACGTTGGCGATGAGAACGATGTTGCCCTTTTCGAGGTCGCAGCCCTCGCCGATCTCGAACGTCGCGTTGCCGACGAAGTCATACTTCTCCTGTTCCTTGTCGAGAATGCCGTCGTAATTCTCGCCGAGGAGGATGTTGAGCGCATCTTCATAGAAGAGGCCCTTGCCGTAATAGAGTTCGAGAATGTGCTTGGGCGCCTTGCCCTTGCGGAAGCCGTTGACGGCATACTTATGGCGGTTTTCGCGGTATGCCTTGTCATTGGCCGCCGCCCACTCTTCGGCGTCGAAGGTCATGGTGATCTTTACGGTGCTTTTTTCCGCAGTTGCGATTTCGTATTTCATATCTTGCTCCTAATTTAAGTTCCTATATAGAATTTCACTCTGTATTTTAGCATATCGGAAGCGAAAAGGAAAGCGTTTTTGTTTACATTTTTTGGTTTTTACGGTATAATAGAAGAAATTCGGACGGGGAATCTGTAAACCGCTCCGTCCCCCGACGGGGAACTTATGCCGCAAGACGCCTTTACATTACGCCATATCGCACGCGAACTCGACGACGCACTGCGGGGCGCGCGCATCAACAAGATCGTCCAGCCGAATAAGGACGAAGCAGACCTCATCGTCTACACGGGCAGGCGCACCCGCAGGCTGGCGCTCGATACCAACGCCTCCGACTGCGGCGCCTATTTCGATGACAGCGAAGCCGAGGCGCCGCTCGTCGCGCCCAATTTCTGCATGTTGCTCCGCAAACACATTCAGGGTGCGGAGATCTTATCCGTGCGCCTCGTCGGCTTCGAGCGCATCCTGTGCTTCTCCATGCGCGGCAGTACGGAGTTTGCGACGGACGAACGCCGCCTGTACCTCGAAGTCATGGGCAAGTACTCCAACCTCATCCTGTGCGACGGGCAGGACGTCATTTTGGGCGCGCTCAAAACGACCTCCCTCGATACAAACAGCAAGCGCATGATCTTCGCGGGCGTGAAGTACCTGCTCCCCGCCCCGCAGGAGGGCAAGATAGACCCTTCCGACCGTGCCGCGCTCGCCGACCTTCTCCAAACTCCGCCCGCCGACCTCGGCCGCTTCCTCTTTACGCGCATCGCGGGCCTTGCGCCCGTCACGGCCGAGCAGATCGCCGCAAACTATCGCGGCGGCGACCTCGCCGACTACGTTTATGAGTACCTGTTCTCGGACATGGTATGCCCCTGCGCGGTCATGCGGGACGGGATCCCCGTGGATTTCTCCGCACGCGCCGTGGAAGGCGCCCGCCCGTTTGCCACCCTTTCGGAGGCGCAGAGCTATTTCTATGCGGAAAAGCGCAGGGCGAAAAAATTCGAAGGCATGCGGAAAAGATGTGCCTCCGCCGTATCTGCGGCGGCCAAAAAGCATGAAAAGCGGCTTGCGCAGATCCTCGAAAAGAAGAAAGAATGCGCGGACTGCGAACAACTGCGCATCAAGGGGGAGGTCCTCACCGCCAATCTCTATGCGCTCTCGCGCGGCATGAAGGGCGCGGAGCTGGATAATTGGTACGACGGCACGCGCATCAGAATTTCGTTGGACGCCCGCCTCACCCCGTCCGAGAACGCGCAGAGTTACTTCAAACGCTACCGCAAGCAGAAGCGCACGCTGGAAATCCTCGGCCCGCAGGAGGCGGAGACGCGCGCCGAACTCGACTATCTTTCCGGCCTTGCCGCCGCCCTCTCTTCCGCGGAGAGCGAGGAGGACCTTCTCGCCCTCGAAGAGGAACTCATCGGCGCGGGCCTTGCCAAAGAGCCGCAAAAGCGCACGAAAAAGCGGGCGGAGATCCCCTTCCGCACCTTTACCGCGGGCGGATTTCACATCTTTGCCGGCCGCAACAACCTGCAAAACGACCGCCTCGTCCGCACCGCCTCCCCCGACGACCTCTGGCTGCACGCACAGCGTTACCACTCCTGCCACGTCATCGTCAAGACGGAGGGGAAAAGCGTTCCCGAAGAGGTCTTGCAATTTGCCGCGGACGTCTGCGCGAAGTATTCCGATTCGCGGGGCGACCGCGTCCCCGTGGACTGTTGCCGCGTCAAATTCGTCAAAAAACCCAAGGGCGCGAAGGCGGGGTTTGTGACGTACTCCGCGTTCACGACGCTGGCGGGTTTTCCGCAAAATGTACAGACGGGGTGCGAAAAACCGTCATAAATATGAAAAAAGAGAGAGACTTCCCACTCCTTGCCAACCCCTTGGGGGGGTGGGTGGCATGAGCGTAGCGAATGCCGGAAGGGGTGTCCTATGAAAAAAAGACAGCCGCGGCTGTCTTTTTTTCATGCGGTATCGTCTTACGAAAACAACGCCGTCGAGAGATAGCGGTCTCCGCCGTCGGGGAAGATGACGACGATGTTCTTCCCCGCATTTTCGGGGCGTTTTGCGAGCTGTTTGGCCGCCCACAGCGCCGCGCCCGAAGAGATCCCCGCGAGAAAGCCCTCTCTGCCGATCTCCCTGCCCGCCGCGAAGGCATCCTCATCCCTGACGGCGATCACCTCGCCGAAGAGCTTGGTATCGAGAACTTCGGGAACGAATCCCGCGCCGATGCCCTGTATCTTATGCGGCCCCGCCGCGCCCCCTGAGAGAACGGGGGAAGAGGCAGGTTCCACCGCAACGATCGAGATCGCGGGATTTTTTTCTTTCAGATACTTCCCCGCGCCCGTGAGCGTTCCGCCCGTGCCGACGCCCGCCACGAAGATATCCACTTTGCCCTGCGTATCCTTCCAGATTTCGGGACCCGTCGTCTCGTAATGCACCTTGGGGTTGGCAGGGTTCGTGAACTGCCCCAAAATGACGCCGCCGCGCTCCTTCTTCAATTCTTCCGCGCGCGCGATGGCGCCCTTCATGCCCTTCGCGCCCTCGGTAAGCACCAGCTCGGCGCCATAGGCCTTGATGAGCCTTCTGCGCTCCTCGCTCATCGTTTCGGGCATGACGATCACGACATGGTACCCCTTGGCGACGCCGATCGCCGCGATCCCGATGCCCGTATTGCCCGAAGTCGGCTCGATGACGGTTGCGCCTTCCTTCAAGATGCCCGCCCGTTCGGCGTCCTCGATCATGGCGAGCGCGATCCTATCCTTCACGCTCCCCGCGGGATTGAAGTATTCGAGTTTCGCAAAGATCTTTGCCCCAAGACCTTGCTCGACCCGCCTGAGTTCCACGAGCGGCGTGTTGCCCACCGCCTCCGTAATGCCGCCGAATTTTGCCATCATAGCCTCCTTCGCCCTTCAAGGCGCCATCATTATAGAGCGCCAGCGCGGAAATGTCAAGCGGAGCGGCAAAGTCATCACGGTTTTTTCACAAAAATGCACCGCGGCGGCAAGCAAAACGGCCCCGCAGGGCCGTTTTTCCGATCCACAGAGATATTTCCGCGGCACGGGAGGTCCCCATGCCGCATCCGCTCCCCCTTGGGGGAGGCTTCGCTCACTTCTTACTGCATGCCCGTCCCTGCGGATAGAGCGGCAGTTCGAAGAAGCCCGTGCAGACCTCCTGCGTATATTCCTGTGCGGGCGGGATGGCGCAGTAGCCATAGCTGGGAACGAGCAGTTCCACCTGCATCGCGATCTTTAAGATACACGTGACGCACGCGCTGATGACAAACGTCCCCGTGGCCGCATCCCACGTCCCTTCGGGCGAGACGCACGACGCCACCGACGTCACCGTGAAGGGCATCACCGATGCGCTGGGAACGTACATCAAGACGTCCTCGGTGAGAACGATGTTGCTCGTCGCCACCCCTTCCACGCCGTTGGCGTCCACGTATGCGATCTCGATGGGAAGGGTAACGGTCGCCTGCACGCGGGCGCAACAACCCTCCGCCTGCCGCTCGACGTTGACGTTCGAAACAGTTCCGACGGACGACGTGGAACGCGCGCTGACAAACGTGAGCGGATATGTAGGATTTGCGGGGACGAAGGATGTAGGCACGGCATTGTAGCTATCGAGACGCGTCTGGATGATGCCTGCGTCGAAGATCTTTTCCGCCTGGATGCAGACCTTCTCGCACAGCCCGTTCAGCGGGTTGCCCGAAATGGTGCCGGGGCAGTGGTCCGATGAAAAATTGGAAAAGAATGACATTGGTTACCTCCGTAAAACAACCTTATCGGTTTACTGTATCGTATGCGCCGCGCCGCACGATTTGTTCACAGCAGAACGCACTGCCCCACAAAGAGGCATTTGGTCCCGTTCTTTTCTTCAAACCGCGCGGGCGAGCCGCAAAGAAGGCTCTTGCTCTCCCCGCCGCGCACGACGTATAGATTGCCCTCGCGCGGGGGGATCCCGATGACCATCCCCGCCTCGATCTCCTCCGCCAGGCGGTTTCTCTCGGCGATCAGGCGGGCGGGTATGCCGAAAGCGGCGGCCACATCTGCGAGCTTCTGGCCGCGCTTGACGCGGTAAAGGACGGGTACGGCAAGAGAAAGTTTCATAACTCTATCCTATGCGTGCGCTCATAAAGATGTGATACCTCCGAATACAATATTGCATGAACTTATACAAGACTGCCGCGATCGTCACGATATTTGCCGCCTTCGAACACGGGCTCGGCTTTCTCTACCGCATCATCCTCTCCCGCACGTTGGGCCCCGAAGGCCTCGGCATCTATCAGGTCTCCCTCTCGGTGTTTGCCGTCTTTCTGACCGTTGTCTCCTCAGGGCTGCCCATCACGCTCTCCCGCGCCATCACGGCGCACCGCGCGCACGGCTACCCCGAAGGCGAACACCGCGCCACGACGGCCGCCATCCTCATCACGGCAGTCTGCGGGACGGCGATCACGCTTCTGCTCTTTATTTTCCGCACCCCATTTACCAAGATTTTCTCCGATCCCCGTTGCGGCGACCTCTTTTACATCCTCATTTTCGGCCTCACGTTCACCTCCGTTTACGCCGTCATCCGCGGCAATTTCTGGGGCAATAAGCGGTTCTTCGCTTACTCCCTCATCGAACTCATCGAAGAGATCGTGATGGTCGTGTGCGGCGTTTTGCTCTTCTTTTTCGTGGACGCGGGCATCGCCGACGTCAACAAGGCGGCCGCGGCCGTTCTCATCTCCTATCTCTCCTCCTTCTCCATCGCGGTCTTCTATTTCATGAAAAAGGGCGGAAGGCTCGCCCCGCCGCGCGGGGAGATCAAGCCGCTTTTGAAGTCCTCGCTCCCCGTCACGGCCATGCGGACTTCCTCCTCGCTCGTAAGTTCCCTCATCTCGGTCATCTTCCCCATGCGGCTGATGGCGGCGGGCATGTCGTCGGCGCGCGCCATGAGCGCATACGGCGTCGTCGGCGGCATGGTCATGCCCATTCTCACCATCCCCTGCTCGCTCATCGGCTCCATTGCGCTCGTCCTCGTTCCCGAACTTTCGGAGTGCTACTATAAGGGCGACCGCGAAAAACTCGCCGAACTCGTCAAAAAGGCGCTCAATGCAACGCTGCTCATCGCGGGCGCGCTCATCCCCTTCCTCGCCGTCTGCGGCGAAGGGGTGGGCGTTCTCCTCTATTCCAACGCCGAGAGCGGCATCCTCATCGAAAAGAGCGCGCTCATCCTCATCCCCATGAGCGTGACGATGATCTCGACGAGCCTGCTCAATTCCATCGGATGCGAGCGGCAGACCCTGCTCTTCTTCCTCCTCGGCGCCGCCTCCATGCTCCTCTGCGTGTGGGTCCTCCCCCGCTATCTTTCCGGCGGGGCCCTGCTCGTGGGGCAGGCCGCGGATTACACCGTCTCGGCCGTCTGCTCCCTCGCGCTCCTCGCCAAAAAGACGGGGAAACTCCGCTCCGGGAAATACTTTTTCAGCCTGATGTTGGTGGTTATCGCGGCCACGATCGCGGGCATGGGTATCCGATCCGTCGTCATGATCTATTGTGACTACCTCATCGCGCTTGCCCTCTGCATCCTCTTCATCCTGGCCGCGGAGGCGCTCCTTTTGCACCTTCTGCACCTCTTCGACTTCAAGGCTTTCCTTGAAAAATTCATCAAGTTCCCCAAGCGCAAAAAGAAAGCGCCCTATGGGGAGGCACGCCGTAAACGGAAAAGGGCCGCAAAGGCGATCTGAAAGCAAGACGGCGCGGCCTGCAAGCGGAAAAGACGTGCGAAAGCGGAAAAGACGTGCGAAAGCGGAAACAGCGTGCGAAAATGTGCGTATCTCCCTTGAAAATTCTTCCCGAAAAACGGCCCGCGGCGGCATCGGAAATTATTTCGGGAAATTTGCGTTCTCTTATTGCCATTTGCGCGGCGGCGTGGTATAATAAAACGGAAAACCAATGGAGGAAACACAATGAAACTGACTGAATCCCTGCGCAAAGAACTGCGCGTCACGGTGGACTACACGAACATGACCGATAAATACCTCGGCGATAAGGGTATTTCCGCAAAAACGCTGGATTCGCACAAGAAACTCGCCCGCGCCGCACACGCCTATGTTTCGGAGAACCGCGGCAGGGACGAACTCTTCATGGGTTGGACGGAACTTCCCTACAACCAAAGCGCGATCGTCGCGGATATCCTCGCCACGGCCAAACTCATACGGCGCAAGTTCGATAATTTTGTTGTACTCGGCATCGGCGGCTCGGCGCTCGGCCCCGCCATGGCATACACCGCGCTCTGCCACCTTCACTACAACGACCTTCCCAAGTCCAAACGGCGCGGCCCGAAATTCTTCGTGGAGGACAATGTGGATCCCGTCCGCATGAAACAGCTCTTGGACGTGATCGACGTCACCAAGACGTGCTTCAACGTCATCTCCAAGTCGGGCGCGACGAGCGAGACGATGGCGCAGTACCTCATCATCTCCGACCTTCTCACCAAGGCGGGCGTCAATATCAAGGAAAACGTCATCTTTACGACGGATGCGAGCCGCGGCAATCTCATCAAGATCTCCGAGGAACTCGGCGGCGTGAAGCGCTATGTCCTTCCCGACGGCGTGGGCGGCAGATTTTCCGAACTCTCTCCCGTTGGCCTTCTTCCCGCGGCCGTTCTCGGCATCGATATCAAGTCGCTGTTGAAGGGCGCGGCCTACATGGATAAACTGTGCAAGTCCCCTGATATGCGCAAAAATCCCGCCCTCATGTGCGCGACTTTGCAATATATCGCCATGCAGGACGGCAAAAACATCGGCGTGCTGATGCCTTACTCCGATAATCTCAAATATGTCTCCGATTGGTATGCCCAGCTGTGGGCGGAATCGCTCGGCAAGAACGTGACGCTCGACGGCAAGGCCTGCCACGTCGGCCAGACGCCCGTCAAGGCGCTCGGCGTCACCGACCAGCACTCGCAGGTCCAGCTCTACACCGAAGGCCCCTTCGATAAGGTGGTCACCTTCCTCTCCGTCGGCAGTTATAAGGAAAAGACGCCCATCCCGCACGGGTGCGAGAACATCCCCGACGTCGCCTTCCTCGGCGGCCACACGATGGAGGAACTCATCAAGGCGGAAAACAAGGCCACGGCGTATGCGCTCACCAAGGCGGGAAGATTGAATTATACCATCTGTCTGCCCGAAATCAACGAGTTCACGCTCGGCCAGCTCCTGTATCTCTTCGAATTGCAGACGGCCTATGCGGGCGCGATGTTCAACATCGATACCTATAACCAGCCCGGCGTGGAAGCGGGCAAGAAGGCGACGTTCGCCCTGCTCGGAAAGCCCGGTTACGACCTGCAAAAGCGCGATCTGAACGCGGCCGAGGCCGACCCCGCCTACATCATCTGAATCAAACGCATCTGCCCCGCGGCGTCTGCCGCGGGGCTTTTTTTGCTTTATGGACTTTCATTTTTCGCGTTTCGGGATTTTGGTTTTTCGGAACATTTCATCTTCGGGCTTCTTCGCTTTTACGGGCTTGATTTACGGGCTTTTTTGTTTTACGGCCTTTCCGCTCCCCCACCGCGCCGAAAACATTTGCCCGCGGGGACATATGTCTGCATATGTGTTTTTCCGCATACGGACGCAAAACGGGGTACCCATGTCCGAAGATACATATGTATTCCCGTCATATGTTACCCCCTCCTTGGGGAGGGGGATTCAGGGAGTGGGGAGTAAATACGCGTCACGAGCCGCAGGCGAAGTCCGCTGTCATTCCGACGACTAACGGGAGGAGGAATCTCGTTCTTAAAGATTTCTCGTCGCTGCGCTCCTCGAAATGACGTGAACGCCCAAACCCCTTCGGGGACAGCAAGCCCCGCCTCCCCCCTTCGGTTAAAGGGGGGAGGCGGGGGTGGAGTAAATCCGTTCACCATATGATACCCGCGGAATGGGGCCATAAAAAACTCCCCCGTGAAAATACGGGGGAGGATCGCGGCCGAAGCCGTGGGGTCTGCGCCAAAGAACGCGTTATGCTCCGCGTTCTTTGATTTCGATATTGTACTTCTTGCTGTCTTTGGGCGTGGCCGCGCGGACGAGGGTACGGAGCGCCTTTGCGATCTTGCCCTGTTTGCCGATGACCTTGCCCATATCGTAATCGGCGAGAAGCACCGTGACGTTGATGGCGTCCTCCGTCTCCTCGACCTTGTAGTCCACCTCTTCTCGCTCGTCGGCGAACTGTTCCACGATATACTTGATGAGATCCAACATGATGATTTCCTCCTAAATAATTCACGAATTTCTTTGCGCTTTTGCACGAAAGAAATTCCGTGAGCGAACTTGCCTCTTGGCCTACTCCCTTCTCGGAGGAGGCCCCGAAACCCCTCTGTCACCTTCGGTGCCATCTCCCCTACAAGGGGCGACGAGAATAACCCTTGCTGTCCCTCTTAGGTCGCAAAACGCGCTTCTCGCACATCAGCACAGTGTGCCGTGGGCGGCGTTTTGCGGTGAGTGAGCGCATCGGAAGGGTTTTTTAGTCATTCCGTCCGCACGAGGCTTTTATTCGTCATTCCGAAACTCTTATACGTCATTCCGAACGAAGTGAGGAATCTCCTTTTGAGATTTCTCACCCCTGTGGGGTTCGAAATGACGTGGAACGCAACCCCTCAGTCTCGGCCGTTGGCCTCGCCAGCTCCCCTACAAGGGGCGCCAAGGCGTGCGGACGGTGCGGGGTGATATTCGCTCACGCGAAAATCACTTCTTCTTTCTCTTGCCCTTGGTCTTGGCGGGGGAAAGTTTCTCGCTCTTTTCGAGCGCGCCCGTCTTTACCAGAAGGCTCTTCACCGTTTCGGTGGGCTGCACGCCCTTCGCGAGCCATTCCTTCGCCTTCTCGACGTCCACTTCGAGCGTCACGGGGTTGGACTTGGGATCGTAAAAACCGATCTTTTCGATGTATTCCCCCGTTGCGGCTTTGCGCGCGTCAACGACGACGATGCGGTAGACGGGAGACTTCTTATCGCCCATTCTCACCAATCTCATTTTGACCATAATAGTTACCTCCTAAATATTGCAAATTTATATTTACGAACAATTCTTGCTGTCCCTTTTAGGGAAAGTGGCCCGAAGGGCCGAAAGGGTTTTTACGTCATTCCGTCCGACCGAAGCCTTTATACGTCACTTCCGAAACTCTTAAACGTCATTCCGAACGAAGTGAGGAATCTCCTTATTATAATAAGGTGACCCTTCTGCAAGCTCAGGGTGACGGATGTACCCCCACTCCCTCAGTCCCTCTCCCCAAGGAGAGGGTAGAGCCTCACTTTTCTGTGGACATTGACCTCATCCGAGGGTACCATGTCCGAGGGAGAAGCCCTCAGAACGGCAATCTGCGCTTGCCGCCCTTCATCTGTTTCATCAGAAGTTTGGTCTGCTCGAACTGCTTCAAGAGCTGGTTGACTTCCTGCAACGTCGTACCCGAACCGAGCGCAATGCGCTTCTTGCGCGAATAGTTGATGATCTGCGGGTTATCGCGTTCCTTGGGGGTCATGGAGAGGATGATGGCACGGACGCGCTCGATGCGCTTCTCGTCGATATCCCCCTCCTTGATCTTCAACTTGCCCGCGCCGGGGAGCATACTCATGAGCGCGCCCGCCCCGCCCATCTTTTTGAGCGTCTCGAACTGCGTCAGATAGTCGCTGAGCGTGAAGGAATTTTCGCGCATCTTGCGCTCCATCTCCTTCGCCTGCTGTTCGGTGACGGCCTCCTGCGCGCGCTCAATGAGCGACAAGACGTCACCCATGCCCAAAATGCGGCTCGCCATACGGTCGGGATAGAAGGGTTCGAGGTCGGTGAGCTTTTCGCCCACGCCGATGAACTTGATGGGCTTGCCCGTCACCGCCTTGATGGAGAGGCACGCGCCGCCGCGCGTATCGCCGTCCAGCTTGGTGAGGATGACGCCCGTCACGTTGAGCCGCGCGTTGAAGGTCTCGGCGACGTTGACCGCATCCTGCCCCGTCATGGCGTCCACCGTGAGCAAAATTTCGGTGACTTCCACGGCCTTCGCGATGTTTTCAAGCTCTTCCATGAGCTTTTCGTCGATGTGAAGGCGGCCCGCCGTGTCAATGACGACGGTATCGAACCCCATCTTTTTGGCATATTCGACGGCTTCGCGCGCCGTCTTGACGGGGTCCTGCGTCCCCCGTTCGAACACTTCGGCGCCCGCCTTGCCCCCCACGACTTTGAGCTGGTCGATGGCGGCAGGCCTATAAATATCGCCCGCGACGAGCAAGGGCTTCTTCCCCTGCTTTTTGAGTTGCACGGCGAGCTTGGCGCACATCGTCGTCTTGCCCGCGCCTTGAAGGCCGCACATCATGATGACCGTGGGCGGCTTGGGCGAAACTTCGAGCTTGGCGTTTCCGGACCCCATCAGCGCGATGAGTTCGTCGTTGACGATCTTGATGACCTGCTGGGCGGGGTTCAAGCTCCCCAATACCTGTTGGCCGACGGCCTTTTCGGAGACTTCGGCGATGAAGTTTTTTACGACTTTCAGGTTGACGTCCGCTTCCAAAAGGGCGACGCGCACCTCGCGCATGGCCGTTCTTATTTCAAGCTCGGTGAGTTTCCCGCGCTTCGTCAGTTTGGAGAAGATGTGGTTGAGACGCTCCGAGAGCGAATCAAAGAGTGCCATTCAATCCTCCTTTCCGGTATCTATGACCTCGCCGACGCATACCATGTCCGCGATCGAGGCCATCTCTTCGGAAAATTCGGGGTGCAGGCGGGCGAACTCTTCGAGCGCCCGCGTGACGCGCGTCATCATAAAAGAGACCGCGAGGGAATATTCGTCGTTATTCTTCTTGACGTGCAACTTTTCCTCATAGAGGTCGAGCAGTTCCCTGCTCTTTTTGAGGGTATCCGAGACGGCTTGCTTGGAGACGCCCTTCTCTTCGGCGATCTCCGAAAGCGAAAGATCGCAGAGAAAATACCGCTCGCAGATCTCCCGTTGGAGGTCGGTAAGAAGGGGGCCGTAGGCATCCCAAAGGCCGAGATACCTCATCCGTTCGTCCGTTGCGCCCATCGCGGAGCCTTTCACCGTTGCGAACATACGCCCTCCCGTCAAACAATTTCCCTTGACAGTCCTCATTATAACAGATAAAAAGACATCCGTCAAGCATTTTTGCTTGACGGATGTCAATTTCTCATGGGATTTTCCGTTCTTTCGAGCAAGTAGTCGATGGATACGTCGAAATAGTCGGCGAGCGCGATGAGCGTCTTGTAATCTGCCTCATGCTCGCCCGTCTCATAGCGTGAAATGGAATTTTGGTTCATGCCGAGGTCCATCGCCAGCTTCAATTGAGAAATATGCCTCTCTTTTCGCAACTCTTTTAATCTTATCATGGAAATTCTCTTGACATTATTATACCGAATCGGTATAATAAAAATATCCCGTTTTGGGATACATAGAGAAACTTATGCAAAGGAGTGAGTATGATCAGAAAGAAACAGTTGATGGCGGGTTTTGTGCTGTGCATAATTGCCGCCACGGGAATTTTAGCACTTGCGGCCTTTATACTGCTTTGGGGCCTCTTTCATGTGGAGTGGGATAGGCCACTTTGGGCTTATGATTTGATTAGGGGTGTCCTTTGGGATAATAGAGGAAATTTGATCTTCGGTCTCATGTTGGCGGGGATCGCCCTCTCCCTCATCATCCTCGCCGTCTATGGAAAAAAGGGCGGGCGCAAGGAGATTTTCGGCATACCTGTTGTGAGTTTTTTGGCGCTGTTCTGTTTCGGTATTACGTCCCTATCCCTGATCGGGGGCATCCTCATGCTGACCGCCATTCCGAGAAAACGCCCTGCCGTTGCCGCCGAGACGCCCGCAGACGGCGCAAGCAAGCGCGCCGAAGCGCAAAAAGCCCCTGCTTCCTCGGAAAGCGAACAGGTGCATGCGGCGGGCGCCGCGCTGTCCGGGGGCAAGCCCGTCGTAAAAAAACAGGACGGCATTTTCAAAAGAATGCACAAAACGTGCCGAAAACTCGGCGCGGGCATGAAAAAAATCCGCACGCGCATGTGCGATGAGCATGCCTCCAAAATTCCCGCCTTTCTTATCCTCACGGGCCTGTTTGCGGCGGCGTTCATTGCGTATTTAGCGACTTACTTCCGTCTCAATTTCACCTACATCTTCAAAGAAGGGCTCTACGTCTTCAAACTCGACCCGGAATTCATGGAGCCGAGACTACCGATATCTCTTGGCGGGCTTCCCTCCTTCTTCCTCACGCCATGGAGTTTCCTTTGGCGCTTCCTCACTCCGGAGGTCTTGTGGCATGTTAGTATTCGGTATTCGTTCGCAGGAGACATATTGCCCCAACTCATCTTTTCGCTCATGCCCGTATACCTCGTCTATCTCGGCATACACAACCCCTTGAAACTTCCCAAGGGCTATGCCGCTTTGCTTGTGATGCTCGGCGCCCTCTCTTTCGCACAGAGCGACTTCATGGTAATTTGCACCTCCATTGAATGCGCGAAAATGTATCTGGAAGGCTGGATGGACAATCCGGCGCTCGGCTACCTCGTCTATCTTTTGCTTGCATCGTTCATCTGCACGCAAATCGCGACGTTCTTCATCTTCCCGTATTTCCTCAGAGAAAATACGAAGCCAATGGCAACCGTCGGCATCGTCCTCGGCCCCACTCTGCTGTTGCCCTTTGTCATCGCTCTCGTCATCGCCGCGGTTGTCGTTGTCCTTGTGATCGCGTTGGTTTTGCTCTTCATCTGTTTTATCCTTGGCCTCATCCTGTGGCTTTTGCACATCGAAAGCGACTTGGGCAATCCGTTCGTGAGAGGGATCTTGGGAAAACCGATAGAAACGAAAGAATACACCTTTACCACGGACATGGGTACCTCGATGACGGTGTACAGCCAAGACGGAAGAAACTTTTACAGCGCAAGCGGGTCCTATGTAGGACACAGCGAGGACGGCGGTAAAACGATAATGCGCGATTGAAGCAAAAGGAAAAGACATCCGTCAAGCATTTTTGCTTGACGGATGTCAATTTGTGAGATGTTTTCGGCGTGTTCCCAATCGGACACGCCTTTTTTCATGATTTACATAAACGGGTGAGAAAATTATCTGTTTCAAACGTTATATAAACAGGAGGGAATCATGAAGAAAATCTTATTGCTTTCTGCCATCCTTTCGATCGCGCTTTGTCTTTGCGTTGGCTGTTCGAATTTCCCCGAAACGCCCGATGATATTACGGCAGAAGGGATAGACAAGGAAGATATCGATACTTGGTTTGACGTGAATAAAACCGACCTGCCCAGCTTGGAAGAGTGCCGTGAAATTACGGCGGGTATGAGTTTTGACCAAGTCATTCGCAAAATCGGAAAACCGCAGAGAGAGATCGGCCACGGCGCAATCATTTTTCAATTTGACGTAAACGACGGTTCCGTATTTACCGTTTCGTTTGAAAAGGATCCGGAAAAGATAAAGAACGACCCTTATATTTCAACTTATGATTACTTGATCGTCTTTGCGGGGAGCTTTGACACGGAAATCCCCGACGAATATTTCCCCTATCACGGCACATTGAGTGACCTCTATTCGTGGATCGGCGGGCTGCATGTCGAAGATATTACAGCGGTCCGTTATGAGCAGTCGTTTATAGGCGTCGCTCCCGGCAGGCTGAAAAATATTGCCTATTCGACGAACAGCGTTGACATCGAAAATACTTACCGCCTGTTATTCCGTCCTTTGGCGCAAATCAGCGATCGGGAAGGTCAAATCGAGGGCGGGGGTTATGTGAGATATGATTTTACTACTGCAAGCCATG
Organism: uncultured Clostridia bacterium; assembly: GCA_947626575.1. Classification (GTDB taxonomy): domain Bacteria; phylum Bacillota; class Clostridia; order Christensenellales; family Borkfalkiaceae; genus Gallimonas. The sequence continues at coordinate 130,531 of CANQSR010000001.1, read as the reverse complement.
AAACCTACTCCGTTACCGTTGAAAACAATATTGTGATCATCGATCATCGCTACTTCAAATTCGTTGACAATTTCTATTATGCGTTTCAGTATTCCGACGTTGATTGCAATTCGTTTATCACTTATGATATTCCCAAATATGATGAATACGAAATCTATACATACGCGGCGGAACGTGTAAAAGTCGGCGATTGCGACGGTTTGGGCGAATTTGAGTTCTGTGTATACGACGGGTTGATCGAGCGTACGCCGCGCTACTATTTGCGGAGTTCTGCGGTAAATCTGTTGATTTTATCCCCCGACCAATTTATGATCGAGGGCGGCGAAAATACCGTCGCATACCGGATAACGGGCGAAAAAGATTTCTCGGCGTTATTCGCAGAAGGCAACGATCGCGTTTTGCAGAGTTCCGTATAACGCCCTATCCCTGCCTTCCGTTTGCTTCATAAAAAAACATCCGTCGAGCAGTTTCGCTTGACGGATGTCAATTTTTTTGACGGTTTACTTATTGCGGCTGCATAGAATTCATCAGCGCGTCAAGCCCGACGGTGCCGATGACGATCGCAAGGGTGATGCCGACGATCACGATGGCGATGATCCATGCACAAACATAGCTGCGCGCAAAGCTGCGGCGGTTGATGTTGGAGTCAATAAATGAAAAAATAATCGCAACAATCGGTATTGAAAACAGGATGGAGTATCCAAAATAAGACCACGCGCCGAGCGGGCGGTACTTTGCGGGAAGCATGGAAATTTCTTCTTTCTCGTAACGGTTCATAACTTACCTCCAAAGGATTTTATCGAGTCCATTATACAAATTCTACGGCGATCTGTCAAGAGTTTGTAACAAAATTTCAAAGAAAATGTATGCACGTCCATGCAAGATGCAGGGAGAAGAATACGAGAAGGGGCAGGAGCGCGAAGTAATTTTTTCTTAGTGCCGCCAGACACCCTATCGCCGTACACGGCAGAACGGCAAGGAAGAGCAACACGGCCGCGTTCACATAGGCCGTAAAATAGAAGATCCACGCCGCATAGTAGAGGATGACGGACAATAGGCAGAATACCGCATACGGCGAGAAGAAGGAAAACGGGCCACGCTCTTTGCGCACCACCAAGATGAATACGAGGAGCGTGAACGCTTCGAAGATGTGCGCGAAGATCTCCAACACATCGGACTGCGCCGTGCGCAACACGTCGTTTGCGGGGGAATAGAACCACCAAACGAAGTTGGGCAACAGGAGCAACTCAAACAGCCCGGCTGCCCAAAAGTCCACCCCAAGTCTATATTTTCCCAAAAAATCACGCACGGAGGCCATGCCGCCCCCGCGCTTTTTTTGCTGTTTTGCGGCCATCAGAAGAACCCCTCCACGAATTGTTCGGCGTCAAACGGTTCCAGATCATCGAGCTTCTCCCCCACGCCCGCAAAGACGACGGGGATTTTGAGTTCGCCGCACAGCGAGAACACGAACCCGCCCTTTGCCGTGCCGTCGAGCTTGGTAAGCACGATGCCGTCGAGGTCGACGGCTTCCTGAAAGACGCGCGCCTGCGAATAGGCGTTCTGGCCCGTCGTGGCGTCCAACACCAAAAATTTATAGAACGCGGCGGCGGGATACTCCCGTTCCACAACGCGGTCCATCTTTTTGAGTTCGTTCATGAGGTTGTCCTTGACGTGCAGACGGCCCGCCGTGTCGATGAGAAGCACGTCCGTCCCGCGCGCCTTGGCCGAGGAGACGGCGTCATAGACGACGGCGGAGGGGTCGCTCCCCTCCTCATGTTTGACGATGCGCACCTTGGCGCGGTCGGCCCACACGCCCAGCTGGTCGATGGCGGCGGCGCGGAACGTATCCGCGGCGGCGACCGTGACGGACTTCTTTTCAGAGACGAAATAGGAGGCGAGTTTGCCGATGGTCGTGGTCTTGCCGACGCCGTTCACACCCACGAGCATGATGACGCACGGATACTCGATCGCGGGCATGGGTGCCTCGTTTAACGTCTCCTCCAAGATATCCTTCAATAAATCGGTGACGAATTGCTCGTCTTTCACCTTGCCGCCGATGGCTTCCTCCCTCACTTCGTCGACGACGGCTTCGGCCGTCTTTACCGAGACATCGGAGGAGATGAGGATCTCTTCGAGTTCCTCATAGAAGGCTTCGCCGATCTTATCTTTGAGGAAGAGCTGGCGGAGTTTGGTGGAGACGTTGGCCTTGGTCTTTTTCAAGGCGTCTTTGATTTTATTGAAAATACCCATAGAAGCTATTCACGAATTTCTTTGCTCGCTATGCTCGAAAAGAAATTCCGTGAGCGAACCTTCCTCCTACATAAATCCTTTTAGGTCCCGAAAATCGCTTTGCCGAACAAGAAGCCGCAAGCTGGCAAATTGAGGGCAAAAACCAAAAGCGTGGTTTTGGTTATTTGCAGTGAATTGGAATGGCTCCGTAAATTTCTTCCCAAGCGATTGGAGGTTCCATCGGACAAGAAGCAGACAGGGCTCTGCAAATTGGGTCGCCCACGGCGGAAGTCAATTCCGCCTAAGGCAAGTAAGTTATTCACGAATTTCTTTGCTCGCTATGCTCGAAAAGAAATTCCGTGAGCGAACCTTCCTCCTACATAAATCCTTTTAGGTCCCGAAAATCGCTTTGCCGAACAAGAAGCCGCAAGCTGGCAAATTGAGGGCGTTCCGCAGAAGCGTGGTTCTGCTGCACGCATGAGATTGGAAAGCCCTACTCCTTCCCTGGGGAAGGGAAGTGGGGACTAAATTCGTCACCCTGAGCTTGTCGAAGGGTCACATTATTAAATTAAGGTGATTCCTCGACTGCGCTACTTCGTCGCTTCGCTCCTCGTGTTGACCTTAGTCCACAATAGAAGCCTCGGTCGGACAAAATGACGTTAGGAACGAGAATGGACGGAATGACGTGAACGTCCGAAACCCTTTCGGCCTCATTCTATTCGGCCACTTTCCCTAAGAGGGACAGCAAGCGCGCCCCAAGGCGCGTACACCCCCCACCCTACCCTCCCCCCTCAGGTATAAGGGGGGAGGCGGTGGATTAGTTTGAATGTAAAGCCCCGAAGGGGCGCGCCCGCAGGGCGCGAATTGTCAAACTCAACTGCGGAGAGACGAGCAGAACGAGGAGCGCGCGGCTTCCCGCAGGGAGCGTACTTTGACGTACGTGACCAAGGGAAACGTAAGCGCAACGAAGTTATGCGAAGTCTATACGCAGTTCGCCCCAACGAAGTCCAACTCCCCCTAAGCGATGACCGTGTCTCCGCCGAGCCGCTCCTCCACCTCCGAAAGTTTCACCGAGACGAGCTTGGAGACGCCCTTCTCCTCCATCGTGACGCCGAACAGCGTATCGGCTTGCGTCATCGTGGGCTTTCTGTGCGTGATGACGATGAACTGCGTCTCGCGCGAGAACTTCTTCAAGTACTTCGCGAAGCGGTCCACGTTGGCCTCGTCGAGCGCGGCCTCGATCTCGTCCAAAATACAGAACGGCATGGGATGCGTCTTTAAGATGGCGAAGAGAATGGCGATGGCCGTGAAGGCCTGCTCGCCGCCCGAAAGCAGCGATATCTTCGAGAGCTTCTTGCCCGGAGGACATGCCACGATCTCCACGCCCGCTTCGAGCGGGTCTACGCCGTCCTCCAAGTCGAGCTCCATCTCGGCCTTGCCGCCGCCGAACAGTTCCTTGAAGATCTGCGTAAAGTTCTGGTTGATTTGGTTGAAGCCGTCGTCGAACTGCTTCTGCATCGTGGCTCTGAGATCGGAGAGGACCTGCGAGAGGTCGTCGATGCCCTTTTCGAGATCCTCGCGCTGCGTCTTCATCTCGTTATAGCGCGCGAGCAGGGCGTTGTAATCCTCCTCCGCATTTTGGTTGACGGGGCCGAGCGCCGCGATCTTATGCCGCAACGAGTTGATGTTCGTGTTCGACTGCGCAAAGTCGTAAGCGGGATCGCGGAAGGCCTGCGCGCTGTCATAGTCGAGGCCGTACGTCTCTTCGAGACGCACTTTCATGTTATCGAGAATGGTCTGCGAACGGCTGATGGCGATCTCCGATTCGTGCTTCTGCTCGGTGAGGTCGTTCTGCTTCTCCAACAGTTCGCGCTTCTCCTCGGCGATCTTCTGCTGGCGTTCGGTGAGAACGCGCTTGCGCTCTTCCACACTGCGCAAGTCCGAACGGAGTTTGCCCACCGTCTCCTGCTCCTCGGCAGTCAGCGCGACGCGCTCCTCCTCTTCTTTGAGTTCGCGGATGTGGTCCTCCGAATCGCGCACGGTGACCTTTCTCTCCTCGATGCGGGCGGTGAGGTCGATCTTCTCCTCTTTCAGGCGGCGCACGTTCTCATCCTCTGCCGCGAGCGCGGAAGTGATGGTCGCCTCCTCGACGCGGCGCGCATGCAACGCTTCGGCAAGCCCGTCGCGCTCCTTGCGGAGTTTTTCGATCTGCGCGGCGCGCTCCTGCGCCTCTTCGGCCGCTTCGGCACGGATCTTGCCCAAGAGTTCTTCGCTCTCGGCTGCCGTCAGCACTTCGCCTTCGAGGTCGGAAGCCTGCTGGGTGAGGCGGATGAGCTGGGTATTGTATTGGTCGGCGTCGCCCTGCGCATCGGCGATGAGTTCGGCGAGCGCGATCTCCTTCTGCGAGAGGGCGGCAAAGTTGGCCGTCTCCTCCTGCACCTTGGTGCGGAAGGTCTCGTATGCCGTGCGGGCCTCTTCGAGTTCTCCCGTGGCGGAGGCGAGCGCCTGTTTGAGCTTGGCGAGGGCGGCCTGTTTGCGGGCGATGTTATCCTCGCACTCCTTGATATTGCGCTCCCCCGCGAGGAGGTTGCCGCTATCCCGCTTGCGCGAACCGCCCGTCATGGCGCCGCTCGTGGCGATGTTATCGCCGTCGAGGGTGACGATGCGGAATACGCGCGGATACTTCTTGGAGATGTTGGTCGCCGAGGCGATGGTATCGCAGATGAGCGTGTTGCCCAACAGATTTTTGATGACGTTGGAATAGTAGGGATTATAGCGGACGAGGTCGTTCGCAAGGCCGAGCGCGCCGCTCTCTTTGAGGGCGAGCTGGGCTTCGCGGGAATCGGGACGCGGCCGCATACCCTCGACGGGCAGGAAGGTGACGACGCCGCCGCCCGTACGCTTCAAATATTCGATGAGGAAACGCGCGTCGTCGGGCGTCTCGGTGACGAGGTTCTGCATGGCGGCGCCGAATGCCGTTTCGATGGCGACCTCATACTTCTTCTCGGTGGTGACGATATCCGCAATGGCGCCCACGATGCGCTTGCCGATTTCGGGGTTGCGCTTGGCGTCGAGCTGCAATTTCTTGACGGAATCGCGGTAACCGTCGAAGCGGTTTTTGAGGCCGACGAGCATTTCAAGCTGGTTTTTGAGGCTTGCGATATCCGTGTTGCAGGCGGAGATCTCCTCGGAGAGCTTCTTCTCCGAACGCATGAGGTCGGAGATATCCATTTGCAGATCGCGCTCCTCGTCTGCCTTGTTGTTGAGGAAGGCCTCGCACACCGCCTTCTGCTTCTGGCACTCGGTGAGCTGGCGGGCATACTCCGCATGGCGGACCTCCGCCTTCTTGATGGCTTCCTTGACTTCTTCGATGCGGTCCTGCGTGAAATCGCGCTTGGCGGAAAGACTGCCCGCCTCGGCGCGCACGGAAGCGAGGTCCTCGGCGTTGGAGAGCTGGCTGGCGCGCTTTTCATCGGAGATCTTTTCGTATGTAGAGATGCGGAGGTCTGCCTCGGCGAGCTTGCGCATGAGGTCCTTGCACTCGGCCGCGATCTCGTTGAGCCGCGCTTCGCTCTCCTCCTTGCGCTTGCCGCTCCCCGCGACGAGGGTCTCGATCTCCTCCGAACGCTTCATCGCGCTCTCGATCTCCGCCTTGGCTTGTCCGAGACGGTCACGGCAGGCTTCGAGGCGTTCGCGCACCACGCGCACTTCGCCGCTCTTGCGCTCGATGCCGACTTCGAAGAGACGCAGACGCTCGTTGATATCTTTGAGGCGGATATCCGCGCTGTACGCGCCCGCGCGGCTCTCGTCCTCCTCGCCGTCGAGGGCTTCGAGGCGCGCCTCCACCTCCGAGAGCAGCTTCTCCGCTTCGGCGATCTTGGCCTTATAGGAATTTGTCTCCTGCTCGAAGCTATCGCTCCGCACGAGGTAGGCGTTGACTTCCTCGTATTTGAGCTGTTCGGAATATTCGCGGTATTTCTTGGCGGTATCCGCCTGTTTTTCGAGGGGACGGAGTTGTGTCTCGGCCTCATCCATGCGCTGGATGAACACGGTGAGGTTATCGCGGGAACCATCGAGCTTGCGCTCGATCTCGGCCTTCTGCGTCTTGAACTTGATGACGCCCGTCGCCTCCTCGAAGATGGCGCGCCGCTCCACGGGCTTGGAGTTCATGATCTGGGCGACCTTGCCCTGCCCGATGATGGAATAGCCCTCTTTGCCGATGCCCACGCCGTGAAGAAGTTTCACGATGTCGCGCATACGGCAGGGCTGCATGTTGATGAGATATTCGCTCTCGCCCGAACGGTAGAGGCGGCGCGTCATGGCCACCTCTTCGTACTCGATGTCGAAGATCTTTTGGCTGTTATCAAAGACGAGCGTCACCTCGCAGAAGGAGAGCTGGTGCCTCGTTTCGGAGCCGTTAAAGATGACGTCCTGCATGGAGGAGCCGCGCAGGTTTTTCGCCGATTGCTCGCCGAGTACCCAGCGCACGGCGTCGGCTACGTTGGACTTGCCGCACCCGTTGGGGCCGACGATACAGGTGACGCCGTCGTCAAAGCGGATGGTTGTTTTGTCTGCAAAGGACTTGAAGCCCACGAGACGGATTTCCTTGAAGTTCACGGATGATTCCCCTTTCTCAATTTCTCATATAATGCTTGTGCGGCGGCTGTTTCCGCCGCTTTTTTGCTTGGTCCTGTCCCCGTTGCCGTGAAGCCGAGAGCGGATACGCTGCAACGGAAGGTCCCCGCCTCCTGTTCTTCGTCGCGGTAGACGGGCGTACTCTTCTGCCGTTCCTGCACATATTCTTGCAGGAGCGTCTTATAGTTTTCCGTCTGCGCCACGGTGAGGCACCGCCCCAAAAAGGCCTTGGCCGCCCCGAAGCCGCCGTCTAAATAGATGGCCCCCGCCACCGCTTCGATGAGGCTGGAACTCGTCTTATCCGAGAGGTTGCTCTCCCCCGCCGAATGGCGGAGATAGCGCATGAGGCCGAGCTTTCTCTCAGACTGCGCCAGCGCCTCCTTGGAGACATACTGCTGGCGGAGTTCGGTGAGCTTGCCCTCCGCCGCACCGGGATGCCCCGCATAGAGGTCCTCGGTGACGGAGAGCTGCAAAACGGCGTCGCCCAAAAATTCCAGCCGCTCGTTATCCGCCTCCCCGCTCACGTTGGCATACGTCTTATGGGTAAAGGCGGCGACGAGGAGCGCTTTCTCGCGGAACACATAGCCGATGCACGCCTCCGCTCGGCGGACGGTCTCCTCCGTCCACGTCTCCCCGTTGCGCATCACGTCTCCGCGGGCAGACCCGTTTCGGCGAGCATACGCTCGATGGATGCGATGAGGCCGCCGCGGTAGGCGTCCACCCCCTGGCAGACGGAGGCGGCGATGCTCGTCGCCTTGGAGGAGCCGTGGCTCTTGATGACCACCTGCCTGAGGCCCAAAAAGACGGACCCGCCGAGCTTGGCGTAGTCGAGCATATCTTTGAGGGCGTTGATCTGCTTGCGCGCGCACAGGTATGCGAGCTTACTGCCCGCGCTCTTCTTGAACTGTTGCGAGAGGACGGCGGCAACGGTCTTGCCGCAACCCTCGACGGATTTCAGCGCGATGTTGCCCGAAAAGCCGTCGGCAACGGCGACGTCGCAGTCGCCGTACATGATGTCGCGCCCCTCGATGTTGCCCACGAAATGAATGCCGTGCGTCTCTTTGAGGAGCGCATGGGCCTCCTGATGGAGCGTATCGCCCTTGTGTTCCTCGGTGCCGTTGGTGAGAAGCCCCACGCGGGGTTCTGCGATGCCGAAGGCCGCCTTCGCATAGGCGGAAGCCATGATGCCGAACTGTTGGAGGTAGGCGGGCTTGCATTCGGCGTTGGCGCCGCAGTCGCAGAGCAGCGTTCTCCCGCCGTTGACGTTGGGGATGCCCGGACAGAGTGCCGGGCGGAGGATGCCCTTGATCCTGCCGATGTGCATGATGCCGCCCGTAAGAACCGCGCCCGTGGAACCCGCCGAGACGAACGCCCCCGCCTCCGCGTCCTCTTTGAGGAGTTTGAGGCCGACGACGAGCGAACTATCGCGCTTCACCCGCACGGCGTGGGTGGGAACGTCGTCGTTGGTGATGACCTCCCCGCAGTGTACGACTTCGACGCGGGCGGGATCGTATTTGTACTTTTCGAGTTCATGCCCGATCAACGCTTCATCGCCCGTGAGGACGACCATGAAGTCCTTGCGCATGTCAAGAGAGCGGAGCGCGCCCTTCACGATCTCGGCGGGCGCGTGGTCGCCTCCCATGGCGTCAACCACGATTTTTAACATATGCTTCTCCATACGATAGATTTCGTACGGAGACATTATAGCATTTTTTTCAAGAAAACACAATCCTTTGACGGTACTTCGCAAAAAAAATCTATATGTTGCGGAAAGAAAAATATTTGCGCGGCGGATTTTCGACGAAATGCGCGGAAAATGCCGCCTGAAAAACAGAAAAACCGCCCCCTTCGGGGCGGCTTGCCGTAAATCATGTCCATGTTTTTAAGTCCACTTGCCCGTCACGAGCATGAGGATGATAAATACCATCGTCATGGCGAGCAACGTGATGAGGAGCGGAAGGATCATGTGTTTGACCGTCGTGATGTACGTTTTCCACTTCTCCTTCATGGTGGACTTTCTGCGCGGGGGGCCCTTACGGGTCCCGCTCATATCGGCGACGGTGGAGCCGTCGTCGATGTAGACGATCTTCTGTTCTTTTTTCTTGGGGACTTCCCCGCTGCCGCCGGACTCCCCCTTCTTTTTCATGCTTCCTCCTGCGGGTAGCAATGGCAGGCCACGAAGTGGCCGGGTTCATATTCCTTGTAGACGGGCGCGACGTGCTTGCAGATCTCCATGCACTTGGGGCAGCGCGTGTGGAACTTGCACCCCTTGGGCGGATTGGCGGGCGAGGGGATATCCCCTTTCAGCACGATGCGGTCCATCTTCACGTCGGGGTTGGGATTGGGTACCGCGGAGAAGAGCGCCTGCGTATAGGGGTGCATGGGGTGCGAGAAGATATCCTTCTTGTTGCCGAACTCCACCATCGAACCGAGATACATGACGCCGATCCTATCCGAAATGTGCTTGACGACGGAGAGGTCGTGCGAAATGAATACGTACGTCAAACCCCTCTGCTGCTGCAAGCGTTTCAGAAGGTTGATGATCTGCGCCTGAATGGAGACGTCAAGCGCGGAGACAGGCTCATCGCAGACGACGAGTTTGGGGTTGACCGAGAGCGCGCGGGCAATGCAGATACGCTGGCGCTGGCCGCCCGAAAATTCATGCGGATAGCGCTCGAAGTAGTAATCGCGGAGGCCGCATTGGTCCATGACGTCGAGAACGTATTCCTTGGTCTTTTCCTTGGGTACGATGTTGTGGACCCGCACGGGTTCGGAGAGGATGCCCCCCACCGTACTGCGGGGCGGGAGCGAGGAATACGGGTCTTGAAAGATGATCTGCATCTGCGTGCGCAGGGGGCGCATCCCGGAGGACTTATACGGCGCGATGTCCTTGCCGCCGAAGAAGATCTGCCCGCCCGTGGGCTTATAGAGTTTCAGAATGGCGCGGCCCATCGTCGTCTTGCCGCAGCCCGATTCCCCGACGATGCCGAGCGTCTCGCCCGCTTTGAGCGTGAACGAGATATCGTCCACCGCGCGGAGCCACACCTTGACCTTCCCGCCGAGCGACTTTTTGAGGGGGAAATACATTTTGAGATGGCGGACTTCGAGGAGGGCGTTTTCATCGGGCGGAAGAGCCTTGTCCTCTTCGGCCTTCTGTTCGCGGGCCACGGCCTCGCGGCGCGCCTGCAACTCGTCGTCGAAGCCCTCGAAGTCGCCCGAAGCGATGCACGCGGCATTCTTTTCGGCGCGCTCTTCTTCGGTGGGCTGGGCCGTCGTCCCCTCCGTTTCGGGAGAAGCATCTGCGGACATGGGTACCCCGTTTTCGCTCTCTTCGAGCGTTTCGTCCTTTTTCTTGTCCATCATTTATTCTCCTTATCGTAGAGGTGGCAGGCAACAAAATGCGTGGGGCCGACCTGTATCATGGGCGGATATTCGCCGAAACAGGCCTTGATGCAACCGGAGCAACGCTCGCGGAAATAGCAATAATCGGGCATATCGATGGGATTGGGAACGTTGCCGGGGATGTTGAACAGCGACTCCGATTCGGAATCCATCGTCGGCTTGGATTTTTGCAGGCCGATGGTATAGGGGTGCATGGGATGGTGGAAGATCTCCGAAGCCGTCCCGCGCTCGATGATGCGGCCCGCATACATGACGACGACATAATCCGCCATTTCGGCGATGATACCGAGGTCGTGCGTGATGAGCAGGATGGAGCCGTTGATGCGCGTCTTTAAGTCTCTAAGGAGGTCGAGGATCTGCGCCTGAATGGTGACGTCGAGCGCCGTCGTGGGTTCATCGGCGATGATGAGGCGCGGGTCGCCCGCGAGCGCCATGGAGATCATGACGCGCTGGCGCATACCGCCCGAAAGTTCGTGCGGGTAGGATTTATACACGCGTTCGGGCATGGCGATGCCCACGAGATTGAGCATTTCGATGGAACGGCGCTTGGCGTCCTCCTTGGTGGACCCCGGAAAGTGCAACAGCGTCACTTCGTCGAGCTGGTTGCCGATGGTGAACACGGGGTTGAGGCTCGTCATGGGTTCCTGAAAGATCATCGCGATCTGCCGCCCGCGCAGACGGTACATCTCCTTGGTGGGCATCTTGGCGATATCAAAGACTTTCTCCTCCATCTCATAGAGGAGCGTTCCGTATTCATCGCGCTTCTGGCGGCGCTCCAAAATGGGCTTGCCCTCTTTATCGAGCTTGGCGTTGCCCTTCCTGTCTTTGACTTCGTCGTACTGCGGGCGCCCCTCTTCGTCGTCATCCCAGATGGGGATGGGGTTCCCCTTTCCGTCGCGCTTGAAGTCATAGGACTTGAAGCGCATACTGCCCGAATAGATCTGCCCGGCGGGTCCCTGCAAGAGTTGCATGATGGACATGCTCGTCACGGATTTCCCGCAACCCGATTCCCCGACGACGCCCACGGTGGACCCCTGCGGGATATCGAACGAAACGCCGTTGACGGCCTTCACCACGCCTTGGTCGGTAAAGAAATAGGTGTGCAGATCCTCCACTTCGAGGATGTTTTTGGGGTCCTTCATCGAGGAGAGGAACTCGCTCTCTGCCGCCTTGCGCTTCTTTTTCTTTTCAAACGCACGGGTGATCTTTGCGTTCTCCTTGGCAATGGCGCGGACTTCTTTACCCGTCAGATAGTGCCGGTTCTTTTTCTCTTCTGCCATATCTTATCTCCTTGCCTTGGGATCGAGCGCGTCTCTGAGGCCGTCGCCGATGAAGTTGAAGCCGAGTACTGCGATGATGATGCAGATGCCCGGAGGCCCCCATACGTTGAAGAAACTGTTCAGAACGTTGGTATCCTCGGTGACTATCTGGATCATCACGCCCCACGATGCGCCGCCCTTCATGCCGAGGCCGAGATAGGAAAGCGTGGCTTCGGACAAGATCATGCTGCCGAGCGAGAGCGTCATGGAGACGATGAGCTGGGGCAAGACGTTGGGGATGAGATGCTTGAAAATCTTGCGCGACGTGGAAAATCCCATGGCCTCCGCCGCGACCATATATTCCTGTTCCCTCAAAAAGAGGATCTGCCCGCGCACGAGGCGGGCAATGCCCGGCCACGATAGGAGCGTCAAGAACAGCATGAGGTAATAGATACGCATATACGATTCCACATGCCACGAATCGAACAGCGTACCGATGATCAGCATCAGCGGAAGTTGCGGAAGGCACATGAGGATATCGCAGAGCCTCATGATGACGTTATCCACCCATCCGCCGAAATAGCCCGAAATGCCGCCGAAGATGACGCCCAAAATGGTGACGACAAAGACGGCTAAGAAGGAGACGGACATCGAGACGCGGCCGCCGTACATGAGGCGGGTAAAGACGTCGCAACCGTTTTTATCCGTTCCGAAGAGGTGATCCCATGACATCGGCGCGAGGCTGTTGAGCGTCTGATGGTCCTCCGCTACTTGATAGAAGGTGTATTCTTCCCCCGTCTCTTCATCCGTATAGATGACCGTCTCGCGGCTATACTCGACCTTGACGGATTTATCCATCTCCTCCTCTCCCCACCGGTGGTAGAACACGGGACCCATCCATGAAAAGAGCAGCAGCGCGAGGATCATGACGAGACCGATGACGGAGAGCTTGGAGCGGAAGAACCGCCGCGCGACCATGCGGCCGGGCGAGAGAAGGCGCACGTTCTTATCGAGCGCGTTCGCCTCATCCTGCGCCTCCATGAGCGCCTGTTCATCCGTTTCGGGACCGGCGGCAAGCATCGCCGCCTCGTCCGCTTCCGCCCGCTCCGTCTCTGTGAGGTTGATTTTTTCGGGTTCAAACCCATCCCCGTTTTTGAATTCGTCCATATCGGCCTCCTTAGTAGAGCTTGACGCGCGGGTCAACGACGGCGTACATGAGGTCGGAAAGAAGCACGCCGATGACGCTCAGGAACGCAATGAACATGTTATCGCCCATGATGAAGGGAATATCGCCCGCCTGCATCGCATCGAGGGCGATCTTACCGATGCCGGGGAGGTCAAAGACCTGCTCGGTGATCATCGCGCCCGAAAAGAGCGAGGGAAGCACGCCCGCCATCATCGTGACGATGGGGATCATCGTATTGCGGAAGGCGTGCTTATAGATGACCTTCCTCTCGGAAAGGCCCTTTGCGCGCGCCGTCCGTATGTAGTCGGAATTGAGAACTTCGAGCATGTTGGTGCGCATATAGCGCATCGTGCCGCCGATGCTCAAAATCGTCATGACGAAGATGGGCAGCATGACGTGCCATAGCTGGTCGAATGCGATCATGATGCCCGAATAGTGCTTGGAAGCATCTTCCAGGCCGCCCGCCGGGAACCAGCCGAGGTTGCCCGCAAAGATACTCTGCAAAAACCGCCCGAAGAAGAAGGACGGTAGCGAGATGCCGATCATGACGAGGACGGTGACGACATAGTCGCGCACCGAATATTGGTGCGTGGCCGCCGTGACGCCCAAGGGAATGGCGATGAGGTATTCGAAGATCATCGAAATGAACGCGATGATGAAGGACGTACCCATGTGGTTGACGATCTCGTCGAGGACGGGTCCGCCGTATTTCCAGCTTGTGCCGAGGTCGCCCCTCAAAAGCGCCCCGATCCAATTGACGTATCCGGTGAGGATGCCCAAAAAACTGCTGTCTTCAAGTCCGTACATCTTATACATGGCGTCGATGACGTCCTGCGAGACCACAGCACCGCCCTGGTTGATCTGGTTGATCTTATCCTGTACGAAGCTCACGGGCATCATGCGCACGAGGATGTATAGGATGAGAGAGACGCCGACGAGGCAGAGAATGGCAAGCCCCAATCGTTTGAGAATGTATTTCAGCATGAAACTTCTCCGCTTGATTTATTTGCGGTGTAGCCTGAGGGCTACAAAAACGGGATGCCTTCCCCGCAAAAATTGCGGGGAAGGGCCCTTCGGTTTTCCGTTCGCTTCGCTTATTTGACGAAATCGACTTCCCAGATGCGGGAGAGCGGCGAGGTGTAAGAGTTGATCTCTTCGGGCAACGTATTCTTATCGATGACGTTGGCGTTGTACGCATAGAGCGTCTTACGCTGGTAGACGGGAAGCTCGACGGCGAGATCGAGAACATAGCTCATCGCCTGCTTATAGAGGGCGATACGGCCGTTATCGCCGTTGCGCTCGTTGGTCTCGCGGGCCTGCTCAATGACGGTGGAGAGCTTATCGAGGATACCGATCTCCGTGGGATAGGAATCGCGCGCGCCGAGGATCTCGCGGTAGCCCCACGCATACACGGAGGTCGCCGTGGAGTTCTTGTGGTAGACCTGATACATATCGGGGTCGATGGTGGAACCCCACGCCGCCGCCCAGACGGAGAGGCTGCCCGTCGAGAGCTTGGTGAGCGCCTGCACGTCGGAGACGACTTCGACATCCCAGCCGCACGAATCGAGAAGCGCTTCCGCGTTCTTCATGACGTTATAGCACGGGTGGTCGGTGAGGTTGGAACCTGCAATGGTGAATTGGATCTTGAGGTCGGGGCTGTTGGGTCCGACGTTCGCGAGCGCCATATACTTCAGGATGTTGGCCTTGGCGGATTCATCGCTCACATACCGCGTGTAGTCATGCTCCGTGCCGTTGTTTTGTTCCATGTTTTTCAGCGGGTCCGCGGGATCGAGCGAGTTGCCTGCCGTGCGGGGATATGCCCAACTGACGACGGACATGGGCCAGCGGATGGTCACCGCTTCGCCGCCGCGATAATAGTTGATCGCAAGTCTGGTGTCCATGGCGGACATGATGGCCCTGCGGATATAGATATTGGGGACCTTGCCCGCGTTGATGCCGATATAGCCATAGCCGAGCTGCCAAGTGGCCACGCTCTCGAACCCGCTCGACTTCATATCGTTGAGCTGGTCGCTGTTCTCGTTGGTATATTGCGGCTCGACGAAGTGGACGCTGCCGCTTCTGAGCTGATAGATAGCGTTGGTCGGGGAGACGACCTGATAGTTCATGCGCTTGATGAGCGGAGGATGCAACGACTCCGCGCAGTCCTCGACGTTTGCAAAGAACTTCTCGTTGGCCTTGAAATAGACGATATTGTTGAGCATGAATTCGTTGGCCGCGGGGTTATCCTTGCCGTCGCGGTCGGTCGCAACATAGGGGCCTGCGCCGAGCGGCACTTTGTTCTTGCTCACGCCGCTATCGGTATTACCCTGCAACACGCCCGTCTGGAATTCATAGGAGCCGCGCTCCACGCCGAATTTGTTTTCCTTGATATTGACGGGATATTTCTCAGGGTCGGAATAATAGTGATGCGGCGCCACGGTGAACCCGAAGTTCCAGATGGCCTTGGGGTCGATCTTGTTGATACGGATGCGGAGAACGGCATATTCGCCCGGATTCTTGACGGTGCCGTCGTCATTGTATTCATGGGCGATCTTATAGGTCTTTTCGCCGATGGTCACGTTCTGCTCGTTGGTGGTGTGGCCGAGGGATTGGATGCCGGAGATGTTGGGGAAGCGGACTTGGCCGCCGTTCGCGCTCACGTTTTGTTCGAGAATGACTTCCTTGGCTTTCCCGATGAAGCCGGCGAGCAGGTTGCTGCCCGTCGCCCACCAGCGAAGCACTTCGTTGAATGCGGATTTGACCTTGGTTTCGTACACGAAATTAATGGCCGCCTCGCGGGGATTTGCGGCATGCTCGATGGCGTCCTCATCATAGTTCTTTTTGGATTGCTTGTTTGTCCTATTGTTGTTGGCAACGATATGGTTGGCGTCCTCTTTGAGCGTGCCGTTCTGGGTGATATCTGCATAGGCAAGGGTGATAAACCCCTCCATATACATGAAGGAAACGACTTCCTTCGTATCGCCGTCGAAACGGATATCCGAATCGTTCTGCCCCTCTTTGCCCGCCTGCGGGACATAGGGCGGCTCCTGATAGGCGTCCTTTGCGGAATCGAAGTCATTGTTGAGTTCTTCACGGAAGAGCCTCAAAGCCTCTTCGAGGTCTGCATAGAGCTGTGCGCGGGCAAGTTCATCCGCGGTGCCGTTTGCAAGATCTTTGTCAGAGGGCTTGCCGTCGGCCCAAATGGTAAGCCTGTACCCTTCCGTAGGCGTATATTCATCCTTGATAAACTTTTCCAGCTTCTCGATATCTACATTATAGCTATCGGGGGTATCGGGGTTGAGCTCCCTGTTGCATTCATCGTACGCGGTGAGGAGTTCCTCGCGGCGCGTCATGGCATACCCCGTTGCGTTGGACGTCAGTTCCTCGTCGTCGTTCTCATTGGTCGTCTGCGTGCGGTACGCTTTGAGGCCGACGATATCCGTGGAATACATGGTCGAGGAACCCGTATAGACGGGGTCGAGGTAGACGTACAGGTTGAACATGACGTCGTTCATCGTGAGGGGCTTGCCGTCCGAGAACTCGATGCCGTTTTTGAGGACGAACGTGTAATCGGTGGTACTGCCGTCCGCCGCCGTCTCCTGTTTGAAGTCCTTCACGACGACGGGTTCATCGTCGCCATAGGAAATTTCGCCGTCGCTATCCGTATTGAACATGGAGATCTGCGTCTGGCCGACGACGTCCATATCCGTACCCGCGGTCGAATAGAAGGGGTTGAAGAGTCCGTTCAGTTCTTCCGTCATGATGACGAGGGCCTTCTCGCCGGATCCGCACCCTGCGAGCGCCGAGCAAGCGCCGACGCCGAGTGCAGCCACGAGTACCAGGGATACTGCTTTCACTGCCTTTTTGTGTTTCATATCTATGTCCTCCGATTTTTTTCGAATTTTTTAATTTTCCGTATCGTCCGTTTCACCGGGCGGCGTGGCGGGTTGGCCGGGGTTTTCTTTCGGCGGATCTTCATCCGGCGACGGGCTTTCTTCCGCCGAAGGATTTTTGTCCGGCGTCGGGTTCGGGGTGATGGTCACGCGGCCGTCCTCCCCCACCGCAACGAGTACGGGCCATTGGGGAACGTACCCCGTTCCGATAATGAATGTATTCACTTGGTCCGCAACGGCCGTGATGCCGCCCGTCGCGATGCCCCTTGCATTCAGGTCTCCGCTCACGAGTCCGATCGTGTAGTTCCCAAAGTCCGAAGTATCCACGGGGTCGTAGACGTGGATGGTCCCCGTCACGGTGACGCCTTCGATGGTGGCCGCGTCGTCGATGGAGGCGGCGAGCAGGCCGTAAAGGCCGCCCTGCTGCGTGGTACCCGAAACCGTGAAGCTCATGTTGGTGAATTTGACGTTCCTGATGACCGCGCCCGCGGCGATCTCGGTAAACAGGCCGCCCGCCTGACGGGCGTTCTTCGCCTGCGTCGAGGTCAAGCCGTCGATCGTATGGCCGCCGCCCTCGATGATGCCCTTGAACGTGAGCGCCGAACCGATCCACGGGATGGTGCTGTCGGTGGTGGTAAAGTGGAGATCTTCTTTTATCTCAAACCCTGCGTCCGCAATCATGTTGGAGATGAATTGGGCGGGCGTGCTGATGCGATACCATGCGCGTTCGCGCCACGTCGTATAGCATTTGCGGACGAGATCGAGGCCGATGCCGTGTTCGAGGTCGATACTGCCGCCGTGCGGGATGCCCTTCACCTCGTTGCCGTTTGCATCCAACGTGTCGCTGGCGATATCGTGCACGCGGTCCATGTTGTCATCCGCCACGGGCTGCGCCAACGCTTCGTCGAGGTAGATGCCCGTCATGGAATACGTCATCGTATCCGTCTTATAGACGGGGATGCCGCTGTATTCGAGCGCGCCCGAATCCTTGCTCCACGCGGGAAGCGGGGTATCCATCCCGTTGGTCCGCGTCGTACTGCCGTAATACTGCCACTTGCCCTGCGCGTCCTGCGCATAGAAGTCATAGGTGAAGTTGGGGACCCATGCCGCATAGAGCGTCAGGCGGTAGACCGTCCCCCACGACTCCGTATCTTTGTTGAGGTCGGTCTCGGTGAGTTTTTTCGAGGAGAAATCCCACCGGCCGCTGTATGTATATCCCTGCGGACGGTTGCTTACCGAGACAAGCTCGCCGTAATCATCGAGCGCGTTGCCTTGCGCATCCGTGCGTTCGGTGCGCTCCGTGTACCACCCCGCGAGCTGATAGCCGGACCGCGTGACGATGCTCGTCGCATACGTCTGGCCGCGGTTGGGGTCGCCCGGCGCGAGCAATTTCAGTCCCCCTTCCAGATCGCTGTAATAATAGACGTCCTTGATATCGATGTTGGGATTGCTCGCGAACTCGCCGCCGTTCTTATCGTACGTGATGATGACGTTGGCGCCCCTTCCCGCATAATCCTTGTAGGTGGTATCCGGGCCGGCGCACGCCGCGAGCGCGAGCGTTCCCGCCATGGCAAAGCCGAGGACGATCAATAGTTTGGTTCTCGTTTTCATGCGTTACCTTTCCTCCGGAGCGGCGCCGTCGTTTTCTCCGCTTTCGCCGCTATCGGCATCCGCGCTTTCCTCGCCGTTTTCCGCCGTGCCGTCCGCCTCGGTTCCGCTCTCTTCGGCGCTTTCCGCCGTGTTCTCTTGGGGGCCATCCGTTCCCGCAGTCCCCTGCGGTTTACGGCGGGAGAGGAAGAGCAGCACGAACGCGACGATGGCGGCGGCGCCGAACACGCCCACAAGCACGCTCAGGGTAATGACGAGCGCATCGGGACCTTCTTTCTCCTCCTCTGCGGGCGGTGTGGGCTGATTGGGATTTTGCTCCTGGTCATAGAATTGGATCATGGCTTCGGCCTGCGTGAGTTTGAGTTCCAATCCTGCCGTCTCCACGATGCCGCGCTGTTCTTCGGAGACGATGAGGTCATACAGCCTGCGCGCCTCTACCACGAGCGGTTTATGATCGTACATGATGCTATCGGGAAGCGAGCGGATGGCCGCCATGGCCGCAAGCGTCACATCGTCGGCCGCGGGCGCGCCCTTGATCCTCGCCTCGAAGTACTGCGAGAAGATGAAGGAATCGTATCCGACGCCGTTGGAGGGGCAGATCATGATGAGGTCGCCCGCGCACTTGCCGATATAACCTACGAAGTTGGCTCCGAAGAAGAAGTTGGGCGCATCGAAGCCCATCGTGCGGAATTTGAGGATACCGAGGTCGGTGGCCCCTGTATCCGTGAAGATTTCGAAGGCGGGCTGGGAAGGAAGGTTGGTGACGTAATTGCCGTCCTCATCTTCTATCGGAGAGCCGTCCTCATCTTCGCGCGGCAGATCCGCATAGGAGGCATCGTACTGCTCTTCGAGGATGGGCGAATTGTAGCTCTGGAAGGTGACGATGCCCAACTTGTCGCAGCCATAGAAGGCCTTATCGCCGAGCGCCTTGACCGTCTCCGGGAGCGTGACCGCATACACACTGCTGCCCATGAAGGCAAAGGCGGAGATGCGGACGGTGTTATCCGCCACGACGAACTCGCGCGCCGTTGCGTTCATCGGATAGGTGACAAGCACGCGGCCGCCCGCGGGCGTGGTCTTATAGAGAGCGCCGCCGATGACCTCGATGCCCGCCTCTTCGTTGATGACGAAGTCAGTGACGGTGGTACTGCCCACGGTCTGGCCGTGGAACTTCTCATCTTCCGTCTTGGTGAAGGGTTTGAGCGGACAGCCCGCGAAGGGATTTTCCCCGATGTAGGTGAGCGTTTCGGGGAGGGTGACGGAGGTAAGCCCCGTACCCATAAAGGCCATATCGCCGATGGACGTCGCCGAAAGACTGACGTCGCCGGAGATGGCCGTACCCGCGAAGGCGCCCGCGCCGATGGAAGCGATCCCGCCGAGGCCCTTCACCTCTTTAAGTTCTATGTTGCTGTAAAACGCCTCTGCGCCCACGGTGACGCCCTCTTGGAGGGTGACCGAGGTGAGGGCATTTGCCGCGAAGGCGCCCGCGCCGATCTCGGTGAGCTTGCTGAGGTCAACGCCTGTGAGATTATAGCTTGCCATGAACGCGCCGTCCCCCACCTTGGTGACGTTTTTGAGGTCCACGGTGGTGAGATTGGAATATGTGAATGCCGATGCGGGGATCTCGGTGAGCTTATCGCCGAGCGTGAGCGAACCTTCCTCATAGCCGAGGAATTGGTTGTAGGCAAACGCGCCTTCGCCGAGCGATTCGAGGGACGTAAGGTTCACCGTCGTGATCTGCGGCGCCTGCCACCAGCCTATACTCCCTTCATCGGAAATGGAATCGGGTTCGTCCTGCCCTTTGCTCGTAAAGGAAATATACATGTTGACAGCGGGGCCTGAGAACGCATCCGCGCCGATGGATTTGACCTTGGAGAGATCTGCCGTAAGATTGACGGCCGAGATGTTGCCGTTAGTAGTGATCGTGAAGGACGAACTGCCGTAGAAGGCGCCGTCGCCGATGACCGTCCCCTCGCCGGCAGTCAGCTGTTGAAGCCCCGTCTGGTAGGAGAAGGCCTGCTCGCCCACCGTCACGTTCTTGCCGAGCGTGACAGATTTAAGGGTTTCGGGGGAAACAATGTGCGTATAATATTGCTTGACGGTGACACCGTCGTCCCTGTTCATCGACCCCATCGTGACTTCCTCGACGTTATAGGCCGCCTGGAAGGCGCCCGTGCCGACGGTGACGTTATCGCCGATGGTGACGGTGCTGAGAAGCTTGTTGGCCGCAAAGGCGCCCTCGCCGATGAAGAAGCCCTTTTCCGCATCCGCAGCTGCGATATTGACGCTCGTGAGCGCGGTGGCCGCGAAGGCATAACTGCCGATCTCCGTGAGCGTATCCGCAAGCGTCGGGATGGTTTTGAGGCCGGAGAACGCGAAGGCATAGTCGCCGATCTCTTCAAGCGCGCCGAGATGGAGCGTGGAGAGTTCTTCGCAACCATAGAACGCATAGTTGCCCACGCGCTTGACGCTCGGCAGGTTCACCGACGTCAGGGAAGTGCAACTCGAAAACGCACCCGTGCCGATCTCTTCCAGACTTTCGAGCCGCGTATCGGTGTTATCGGCGGCGGGGAAGGTGTTTCCTGCCGCGGGCGCCACTTGAAGGAGCGTCTTTCCATCCTTGCTGAGGAGATAGGAATAGGAATCCTGCGCGGCAAAGTTGGGATTGCCCGGCCGCACAATGAAGCTCGCGATGTTCGTCCCCGCAAAGGCGTTCGGGCCGATGCTCTCGACGTCCGCGCCGAGCGTAATTTTTTCGAGTTCTGTACAGCCCTCGAACACGCCGTCGGGGATGACGGAGGCGTTCACTTCCATCTTGGCAAGGGACGCACAGCGCGCGAACGCATAGTTGCCGAGTTTGATCTTGGAGGCCCGTATAGTCACATTTGTGACCTTAGAGTCGGCAAAGGCGTAGGCGCCGATGGACTGCGCCGAGGCGGGCAGATTGATGCGCGAAAGCAGCGTGCCGCGGAATGCGCCGTCGCCGATCGCCACGATATTTGCAAAGGATCCTTCCTTGACGCCCGTGAGCAGCGTGGCCGTGTATTGGCCGTTTACCGCAGGCCCTGAGAACGCATCCTGGCTGATGAACTTGACATATTCGAGGCCGGCGACTTCGGTGAGATTGGTGCAGCCATAGAAGGCGCCCATGGCGATCCTGTTGAGCGTGGAGGGAAGCACCACGCGTTTGAGGCTCGTCATGCCCGCAAAGGCATAGTTGCCGATGTTCTTCACGCCTTCGGGAATGACGACTTCCTCGACGTCGGAGTTATCGCCGTAATACCAGATCTTGGTCGCGCTCGGATCCTCTTCGTCGATGACGTCGCCCGCGGAGAGATCCTTGGGGATATATTGATAGCCCGAAAATGCGAACTGATCGATCTCGGTGAAGCCCAGCTCTTTGGGAATGACGACGGCGTGTTCGTGGACTTTGCCGTCTGCATCGGTATAGGACTGCATGCCGCCGCCGCGGTAGGAGGTGAGATAGGGACCGTTGCGCTCATAGGGGTCCTTGACGGTGATCATGACCGTCCTGTTGTACATGGTCGGCGTCGTCGAACCGTCCTCGTTGACCTTCACAACGCGTACCATGACCGAGGTGGTACCCTCTGCGACTGCGGTGATCTGCCCGTTCTCATCGACGCGGACATACCTCTCGCTACCGCTCGAAAAGAGGACCTTGGTCGACGCGGGGTCGAAGGCGATGAGCTTATAGGTGAGCGTGACGCGCTCGGAGGGGAACATGGAGAGGGAATACGTCGTCGCATTGGCCGAGAATTCCGTCACGGAGTCCGTAAGGCCGAGGTCACGGTCGTCGTTGGAAATATCATAGAAGGCGAAGTCCGTCTCGTAACCCGTGATGTGGAACACATCCACGACGGGTTCCGTGTATTCCTCGTAACCGGGGTCGCCGCTGCCGAGGACCTTGACGGAGAGTTCCGCCTTGGCATTCTTATCCACGCTACTCGTGGCCGTGATGACCGCCGTCCCCTGCCCTACCGCAAGGATCTTGCCGTTGACGACTTTCGCGACGGCGTCGTTGTTGCTCGTATATGTGAGCGTTTCGCGCCATTCGGTGCCGGGATACAGCTTGGGTTCGAGGACATACGTCTGGTTGGGGCTGAGCGTGACGCCGTATTCGCCCTCGCCGAGGGGGGTGCCGTCCGCATGCTCCATCTCGCTGAAATAGAGTCCCTTCACGGAGTCGGGGATGCGGACCTCATAGACGCCCTGGTTCATCGCATAGTCATAGAGCGCGACGGAGAAGGTATTGGGCGTGATGGAATTGGCGAGATCGGCGATGTGGTCGGTGAGTTCGACGACCAGCTCCGAAGTGGAATTGAACTGCGAATAGACGGGCGTGACATAGTTGCCGAACCCTTTGAGGGAATACATGGAGCCCGACCCCTTTTCCGCATAGACGAGCTGGCCGATGCTCGCGCCCATTGTATAATGGTTATCATATATATAGAGGCGCGCGAAGAGCTTGTTCTTCTTGGCGGTGGTATCGTATTCGGTGTAGAACTGCGCATCGGTCACGATGGGCGCCTCGAAGTCTGTCACGAACGGGAATTCAAAGACGGATTTCTTATTATTTTGCTCGCCGGGGTAATCGAGGATGGCCTCCGCGCGGAAAATATATTTCGTGTTGTTCTTGAAATCGTAATCCGTCATGTGGAAATCCACATCGATCATCGCGGGATAGATGGAGCTTCCCGCGCTGTAAGATTTGCGCTGGTTCCACTCCGTATTTTGCCAGATGACCTCCCCCGTCACGGCGTCGGTGACGCTCATTTCCACGCGCTTTGCGCCGCGGAGAAGCCCCGCATAGATGCCATAGATATAGTTGACGCCGCCGACTTCCCCTGCCTGGTTGGTGAGGGCGATGTGGTCGCGGGTCGCGGAGATCGGGGTCGCCGCGGGATCCTGCACGAAGACATAGGAGCCGAGCATGGAGATATAGTCGCTGTAAAAGCCGCCGACGGGCGTCGTTGCATAGGCGTCGGGCAACGTCTTATCCAGCGTCGCGAGGGAATCGTCGAGCGCATCCTTGTCGGTCTCGAAGTAATCGAGGTCGAAGATGGGCGCCTCCGTCCAATCGCCGTAGAAGGCAAGGTAGGGAACGTTCAGGGCGACTGTTTCTTCATTGGGGACCGTGAGGGTGATGTACCCCTCCACATACATGCCGTTTTCAAATTGGTCAAGATAGGCCTTATCCGTCTTTTCGTCGAGCGTGATGACGACGACGACGGTCGCCGTTCCCTTGCCCTGCACGGTGACGGTGTTGCCGTTTTGGGAGCCGTCTCCCGTGACGTTCTCAACTTTCACCTTCGCGCCGTCGAGGATGTAGCCCTCCTGCGTGACGGTTCTGTCGCCCTTATAGGTCTTGTTTTCGCTGATGCCCTCGGTCATGACGATGGCGTCCACGTCATAGGTGAGTGCGGCGCTCTCGATGTTGTTGATGTTGAATTTGAGCTGATAGCTGCCCTTCCGCTCCTTGTCGTCACCGTATTCGATCTTGGCCTTGTCGATGACTTTGTCGGTGAAGCGGTCGGGATTTTGGCTTGCCACGGCTTTGTCGTCGCGGGCAAAGGTGCTGATGAAGGCGGGCGACGTGGTCGCCTTGATGAGGTTGGCAAGCCCTGCGCCCTGTTTTCGCACGGAGTAGGGAAGCCCGTTCATGTTCTT
Organism: uncultured Clostridia bacterium; assembly: GCA_947626575.1. Taxonomy (GTDB): domain Bacteria; phylum Bacillota; class Clostridia; order Christensenellales; family Borkfalkiaceae; genus Gallimonas. The sequence goes on along the minus strand of CANQSR010000001.1, from coordinate 106,631 downwards.
CGCGATATCCGTCGTGGACATCATGATCTGGTTGGTGTAGGCGAGCTGCTGGGCGCGGGTCGCCTGCGGGAACTTATCTTTTACGTATTGGCGGACGAGCGCCGTGACGCCTGCCTGGTTGGGCGAGGCCATCGAGGTACCCGAAAAACGGTCGTATTCCTGACCGCGGACGGAGGAATAGATATCGCCGCCGTGCGCCGTGATTTCGGGCTTGATGCGGAGATCGGGCGTGGGGCCCCACGAGGAGAAGTCGGACATGAAGGGGCCTGCGGTGTTGCCCTTGCTGACGGTGATCTTCCCCCTCTTGACGGAGGCGAGCAACTCGCCGTTATCGCGGGAGATGGAGCAGACGGGGATGGTGACCGAGCCGACCGTCATGGTGATGTCGCCCGAAACGTTGTTGTAGATGATGACGCCGGCGGCGCCCATCCTCTGCGCAACGCGCGACTTATCCTCGAAAGAAGTATCGCCGCGGCGGACAAGCGCGATCTTGCCCTTGATATCGTTTTCGATGGAACTGTAATCCGAACTGCGGCCCACGCCGGGTACGGTGATGTATTCGAACTCCTGCTCGTTCACGCCATTCTTCAAGATGTCGTCCACGAAGTGACGGGTCTCGGAGGATTGGTCGGCGGACTCGGTGAAGTAGATGATTTGGCCCTTATATTCAAGGAACGGCGTCTTGACGCCCGAAATGGACGCGACGGCGAGCGCCGAATCATAGGAACCGGGGGAGCCGATGGTCGCGGAGTCGGGATTGGAGGTGAGGCCGAGGTTGCCGTTCTTCTCGGAGCCGAAGGTGGAGTTATATTCGTTGCCGGCGGCCGCCACGAGGCTGATACCGTGTTCGGCGACGCTGTTATACACGATCTTTTCCCGCAATTTTTCGGGGTCGGATTCCTCCGTGAAGCCCGCCGCGGAGCCGAGGGACATGTTGATGACGTCCACATCGAGCACCACGCAGTCCTCCAAAGCCGAGAGGATCCACGACCAGCGCGCGCCGCTGACCTTATCCGAGAACACTTTCATGGCGCAGAGCTGCGCATTGGGCGCAACGCCCGTGATCTCGTCGTCCTTGCCGACGATGATGCCCGAAACGTGCGTGCCGTGTTCGTCCCCGTGGGGATAGACGTCGGTATCGTGGTCGGCATAGTCATAGGCATAGGGGATCTTGGCGCTCAGATATACGTTGGCGGCGGAGAGGCCGGGCGTATACTCTGCGGCGCGGAGGCGCGAAACCTTTTCGTTGATGGTGGTCGGGGTCATGACGGGGTTGGTGGATTTGAACTGCTCCACTGCAAACGCCGTATGCGTATAGTCGAGGCCGGTATCGAGAACGGCGACGACGGTCCCCGACCCATCGTAACCCGAACCTTCGCTGTTGAAAATACCCGTATCATGCACGTGGACGGTGTTATCGACGCGCTGGGCCTCGCAGACAGCATATTCCTCGCTGATGGACGCCGTGTACCCCGTGCCTGCGAGCGCGGAAACGAGGCGGTAGTAATCCCCCGCCTTGGCGACGATCTCGATGCCGCCCATGAGAACGTTGTAGGAAGCGCCGTAAGTAAAGGAGACGCCGCTCCGTTCGAGATATTTCTTGGCGTCCGCATTTCTGCGTTCGATGCGCGAAACGATCTCTGCGCCCTTGGAGGACGAGGCGAACTCCGCGACGGACGCATAACGGGAGATCCCGCTCTGTGCGTCGTATGCCGCCATGATCCCGCTCTCCGCCGTCTCTACGAGGATGGAAATTTCCCTGTCTGCGGCGAGGCTATCCGGGAGCTGTTGGACGACGTTCTTGTTGAGATAGGACGAAACGTGCGTATCCACCGCGGCGGCGTTTTGCTCGCTGACGAGCGCCGTCTCTGCGCTGCCCGAAACGGAGTTTCCCCTGCCGACGCCCTCGAAAACGGGCAATAACTGCGAAGCGGCGAGGGTACCCGCCATGAGCGCGACCGACGCGCACAGGGCGAGCGATTTGATTTTCTTTCCTGTCTTTTCCATGGTTTCCTTCTTTCCTGCAATGTATTTTGGTCTTGGTCTATGGCGGCGCGCTTGCATAAATCATTACGTTCGCGCGTGCTATATAATAATTGATTGTGGTGAAATTATACCACACGGCGCATTTCGCTGTCAAACGAATTTATTTTGGATTTCGTTTTGGGCGTTTTTGTAAATTATTTACATATTGCGAGTTCTTTTCTCATTTTAGGGGGTAATTTTCAACATATTGTTCTATTCTTACACACTTGTCACACACCCCTTTCACCCCATTCCCATTTTCGGGAGGTATAAAATTTTTGTATAACAGCTATAAGAAAAATTTATAATTGCATATTCGCTCTTCGGGGTCCTTCGCTCCGCTACTTCGCGCTTTGCGCTCGTGCCGCCCTTCGGCGTCACAAAGAACGTGCGGGCGGGACAGGATGACGCGCGGTTGACGCACAGCGACGAGCGGTGACGAGCGGGATGAGCGGCGGCCCCTGCCGCCCATGAGTATCTGCAACCGCGGGGGAAATCATGAGCGGCCCGCCGGGCGCTTCCGCGTGCGCCCAAGGGCGGCGCGGCGGATAGCTTGCAGAGAGGCGAAAACTTCGTGCGATTTTCCGCCTTACGGCAAAAACGCGGGTACCATGTCCGCGGTCTGCCCTTCAAAAACGGCATTCCGCGGCGCGCTTCATCCCCTTGCGGCGCGCCCCTTTTTGCGGGCAGGGCGGGGTGCGGAGACGTATTTTGTATTATATCATAAATTCTTCGGAAAAACAATTGACTTTGCGTGAAAAACGCGTTATACTTGTGAAAACATGTGAATATCCGTCGTGGGTGCCCCGCAAGGGGCTGAGATCATACCATTGGAATCGGGCAAGGTCATGCTTGGACGAAAGAACGGTCGAAAGGAAGTTTTCCGCCTGCGTTTTTTTCGCGGGCGGTTTTTCATTCGGGACGGGTAGCGCAAAAAATTTTCGGAGGTCTGTATGTTGTCCCTATCCCTTTTGGCGGACACGACGTGGTATCCCGTCACGTTCGATTCGCCCCTCAACACCGCGCGCGGCGTATTCTTCTGGCTGACCGTCGTCCTCGCCGCCGTCTATGCTGTTTTGTTCCTCGTCCTCAGATACGTCTATAAGAACGTTCTGAAACGCGAGGGCGCGTACGGAAAATACTTTGGCTTGGGCGCCGTCTCGTATGCCTGCATCGTCGGCGCCGTCCTGCTCATCCTCACCTTTATGGAGGACGGCATCGAGGCCCTGCTCTTCTATCCCCTCCTCATCCTGCTCATCGCCGTTGCGGCGAGCGGCGCGGTGCTGTTTTTCAAGCGCAATAAGCTCGTCTACATCCTCTGCGGGTGCGCCGTGGGCGCCGCACTCATCGCCTCGCTCGTGTGCATGGGGATGCTCTTTGCGAGCGGAGACAGTCTCTGGAACAATTGGATCGTCACCGACGACGAAAGCGACGTCGACTACACCAAGGTGGACCAGATCGGCCTGTATCTCTCGGCCGCGCTGCTGCTTGCCGCCATCGTCGCCGCGACCTTCCTTCTCGGCAAGGGCGAAAAGAAGGGCTTCGACGCCAAGTCCATCTCCTATGCGGGCGTCGCCGTCGCGATGAGCTTCGCGCTCTCGTACCTGCGCATCGTGAAGATGCCGCAGGGCGGCTCCATCACCGTGGCATCGCTCCTGCCCCTCATCATCTATTCCTACATGTTCGGCGTGAAGAAGGGCGTGTTCGCGGGCATGATCTACGGCCTCTTACAGGCCGTTCAGGACCCCTACATCCTGCATCCCGCGCAGTTCATCCTCGATTACCCCGCCGCATTCGCCTGCATCGGCCTTGCGGGGGCGTTTGCAAAATGCAAGAAACTCGATAGCCTCCCGCAGGTCCAGATCGCGCTCGGCGGCGTCACGGCGGGGCTGGCGCGTTTCATCTGCCATTACTTTTCGGGCGTGTTCGCCTTCGGCTCCTTCGGCGGCGGGCAAAACGCGTGGCTTTATAGCCTCATCTACCAATCCGGCTATGTGCTTCCCGATATCGCCATCGTCATCGCCGTCGGCATCATCGTGTTCAGCTCGAAGGCCTTCGTCAAGACGGCGAGAAAATATCACCCCAAGGAAAAACCCGCGGAAACCACGGCCGCGGCAGAGGGCGGCATAACGCCCGCGGCGTAACATCACATCACCAAAAAGCCCGTCTGAGAGGTCTCAGACGGGCTTTCCCTATACCATGTCCGCGGTCAAGGGTTCTGTAAAAAGAATTTATCGAGTTCCGCAAGCAGGCCGCAGACGTCATCCCACGCATAAGAAGGACTCTCCGCAATGCCGCGCGGGTACCCTTTTGCGCCCTCTTTGAGGCAGGAGACGAACAGCTTTTTCATGCGGCGCACGGTGATATCGCGGTAAAAACTCTCCCACTCGAAGCGCACCCAGCCGTCGGCGCAATCGGCGGGCCTTTCGGAGACGAGGACGAGCGCCTTCGCCCCGTCGAGGCGGGAGGAGACCATCCAAAGATAGCCGTCTACGCCCGCATCGGGAGAGGACTCCCCCGTATAGAAAACTTCGTACCCCCGTGCGCGGAGCGCATCGCAGAGGGCGCGCGCCGTCCGTTCGGGCGGCGTATCCGCGTGTTCGAAGTTGAAATCACAGCACAAAAAGACCTCTTTCATGGGCATCCTCTGTAAAATACGGCGTTCAGACGAACTGTAAGATATCCACCAGAATGGCGAACCCGAAGAGCAGCACGATGCCCACAAGGTGGATGACCGCCTCGATCTTGCGGGGAACGGGCTTTTTGAATACCCATTCGATGAGCGTGAACACGATCTTGCTGCCGTCGAGGGCGGGAATGGGCAGGAGATTGAACACGGCGAGATTGACGCCGATGTACGCCGCGATTTCGAGGAAGTTCCGCATTCCCGAAGCGGCGATCTCCGAAGTCATGCGGATGGTCGTGATGGGTCCGCCCAAGACGTTCAGCCCGATCCTGCCCGTAAACAATTCGCCGATGATGCGGAAAATGGAGCCTGCGATCTTGAAGGAATAGACGAAGGAGCGGCCGACCGTCTCGAAGAAGCCGAAGCGGTACGTCGTGGAGGAGAGCATATAATACCGCGCCCCGTCCCGCTCCTCGATGCCGATGCCGAGGGCGTTCCATACGCCCGTCACCTCCGTACTCGCAAGTTCGGGGACGTCGCCGCGGAGCATGATCTTGCGCTCCGTCTCGGTGTAGCCGCCGTCCGTCTTGGCCGCCACGCGCACAGTGATGAGATCCCCCGCCTTCTTGCCGCTCACGGCCTGCGCGATATCCGTCGAAAGATACAGGTCCTTCCCCTCCGCCGCGAGCAGGATATCTCCCGCCGCAAACGAATACTCCGCGGGAAAATCCGCGCTCTCGGCCACGCCGCGCACCTCGATGAGGCTCTGCCCGTACCCTCCGAACAGGGCAAAGATGAGGATGAGCGCGAGGAGATAGTTCATTGCCGCGCCCGCAAGAAGCACGATGATGCGCTTCCACGGCGCCATTTCGGTAAACTTTCCGCCGCGGGGAACGGGCGGTCCTTTCCTTTCGGCCGCCTTTGCCTGCGTCCCCGCCTTTGCGGAAGCCGCGGGGATATTTTCGGAAGCCGCGGGCGCGGGCGTTTCCGCCGCGGAGGGGTCTCCCTCGGACATGGTATCCCCCTTTTTCGTCTCGGCCTCGTCAAGGCCATCCTCGCCGTCGAAGGCGCAGTAGCCGCCGAGGGGGATGAGGCGCACGGCAAAGAGTTCGCCCGTTTTCTTGCTTGTATGCTTGAAAATGGCGGGGCCGAACCCCACGGAGAACTCGTTGATGCGGAATTTCAGGATTTTCCCCGCAACATAGTGGCCGAACTCGTGGATGGTGACCATCGCGAGCAGGATGAGAAGGGCGAGCAGGATGCCGAGCGTCCACTGCGCCCATGCGGGCATGAGAAGATCATTTACCATAGATACATTTCCGGGCGGCCCCGCGTCCCCTTCTGTCGGCTTCGGCGAGGTCTGCATATGTCTGTGCCGCCGCCTGCGGCACGTGCGCGAGCGCGCTTTCGATGGTCTCCGCGATGCGCGGGAAGGAGATATCCCCCGCAAGGAAGGCGCGCACGGCCTCCTCCGCCGCCCCGTTGAGTACGGCGGGCGCGTTTCCGCCCCGCTTACCCGCCTCCAAGGCAAGGCCGAAGCAGGGGAACTTTTCTTCGGGCAGACGCCCGAAGTGCAGGGTTTGGAGCTGTGCGAGATCGAGCATGGGCGCGCAGGGAAGGCGGTCGGGATAGGTGAGCGCGAGCTGGATGGGTACGCGCATATCGGGGTAGCCGAGCTGGGCGATGGCCGCGCCGTCCTGAAAATACACGAGCGAATGCACGATGCTCTCCGGGTGGATGACGGCCGTAATGCGCGAAAAATCCGCCCCATATAGCCAATGCGCCTCGATGATCTCATATCCCTTGTTGAGGAGCGTGGCGCAATCCACCGTAACTTTGGGGCCCATCTTCCATGTGGGATGGGCGAGCGCTTCGGCCGCCGTCACGCGGGCCAGCTGCTCCTTGGTATGATGCAAAAACGGTCCGCCGCTCGCCGTGAGTACCAGCCTTTCGAAGGGCGCATCCCTGCGGAAGCCGAGCGCCTGAAAGAGCGCCGAGTGTTCGCTATCCACAGGCACGATCTCCACCCCTTTGCGCTTCGCCTCCGCCATGACGAGTTCTCCCCCCACGACCAGCGATTCCTTGTTGGCAAGGGCAATCTTTTTGCCCGCTCCGATGGCGGCAAGCGTATAAAAAAGCCCCGCAAAACCGCCCGCGGCGATGAATGCAATATCGCAATCCTCAAAGAGGCTTTCGGACATGGTATGCCCATCCGCGGCGCAAAGCGCAATTTGCGGATGAAATTCCTCCGCGAGCGCATGCAGCTTTGCGCGGTCATTCCCGCATACGAGAGCGCTGATCCCGAATGCTTCCCGATGGCTCCGTACGACGTCGAGGACTTGTCTCCCGATACTGCCCGTACAGCCGATGAGTGCGATCTTCTTCATAATGTAAGCGCCCGCCGGACGCGGGCGTCTCTCCTTATTGTATGCAATCTATCCCACGATCATGAGCCTGAGGACCATGACGAGGCAGACGATGAGGCCCGCGTAGAGCGCGGAGTCGATGCGGTCCAGAATGCCGCCGTGGCCGGGGAGGATCTTCCCCATATCCTTGATCGCGAGCTTTCGCTTGATGGCGCTCTCCACGAGGTCGCCGAACTGCGAGAACGCCGAAGTCACAACGCCCAGCCCGATGAAGAAGATGAGGTTGAGCGGCGTGATGGACATGTTGCGGATGATCTGCGCCGTCACGCCGACGTCGTCGAGCCACATGATGCCGTAATACATGAAGAAGATGATGACCGCGCCGATCGCGCCCCCGATGAGGCCGCCGAAGCCGCCGATGACCGTCTTTTTGGGCGAGATGCCGGGGGCCATTTTGAGCGGGAGCTTTTTGCCGAACAGCTTCCCGAAGAAGTAGGCGAGCGCATCCGAGGAGGGCGCCACGATGAACACGAACATGACCGCAAGCTCGGAGTAGCTCTGCAAGTGGTTGCAGATGGAAAGCACCAGCAAGAGGAAGGAGGGATAGACGTAACACAGCATGGCGCAGCCCGTCGATTCAAGCGTGACCTGCCCGTGCGCAAAGACGAGGAGCGCAAGGAGAACGGAAATGCCCGCCAAAATGACCACGAACGTGATGTGCAGGGCATAGTTACGGCCGACGAGCGTGCGGATCACGTCCTCGTTCAGGCCGCCGCTCTCATCGAAGATGCCGCCGTTATCGGGAAGTTTGACTTCGAGAAGGTCCTGGAACACAAAGTCGGCAACGGCGTATGTGATGATGACGGCCGCCGAGAAGATCATGACGATCGTGACCTGCGAGGCGTGCAGCTTCCCCTTGAAGGCGCGCGTCATCTCCCACGTCCCCACCACGGTGAAGGCGAGGATGAGCGCATCGAAAAAGAGGTCGGATACGAAAATTTTCAGGGCAAAAAATGCCGCAAGCACCAAGATATAGACGGCCCCCGTGATACAGCGAAGGCCTAAATTGCCCAACTTTTTGCCGCCCTTTCCCTGCGGCAGCGGTTGCGGCTCTTGCAGCGACTGTTGCGTCTCTTGTTGTGTCTCTTCCATAAGTCTACAAAATGTATTTAGATTTTACCGAATCTTCGCTCGCGCGAAGCGTACTCTTTGAGCGCCGCGTCAAAGTCCCCGTCGGTATAATCGGGGAACATCTTCCCGGAAAATACCAGCTCGGCATACGCCGCTTCGAAGAGAAGAAAATTGGAGATGCGCTTCTCCCCGCCCGTGCGGATGAGAAGGTCGAGCGCGGGCATGCCCCCCGTCGATAACGCCGCGGCGAAGGATTCCTCCGTCACTTCCCGCCCCGCGCGCACGGCGCGGTTGCAGGCGGAAACGATATCCTGCCGCCCGCCGTAACCGATGGCGATCGCAAGGTTTGCCTTCGTCCCCTCTGCCGTCAGTTCCTCGCCCGCGCGGATGAGGTCTGCGATGTCCTGCGGGATGAGCGCGCGGTCGCCGATGACCCGAAGCCGTACGCCGTTTTCCCGCAACGCTTCCATCTGCGAGGAAAAGTACTCGCGGAAGAGGCCGAAGAGGCCGTCGAGTTCGGACTGCGGGCGGGAGAGGTTCTCGGTGGAGAGCGCAAAGACGGTGACATATTTCACGCCGCAGGAAAAGATGTGTTCCACGAGCGCGAGCATACGGTTCATGCCGGCGCGATGCCCCGCAAGGCGCGGCAAAAGACGGCGCCGCGCCCAACGGCCGTTGCCGTCCATGATGATACCGACGTGGCACGGAATGCCCATCAGATGGTCATAAGCTCCTTTTCTTTGGCCGCAATGACCTTATCGAGCGTCTCGATACAGTCGCCGATGCGCTTTTCGATGTCGATCTCGCAGTTCTTGCTCTCGTCCTCGGAGAGTTCCTTGGCCGTCTTCATCTTCTTGACCGTCTCCATGGCCTCGCGGCGGACGTTGCGCGCCGCGACCTTGCTATCCTCGCCCATCTTGCGGATCTGTTTGACGAGGTCCCTTCTGCGCTCCTCGGTAAGTTCGGGAAACACGAGACGGATGACCGAGCCGTCGTTGGTCGGCGTGATGCCGATGTTGGAGGCGAGGATGGCCTTTTCGATGGTCTTTAAGAGCGATTTATCCCACGGGCTGATGACGAGGCAACGCGCATCCGAGACGGATACGTTGCCGAGCTGGTTGAGCGGACTCATCATGCCGTAGGCCTCCACCTGCAATTTATCGAGGATATGGGGATTGGCCCTGCCCGCACGGATGGCGGCAAAGTTTTCTTTGAGGACGCTCACCGTCTTTTCGAGCTTGTCGTCGAGGATGAGATACATCTCCTCTACTTTTTCGTTATCTACCATATCTTACTCCTTTTTCCCTTATCACGGGGTTTTTATTCGTTGGAAATGAGGGTGCCGAGCCGCTCGCCGCAGACGGCGCGCAGGATGGAATCCTTCTCGCCGAGGGCAAACGCCAGCACGGGGATGTTGTTCTCCATGCACATCGTCGCGGCCGTGGCGTCCATGGCTTTGAGGCCGCCGGAGACGACGTCGCGGAAGGTGATGTGTTCGTATTTCTTGGCATGGGGGTTGGTCTTGGGGTCGCTGTCGTAGATGCCGTCCACATTCTTTGCCATGAGCAGAACGTCGGCGTCGATCTCGCAGGCGCGCTGGGCGGCGGCGGTATCCGTGGAGCAATAGGGGTTGCCCGTGCCGCAGGCCATGATGACGATGCGCCCCTTCTCGAAATGGCTGAGCGCCTTTCTGAGGATGTAAGGCTCGGCCACGGAGATCATGTTGAGGGCAGTCTGCACGCGGGTGGGTATGCCGCGCTGCTCGATGGCGTCCATCATGGCGAGCGAATTCATCACCGTCGCGAGCATCCCCATCTGGTCAGCGGTGGTGCGGTCCATATTGGTACCCTGCCTGCCGCGCCAGAAGTTGCCGCCGCCGATGACGAGGGCGATATCCACGCCCATGGCGTGGACCTTGACGAGTTGGTCGACGACCCGCGCGATGACCTCTTCGTTGAGGCCGAAATGCTGCTCGCCCGCGAGCGCTTCCCCCGAAAGTTTGAGCAGGACCCTCTTATATTTGGCTTGCATACCTCGCTCCTTATTTCTTGGTTTTATTTCCTGTTTTTTACAGTATACCATATATATACGGAAAAATCAAGGGATTGGGAAACATTTCACAGGGGAACTCTCGCCCGCAATGCTCTGTGCCGGCGGGCATGAAAAAACGGTGACGCGCCGCCACCGTTTTTCGATATCAGATTTCTTTTTGTTACTTCTTCGCGGCCTCGACCTGCTTGGCGACTTCCTCGGAGAGGTCCTCCGCCTTCTTCTCGATGCCCTCGCCGCGCACGAAGAACACGAGCGCCTTGACGGCGACGGGGATCCCCGCTTCCTTTGCGCCCTGCGCAATGAGCTGTTTCACGGTGACCTTGTCGTCCTTGACGTATTTCTGTTCGAGGAGGCAGTTCTCTTCATAGAACTTCTTGATCTTGCCCTCGACGATGCCCGCAAGCACCTTTTCGGGCTTGCCTGCCATCTTTTCGTCGTTGTGGACTTCCTGCAAGAGGATGGCCTTCTCCTTCTCGACGGCCTCCGCGGGAACATCTTCCGCCGCAAGATAGGCGGGCTTTGCAAACGCCGTGTGGAGCGCGATGTTGTGCGCAAGTTCCTTGGTGACGGGCGTTTCGGGGCAGGAGAAATCGAGCATGACGCCCATCGTGCCGCCCATGTGGATATAGGTCTCGATGAAGCCCTCGGTCTTATAGACCGTAAAACGCCTCACGGAGATCTTCTCGCCGATGATGCCGACCTGCTCGGAAATGAAGGTCTCGACGGTCTTGCCCCCACCCATGTCCGAAGCAAGCAGTTCGGAAATGTCCTTGGGGTCGCATTTCAGGATTTGTTTTGCGACGAGGTCGACGAGGGTGCGGAACTTCTCGCCGTTGGCGACGAAGTCACTCTCGCAGTTGACTTCGAGAAGGACGCCCTTCTTGCCTTCGACGAGCGCATAGACGACGCCCTCGGCCGCGACCTTGGAGGCGCGCTTTGCGGCCTTCGCGATGCCGCGTTCACGGAGCAATTCCCCCGCTTTTTCGAAGTCGCCGTCGGCGTCGGTGAGCGCCTTCTTGCAATCCATCATGCCTGCGCCCGTCTGTTCGCGCAGTCTCATTACGTCCTTTGCGGTAAATTCTGCCATATCGGTAATTCTCCTTATAATGATTCGCTTTCGGCTTCGGCGGCGGGTTCTCCGCCTTCCTCCGTTTCGGCCGCTTCCTCGGCGGCGGGAACGGGCGTTTCGCCCTGGTTGGCCTCGATGACCGCGTTCGCGATCACGGAGGAGATGAGCTTGATGGCGCGGATGGCGTCGTCATTGCCGGGGATCACATAGTCGATGAGGTCGGGGTCGCAGTTGGTATCCGTGATGGCCACGATCGGCACGTGCATCTTGCGCGCTTCGGCGACGGCGATATCCTCGTTGTGGGGGTCGACGACGAACATGATGCCGGGCATGCCGTGCATATCCTTGATGCCGCCGAGGTTTTCCTGCAACTTCGCCATCTCCTTTTTGAGACCCAAAACTTCCTTCTTGGGGAGCAGGTCAAACTCGCCGCTCGCCTCCATGCGTTCGAGCTTTTCGAGGTAGTCGATGCGGGAGCGGATGGTCTTGAAGTTGGTGAGCGTGCCGCCCAGCCAGCGGGAATTGACATAGTACTGCCCGCAGCGTTCGGCCTCTTCCTTGATGGCGTCCTGCGCCTGTTTCTTGGTGCCGACGAAGAGGACGCTCTTGCCCTGCTTGACGGATTCGACGACGAACGAATAGGCCACTTCGATGAGGGCGGCCGTCTTTTCGAGGTCGATGATGTGGATGTCGTGGCGGGCCGCAAAGATGTACTTCTTCATCTTGGGGTTCCACTTTCTCGTCTGGTGTCCGAAATGGACGCCCGCTTCGAGAAGTTGCTTCATGGTGATAACTGCCATAATGTCCTCCGTTTCTCCTCTCTTCCCTGCGGCAGTTCCGCTCCTTTCTTCGCATGAAAAGATTTACGAAGCACGGCGAGCGGCGCAGGGGAAGATGTGGATTTGCCTTACGGTTTTGGCCGCAGACTTTAACAGTATAGCATGCGCGCGCGAAAAAAGCAACTCGTTTTGGCATGTGAATGCAAATTTTTTCTCTCTCGGCAAAAAAACTGTCCCCGCGGATATCCATGGGGACGAGACTTTGCTTACCATATATAGGGACGGGTCAGGTCGACCTGTAATATTTCGTTGCCCTGCCCGCGCCCTCGCGCCTGAGTTCTTTCATTTCCACGAGTTTTCTGAGCCCGCTCTCCACCGAACTGATGCTCAGCGACGGGCATAATTCCATGATGTCCTGCTTGGTAAATCTTCCTATTTCCCGGTTCGCCGCCCTTCTCACCGTCTCCAACGCCGAAATCTTATCCTGTACCAATTCAAACCGTTCCCCGAAGTCTTTGTATGCGGAAAGAATGATTCCGAGCAGGTATTTGATAAACGGCGTTGCATCGTCTTTTCCCTCGTGCCAACCCGCTTGTCCCTTACGCAGAGCATCGTAATAGAGATCCTTGTTTTGGGCGATCTTGGCTTCGAGCGAGATATATTTCCCCACGGAAAAACCGCATTGATACAGCAAAAGCGTGGTGAGAAGGCGGCTCATCCTGCCGTTGCCGTCATTGAAGGGATGGATGCAGAGGAAATCGTGGATAAACACGGGGATCGCGATCAGCGGCTCTATTTCATGATTGCCGATGACCCTGTTGCATTCCCCGCAGATACAATCGAGCGCCTGCGGCGTTTCAAACGGGGCGAGCGGCGTAAACAGTGTTTCCGTATGTCCGTCGGGATAGGTCGCGGCGATATAGTTCTGAACGTTCTTCGTGCGCCCCGCATACGGATTGTTCATGTGTCCGTACATCACTTTGTGCAACTGTAAAATATAGTTTTGCGTGATGGGGATAACGTCAAAATTTTCGTGGATGATCTTCAACGCGTCCCGGTATCCCGCGATCTCTTCCTCATCGCGGTTTTTGGGCGCCGTCTTTTCAAGCGCAAGCTGCCGTACTCTCGTACTCGTCGTCACGATGCCCTCGATCGCGTTGGAGGACTCGGTGCTTTGTATCTTTGCGATCTCGACCAGCTTGCTGAGCTTTTCGGGCTGTTGCTTCAAATAAAGCTCCTGCTTCCCGGCCTCTTTGTAGATCGCGGCGATCAGGCCCAATACGTCGCTATCCCATTTCATCTCCTTGATCGCAGAATAATTGAAATTGCGCATTTCCCTGTATCTCCCCATGTTTTCCCTTATATTGTATCCGAATTTAAGGGAAAAGTCAACAACTTTGAGGGAAAAACTTTTCCGCGGGGTCACTTGCGAAAAATTATGCGGCGGGCGCAGACGCGCCCGCCGCATACGCAATTATTCCGCCGAGAAGTCTTCCTTGCCGACGCCGCAGAGCGGGCAGATGAAGTCGTCGGGGATGTCCTCCCACTTGGTGCCGGGCGCGATGCCGTTATCGGGATCCCCCGCCGCTTCGTCATACTCATATCCGCAGACGTTGCAGATATACTTTGCCATATGATTGCCTCCTTATTTGATTTTGATTTTATTGCGCATTGAGATCGTCGGCGACGGCATCGGCGAGCGCGATGAGCGCCGCGCGCGTCTCCTCCTTCACCGAGGAGAGGACGGTGACCTTCGCGCCGACCTCGTGCATGTTTTTCATCTCGGAAAATTCCTTCTCCATGAGCGCGCCCGCCTGCGGCGACCAGCTCCCGTTCTCCACCACCGCATAGCGGCGGCTTTGGAAGAAGTGCGCTTTGAGATCGGCGATGAAGTTCTCCATACTGATGAAAATGCCGTTGTTATACGTCGTCGAGCAGAATACGAGGTGCGAATACCGGAACGCCTCCGAGAGCAAAACAGAGACATGGGTATGGGAAACATCGTATATCTTCACGGGAACGCCCTTCTTTGCAAGCTCCGTTGCGACGATCTCCGCCGCGTTCGCGGTATGGCCGTAGACGGAGGCATAGAACACGGCGGCGCCCCGCTCCTCCGGCTCATACTTGCTCCATGTATCGTATTTCGCGAGCAACATGCCGAGGTCCTTGCGCCACACGGGCCCGTGCAGGGGGCAGATGATCTTTATATCGAGTTTTCCCGCCTTTTTCAGAACGTTCTGCACCTGTATCCCGTATTTCCCGACGATATTGAAGTAATACCTTCTCGCGTCGTCGAGGTAATCGCGCTCGAAAAAGACTTCGTCCGCGAAGATGGAGCCGCCCAACGCGCCGAAGGTGCCGAAGGCATCCGCCGAGAAGAGTACGCCCTCCTCCGGGATATAGCTCATCATGACCTCAGGCCAATGCACCATGGGCGCCGCGATAAAGCAAACCGAGCGCTTCCCCGCGGACATGGTATCCCCCTCTTTCACGATCTGCACGTTTTTGCCCGTGAGCGGGAAGTAATTTTGCAGCATCTGCGCCGTCTTTTGCGAGGCGGCGATGCGAACTTCGGGAAACTTCTCGATGAGGCGGAAAACCGTCGCGGAGTGGTCGGGTTCCATGTGGTGGATGACGAGGATATCCAGCGTGCGGCCGTCCAACGCCGCTTCGAGGTTCTCGAAGAAGAGGTCGGAGACGGCGCTGTCCACCGTATCGAAGAGGACGGTCTTTTCGTCGCGCAGCAAATAGCTGTTATAGGAGACGCCGCGCGGGACGGGGAACGCGCTCTCGAAGAGCGCGATGCGGCGGTCGTTGCCGCCGAGATAGATGATATCTTCCGTGACGTTCGTAATGTTATACATATGATTGCCTCGCTCTGTATATCCTACCACATTTTCGCCAAAATTGCAAGAATTTAATGCGGAAAAGGGCAACTTTTATTTCAGCCATGCGCGGAAGGCCTTGAAGGCCGAGGGGAGCGCGAATTTTTCCGCGATCTCCGCCGCCGTCGCCCACAGGTAGTCCCCGTCCGCGGCGGCCTCCGCGAGCCGCCCCAGCATATGCCACTCGACGTGGGTAAACACGTGCTTTGCGCGCTTTTCGGCAAGCACTTTCCCCGCCGCGGGGAACGTTTCGCCGCGGCGGACGCACGGGAACCCATAGAGGCCCGCCAAAAGCCCCGCGCCGCGTTTTTCGAGGGCAAATTCATTGCCGTGCTTCAACACGTACACATCGAGTTCTTCCACCCTTCTCGCCCGCTTTTCACTGCGTACGGGAAACTGCTCTTCCGTCCCCGCCGCATGCGCTTTGCAGAGGGCAGACCACGGACATGCCCCGCACATCGGAGGTCCATTGGGGACGCAGACGATGGCGCCGAGTTCCATCAAGGCCTCGGTAAACTCGCCCGCTTCTGGCGGATACACCGCCCTTAAAAGCTCGGAGAAGTATTTTTTTGCGGCTTGGTCGCCGATATTGCGGGAATCGGCGAAAAATCTCGTCAAAATACGCAGAACATTGCCGTCCACGGCGGGCGCGGCGACGCCGAGCGCGATGGAAGAGATGGCTCCCGCAGTGTAGTCGCCCACCCCCGGCAACGCTCTTACCCCCACCCATGTCTGAGGAAAGCCCTCTTCGGCGATGATCTTGGCGGCCCGATACAGGTTGCGCGCGCGGGAATAATAGCCGAGGCCCTCCCACGCCTTCATCACCTCTTCCTCGGAGGCGGAAGCGAGCCTTTCCGCCGTCGGGAAGCGGCGCAAAAATTCCACATAGCGCTCCTTCACCGCCTCCACGCGCGTCTGTTGGAGCATGAGTTCGGAGACGAGGACGCGATAAGGCGTTCTCTCTTTGCGCCACGGCAGATCCCGCTTGCAAAGGCGGTACCAGCCGAGCAGCGGCGGCACCGCCTGTTTCAAAAGTTCCTTTTCATCCATCAGAACAGTCCCGTGATGTTGCCGTTCCCGTCCACGTCGATATTTTCCGCGGCCGGTACCTTGGGAAGCCCCGGCATCGTCATGATATTGCCCGTGAGGACGACGACGAACCCCGCGCCTGCGGAGACCTTAGCGGCGCGGACGGTGACGTCGAACCCCGTCGGCGCGCCGAGTTTGGTCTGGTCGTCGGAGAAGGAATATTGCGTTTTAGCCATGCAGACGGGGGCATGTCCGAAGCCGAGCCGTTCAAGCGTTGCGATCTGCTCCTCCGCTTCGGGCGTGTAGACGACGCCCTTGCCGCCGTAAATTTTCGTGACGACGGCATGGATCTTCTCTTTGAGGGAGAGTTCGTCGCCGTAACAATAGCGGAACTCGCTCTTCTCCCCGCACAGGCGCACGACCTCGGCGGCGAGCGCTTCGCCCCCCTTGCCGCCCTCCGCCCATACGGTGGAGAGGCACGTATTGACGCCGAGCGCACGGCAGCGTTCGATGACGAGCTGTATTTCGGCGTCGGTATCCGTCGGGAAGCGGTTGACTGCGACGACGGCGGGAAGCCCATAGACGTTTTTGATATTGGAGACGTGGCGGAGAAGGTTGGGAAGTCCCCGTTCGAGGGCGGCAAGATTTTCTCCCGCAAGCTCCGTCTTGGGTACGCCGCCGTGCATTTTGAGGGCGCGCACCGTTGCCACGATGACGACGGCCGCGGGTCTCAGCCCGGCAAAGCGGCACTTGATATCGAGAAATTTTTCCGCGCCGAGGTCTGCGCCGAAGCCCGCTTCGGTGACGACGTAGTCGCCGAGTTGCAGGGCCGCGCGGGTCGCCGCGACGGAATTACAGCCGTGCGCGATGTTGGCGAAGGGTCCGCCGTGGACGAGGGCGGGCGTCCCTTCGAGCGTCTGCACGAGGTTGGGCTTCATGGCGTCCTTCAAGAGCGCCGCCATTGCCCCCGCCGCCTTCAAATCTCCCGCCGTGACGGGCTTGCCTTCGTAAGTATAGCCCACGATGATGCGCGCAAGGCGCGCTTTGAGGTCGGCAAACGAGGAGGCAAGGCACAAGACGGCCATGACTTCGGAGGCGACGGTGATATCGAAGCCGTCCTTGCGGGGAACGCCGGACTTGGGGCCGCCGAGGCCGTCCTCGATGTAGCGGAGCTGGCGATCGTTCATATCCACGCACCGCTTCCATGTGATGCGCGCGGGGTCGATGCCGAGCGCGTTGCCCTGAAAGATGTGATTATCGAGCATGGCTGCGAGCAGGTTGTTTGCCGCGCCGATGGCATGGAAGTCGCCCGTAAAATGCAGGTTGATATCCTCCATGGGGACGACCTGCGCATAGCCGCCGCCCGCGGCGCCCCCTTTGATGCCGAACACGGGTCCCAGCGAGGGTTCCCTCAGCGCCACGACGACCTGTTTTCCGATGCGGGCGAGGCCGTCCGCGAGGCCGATGGTGGTCGTCGTCTTGCCTTCGCCCGCAGGCGTGGGCGTGATGGCCGTGACCAAGATGAGCTTGCCCTTTTCCCGCTTGCCCGCGAGCGCGGAAGGCAGGATCTTCGCCTTATACTTGCCGTAATACTCGATATCCTCTTCGCCGAGGCCGAGTTTTTGGGCAATTTCGAGGATGGGGCGTTTTTTTGCCGCTTGCGCGATCTCGATATCTGATTTCATATATGCTCCTTTTATTGGTAAAATCTTATTCCGTCTCTTGCGCGTCAGGGCTTGACGCAAGGCCTACCCCTTTGGGGGGAGGCTCCGCCCGCAGGGCGGTGGTGGGGGGAATAGGGTTAGATCCCCCCCCATCCGTCACTCGCGTTGCTCGTGCCACCCTCCCCCCGTAGGGGGTAGGGCTTCCAATTACTTGCCTTAGCCCGAATTCATTTCGGGCGTGGGCGACCCAATTTGCAAAGCCCTGTTTGCTTATTGTCCGTTGGAACGTATGAGAGGACCAAGTAAGTTAAGGCGCAAAAGTATATTTCCCTCACGGAAATTTGTTTGGGGTTAGTTGATGTACACCCCCCACCCTACCCTCCCCCCTCATGTATAAGGGGGGAGGCAAGAGGTATGCCCAAACAAATTTCGTGAACCCATTCCAATCACTTGCCTTAGGCGGAATTCATTTCGGGCGTGGGCGACCCAATTTGCAAAGCCCTGTTTGCTTCTTGTCCGTTGGAACGTATGAGAGGACCAAGTAAGTGAAGGCGTCAACCTATATTTCCCTCACGGAAATTTGTTTGGAGTATGAAAACCCCTTTCGGCCCGTTGGGCCACTTTCCCCAAAGGGGACAGCAAGGTAAGTCGTCGCCCAAACAAATTTCGTGAACCTATTTCGTGAACTTACTTAAAATATCTCACTGCGCTCTCGAAGAGTTTCATATCGTATTCGCCCGGTACGTTCTTATAGAGACCCGCACCCACGCGCTCGGCATGGCCCATCTTCCCGAATACGCGCCCATCGGGGGACAGAATGCCCTCCACGGCATACGCACTGCCGTTGGGATTGAAGCGCACATTCATACTTGCGCGGTCATCGAGATCCACGTATTGCGTCATCACCTGCCCCTTCTCCGCGAGTGACATCATCAGCTCGTCGGGACAGACGAATTTGCCCTCGCCGTGCGAGACGGGTACGGAAAATACGTCGCCCACCCGTACGCCCGAAAGCCACGGCGAGTTGACGGAAGCCACCCGCACGCGCACGATACGGCTCTGGTGCCGCCCGATGTCGTTATAGGTGAGCGTCGGGCAGTTCGCGTCGGTATCTATGATCTTTCCGTAAGGCACGAGGCCCAACTTGATGAGCGCCTGAAACCCGTTGCAGATGCCGCCCATGAGGCCGTCCCGCGTCTCCAAGAGCAGCTTCACCTGCTCCCTGATGGCCTCGTTGCGGAAAAAGGCCGTGATGAACTTCCCGGAGCCGTCGGGTTCGTCGCCGCCCGAAAATCCTCCGGGGATGAATACGATCTGCGCCTCCTTCATGCGGCGCGCAAATTCCTCCGCCGAGCGCATGACGTCCTCCCCCGTGCGGTTACGGATGACGAAGACGTCGCACGCCGCACCCGCGCTCTCGAACGCCTTCGCCGTATCGTATTCGCAGTTGGTACCCGGAAATACGGGGATGAGCGCCTTCGGGGAAGCATACTTCGCCTGCGCGACGAGCGGACACGCGCCCTCATAGGTGAAGTTCCACACCGGGCGCACGGACGCCTTGGAATTGGTGGGATAGACGGGTTCCAGCTTGCCCTCGTAAATGCTTTGCAGTTCGGAGAGCGAGAGCAGGTCTAACCCGCGTACGATGGTCTCGGCATCCGTGGTCTTTCCGAGTTCTTCGCCGAGGTCGATCTCCTCTTTCAGTTCGATGATGAAGGCCCCATAGCGATAGCCAAAGACCGTATCGAGGGATACCATGTCCGAGAAGCGGAAGCCGATTTTGTTTCCGAGGCTCATTTTCAGCACCGCCTCGGCAACGCCGCCGTACCCCGGCGTATAGACGGCGAGCGCCTTCCCTGAGCGCACGAGCGCCGTCACCGCGCGCATGTTGGCAAGCAGGGAAGCCGTCACGGGCAGGCCGTTCATATCATAGACGGGCGCAAGCAACACCACCTTGTGGCCCGCTCCCTTAAATTCGGGCGAGACGGCTTCGGAGGCCTTTCCCGCCGTCACGGCAAAGGAGATGAGTGTGGGCGGGACGTCGATGTTCTCAAAGGTGCCGCTCATGGAATCCTTGCCGCCGATGGCCGCAACGCCGAGTTCGGTCTGCGCCTTGAACGCGCCGAGCAGAGCCGCAAGCGGCTGTCCCCAGCGCGCGGGGTCCTTGCCGGGCTTCGGGAAATATTCCTGCAATGAGAGGTACACGTCCTCAAAGGACGCGCCCGACGCGATCAGCTTGCATACGCTCTCCACGACGGCCAAATACGCCCCGTGATAGGGACTCTTTTCGAGGACATAGGGATTGCCGCCCCATGCCATGTACGAGGCGGTATCCGTGTGGCCGTGTTCGGTGGCGACGAGGTGGACCATCGCCTGCGGCGGGGTCATCTGATATTTTCCGCCGAAGGGCATGAAAACGGTCCCCGCGCCGATCGTCGAATCGAAGCGTTCGGCAAGGCCGCGCTTGGAGCAGACGTTGAGGTCCCCCGCAAGCGCCTTCATGCCGCCGACGAAGGACATGGGTATCTCTTTTTTGTAGTCGGCGCACTTTGCGGGCGCGGCCGAAGTATGTTTTTCCGCGCCGTTGGAATTCAAAAATCCGCGCGAAAGGTCCACGATGGTCTTGCCGTTCCAGCGCATCCTGAGGCGGGGTTCCTGGGTGACGGTGGCGACGGCCGTCGCTTCCAGATTTTCCGCCGCCGCGAGGCGGATGAAGTCCTCCGCCCTGTCCGCTTGCACCACCACCGCCATGCGCTCCTGCGATTCGGAGATGGCAAGCTCGGTGCCGTCGAGGCCGTCGTATTTCTTGGGGATGAGGTCGAGGTCGATATCGAGGCCGTCCGCAAGTTCGCCGATGGCGACGGAGACGCCGCCCGCCCCGAAGTCGTTGCAGCGTTTGACGAGAAGCATGGCCTCCCTGTTGCGGAACAGACGTTGGAGTTTGCGCTCTTCGGGGGCGTTGCCCTTCTGCACCTCCGCGCCGCATTCCGAAAGCGAACGGAGCGTGTGGGATTTGGAGGACCCCGTCGCGCCGCCGCAGCCGTCGCGGCCCGTTCTGCCGCCGAGCAGGATGACTTTATCGCCGGGCATGGGAACTTCCCTGCGCACGTTTTCACGGGGCGCCGCCGCGATGACCGCGCCGATTTCAAGGTGTTTGGCGGCATAACCGGGATGATAGAGTTCGTCCACCTGCCCCGTGGCAAGGCCGATCTGGTTGCCGTAAGAGGAGTAGCCGTTTGCGGCCGTCGTCACGAGCTGGCGCTGGGGGAGCTTGCCCGCCATGGTATCCTTGACGGGTACGAGGGGGTCGGCCGCGCCCGTGACGCGCATGGCGGCATACACATACCCCCTGCCGGAGAGCGGATCGCGGATGGCCCCGCCGATGCAGGTGGCGGCGCCGCCGAACGGCTCGATCTCGGTGGGATGGTTGTGCGTCTCGTTCTTGAAGAGGAGCAGATAGTCCTCGTCCGCGCCGTCCACGCGCACCTTGGTGCGCACGGTGCAGGCGTTGACCTCCCCGCTCTCATCGAGTTTATCGAGAAGTCCCCTCTTTTTGAGGAGCTTACAGGCGATGGTCGCGATATCCATGAGGTTGACGGGCGAAGTACGGCCGAGTTCGCTGCGTGCGGCGAGATAGTCGCCGTAAGCCTTCTGCAACAACTCATCCTCGAAGGAGACCCCGTCGAGCGTGGTCAGAAAGGTGGTATGGCGGCAGTGGTCGGACCAATAGGTGTCGATCATACGGATCTCGGTGAGCGTGGGGTCGCGCATCTCGGTGCGGAAATAGTCACGGCAAAAGGCGAGGTCGTCCCCGTCCATCGCGAGGGCGTACTTTCCGATGAACGCGGCAATGCCCTGCTCATCGAGGTCGCGGAAGCCTTCGAGGATCTCCACGTCTAAGGGGACGGGGTGGGCGAGTTTGAGCGTATCGGGGATGGCGAGGCTCGCTTCCCTGCGCTCCACGGGGTTGATGACGTACTTCTTGACAGCCGCGATGTCCTCCTCGGTGACGGGGCCGTAAAGCGCATACACCTTGGCCGTACGGATGACGGGCCGCCCGCCCATGGAGACGAGCTGGATGCACTGCGCGGCCGAATCCGCACGCTGGTCGAACTGGCCGGGCAGATATTCGGCGGCAAACACGCGCGCCCCGCCTAAATCCACCCACTCCGAGGCGGTATCCATCTGCGGCTCGGAAAAGACGGTGGAGACGCATTTTTTGAAGAGCGCTTCGTCGATATCCTCCGCGTCATAGCGGTTGAGAATGCGGACGTTCTCCACGTTCGTGAGTTCCAAAAGTTCGCGGCAATCGGAAAGCAACCGCTTTGCCTCGTGGTCAAAACCCTCTTTTTTCTCTACGTAAACCCGGTAAACCATAATTTCCTCCGATGTTTTCTCGTCTGCGGAGAAGTCTCACTCCGCTTTCAGCGCCCTTGCGCCGATATCCTTGCGCATATATGCGTTTGCAAAGCGCACGCGCCCCGCGAGCGCATAGGCGCCGCCCACGGCTTCTTGGAGCGTGGGGGCCGTTGCAACTGCGCCGAGAACGCGGCCGCCCGCCGTCACGAGCATCTCCCCCTCCTGTTTTGCGCCCGCGATGAAGAGGTATTCGCCCGCCCCCGCCGCGGGGAGCGCGATCTCATAGCCCGTGCGATAGCGCTTGGGGTACCCCTCCGAGGCAAGCACGACGCAGCACGCATGCGCAGAAGAGAAGCGTACCATGTCCGCGGTCAGCGTTCCGCTATGCACCGCGAGCATGATGTCGATGAGGTCGCTTTCGAGGAGCGGCAACACGACCTGCGTTTCGGGATCCCCGAAGCGGCAGTTGTATTCGATGACCTTGGGGCCGTCCGCGGTGAGCATCAGGCCGAAGTAAAGGCACCCGCGGAAGGTGCGGCCCTCCCGCTTCATCGCCTCAATCGTGGGCAAGAAGATCTCCCGCATGCAACGCGCGGCGATATCGGGAGTGTAGTAAGGATTGGGCGCGACCGTACCCATGCCGCCCGTATTCGGCCCCATATCGCCATCGAGGGCGCGCTTGTGGTCCATGGAAGATACCATGGGGACGACGGTGTTGCCGTCGGTAAAGGAGAGAACGGAGACTTCGGGGCCCGTGAGAAACTCCTCGATGAGGATGCGGCTCCCGCTCTCGCCGAACACCTTTTCCACCATCATCTCGCGGACGGCCGCCTTCCCCTCCGCGAGGGTATTCACGATGACCGCGCCCTTGCCGAGCGCGAGGCCGTCTGCCTTCACGACGACGGGGTAAGAACACGTTTCGAGATAGGAGACCGCGGACATGGGGTCGTCAAATTCTGCCGAAGCCGCCGTCGGGATGCCGTATTTTTGCATGAGATGTTTGGAAAATACCTTGCTCCCTTCGATGATGGCGGCCTTTTTTTCGGGGCCGAAACAGGGGATGCCGAGCGCTTCGAGCCTATCCACCAGACCCAAGACGAGCGGGTCGTCGGGCGTGACGACGGCGAGGTCCACGGGATGCGTTTTCGCAAATTCCGCGATGCCGTCCAAGTCGGTCGCCTTGACGGGATAGCACTCCGCATCGCGCGCGATGCCGCCGTTGCCGGGAAGGCAGTAGATCTTCCCGCACTTGGGACTCTTTTTTAAGGTTTGGATGACGGCATGTTCACGGCCGCCGCCGCCGATCACTAAAATATCCATGATATACCTTTTTGCGGAATTTTTTGGGGGACAGCGGAAGGCCTACCCCCTTGGGAACGAGGACTTGGCGCCCCTTATAGGGGAGCTGTCACGAGCTTGCGAGTGACTGAGGGGTTTTGAAACCCTTTCCCCCTTCGCTTCGCTTAGGGTACTTTCCCTTTCAGGGACAGCAAGCGCGCCCGCAGGGCGTGAATAGCTCGTTCGGGCAGGACGCTACCCATGCGCCCCACCCCCTTGGGGAGTCCCCCTCCCGTGGGAGGGGGTAGAAGCGGCCCGTCGCTTTGGCGTGGCGGGTCGATGCCCCGCTCGTTCGGGCAGAAAGGGTACACCACCCCCCACCCTACCCTCCCCCCTCTGGTAAAAGGGGGGAGGCAACGGTTGCGCCCCGAAGGGGCGCGCCCGCAGGGCGTGAATAGCCCGAACAAGCGTTATGGTTACCTCAACTGCGGAGAAGCAAGCGAGACGAGGAGAAGGAGCATTCCCGACGGGAGTGTACTAAGGACGTACACGACCGAGGGAAGCACATCTTCGACGAAGTATCGCGTAGCTTATACGCAGTTCGCCCGTCAATGATGGAACAAACGCAGTCCTGTGAAGCACATGAACATATCGTGCCTATCCGCCGCCCCGATCACGAGGTCGTCGCGCACGGAGCCGCCCGGCTCGGCGACGTACGTCACGCCGCTGCGGTAGGCCCGCTCGATGTTATCCGAAAACGGGAAAAAGGCGTCGCTGCCGAGGGACACGCCCCGAATGCCCGCGAGATATTCCGCTCTTTCTTCGCGGGTAAAGGGCTGGGGCCGCACGGCAAAATTCTTCTGCCATTCGCCCTCCGCCAAGACTTCCTCCGCGTCGTCGGAGAGGTACAAATCGATGATGTTGTTCTTTTCGGGCCGCCCCACGCCCTCCGCAAATTGCAGGGAGAGGACCTTTTCGTGCTGTCTGAGATGCCAGAGGTCGGCCTTCTGCGCCGCAAGGCGCGTACAGTGGATGCGCGATTGCTGCCCCGCCCCCACGCCGATGGCCTGTCCGTCCGCCGCAAAACAGACGGAATTGGACTGCGTATATTTGAGCGTGATGAGCGAGATGATGAGGTCCACCGCCTTCTCTTCGGGCAGATGCTTGTTCTTCGTCACGATATCCCCCAAAAGTTCGCGGCCGATCTTGAAATCGTTGCGCCCCTGTTCGAAGGTGACGCCGAACACCTGCTTGCGTTCGATGGGCGCGGGAACATAGTCCTTATCGATCTGTACGATGTTGTAGGCGCCCTTGCGCTTATTTTTCAGGATTTCGAGCGCCTTGGGGGAATAGGCGGGCGCGATGATGCCGTCCGAGACTTCCCGCGCGATGATGCGCGCCGTCACTTCGTCGCACTCGTCGGAGAGGGCGATCCAATCGCCGAAGGAGGACATGCGGTCGGTGCCGCGCGCACGGGCGTATGCGCATGCGAGCGGACTGTCGTCGAGACCCTCGATGTCGTCAACAAAACAGGCCTTTTTGAGCGCGGGGGCAAGTTTTTTCCCGACGGCCGCGGAGGTGGGCGAAACGTGCTTGAAGCTCGTCGCCACCACCATGCCCGTACTCTCTTTCAGCTCTTTCACGAGCTGCCATGAATTGAGCGCGTCGAGGAAGTTGATATACCCCGGCCGCCCGTTCAGGATCTCGACGGGCAGGTCCCCGCCGTTCTCCATGAAGATGCGCGCGGGCTTTTGGTTGGGATTACAGCCGTACTTCAAGGAAAATTCGTTCATTTTTCGCACCCCATGTCACTTGTTTTTGTTGTAGAGAACGCGCTCGGACTTGCCCGTTTTCAAATCGACGGCGCGGCAATAGAGCGAAATCTTGTTCTCGGCGTTGAGGTTTTCCCAGATCTCATCGGCGAAGGCATGGAGATCGCTCTTGATCTTCACGCACACGGGTTCGCCCTGAAAGGAAGGGAGCGGGTCGCCGTTTCTCCGATAGGTATGCAGGAAGTGGCCCAAGCCGCTCACGGCCTCATAGAGGAAAAATTGGCGGTTGCACTTCACGCCCTTCCCGTCGGCGCATTTCAGGATGGAGAGTTCGTAAGAATACTCCGAAGGCTTGCCCCCAAGGTGCAATACCGCGCTGATGCGGGGGGTATAGTGGGGCGCATCCGGCTCAAACGTGCGCTGCATGAGCGCGCGGCGGAAACAGACGCCCTTCTCCAAAAAGGCCTGGATGCTGTCCGTCTGGTCGCCGTTGGTCACGATGATGTCCCCGCCCACGGTTTTGACGGGGGAATAGATGATGAGGGAGGGATCGGCGACCTTTGAAGCGTCGAAAGGTTCCGTCCTGAGTTCGTCGCCGTATTCGGCGAACACGCGGTTGCGGCTGTTCTCGCTCCTGCCCATGATGAAGTAGGCAAACATCGCCTTCTTCCCGTCGCGGGATCTCCCGACGACGATGCCCCGTCCGGGATACTCGTTTGCCGCCAAAAGCCGCCCCAAATTCTTTGCCCTATTTGCCATATGATGCTCCTTTCAGTTTTTTACACACCTCTTCCACGGCTTCGGGGAGAATGACCCACTCGGCCTCGCGCATGACGCGCTTTTGCAAAACCAAGGGCGTATCGCCCTCCTTTACTTCCACCGCCCTCTGGGCGATGATGGGGCCGCCGTCGCACACGTCGGTGACGTAATGCACGGTCGCGCCCGTCACCTTGACGCCCGCCTTCAAAACGGCTTCGTGAACGTGAAGCCCGTACATGCCCCTGCCGCCGAAGCTCGGAAGCAGGGCGGGATGGATATTGACGGCGCGCCCTTGGAAGGCGGATGTGAACTTCTCCGAGAGAATGGTCATAAAGCCCGCGAACACGGCGAGGCCGATGCGCTCGCGTTGGAGAAGCGCGAGGATCTTCGCCTCCCGTTCGGCGCGGTCGGGAATCTCGTTGCGGTCGAATACCGCCGCGGGAACGCCCGCCCTTTTCGCCCGTTCGAGGACGAACGCCCCCGCATGGTCGCAGACGGCAAGAACCACTTCCCCGTCGGGAATGAGGCCCGCCTCCTGCGCGTTCAAGAGCGCCTGAAAGTTGGTCCCGCCGCCCGAACACAGCACGGCGATGCGAATTTTATCCTGCATATGCGCCTCCCGTACTATACGAGTTCCACGCCTTCGCCTTCGCAGACGGCGCCAAGCACATAGGCGTCTACGCCGTGCGCGGCGAGGACCCCGATGGCGCGTTGCGCATCCGCCGCATGCACGACGGCCGTCATCCCCACCCCCATGTTGAAGGTGTTGAACATATCGTGTTCCAAAATGCCGCCGCGCCTTTGGATGAGGCCGAAGACGGGCGGGGTACGCACGTCCCCGCGCGCGATGCGTACGCCCAACCCCGCGGGAAGCGAGCGCGGGATGTTCTCATAGAAGCCGCCGCCCGTGATGTGCGCCACGCCCAAAACTTCGACGTTTTCAAAGAGCGCGAGCATGGGCCTTACATAGATCGCCGTGGGTTCCAGAAGCGCATCCCCCAAAGAACGGCCTCCGAGTTCGGACATGGGTGCCTCCAAATCCGTCTCCTCCACTTGAAAGACCTTGCGTACAAGGGAAAAACCGTTGGAATGCACGCCCGTCGAGGGCAGGGCGAGCATGACGTCTCCCGCCCGCATCTTCGTGCCGTCGATGATCTTTTCGCGGTCCACGATGCCCACGGTAAAGCCTGCGATGTCATAGTCATCCGCGGGCATGATCCCCGGATGTTCGGCCGTTTCGCCGCCGATCAGGCGGCAGCCCGCGCGCACGCATCCCTCCGCAACGCCGCCGACGATCTCCGCGATCTTTTCGGGGACGTTCTTCCCGCAGGCGATGTAATCGAGGAAGAAGAGCGGCCGCGCCCCGCAGCACAAGACGTCGTTGACGCACATGGCGACGCAGTCGATGCCGATGGTGCCGTGGCGGCCGAGAAGTTGCGCGATGCGCAATTTGGTACCCACGCCGTCCGTCCCCGATACGAGAACGGGCGACTTCATCCCCGCGACGTCGAGAGGGAACAGCCCCCCGAAGCCGCCGATGACGTCTGCCTTGCCGCCGGGGATGGTGCGGGCGACGTGCTGTTTCATGAGTTCGACCGCCCTGTAACCGGCGGTGATATCCACCCCCGCCGCCTTGTAACTTTCGGAATAGCTCTTTTGCATGGGTCCTCCTGTGGGTACGGTGTTATTTCTTGAACTTGGGGTTTTCCGAGATGGGCCTTGCCCAACGCTCGAATCTGCTCTTCATGGTCTCGGAAGGGATCTCCGTGGGATAGTTTCCGTCGAAGCAGGCGGAGCAAAAGCCCGTGCCGTCGCCGCCCGTGAGCAAGGCCACCTTTTCGAGCGGGAGATACCCCACCGAATCGGCGCCGATGATCGCGGCGATCTCGGACACGGTATGGTGGCACGCGATCAAATTGTCGCGCGAGTCGATGTCCGTGCCGTAATAACAGGGGTTCAGAAAGGCAGGTGCGGAGGAGAGCAGATGCACCTCCGTCGCGCCCGCGCCGCGGAGCATTTTCACGATGCGCGCACAGGTCGTGCCGCGCACGATGGAGTCGTCCACGAGGATGACCCGCTTGCCCTCGATGGCCGATTTCAGAACGTTGAGCTTGATGCGCACCTTGTCCTCCCGCGCGGCCTGTCCGGGGGCGATGAAGGTGCGGCCGATATACTTATTTTTGATGAAGCCGATGCCATAGGGGATCCCCGAAGCCTCGGCATAGCCATAGGCGGCGTCCAGCCCCGAATCGGGAACGCCGACGACGATATCGGCACGGATGGGATAGCGTTCCGCGAGGAACCTGCCCGCCTGTTTTCTCGCCTCGTGGACGGACTTCCCCTCAATGACGGAGTCGGGACGGGCGATATAGAGGTACTCGAACACGCACATGTGCTTGCTCTTGCCGCAATGCGTCCTGTCCGAGACGGGGCCGTCCTTGGTAAAGACGAGCATCTCGCCCGCATCCAGCTCGCGGACGAGCGTGGCCCCCACCGCATCGAGCGCACAGCTCTCGGAGGCGACGATGTAGGAGCCGTCCGCGCGGACGCCGTAGCAGAGCGGATGGAACCCGTGGGGGTCGCGCGCGGCAATGAGTTTGGAGGGAGACATCACGATAAACGAGTATGCGCCGTGCAATCTCTCCATGGCGGCAAGCACGGCCTCCTCGATGGAACGGCGCCTGACGCGCTCCTTGGTGATGATGTAGGAGATGACCTCGCTATCCGAAGTCGTATGGAAGATGCTCCCCTCGTTTTCCAGCTCGATCCTGAGTTCGGAGGCGTTCACGAGGTTCCCGTTGTGGGCAAGCGCCATGTTGCCCTTCAAGTGGTTGACGACGATGGGCTGGGCGTTTTCGCGCCCGCCCGAACCCGTCGTGGAATAGCGGACGTGGCCGATGGCCATGTTACCCTCGCCGAGACGGCTGAGCGTCTCTGCCGTGAACACGTCGTTGACGAGGCCCGTATCCTTGTAGGTCCTGAGCACGCCGTCGTCGTTCACGACGATGCCCGCCGATTCCTGCCCCCTGTGTTGGAGGGCGAAGAGCGCGTAATACGCCGTCGAAGCGACGTCCTGCTTTTGGGGGGCAAAGATGCCGAACACCCCGCATTCTTCGTGAATTTCAGCCATGGTTCCTCCCGGTCCCGCACGGGGAAATCAGTTTGCGGGGCGGCTCGTGACGCGCTTGAAAATTTCCCTGTACGCGTCCTCGACCCCACCCATGTCGCGGCGGAAGCGGTCTTTATCCAATTTTTCATCCGTCTTTGCATCCCAGAAACGGCAGGTATCGGGGGAAATTTCGTCGGCGAGGACGATGGTCCCGTCCGCCGTCTTTCCGAATTCGAGTTTGAAGTCGATGAGCTTGACGCCGAGGGCGAGGAAGTACTCTTTGAGGACCTCGTTTACCGTAAACGCGTACTTTTCGATGAGGGCGATCTCCTCTTTGGTCGCGAGCTTCAAGGCGAGCGCGTGGTATGTATTGAGGAGCGGGTCGCCGAGTTCGTCGTTCTTATAAGAGAACTCGATGGTGGGCGCATCAAAGACGATGCCCTCCTTTACGCCGTAACGCTTGGAAAACGACCCTGCGGAGACGTTGCGGATGATGACTTCGAGCGGCACGATCTTCACCTTTTTGACGAGGGTCTCGCGGTCGGAAAGCTCTTCCACGAAGTGCGTGGGAACGCCCTTTTCTTCCAACAGGCGCATCATCATGTTGGTCATGCGGTTATTGACGACGCCCTTGCCCGCAATGGTGCCTTTTTTGAGACCGTTGAACGCCGTCGCGTCGTCCTTATAGGAGACGATGACGAGCGCGGGGTCGTCGGTGGCATAGACCTTCTTTGCCTTGCCCTCATAGAGCTGCTCAACTTTTTGCATGATTGTATCTCCTTAAAATTTTATACGATGAAATGAAACTCTGCAACCGGCGAAGCCTCAAACGCGATATTGGCTTTGGATGGCGGCGTTCTTCTTCAAGACCAGCGCGGCATCCTCTCTTCTGGCCGCAAGGAGTTTTCCGCCGAGGTCCGCATCCGAGAGGGCCAAAATTTCCGCGGCGAGGTAAGCGGCATTCTTCGCGCCGTCGATGGCGACCGTCGCCACGGGGATCCCGGAGGGCATCTGCACGGTGGAGAGGAGGGCGTCCATGCCGCCGAGCGCGCCCGACTTCACGGGGATGCCGATGACGGGCAGAACGGTATTTGCGGCGAGCGCGCCCGCAAGGTGCGCCGCCATACCCGCCGCCGCGATGATGACGCCGAAGCCGTTTTCGGCGGCGTGGGCCGCAAAGTCCATGGCTTCCGCGGGCGTGCGGTGCGCCGAAAGGACGCGTACTTCAAAGGGAACGGAAAAGCGTTCAAAAACTCCGAACGCCTTTTCCACAACGGGCAGATCGGAATCGCTTCCCATGATGACGGCAACTTTCTTCATGAATAACCTCCGTGAAAAGTAAATGAGGCGGTTTTTTCGCGCGAAAAAACCTGCCTCAGATGGACGATCTTAATGGATGGACGCCGCATTTGCGGCCAACATATCTTGTCCCGTTCATGGTATCATTATAGTACAGGACCCGCCTTTTCGTCAAGCGTTCGGAAAGATATTGATGAAAAATCGCACCTTGTAAAACTCGAACACAAAATTGGGAAATTCCTACACCCTCACCGTGACATCTCCCTATTAGGGGCGACGAGTATAACCTCGCCCACCCCTTGAGGGGTGGGTGGCGCGAGCATAGGCGATCGACGGAAGGGGTGTTATTAAAATTGCACCTCATCCGTCTGCCGTTCGGCAGACACCTTCCCCTCCCAAGGGGAAGGCGTGGGCAGCCGAGTACGTCATTTCGAACCCCGCAGGGGTGAGAAATCTAAGGACGAGATTCCTCACTTCGTTCGGAATGACGTTTGCGGGAACAGCAGGGTCCGCTCTTGGCGCCCCTTGTAGGGGAGCTGGCGAGCGAAGCGAGACTGAGGGGTTTTGAAACCCTTTCGGCCTCATTTCATTCGGCCACTTGTCTCACGCGGGTAGAAACCCCGCGTTACTTCGCCTTTGGCTCGTGGCGACCTTCGATAATAAATAGAAGCCTCGGTCGGACGGTCACCGTTCGCGCCATCCGATGCGCTACTTCGCCTGCGGCTCGTGACGCGCTTAGAATACACTAGAAACCTCGCGCGGACACTCACCGCAAAACGCCGCCCACAGCACACCGTGCTGATGTGCGAGAAGCGCGTTTTGCGACCTAAAAGGGACAGCGAGAAGCCCCCCGCGGTTATCTCTGGTTGAACTTCTTCCGCACGAACCAATCGGTGACGCGTTCGGGGAGCATCTTGCTCACATAGCGCACGAGGTTGTTTTTGCCCCCCACCGCAGACACGGTAGGCGGATTCGGCCTCGCGGCGAGCTTGATGACCGCCTCCGCGACGAGGGAAGGATTCATGCCGCCCTGCTCCATATTCGCGAGCGCGGCCGAGGCCTTCTTCACCGACGGCGCATAGGTCAGGCTCTCCTCCTCGCTGTATATCCTTCTCGCATAGGTGAAGTCCGTCGCCGTCCCGCCCGGAAGAAGCGCGGAGACGCGCACGCCGTACGGCCGCAATTCGAGATCGGCCTCGCGCGCAAGCATTTCAAGCGCGGCCTTCGAAGAGGAATAAAAACTATCATACGGGATGGGCATATCTCCGCCGAGCGACCCCACGAGAACTGCCCGCCCGCCCCTTCTTTTGAGATAGGGTGCCGCCGCGCGCAATGCCTCCACCGCGCCGAAATAGTTGACCTCAAAGAGATACCGGTAATCCCCGCTCTTGGCGTGTTCGATGGGCGCGGCCATGGAAAACCCCGCAGAGTAGACAAAGAGGTCGATGGCCCCCGCATCCTCCCCCGCTTCTTTCACGGCGGCCTCCACTTCCCCCTCGATGGCCGCATCCGCCGCGATGGTCTTGACGCGCTCGCCCTTGAACGGCGTGCGCGAAATATTATATACGCGGTATCCGCGCGCAAGCAGGCGAAGCGCCGTTTCGCGGCCGATCCCCGACGATGCGCCGACGATGACTGCAATGCGTCTCGCGGACATGGTATGCTCGTTTTCTTTGGGCGGCGTTGAAACTTCATGTTTCACGGCGCGCGTCTCTTCCCTTTTTTTTGCACTCTTTCCTTCTGTTTCCATACCCGAAGTATGCACCCCGCCGCGGGAATTATACATCGCTAACCGAGCGCGATATCGAGGATCATCATGACGCAGAACCCGATGAGAACGCCCGCGGACGCGACGGACTTGTTGCCCGCAAAACAGGCGGGAATGAGTTCGGAGCAGACGACGGCGATCATCGCGCCGGCGGAGAAGGCGAGCGCCCACGGCATGAGACCCTCGATGAAGGTAGCGGCGACGGCGCCGAGGACGCATGCGGGGATCTCCACCGCACCCGAACCCTGCGAGAAGAAGAAGGCGCGGCGCGGACGCATCCCCTGCGCGCGGAGCGGGAAGGCCACGCACGCCCCCTCCGGGAAGTTCTGCACGGCGATGCCGAGCGCAAAGATGAGCGCGGAAAGCACCGCACCCTGCGCGTTTCCCGCGGCGAGCGCCACCCCCACCGCCATCCCTTCGGGGATATTGTGCATGGTGACGGCAAGAAAGAGCAGACACCCTTCCCTGCCCATGCCGCCAAAGCGCGGCGGGCGTCTGCCGAAGAAGAGGTCGGAAAGGATGAGAAACGCTCCCCCCAAGAGGAAGGCAAGCGTCACGGTGAGGTAATCGGGGAGAACGCTTTCATAGCCGAGCGCGGGCAAGAGCAGCGAGAAAAAACTCGCCGCGATCATGATGCCCGCCGCCGCGCCCGTGATCGCCGTGAGCGCGGTCTCGTTGAATTTGGAAGAGAAGAACACGAGCGTCGCGCCGAGCGCGGTCGCCGCATACATGACTGATGAAATGATGAGGGCCTGTAACCAGGGATCGAGAACCGTAAACCATTGCATTTGTAGAACTCCCTATCGCCGAAGGCGGTCACTCCATCTTATGCAGGGCGGCCGCGCGGCCGTCACCGCGCGGCCGCCGACGATAGGAAAATTCTCTTGCATTTTCACGTTCAGACATAAAACGCGCCACCCATGTCCGAAAAGGACATGCAAAAAGGCAACCCACGGTTGCCTTTTTATCATATGAATGAGGGGATCCAAACGCCGCCCCACCTCCTCCTTGGGGAGGGGGATTCAGGGAGTGGGGAATAAAAATCCGTCACCCTGAGCGTGCCGAAGGGTCACATTATGATAGCCGTCATTCTGAGCCGAATAAGTTTGGCTTTCATCGGATTGCTCATCCGCGAAGAATCTTATTGCGACCAAGTATTGTGTTAGCGGACTTCGTTCTTACTTCGTCGTTCCGCTCCTCGAAATGACGAACGCCACCCCCACCTGACGCGGCAAAGCCGCGCCGCCCGCCCCCACAAGTAGGGGCAGGTCTCGACACCTCATCCGTCTGCCGTACGGCAGACACCTTCCCCTCCCAAGGGGAAGGCTTCTTGTCGTTCCACCCCCCAAGGGGTGGGCAAGGGGTGCGGCCCCGTGAATTACTTATTATAAAACCGATACTCCGCGCAGAAATCGTATTTCTCGCCTGCGTCGAGGTAGGAACTCCCCTTCTCCGCGTATTCGGGAACGTTGACGTTGTTGGGGATAGCCTGCGTTTCGAGGCAGAACCCCGCGCGCTTGCCGTATTTGGACCACTTGCCCTGCTGGTCAAGCCCGTTGCCCGCATAGAATTGGACCGCGGGCATATCCGTATAACAATCCATCGCGATGCCCGTCTTGGGGCCGTAAGCCGTGGCGTATTTCACGAGCTTTTCCGTCCCGCGGCGCAAAACATAGCAATGGTCATACCCCTCTCCGCGTTTGAGGTCTACATCGTCGCCGTCGATATCTCTGCCGATGGGTTTGGGGTCATTGAAGTCGAAGGCCGTTCCCTTTACCTGCCTGAACCCGCCCACGGGGACCATCGTCTTATCGGTGGGCGTGATCAGATCGGAATCCAACTGCAACACGTTGCCGAGCGCGGTGCCGCTCGATTCGCCGTTGAGGTTGAAATAGGCGTGGTTTGTGAGGTTGACCACCGTCTTTTTATCCGATTCCGCGAGGTAATGGATGCGCAGGACGCCGCCGCGGAAGGTATAGACGACGGTAGCTTTGAGATTGCCGGGGTAATTTTCATCGCCGTCGGGGGAGATGATGGAGAGCGCAAGCGTGTTGCCCGCGATGCCGTACGCCCAGATCTTCGTGTTGAAGCCCGCTTTGCCGCCGTGCAGGTGGTTGCCGCGGTCGTTTTGATAGAGGTCGTAGCCGATGCCGTCCACGGTGAGCTTGCCCCCGCCGATACGGTTTCCGAAGCGGCCGATGACCGCGCCGAGATAGCCGCCGTTCTCCTCGTATTCTTTTACGGTCTTATAGCCGAGTACGACGTCGGTAAGACGTCCGTCGGCCGCGGGAACGACGAGGCGGCGGATGATACCGCCCAAATTGAGGACGGTGACGCTGCTTCTGCCGTCCGCAATGGTAAACGCCAACACCTTTCTGCCATCTTTGGTTCTGCCGAATTCTCTCGTGGTGATCATACTGCTCCTCCCTTGTTTCATCCATTATAGCACATCGTTTGATAAAAGTAAATATTTTTCCGCGATTTTCGCAAACTCGGTATATGCAAAAACGTTGGGTCACCGCAGTGATTTTCTGCCTCGCCGTCATTCTCATGCTGGCGGCGCATTTGAGCGGGCGAAATATGGCCACGCCCGCCTTTACCTTTGCGGAAGAAAAAGAGATCTATCTCACGTTCGACGACGGCCCCAGCACCAAAGTGACGGGCCGCATCCTCGATACGCTCAAAGAAAAGGGCGTGAAGGCCACGTTCTTTATCGTGGGCGACCGCGTTTACGGCCGCGAAGAAGTGTTGCGGCGCATCGTTGCCGAGGGCCACACCGTGGGCGTTCACTCCGCTTCGCACCGATACGACGTCATCTATGGCTCCGATGAAGCCTTCCGCAAAGACGTTACGGCGTGCGCGGGGGTCATCGAACGCTGTACGGGCGTATTCCCCCACGTCTACCGTTTCCCCGGCGGCGGGCGGCATCCCTCCAAGGAGAGCATTTTGAAGGACTTGGGGTATGAGATCGTGTGGTGGAACGCCGTATGCGGCGACGAAGAGATCCCCCATGCCGACGCCGAAACGCTCGTCAAGACGGCGATCTCCACGGCGGGGGAAAAGGCGCGGGTGGTGCTTTTGTTGCACGATTCCGCATACCGCGCGGCGACTGCCGACGCGCTCCCCGATATCATCGACCACTTCCTCGAAAACCATTACACCTTCAAGGTCTTTTGAACGATACCCCTCGGCGGAGCTTGCGGGGACAGCAAGAGCAAGGCTTCCCCCCATCGGGGGGAAGCTGTCACCGCAGGTGACTGATGAGGGGCGTTATCAGAATGAAACCCCCACCTGACGCGGCAAGCCGCGCCACCCGCCCCCTTAAAAGGGGGCAGGTCTTGGTGTCCCTATAAGGGCCGTCCCTTACCGCAGCCTGCGGAAGGGCAGGGAGATGAGGACGGCGAGCAGGGCGAAGATGAGCGCGATCGTAAAGAAGCTCAAAAGATACCCCGCCGCGGCGAGGCAGACCTGCGTGAAGGCGTTGAGCGCGGGCATGGAAACGACCCCCATGACGATATCGGCGATGAGGAGCAAAACTGCGACGAGCGCAAGCCCGCCGAGGGCGCCCTTGATATCCGCGCCGCTCAGGGTCATATGCAATGAAAGCAGCATCCCGATGAGCAAAAATACCCACCACTGCCACTGTACGGCATAGGAGAAAAAGACGCCGATGGCAGAAAAGAGGCACCCCATGACCGAGGTAAGGCCTTCGGAAAGGTCGATTTGGCCGATGTGCGCGAAGAAGTCCGCCGTCATCGCGGGAAGCAGCAGATAGGCAACGAGATAGAGGAGCGCGGTGATGACGACGATGGGCGCGACGCCGATGAAGAAGTTCCCGATGACCTGATAGACGTTGCGCTTATTGTACGTGTGGGAGACATAGCCGAGCGTGCCATCGGAATCGCTCACCTGAAAGAGCTTGATCTCGACGATGCGGTGTGCGAAGAGAACGCACATCAAGGCGTGCGAAAGCTCATGGACGGGCGTCCCGAAGAAGCCCGTCACATAGCAAACCTTCCGCGCTCTCCGCCCGAAATTCCTGTAAAAAGCGCGGTTGCAGCACGCAATCAGAAAGCCGAAGAGAAAGATGACCCCTACCGTGAGCGCGAGTTGCAAGAGAAAGCTGATGAGAATATCCAAAAACATAGAACTCCTTTCCCCGCAGGGGGAGACGTGAAAAGAGCGGGCCGCAGCCCGCTCTTTTGCCCTTTTGCTTTACGCGTCTTCGGAAGGCGTGATCTCTTCGATCGTAACAGAAGTGTCACTCGTTACGGTGACTTTGTATTGCGCCCCGCCGTAAAGGGTGACCGTGTAGACTCCCTCGCCATCCGATTTACTCTCAACGACGGCATAGAAGGAATTGCCCTCCACGTCGTCCGGATCGAAATCAATGTAGGCGATCGTTCCGTCGTCAGAATAGATCGCGACCTCTTCGCCTTGTGCGGTGAAGTAGACGGTCGCCTGCTTTTCTTCAAGGTGCACCTCTGTGAAGGCGGGGACGAATTCTTCTGTCCACTCGCCGTCAACGAGCGTCACAATGTAGTGATGATCGCCGTCGCCGCCGAGGCCGCCTTCGAATACAAAGACCGCCGTCAGGTCATACATGTAATGGTAATCATAATTGACAGGAATGCTGCCCTCCGTTTCGGGACTCAGAAGCTTGATGTCCAAAATATCGCCGGGGGCATAGTAAGTGGAACTGTCGGTTGCGATGAGGCGCTCCGTCCACACCTGATACTTCTCTGTTCCGAGCGAAATCGTCTGCTCACGCGTCAACAGCATCACATAGTAGGCGTCAACATCCAAGCTCTCATAGTAGAGCGTCTGGAAGTCGAGGCAATACTCAAACTCGTCCTTGCCCTTGAATTTGGCCTCGTAATAGACATAGGAATCAGCTTCGGTCTCTCCCGGTACTTCGACCACTTGGCATGCGATGTCATCGAGGCTCTCGATGAGGTTGCCCTGTGCATCGAAGAAACCGGAACTTTCGCCGAAGGCCGCTGAAAGCTTATAGCCACCTTCTTTGCCCTGTGCGTCATATGCCTGCGAGAGCGCCATGACGCCGACGGAGTTCGGCAATTCATACCCGAATTGGGCGAGCAGTTCGTACATTTGCAAGTAGGTGTACGATTGAAGCTCCTGCACATAGCTCAAACCCGTGACGGTATACGTGCTGCCGTCCTCGCCCTTATAGTTGATGGTGATGGAAAGTTCCAGATAGCTGGTGCCGCCCATGCTGATCGAGACATAGAATTCGTCGTTCCCGCTATCGCCCGCCACGCGGGAGACGGTGCAGGGAATGGACTCTTCGATCCCGCTCATGGTGAGGAATACTCTACCCGTGACGTCGAAATCGCCGTTTCCGCCGGGGGCAAAGACGAGATCCTTGGTGGAGGTATTCTCATCTACATTGGATGCGGGAAGCGGATATTCGTTGACATTCCCCGCACGCGTGAAGGTGATGGCCACTCCGGGGTTACGGTAATAAGTCTTTGCTTCTTTGCCGAAAGTAATCTCCTTTTCGAATGTGCCGAACGACTTCTTGACGAAGCCATATTTGTTGATATCCTTATCCGCGACGTTTTCAACGTCCGAGGGAGCGTAATAGAGGGAAACTTGCTCTTCGCCGTCGACGGTATAGTAGCAAAGCCATTCGTCTTCGGCTACAACCGAGCCATAGCTCAGGAAGAGCAGGGAATCGAACTCCTCGGTGTAATAGCCTATATCGTCGAACTCGCACAACCTGATCTCTTGCTTTTCGGTATCAAATTCATAGACGCCCGCATCCGTTTCGCTATCGTTGACGAAGTAGAGAAGGCCGTCGTCGATGAGGGTGTAGCTGCCGTATTCCACGGTGCCGTCGGTATTATAGCGCAGCGCCGTGCCGAACCCATAGAGATGCAACACCGTCCAATCCACGGGATTGAGATAGATGTAAGCGGAATCCGCGTACAGGATGTAGAATGCGTAATAACCGGACGAGCCTTGATAGAAGATGCCGAACGAACCGACCGCCTCTACCTTCTTGCCCTTCTTTTCGCCCTCGGTGTACGTATATTCGATGCCATACGTGTCGTCGTCAAGGCGTTCATATTTACCCGTTGCAACGGTCTTATCCGTGTACCCGCCCGCATCGTCCTCTTCTGAGGTGTACACGGTGAGGTTGCCGTACCCGTCGAAAAAGAGGAACTCGCCGTTGAAGCGGTTGTTATCCATGAGAAGGCAATCGAGGAACTCATCGCCGCGCACGGTAAAGCTCTTGTCGGTTTCAGTCAAGTCGATGTAACAATAGAAATCGCTACCCTGCAAGTCCTTGAAGAGGACGCAGGTTTTCCCGTCGGACGTCTCTTCCAAGGAATAGTAGCCGTAGATGGGCGAATTGTTCGTGGTATAAATGCCATACGAGAAGCCGTCCAGCGCGAGCGTATCGCCGTTCTTTGCGGTATACGTCCCGGAGAAACCTTTAAGTTCCTTGATAAAGTAACTATATGTTCCGTCGGTAATGGTGATGAACTTGAACGTCGTATCCCCGCAAGTGAAGGAATAGATCTTATCCTCGAAAGGCGCCATCGTGGTCTTTTCGGTGTCCGTGACCGTGCAAGCCTGCTTATTGTAAGTTCCCGTCGTCGGGTCGGCGACGCAATAGAAGGTGCCGCCCAAGCCGTCATAGAAGATGAATGCGGAGCCGTCGGCCGAACCGTCCTCGTTGATCTCATAGATGAAGTTGAGCTTGCTCGCATCGAGAAGCTGATAGGTGGAATTCTCCTTATCGAGGGCAAAGTAGAACACGGTATCGGCATCCACGCTGAGGTAGTAGAAAAGTTCCTCATCCCCGAACATGCCCGTGTAAACGGTCCCCTTTTCGTCGGTATAGGTTGCGGTCACATTCGTGACGACGAGCGTCCCTTTACCTTCGCCGTCCTTCGCGTGATAGGTCGTGCCGAGGGTGTGAGTCTCTTCTTCTCCGTCGGCGTCGAGGGTATAGGAGGACCAGCTCATGAGCGTGATGTATCCGCTGCTATCCTGCGTAAGCACGACGCTGAACACAAACTTTTTGAGTTTGGTGACGTCGATGCCCGTATCCATGAGGCCTTCCGTGCTTTCAACGATGTTTTCCTCTACGGTCGCAGTGTAGACGCCATCCTGCAAGGAAAGCGTACCCGTTGCGACGGGATACATATACATTTCCTCGCTATCGGGAACATAGAGAACGAACTCGTTTTCCGTCACGCCCGTGATCATGAGGGGATAGCCGTACCCGTCGTCGGTGGCATAGTAATATTCGCCGTAATCGGCATACTGCACATAGCTGTATTCGTAAATATACTCGCCGCTCTCCTCATCCACGCTGTAAGAGACGTCGATCGCGAACACAAGGATATCTTCGCCGCTGAGAACATAGACGAGGGTATCTCCGCTCACGGTCTCATCCGTCTCATAGTAGCCCGTTACGGTCTTGCCTTCTTTGGTGAACGTCGCAGTGCCGAGGCCGTCGAGATCGAGCTTGCCCGTTCCCTCCTCTTCTTCGAACGTGCCGTACGCCTCGGTATCGAAATACATATAGCCATTGACGCCGCTGAACGTATCGACCACGAAGGTGCCGAAAAGCTGCCCATCGGAAGTATAGAGCGCGAGGATCTCGAAGCCGAACGATTCGACGTCATAGATATAATACATCGTTTCCGCGTAGCCCTGATAGTTGAGCGTCGCTTCGCCGAACCCGTTGAGCTGCAATTGGTAATCGTCCTCATAGGGGACGGGGCCGCTCGGAGAGGCAATATACATGGTGAGAACGCCGAGCGCGCAGTCCTCTTCGTTGCGGATGACAAAGACGCTGATTTGGTTGCCCGTTTCATCCGAGACCAAAGCGCGCATGAACACGAAGTCTTCGATTACGTCTCCCGAAGAGGCGCTCGTGAAGTGCGTGTGGAAGTAGCCTTCCTCATCCAAGGAATAACTGCCCGAATACGTCACGGTCGCGATCGTGTCCTCATCCTGCACGATATAGCGAAGCCCGTTGTAGGAGTCGTCAAAGACCATGGTGACGCCATCGTTCAGCTCGCCCGTAAAGACGTCATAGAGCTTGACGGAATACCCTTCGCGCTCGTCGTCCGCATAGCAGAACGTGCCGTCCTCAAAGACCTTGCAGGTCAGGATGATCTTCCCTTCCGCGCTGAAAGTATAGAGGTTCTCGTTGCCGCGCTTCTGGCCTGCAAAGAGGAAGCCCGCGCGTTCGAGATAGATGCCGTCATCCACTACATAGATGTAGTCCTCGCCGCCGAAAATATCGATGTT
The DNA here is from genome assembly GCA_947626575.1 of uncultured Clostridia bacterium. Taxonomy (GTDB): domain Bacteria; phylum Bacillota; class Clostridia; order Christensenellales; family Borkfalkiaceae; genus Gallimonas. The sequence goes on along the minus strand of CANQSR010000001.1, from coordinate 66,366 downwards.
GCCCTGCTTCCAGACGGCAAAGAGGGTGATGTCCTCTTTGAGTTCGTACTGTGCGGGCGTAAACTCCGCAACGTTGCTTGCCTTATGGGTTACGGGGATCATGTCGCTCCCGTCGGTATACTCGCTCCAACCCACGAGCAAGTAGCCCTCGCGGGTGAACTCCTCGGTGGGAAGGTCGATCTTCCCGCCGTATTTACCGCTCCTCGAAGCGCTTAAATTGGGCTGTTCGGGGTCGTTCGCAAGGAAGTGGACGGTGACCTGCAAGACGTCGTAATAGATCTTAAAGACGTTCTTGGAGGGATCGCTCTCATCCAAGGTCAAAGAGATGACTTCGCCTTCGTGCGCCACGGTCTCATAGCCTTCGGGCGCATAGTCAGGCGCGAACGCCCTGCCGTCGGCATAGGCATAGCCCGTATAGTTCTCGGACTTGGTGTATTTGGACGCATCGTCCTTATCCTGCAAATACACCTCGACGGTGTAGCCGACCTTATAGTGGGCCGTGAGCGTGACATCCTCCGAGGGCATCTTGGCGTTTGCGGAGAGCGCAGTTTTGCCGTTCAGCCATTCGCCGAACTCGAAGCCCGTCTTGGTGGGTATGTAGGATTTCACGGCTTCGCCGAGATTATCGCCCGCTTTCAGATAAAAGCCGACCGTATCCAACGTGCCGCCCGCCACGTCCAGCGTGACGCGGTACATCGTCTCCCATTTTGCATAGAAAGTCGTGTTCTCCTCCGCCATCTGGGAGGTGACGGGGCTGCCCGAAAATCCGGAATCGGAGTACCAGCCCTCAAAGCTGTGGCCCTCCCATTCGGGCGTGGGGAGCGTGTACTCGGTCCCAGCCTCAGGATGCGCGTCCGGAACGAAGGGAGCGCCTTCTCCCGTGACGAATTTGAAAGTGATGCCCCCGCCGCCGCATGCGGCCAATGCAAGGCAGAGCGCCGCGATGAGCGTCATCAAACAGATGAGCAGACTCTTTTTCATCTTCTTCATATCAATATCTCCTTATCAAAGGTTCTTTCAGTTCTGTTCCGTCTCTTCGGGTGTCCCGGAGGGCGTCTCGGAGGGAGCGGCCGTGTGTTCCGTCCAAACGGCGTAAAACGTGGTGCCGATCTCTGCCTTGCGCCACTCGTCCACGCCATAGACGGCCTCGCCGCCGGGCGATGTTGCCCAGCCCGCAAAGTCGTACCCCTCCCGCACGGGCGCCGAAAGGCCGAAGCGCGCAAAGGGATTGGCGGGATTGAAATAGCCGGGCGTGACTGCCGTCGTGAAGGATACGAGATAGCCTTCTTCCGCGTTCACCGCGGCTTCCCACACAACGGGGCGGAAGGCGGAATTCCAGCGGGAACTCCACTGCTTCGAATTGGCCGCCTCCTCGCTTCCCGCGATATAGAACGTCAGCTTGGAGCTTCCGTAGAAGGCGTGCATCCCGATCGCATCGGGGATGCCGAGCATCAGCACGGAGGTGAGGGAATTCGTACTCTTGAAGGCGTAATCGCCGATCTCCTTGACGGATGCGGGCAGAACGAGCGAAGTGAGCGCGGTCGCGCCGAAGGCATAGGTGCCGATGCTCACGGTGTTGCTTCCGAGGTCTGCCGTTGCAAGGGACCCGCATTTATAGAACGCATAGTTCCCGATCTCGGTCACGTTATCGGGGATCGTCACCGAAGCGAGCGATTCGCAGCCCTGGAACGCGCCCGCACCGACCGCTTGCAGGGATCCGCTGAGCGTGACGGCGGTGAGTGACGTACATCCCGCAAACGCATTCGCGCCGATATCCGTGACGCTATCCGGAAGCACGACTTCCTCGATCTGTTCGAGACCGTTGAAGGAAGAACTGCCGATGGTTTGAAGTTTCCCGCCGAGGCCGATCTCCTTGACGTTGGTACATCCGTAAAAGGCCATCTCCCCGATCTCTTCCACGTCGGTGGCCGAGAGGTCGATGTCATCGAGCAAGGTGCATTGATAGAATGCGCGAAGCCCGATCCGTTTGAGGGAAAAGGGGAAATTCACGACGGCCAGCGAAGAGCATCCGCTGAACGTGTTATCGGCGATCTCGGTGAGGTTCTGGTTGAGCGAAACCATGCCGAGCGCCGTGCAGCCGAAGAACGCGCCGCGCCCGATATGCTCCGCACTGTTGAGCTTTTGGATACGCGTCAATTCCTCATTGTTATAGAACGCAAAGTCGGCAACGCCGACGACGCCGTCCTTGAACGCAATTTCGCTGTGCGAACTCGAAGTATCCGTATTGAAGCCGACGACCCAATTGCCCGCATAGGCGATGCCGTCCGCCTCGCGCGCATTCAGCCAGAGGCCCGAATCGAGATAGGCCCGCGTGCCGATGCGCCGAACCGATTTGGGGATCATGTTCGCGCCGTTGTCCGTCAAAATGGAGCAATCGCGGAAGGCGTAACTGCCGATTTCGAGAAGCCCCTCGCGCAATACGACGTTGCGGAGGATACTGCACCCGCGGAAGGCGTAATCGCCAATCGAAATGAGTCCGCCCGTTTTCCCGTCTTCGGTAAACTCCGTCGAGAAGCGGGTCAGCTTGATACATCTGTAAAAGGCATTTGCGCCGATATAGCGGATGCTCGATCTGAGGTTGACTTCCGTCAGGTTGGGAGGCCCTTGATTATCGACGGCGCCGTTGTTGCCTCTGACGGCGGTGAGGAACGCCCAATCTGCGATCCCCACGGTACCCTCCTTGATCATTTCGGGGGTGAGCTTCTCCATGCTGAGTTTGAGTTTATTCGTGGCGCCGATGAGCCAATGGTCGGCATAGATGAATCCGTCGTTTTTCTCGTCCGCGGTCTGGTCGCCCGTGGGGTTCTGCTTGTTATAAAGCTTCGTATCATAAAAGGCATTCGCCTCGATCTCGGTGACGCTATCGGGAATGGTGACGGTTTCCAGCTCGTGGCAACGGGAAAAGGCGCGTTCGGAAATGAGGCTGAGGCCCTCAGGAAGTTGCACCTGCGTGAGTTTTTCGCACATTTCGAATGCGTACGCGGCCAATACGAGTTCGCCCGTCAAGGGCTTGAACGAGAGCTCGGTAACTTCGGAACAATTATAGAACGAACTCTCCCCGATATAGGCAATGCCGCTCCCGAAGGAGACGGACTTCATGGCCTTATCGGAATCGAAGGCATGCACGCCGATGTAAGCCACGCTATCGGGAAACGCGATGTCCGCCAGAGCGTCGCAATTATAGAATGCGCTCTCCCCGATGTAGGTGACGCCCTCCGGGATGGAGATCTCCGCGAGCTTGCGGCAGTAGGCAAAGGTATAGTCCGGAATGGACGTGATCCCGATCCCCTCCGCAAACGTGACGGAAACAAGTTTGCTGCAACCCTGAAAGATCTTGGCGCCGAGGCTCGTGACCGAAGCGGGGAAGGAGATCGAGGCAAGATTGGTGCAGTTATAGAAGGCCGCGTCGCCCACCGAGCGCACGCCTTCGGGGATCTTGACGGAAGTGATCTTGCTGTTTCCCTTTCCGCGGAAGGCGTTCTCGGCGATGGCCGTGACGGGCTTGCCGCGGTAGATCGCATCGATGACGACGTCGCCCACCTCCTCTCCGATGCCCGTGACGGCATATTCCGTGTTGCCGTTGATGAGCGTGTAGGTAAGTTTTGATTCGTGGCCGCGGTCGAAGGTATAAGGTTCCGACCATGCGGAGGTGACTTCGTTGTTGCTGCCGCCGGAGGCCATGACGCGGATGCTGTATTTCCCCTCGTCAAGGTGGGCAAGCGAGACATGGGTATAGTGCGAAGGGATCTCCTGACGGTAGTCTTGGTCATCTCCCGTCACGAGTACGGTGTAACTGCGGGCGGCGGGAACGTATTTCCAATACAGGTTATATGAGTCGTCGATGACGAAACTCGCCGCATCGGGCGTATCGAGCGGAAGCGTCCTCGTACACCCCGCCGTAAACACCAACATGACAAGGGCCAAAAGAATGGTTGTAAAATACTTCAACTTCTTCATTTCGATTCCGCCTTTTTCGCTCTGTGTTCACGCACGAGTTCGTGGATCCACTTGAATTTGAACTTCCGCACGGCAATATCGCCGAGGAAGAGGATCATTGCGATGATGATGAATGCAAGACGCGGATCGTAAGAACGGTGCAGGGACGTGACGAAACTCTCGAATACGTTCCAATATTCGTCCTGGTCGACGGCGGTTCCGTTGCCGCTATCGGCGAGCCGCGCAAGCATGTTCTCTCCCTCATCGGGTTCCTCTTCGATAAAGGAATCGTATTCTTCGGAATAGGAGAACGCCTTGTAGATCTCCATGGAGGCTTGCAGCGTATCGCCCGTGTACTTCTCGATGACGATCTTATAGATGCCGCTCTTCTTGACCACGAAGTTGCAGCGGGAATAGCGGTTTTGTTCGCTGAGGAAATCCGTGATATAGACCTGTGCATCGGGCGTTTCGGGCGCATCGTTCAAGGAGTAAGTCTGCGAACTCTCCTCCGCACCCGAAGTTTCAACGATCCTGCCCACGATGCGCTGGCCTTCCCCCACCGTGGTGAATATGCTGAGCTTGTTGATATAATTTTCTTCGTCGAGTTCCAGCCTGATCTCGCCCGGACGGATATCCTCGGTGGGCATGAGGTTGGCAATGACGTTATAGAGGAACTGACGGCCGTCTTTATCCTCCATGAAGGCCTTGGACCAGCTCGCCTCGCTGCCTTCGAGGTCGCAGAGGAAGCTCCCCACCATGCCCTTGCCGTATTTCCACTGTGCATAGATGGGTACGCCGTAGTCGCCCGCAAGAAGCATTTCCGCGCTCTCGCGCTTCTTCACGCCGAAGAAGCCGCCGAGCGTGACGTCCATCTGCCGCCTGTTTTCACTGTCCGTGCCGAATTCCACGCCGTTGAAGAGCGGGGAGAGCGTATCCACGACGAGCGGATTGAAATCCTCGTAAGTGACTTCCTTGATTTCGGGGGCGTTGAGGTCTGCCTTCATCTCTTCCATGATATCGCGGCCGCGGGCGTCGTGCATGTTGGTTTCATCCCCGCCCCCCGCTTTGACGAGATCGAGCATTTTGTTATATTCGTCGCTGCCCTTATCCACGTCGACGCCGACGAAGGAGAGCGTGATGCCGCTCCTCTTATAGAGGTCCTCTGCGATGGGGATATAGTCCTCCGGTTGGTCGCCGGGATAGCCGTCCGATACGATGACGATGTGGCGCTTATCCACATTTTCCTGCTGGCGGAGACGTTCGCCCGCCGACTTGATGGCATCCGAATAGACGGTACTCATTCCCGTGCCGATATTGCGGATGGCTTCGCGGATGCGCGTCTCTTCCGTTCTGGGCGTGAGCGGCAGAATGACGCCGTAATTGCTGTCCAACGTCATGACGCCCACATAGTCGCGCTCGGTGAGCGCGGAGAGGCAGGCGATGGCGCCTTCCTTTGCGTAATAGAGCGCCGAACCGTCTGAACCGTCGCCCATGGAACCGGAGATATCGATGATGAGCATGACGGCGACGGGCGGCGTGTAGTCGATGGCCTGCACGGGCAACATGTCCTGAAAGAGCGTGTTGTTGAGGTCGGTGTGGTTAAAGGCATGCGCCGTGATGTTCTCGCCCTCGCCGTCCCTGCCGCCGACGGTGAAGAGGCCGCCGCCGTATTCATAGACGTACGAATAGAGGTTCTTGACGAACCAATCCTTGCTCTCCTCCTCGGCGACCGACTCCGGAGCGGGAAGGTCTTTGAGGTCGGCGTTGGAAATGTTGTTCAGAATGATCTGGTCGTATGCGCGAAGCTCCTCCGCCGATGCGGGGAGATGGTCGTACGCCGAGAGATTGAGAACATCCACGTTCCCCGTATAGACTTCGTTGGCTTCGAGCATGGCTTTGAGAGCCGCGGATTCATCCCTGTGTTCGATGATGAGGACGTGGTTGAACACTTCGAGGTAGTAGTAGGAAGAGAACGCATTGTTGCTCTTGAAGCCGTCATTTTCGTTGGCGATCTCGACGGAGATCTCATGAAGCCCCAAAGAGGTAAACATGGTCTGGAACGTGACGGTCTGCTCGCCCTTGGCGAGGTCCACGGTCTGCGCCATGCCTTCCCCGCCGTTATCGCGGATGCGCACCGTCGTCGATGCGGCGGCTTGTTTGCATTGCAACTGCACGGTGAGCGTGAAAGTCTCGTTCAGGTTGATGTGGTAATCGGGGAATTCCACCCCCACCACCTGCACGCGGTCGTCCTCGAACTCCGAGGAGATGTAAACGGTATCCACCGTGATCCCCTTCTTGGCGATGGCGCCGATGACGGCGCTCGCATCCTCGTCCGTTTCCTTGCCGTCCGAGATGAGGACGATCTTGGCCGTTTCGGGGTTTTCAAAGAGATCTTGGTCGGAGACGAATTTGAGGGCGGAGGCGATGTTGGTCGCGCTCGTATCGGGCAGTTCTGCGCGCAGATACGCGTCATAGATGCTTCCCGTATTATAAGTGAGCGGCACGGCATAGTGCTGGTCGAAACCAAAGGTCACGACGCCCACTTTATAGCCGTCGAGGCCGCTCTCGTCGATGACGTTCTGGATAAATTCATCGCGTTTCTGCGCCGACTGCGCCTCCGTTTCGGAGACGTCCACGAGCAGAATGATCTCGTTTTCGAGGTTGGTGACGTCGTATTGGAAAGTGATGCCCGCCAGAACGAAGATACACAGCACCATGACGATGGAATGTAGCACGACGGAGACCACGCGGTTCCTCGTTCTCCGGAACCTCTTGTTGATCATCAGATACAGGATGAGCGTCAACGCAAAGGCGGGAATGAGCAATAACAGAAGCCACGGATGTTCAAATTGAATGGCAAAATTCCGCATACATTCCTCCTTATTTGTTGTCGCGCGATTGCAGGAACCACTCCAAGAAGAGCAATCCTACAAGGACGGCCGCAAAGATGACCAAAAGATCGCGGATGAGCGTATCAGGCTCCGTACCCTCATAGGGATCGGAGATGCTGTCAACGACTTTGCAGATATCGCTCTCCTCTGCCGGCGGCTTGATGAACACCTCGACGGTGATATCCTTGCCGTAGAAAGTTTCCTGTTCGAAAGAATAGGAACCGGGCTTATCGATGGAGAGCGTCGTGGGCATTTCCTCGGCTTGGAATACCTTCACCGGCTCCACGTTGAACGTCAGTTCGTCCCCCCATGTGTTCACCGTGAACTCGTCCCCCACTTCGAAGGCGTTGCCGCTGATGATGGGAGGGAAGAAGTAATCGATGATGCTGTACATGAGCAGGAAGTTTTCGGGCAATTTGGCGAGGTTGGAATAGTGGACGCTGAACGCCATCACGGCGATCTTGGTCGCTCCATTGTTTTGCACCATGAGCAAGGGCTTGCTGTCGTATTCGAGAAGCACGTCATACGAGGGGTCGTAATCGGAGATCACGTCGTAAAGGCTGAGTTCGATCCCGCTCGGATCGATGAAACGCGAAACAGGATGCCCCTCAAACTCCGGGCCCTCTGCGAGCGTAAAGCTGTCGCCCGTGTAGTCGGAAAGTGTCTCTGCGCGGAAGCCCGCCTCCGAGGGGACGGGGCCGTACCTGGGGTCGGGATCGAGCAGAATGACCGCGCCCGTATCGGGGAGCCGTTCGGGCATCTGATGCTCGAAGATATAGAGATCGAACCCTTCGAGGATGGGTTCCTCGCCCTTCTTGATCTCCGTGACGTCCAGCTGGAAGTTATTCAGCGCCGAAAGCGCGCTGCCCGCCTTCGCGAGCGCCGTCTGGATGAACGGATTGGGGTCGCTGCTGAAATATTCCACTTTGAGGCGCTCTTTCTGACCGCCATAGAGATAGAACGAATTATCTATGGAATAGGAATCATCCGCTTCGATGCCGATCCGGATGGATTCATAGGAGAAGAACCTTTGGTTCAGCCCTAAGTCATAGCGGTAGATGTTTGCCTCTTCATCGTCCTCGCTGCCGATGCCGTAACCGAAAATCACCGTCTTGGTCTCGCTGTCCGAGAAGCGAACGTGTTTGGCGAACGTAATGGATTCGCCTGCGATCTCCGATGCGGGGATAGAATTCCCGCCCTCGACGGAGACGGAGATTTCCAGATCCTGCGAGATGGTGCCATAGCAGGCGACCTGCACGGTGAGAGTGTAATACCCGTCTTGGAGCGAGGCCTCTGCATTCAGGATCGCCGCATTCCACTCCGAAGGGTCGCAGATTTTCTCGCGCTCCACCTGTACGCGGGGAGGCACGAAGGAATACGTGGTATCGGTGAAGAGGATGAGCTGTGCGTTGGGATTGCCTCTCAGGACGGTCTCCTTCGCATAAGCGAGCGCGGCCTCGACGTCGGAAGTACCGTACGAAGCGCCTTCCGTGCCGAGTTTATCGAGCGCATCCAAAAAGCTCATTCTGCGCGTCAGATCCACCCGCTCCGCCACGGGACGGGGTTTTTCCTCGGCTACGATGAGGGTCACTTTGCCGTCGGTGGAAAACACGTTCTCCGCGCGGCTGCGGATTTCGGCGAGCGCGCGGTCGAACCGCGTGGCGCCGTCCGTTTCCGTGTACATGCTTGCCGAGGAATCGAGGATATAGACGACGTCGTTCTCATCGGTCAAGGTGCGCTCCACGAGGGAGGGCCACGCCATGATCATCGCCATCGACGCGAGGATCAACAGCTGGCAGAGAAAGATGATGATGTTGCGGATCTTATTGACGGGGGGGCGCTTTCTCTTGTAATTGAGGCTCAGCTTCCAGATATATGTACTTGTAACGTGCCTTGCCTGATAGTTGGGCCGTATCACATAGATGAGGATGAGGATGGCGATCCCGATCAATCCCAAAAGCCCCAGAGGCACCAAAAGTTCAAATGTCATGACATGATACCTGCCTTCAAGAGCTCACCGAACAGCACCCGTTCGATCGCCGTATCCGTCGGGACGGTGATGTACCCCACCTCCCGCTTGTTGCAGAACGTACGCATATCCTCACGGAAATCTTTGAGCGCCTGCCTGTATGCTTCGAGCATGCCGCGCGTGATGCGCAGTTTCATGTTCCTTGCATCTTCGACGTCCAACGACTCCGAGTCCATGAGATGCACGCGGCCCTCATATACGGGGTCGATCTCGTCGGGCGTCAAAATTTGGAGAAGCAAGACCTGCCGCTTCTTAAAGCAGAGATAGTCTACGGCTTTCTTCCAATTGCTCTCCGTGCAGAAATCCGAGATGATGACGGAGAGACCGTTGTTTTCGCTGACGTTGGGGCAATTCGTGACGCACGCGCGGATATCCGTATCGCCGTCGAAATCGATGTTCTCGAAGGTGCCGATGGCGCGGAAGAAGGAATTTTTTCCCACGATGGTCCCGAAAGGATCGCTCGGCCGTTCGCCTTTCATGAAGTAAAAATTCACTTTATCCATGTTTTGTACGGCTAAAAAGCCCAGAGCCGCCGCTGCCGCGATGACATACTGTGCTTTCTGAGGGTTATCCTTCCCCATGGATCCCGAACAATCCAGAAAGATCTGGATCTGCATCTGCCGTTCATCGGTAAAGAGCTTCAAAAAGTACTTCTCGAAGCGGCTGAACAGATTCCAATCGATCCTGCGGATGTCGTCTCCCAGCTGATACTCCCTGTAATCGGCAAATTCCACCGTCTGGCCGTAGGTCTTGACGAAGTGCTTGCCGCCGAAGTAGCCCGCAAGGTTGGATCTTAAATTCAATGACAGCGTCTCCAATCTGCTGAAAAACGCGTCATTCAGTTCGTTGCGTTTCATGCTTTACTCCGGGGTCACTTCTTTGCAAACAGCCCTTTCTTCTTCTTTTTCCCTTCCTCTTGCTCCCCTTCCTGCTCTGCCGGAAGGGTCTCCGCGGCGGGTTCCTCCGCGGGGGCGGCGGGTGCGATGGGCTTCGCGCCGGGGATCCGTTGCTTTCTGCCCACTTCGTCCAAGATCATGCCGATCACGGTATCCGCAGAGATGCGCTCCGCAACGGCCTCGAAGTTGAGTTTGATACGGTGACGGAGAACGGGATATGCAAGCTCGTTGATATCCGAATACGCCACGTTGAACCTGCCCTTGATGAGCGCCATGACCTTGGCCGCCGAGATGAGCGCCTGACCCGCACGGGGGCTGGCGCCGAGGCGGACATACTTCTTGGCCGCATCGCTGGCGCATTCGCTGTCGGGATGGGTCGCGGAAGTGAGGATCATCGCATAGCGGAGAACTTCCTCGGCGACGGGGATCTGGTTGGCCGTCTCGCGCATCTTCAAAAGCTGTTCGCCCGTGCAGGCCTTGTCCGCGACTTCCGCCATCGTCTTCTGCGTCATGTTGACGATCTCCATGAGTTCATCGAGGCTGGGGTTGGGGACGAGGAGCTTGAACATGAAGCGGTCCATCTGCGCTTCGGGAAGCGGATAGGTACCGTCCTGCTCGATGGGGTTCTGCGTTGCAAGCACGAAGAACGGCTCGGCGAGTTTTCTCGAAACGCCCATGACCGTGACCGTATGCTCCTGCATGGCTTCGAGCAATGCCGACTGCGTCTTGGGCGTTGCACGGTTGATCTCATCCGCGAGGATGATGTTGCTGAACACGGGGCCGGGCTGGAAGGAAAATTGCGAATTGCCGTCCTCCCCTTTCACGATGATATTGGTACCCGTGACGTCCGCAGGCATCAGGTCGGGCGTAAATTGGATACGGGAGAAGGGCAGATCGAATACCCTTCCGAGCGAGCGGACGAGCCTCGTTTTTCCGACGCCCGGCACGCCTTCCAAGAGGACATTGCCGCCGGCGATCATGGCGATGACCGAGCCGCGGACGACGGGTTCCTGCCCGATGATATCGCGCGAAAGTTGCGCAAAGATCTCTTCGCACTGTTTGCTGAATTGCTTGATGTCGTTTTCCGTTACCATGGTTTTATCTCTCTTTATAATTTGATTCCTGATCGGTGTTTATGGATTGCCGCTTTCGCCGCTGCCGTCGCTATTGCCGCTCGTCTCGATGGAACCGAAGTAATCCTCGATGTAGCCTTTGAGGTCGTCGGGAATGTTGCTATCGGAACCCTGGCGCTCCTGCCATGCGTCGTAAGCGTCCTCGAATTGGTCGCCGTAGTAGGTCTGGCCGTCCACGATCTGCTGGCTGGAAAGATCGCGCGAGCCGCTTGCGCTGTGGGAGGGATCCGAGGGTTCGCCTTCACCGTCGCCTTCCCCTTCCCCTTCGCCCTGGCTTTCGCCTTCGCCTTCACCGTCCTGCGGCTGGCCGTCCTGCGGCTGGCCTTCGCCCTGCTCGCCTTCGCCCTGCTGGCCTTCGCCTTCGCCTTCGGCATCCTGCTGGGATTGCTGGTCGTCGGGATCGGGTTCCATGGGTTCGAAGATGGCCTGCACGAAGATGTCGGCGTCAACGCCGGTATCATGGCGGTACGGGTCGGACTTGCCGTCCGACCACGAAGTGAATACATACCCGTCGTCGGGGATGGCATAGACCGCTCTCGCATCCTGTCCCTCGATGACCTTGTCGCCGTCGGGGTTGACTTCTTCATCGGCGTTCCAATCGCCCGTCCAATAGATGACGGTGCCGTTGATGGTCTCGGTCTCGTTGCCCTCTTCATCCTCCTCCACGTTGGGTTCGACGGAGTAAGTGACGGTGTACACGCCGGGGACATAGGGAACGGTGAGCGTTACGATGCCGCTCGGAATGACGTCGGCATAATACAGCGAGGAGACCGTGGTCATGCCCGCGCCGAGGACGCAGCAGACGACGAGGGGAACGATGATGGCCGCCCCCACGGCGATTTTGAGGAGCATGTGGTTGACGCTCCCCAAGGCGCGCATGGTATCTTCGCGTTGCGTGCGCGCGATAAAAGAATCGTCGCCTTCGAGTTCGGTCATGGTGAGCATACGCTCTTCGAGGCCGAGCGCATCGACGCGCTGTGCGATCTGCTTGACCGACGGACGGTATTTCAAGAAATACAGGAGCGGGGTGATGGCCGCCGTGACGCCGATAAAGGCGGCGATGGCGATGAAAAGCCCCTGCTTATAATCAAAAAACCAAGTCAAAAAGCCCACGATGGCGAGCGCAATGCTGCCGCCGATGAGGCCGAAAAAGAGCGACTTCAATATGCCCTCTTTTACGATACGTTTCCGATACTTATCGAATGTGTTTTTGTTTGCCATAAGAGATACCTCCTTTTGATACTAAACCAATACTATTATATAACGCAAAACTTTTGTGCGTCAAGTAATTGCAGGCGGAATTATAAAATTATAAGCAATCACATGTATAATTGCAATTGCATGCAAAATCCCGCCTTGAAAATGATACGCGGTAACAATGCGCGTGATTTTACAACACTTTCCCTCCTGCCGCGTGCTTTTGCGGCACGCGGCGGCCACGGAAAGCGGTGCGCATCGTACGGGCGGACGGGCCGCCCGCCCGTACTGCGCGGCGCCGTTTGCCCCGCGGAGGGCGGGGCGGACGCATCAGTAGTCGCTAACGCCGTATTCCACTTTCGTGCCTTCGGGAAGAGAATTGAGGAACCCTTCGAAATCCTGAACGTGGTCTCTCAACCAGCTCTCGCGATCGAAGAATTGGAGCGTGAAGTCGGTAAGGCCGTCGAATACACCCTCTCCGAAAACGATGGTGGCGTAAGACAACGACGGAACACGGAAGCTCTCCATTGCTGTGTTGGCGAAGCAATGTGCGCCGAAATTCCTGATCGTACCCGGAATCTTGACGGACGCAAGCCGCGAACAGCCATAGAAGGCTTTCTCCCCGATGGTGGTAAGATACGAGCAGTTCGAGAGGTCGATCGCAGTCAGGTTCGTGCATCCTTCGAATGCGCTCGCGCCGATTAAAACAAAGTTGTAGTAATCGTAATCAGCGCCGAACGTGACCGAGCTGAGGTTCGTGCAACCCTTGAAGGCGCTTTCGCCGAGGGTAGCGAAATTGTAGTAGCCGAAATCGGCGCTTGTGAGCGACGTGCATCCTTCGAAGGCGCTGTTGCCGACCGCAGTTAAGTAGGCGGGCCACGTGAAGTTGGAAAGCGCCGTGCAGCCCTTGAAGGCGTTGTCGCCGATCGTGGCGAGGTTAGCGTGAAGCGTCACCGTGACGAGTTCTTTGCAGCCGTTGAAGGTATCGGGGCCGATTGCGGTGATCTGCGAAAGCGAGAGATCGATCTCGGTGATGGCTGTGTTCATGAAGGCGCCTTCGCCGAGAGCCGTGATCGTGGCGGGCACGGGGATCTCGCTGAGGCTCGTGCAATCCGCGAAGCAATATGCGCCGAAGGCCGTGATCGTGGCGGGAAGCGTCACGCTCGTAAGGTTGGTGCATCCGCGGAAGAGACCCACGGGAAGCTCCGTGATTTGGAGCGCGGAGAGGTCTATCGAGGTGAGGTTGGTGCAATCCTTGAACAGGTTGCCCGCAACGCCCACGGTATCCGGACGCAACGTGACCGTGCCGCCCTCTCCTATCTTTTCGTTATCGCACAGGACGGCGATCTTGTTCATGTAGTAGATGCCGTTCTCCCAATTGCTCTCGGTATCGAGCAGCTTCGTGCCGGTGAACGCATCCGCGCCCAACGCGGTGACGGATTTCAGATCGAGCGCTTCAAGATTTTCGCAACCCTTGAATGCCTCATTGCCGATGGAGAGGAGCGTTGCGCAAAGTTTCACGTCCGCAAGGTCCGTGCAGCCCACAAAGGCGTTATCGGGAATGGCCGTGAGGAGCGTGCAAGCCGTGAAGTCCACGGAAGCGAGGCCCGTGCATCCCTCAAACGCATTCGGGGCAAACCCATCCGACGGGTACACATAATACACCGAAGAGGAACGGGGAGCATAATCTTGGAGCGCGGCGGGCATTACGAGTTCGGTAAGAGCCGTGCAATTTTTGAATGCGCCGAGACCGATATCCTCCACGGTATCGGGAATGGAATCGAACACGAGCGCGGTGCAGTTCTCGAAGGCGCCGTCATCGATGGTGAGAAGTCCCGCGGGGAATTTGACGTCTTTCAACTGCGTGCAACCCTTGAAGGCATCTTTCGGGATGAGCGTGAGCCCTTTGCAGGCAGAGAAATCTACCGAGAGCAAGCCCGTGCAATCCTCGAATGCGCCCATGGAGAAGCCGTCGGGATCGTTGAAGTAGCCGTCGAAGTCCTCGATGGCGGCGGGAAGCGTGACGGATTTGAGACCCGTGCAGCCCTTGAAGGCATTCACGCCGATGGTCGTAAGGCCTGCGGGGAACTCCAATTCGGAGAGCAGGGCGCATCCCTCGAACGCGCTGTTGCCGATCTCCGCCAACTTGGCGGGGAACTTGATCTGTTTGAGGCTCTCGCACCCCAAGAACGCCTCGGCGCCGATCTCCGTCATGGTGTCGGGGAGCGTGATATCCGTGAGGTTCGTCATGTGCGCAAAGGCTTCGGCGGGGAGCCGTGTAAGGACCGTGCATTTCGAGAAGTCGAGCGTCGTAAGGAGCGTGCAACCCTCGAATACGTTCTTGCCAAAGCCGCTCTCCCAAGTCTCATCGTAATACGACTCATAGTAGTTTTGGAGCGCCGCGGGAAGCACGATGGAAGTGATCTTCACGCAATCCTTGAACGCGCCCGTTCCAATGCCGGTGACGGCATCGGGAATCGTGATGGCTCCGCTGAGTCCCGTCCCCTCAAAGCAGTTTGCGCCGATGACAGTCAGGCCCTTGGGCATGAAATCGAGGCTCGTGAGCAGGGTGCAACCCTTGAACGTATCGTTGGGAAGTTTTGTGATACCCGTCTCGGAGAGGTCGGCCTTGGTCAGTTTGAGGCATCCCTCGAACACGCCTTTGCCGAAATTGCCGTCGCTGTAATAATTGTAATTCTCGACGCCGGCGGGCAACTTGATCTCCGCAAGCGAAGCGCAATCCTTAAAGGCATAATTATCGATGGCAACGACGGTATCGGGAAGCGAAATCGCCGTGATGCCCGTTCCCTCGAAACAGCTTTCGCCGAGTTCGGTGAGCTGGGTGGGAAGTTGGATATCCGTGAGCAGGATGCAGCCCTTGAACGTATCTTGGGGAATTTCCGTGAGACCCGTCGCGGAGAGGTCGGCCTTGGTCAGCTTGACGCATCCCTCGAACACGCCGTAGCCAAAGTCGGTGCCGGAGCTATAACTGTAATTTTTGACGCCGGCGGGCAACTTGATCTCACCGAGCGAAGCGCAGTTCCTGAAAACATAATTATCGATGGAAACGACGGCATCGGGAAGCGTGATCGCTGTGATGGCCGTTCCCTCGAAGGCGCTTTCGCCGATGGTGACAATATATTGCGGCAGGAGAACCTCGCCGAGGCTTGCGCAATTCAGGAAGGCATCGTCGGGGATTATGGTGAGGGCGTTCGCCTTGGAAAGGTCGGCCTTGGTGAGCGCGGGGCAATTCTCGAACACGTTCGCGCCGAGGCTGACGAGCGTTTGGGGAAGCGTCACTTCTTTGAGTTCCTGAGAACCCTTGAAAATGTGGGCGCCGATGCTCGTGGTCCCCTCCCTGATCTCGACCTTGCCGCCGAGTTCCTTGATCTTGGCGTCGTCGAAGGAGATGGTGATATTTTTGAGATAGAATACGCCGTCATGCCAATTCTTTTCGTCCGTCAAGAGAAGCGTGCAGCCCGTGAACACGTCGTCGCCGATGACGGTGATGTTATCCACGTTGATGTCTTTGAGCTTCGCGCAATTCATGAAGGCGCTGTCGTTGAGGGCGGTGATGGTATCCGAGAGCTGGATTTGGGAGAGCGCTGTGCATCCGCTGAACCACCCTTTTCCGATTGCCGTAAGGCCATCTTCCTTGAACGTTACTTTTTGAAGGGCCGTGCAGTTGAGGAAGAGATTGGAGGGCAGATACGAGCCATTGGAGTAGGCCACGAAATCGCCGCATTCGAAATCCACGGTCAACAGCTGTTCGCAACCCTCAAAGGCGCCATCACCGATGACGGTCACGGACGCAGGCACTGTGAAGGTAAGAAGGCCCGTGTTTTTGAAGCAGCCGCTGCCGATGTAGGTGAGGCCGACGGGCAGAATAATGTTCGTGAGGGTGGTGCAATCCTCGAACAAGTAGCCGGGAAGTTCTTCGACGCCCGTCCCGCTGAAATCCGCGCTCGTGAGCGAGGAACCGCTGAACGCACTCGACCCTATCGTGTTGAGACTCTTCGGGAACTCGATGGAGCCGAGCCGGCTGCATCCCGCGAAGGCATAGTAACCGATGGAAGTGACATTCTGCAAGTCTACCGTCGTGAGCGACGTGCAGCCCCGGAACGTATCGCTTGCGATCTCGGTGACGCCCGACGGGATGGTGATACTTTGAAGCCCCGTGCATCCCGAAAAGGCAGAGCTGCCGATCGAAGTGACGCTTGTGGGGATATCCACGGAGGTGAGCGAGGTGCAATTCTCGAATGCATAGGCACCGATGGAAGTGACCGACGAAGGAATGGTCACGTGGCTGATCGCGCCGAACCCGGAGAAGAGCGAACGCGGAATCTCCGTGAGGCCGGAGGGCAAACTGAACTCCTCGATCCCCGTGCAACCGGAGAACATATAGCTATAAAGCGAGGTCGCGGGGCAGGCGGAAAGATCCACCGTTTTCAGACCCGTACACTTATAGAAAGTGTAATATGCGGTATCGTAATCGAATACGGTGCAGGAGGCGGGAAGCGTCACGGAAGTAAGCGCGGTGCATCCCTGGAACATATAGTCGGCGAACGCCCCTATCTGCGTGCCGTCCGCGAAGGTGATTTTGGAGAGTTTGGGGCAGTTCGCGAACATATACGACGAGAAGTCCGGGTCATAGGGCAAGTTGGCCGCAAAGACGACTTCTTCAAGGTCTTGGCAACCGCCGAACACACCGCTCGTTTCGGAATAAGTGTAACCCCAATCGGTGACGCTGCCATAGAGCGTTACCTTGGTCAAGCCCGTGTTGTAGAACGCGCCCGAACCGATGCTCGTAAGGCGGCTGAAATCAAATTCCGTGAGGTTCTTGCAGTTCATGAACGCATCGGAGCCGATTGTGGTGAGCGTTGTGGGAACCGAAATGCTCTCAAAGGTGGCGCTATTGCTGAACACGCTATTGCCGATCGAAACGAGCTGCGTATTGCTCAAATCGAGCGTGGCGACCTTCGTCGTGGAGAGCGTGGCATTGAATGCGGTCAGCGTGCGCGGCGAGAGAATGGTGTGAAGGTTACTGCAACCCGTGAACGTGCCGCCGGGGAACTCCGTGATGAGCGTCTTGCTGAAATCCAACGTTTCGAGCGAAGCGCAATTCATGAATGTATCGCTGTAACTATAATCTTTCTCCAACGTTTCGAGCCGCGTGGTGGCGGTGAGGTTGATATCTTTGAGCAAGCTGCAACCGCTGAACGCGTCCGAGCCGAGCGTAAGCAATGCGCTTCCCGTTTCAAATTCCACCTTGGTGAGCTGCTTGCAATCTTCGAAGGCCGCTTCGCCGATGTGGACTACGGTGTACGGGATAAAGACGGATTCTATCTCCGTGTTTGCGAGCGCATGCGGAAGGATCTGCTTGGCGTCCTCATGGATAGCGATATGCCCCGTGAGCGTGCCGAACACATAGACGATATCATAGGTATCCTTGTAGAGAAGGAATTGGTCATCCGTAAAGTAGATGGGATTTGCCTCCGCGACCGTGATGCTTTCAAGCGCGGTGCATCCCTCGAAGAAGGCGTTCTTGACGTTGTAGACGGTGCTGCTCAGATGCACGGACGCGAGTTCGGAACAGCCGCTGAACAGGCTATCGGGCAGAATGATCTCCTGCTCCGTTTCGGGGAAGGTGAATTCGCGGATCCCCGTATAGGAGAAAGCGGAACCGAGAACATGCAGTTTGCTCTTCTCCCCCTCCTTCTGCTGGAAGGTGACGGTTTGGATGCCGGAACCGGAAAAGGCGCTGTTGCCGATTTCTTCGAGCGAGAGCGGGAACTCCATTTCGGTGAGCGCTGTGCAGCCGGAGAACACGGAAGGCCCGATATAGCGCAACCTGCTGTTTGCGCCGAAGTTGACCGAAGCGAGCAATTTACAACTGCCGAATACGCCATGATACGTCGAACCGCTGCTGCCCAGCTCTTCCAACATACTGTTATCCTCAAACGTGACGCTTGTAAGCTCCGCGCAACCATAGAAAGCGCTGTTGCCGATGGTCGTGACGCTCGCAGGAATTGTGATTTCCGTGATCTTACTATTTTCGAAAGCATTCGCTCCGATGGATTGCAGTTTGCTACCGGGCGCGAAGATAACATTCTCCAGCTGGGAAGAGTAAGAAGAATAGAACACCTTTTCGCCGATGGCAGTGACGGAGGCCGGGATCGTGATCTCGGTGAGCGGACAATATGCAAATGCGTAATTGCCGATATACGTCGTGCGTTCGGGCAATTCGATGGAGGCGACCTGCGCCCCATAGATGAGGCCGTAGGTGGTAGTATCATAGCTTCCGTCTTCCAAACGGAGCGGCGTCTCCTCGTTGCCCTTCTCGAAGGTCAGTTCAGAGAGCGATTCGCAGTAATAGAACGCCGCGACGCCGAGGCTCCTCACCGTGTTGGGAACGGTGAACGCGGTAATGCCTGCCATATAGAACGCCTGGCTGTCGATCGAAACCGTGCCGCGCGGCACAACGATCTCGGTGATGTTGCCTGCATCATAGAATGCCTTCGTCTCGATGACGAGTTCGCGCGCGACCATCTGCTCCTTTTCGGCGTCGTATTTCTGCGCCAACTCCTCCGACTTGAATTTGACGGTCGTGAGCGCGGGTTCATCGAGCTCATAGTGGTCGAAGTTGAAAGCGTACGAACGGATGCGCTCCACCGTATCGGGGATGGTGATCTCCGTCGTCTCGGAGAAGATCGCAAAGTAGATGAGTTCGCTCTCGTAATACTTCCCGGTCTTTTCGTCTTTTGCGAGCAGATAGACCGTGTTGTCGATGACGCTGTAATGCTCGCCGCCTTCGGGCATGGTGATCGTGGAGACCACTTCATCGTTCTCGAACAGCCCGAAATAAGTCGTGGAGGAAGAAGAACTACTGCCGCTAACGTAATCATCGATCTTCTCGATCGTATTGGGCAAGTTCACGGTTTTCAGTTTGCTGCAACCGCCCAACACCGAGGTGCCGAGTTCCGTCGTCCCGTCGGGGAAGGTGATCTCGGTGAGACCGCTACAACCATAGAAGGCCTTGCTGCCGATTTTGAGCGGCGCGCGCTTGCCGCCGCCTTCGGGCGCAAGGAATTCCACTTTTTCGAGGCCGGAGCAGCCGAGGAACGCCCCCGACCCGATCTCCGTGACGCTTGCGGGGATGGTGATCTCCGTGATATGCGAACGGTATTTGAAGTTATCCGCGCCGATCCGCGTGACGGTGGACGGAATGGTGAAGGGTCCTTCGATATCCTTGATCCAGACGATCTCCGTCATGGCCTTGGTGAAGAGCGCCGTCTCCTCTTCGTTCATGGCATAATACGGGTTCCCTTCATCGAGATGAATGTTTTGCAGCCTTGAACCGAAGGCGGACATGAAGTTGACGTCCTTGATGCCGGGGCCGATATAGAGATCGGTGACGCTGGAATTATAGGAGGACTCGTAGGTGGCGTTCATTGAAAAAGCGCTGTCCTCTATTTTGAGGTCCTGCGTCATGGTCGGACCGAGGTCGATATGGACGGTAGAGATCTGTGTATTGCCGAAGGCAAAGCGCCCCACATAGACGCAGTTCTGCGGCAATGTGAGTTCGGTGAGGGAATACGCGTAATTGCCGACCTGATAGAAGGCGCTTGCCTCGATGCGGAGCGGCAGATCGCCGTCTTTGCCCTCAAAGGTAAGCGACTTCACATACGTAGTGCCATAGAATGCGCTTTCGCCGATCCGCGAAATGCTTCCGGGAATGGTGATGCTCGTGATGTTGGTGTTTTTTTGCACGGCGCGGTCGCCGATCTTCGTGACGCCGGCGGGAAGTTCGAACGTTTCCTTGGTCCGCGGGTACAGCACGAGTTCCACATCCGTACCCTCATCCTTCAAGATCATGTTGTCCTGCGAGCGATATTTGCCCGTTCCCACGACCTCGATGGTTTCGAGATAGCTGTATGAAGAATAGGACGCATAGAACATGTTCCAAAAATCAAAGTTCTCCATACGCGCGGGAAGCGTGATGTGTTTGATATTGGTCACTTCATAGAAGGCCTGCGGTTGGATGACGAGGGGATCCCCGACCGTCCCGTCGGCAGGTTCGCGGAAGGAGATGGTCTCGATGTACGAATAGGAAGAAGCGCCGACCGCCTTCTGCTCGATAAAGGTGAGGCTCGAAGGGAAGGAGATCGAGTGAAGTTTGCTCAATCCGAACAGCGCGCCCGAAGGGATGGACTGCACGCCGTCGGGGACATCGTAAACGTCTCCCTCGCGGGCTGCGGGATAGAGTTTGAGTTCGCAAAGCTGCGTATAGGGATTGTTATAGAACAGGACGCCGTCCTTGGAGAAATAGTATTTATCGCCGTTGTAATCCGTCTCATAGATATCGATCGTGCTGAGCTTACTGCAACCCGTGAAGGCCGTCTCCTGGTCGGCGACGAGGATATCCCGCACGCTATCGGGGATGTGGATAACTTCGAGCTGCGAAAGGTCCGTGAAGTCGGAGATGGTCGTGACGGGAACGCCCTTATAATACTGCGGGATGGTGATGGTCGTGACTGCCGACGGAATGATATCGGGGCTCTTGCTCACCGAATATTCGGCGATGGCGCCGTTGCGATATACGGGCGTGAAGGCAAGTACGTTCATCCACTGCGCATAGAGCGTGATGTCGATGCCCTGCTTATAGCGCGCGATGACGCCGTCGTAAGTCGTATAGGCGGTGCCGCCCACGGCAGAATCATACCAACCTGCAAAGGCAAAGGCGGGATCGGTGGATTCGGGAATGGGCAACTCCACTTTCTGGTCGAAATAGGCCGTCACGCCGTCGCGGATCTCCTGCGTCTGCTGGCCGTAAGCGCCCACCTTGAGCGAGACATGGTAAGGCAAGGGCGACCAATGCGCATAGAGCGTGCGGCTGCGGTCCTCGACGTACGTGCTGTCATTATACAACACGCCCCCACCCTCTTCCGTGTACCAACCTTCGAGGGTATAGCCGTACCGCGTGACTTGCTCGGCGTCGGGAAGCGTGAGGGTATCCCCCGTGGCGACGAACAGGCTCCCGACTTCGCCCGAATCCGCCGCGGAGAACGAGATCTCCCAGACGTTGACGGTGACGCCGATGGTATCGCTTCCGCCGCCCGTATAGACGGCGCGGAGCGAATAGGAATACCTGCCCGCGGCATTGAAGCGGCCGAGGGTGATGCTTGTTACGTTGGTATATTCCTTTTCTTCTCCGCCGTTTATGGAGAGATAGTACGTGCTGATGCCGAACACGGGGTCCCACGAGAGAACGCCGTTGCTGTAACGGAGCGAGCCGCCCAACTTGCCATAGCGGACGTTATAGGCATCCGACCAGAGCGAATTGCCCGTACCCGTGCCCGTGAGAGCGCGCACAGAGACGGGGTAATCGGTCACGCCGCTTACGCGGTAGCTATCGTCAAATTCGATCTCGTTCGAAGTGACTGTGGCGACGGAGCGGCCGCCGATCATGACTTCATATTGCGTTGCGCCCGTAACTTTATCCCAGACGATCTTGGAATTCTGCACGTCTGCGCGGATGTTGGAGGGCGCGGCGAGCGTGGCCTTATCGTAGGTGTAAGTAGCGGCGGCGGGAGATTCCCATCCGCGCGCCTTGGGCGTGATGCTGACGGTATATGTCCCCTTGTTGAGGAATTTGAGGGAGAGCGTGGTGCCGTCCGAAACGTTGCCGCTGTAAACCTCGTCCGTCCCCTGCTCGATGACGACGTCATACGAGGTGGCGTTGGAGACCGCCGCCCAACGGAGCAGTTCGGTGTTGGGTTCCACGTCGATGTTGGAGGCGGCGGAAAGCGTCCGCGAGACCTCGAAGGGCTCGGAGACGGAGGAAAGATAGCCTTCTGCAAGCGCGGTCACGGTGAAGACTATTTTGCCGTTCTTGGCCGTACATTTCGAAAAGTCGTAAGCGCGGCTCTCGGCGTCGATCGGGATGGGTTGTGGATGAAGCTCCGGCGCGCCGCACTCGATCTCCAACAGATAGGAAGTTGCATTCGCAACGGGGTTGAAGAGCAGCGTGTTGTTCACCACGTTGAATACGGTGACCTTATCGAGCGCCTTATTCTTGTAGTAAGCCCTGCCCGTGTGGCCGTTGGCGGTGACTTCGATCAAATACTCGCCCGCATCCTGCTCGGCAAAATCGAAGGCATACGTTTTCCCGTCGACGGGCCTCCGCTCGACCTCCTTATCCGCCGTCAGGTTCTTGATGACGAGCGTGAAGGAAGAAGCGGAACCTTCCACGGTCCAGCTGATCTCCTTTTCCCCGACGGAAACGGCAGGCGCCTCGCCGGCCCAGACCGCAAAGAAGGTCGTATCGCCGCCGAGAAGCTGTTCTTCGTATTGATATGTAAGTTTGGCGGCGTCGTTATCGTGGCTCACCCACCAGCCGATGAAGGTATGCCCCGTCCATACAGGGGTGGGAAGCCCGAACGCCTGATGCCCCACTGTCTGCACGGGGGTGGGCGCGGTCCCCTCTGCGCCGTTCAGATCGAACGTTACGGTATATTCGGGTTTGATGGGCGTGACGAAGCGCGCATACAGCGTAAAGCTCGACTTCACAGCCTCGCTGAAACTGTATTCGCTCTTAAACCCGCCGTCCGTGTACCAGCCGACAAAGACGTCGCTCCCTCTTTGAGGAGGCGTGGGCTGCGCCACGGTCCTGCCGTTGTAGACGGTGACGGGGTCTATCTTACTTCCGCCGTTCGTCTCGAACGTGATCGTGTATTCGGTCTTGCGGAGGAAGGTGAAGCTCGTGCTGTGGTAGGAGAGCGTGATGACATCCTTGTAGTAGGAGCCGAGAAAGGCGTCGTCCCCTTCCTTGAACATCAGATTTTCCCCGTCGGGCGTATAACTTCCCGTGATCGGGTCTCCTCCCATGACGAGCGTATATTGACACTCATCGGTCAACGTAAGCGAATATTCCTTGCCGTTGACGTCGCAGTAATATTCGCCGACCTCTTCGCCTGCGACGGGAGGTTCTTCCTCCTGTCCGCCGCCGCACGCGGCGGCAAGGCCCAATGTTCCGATCATGGCGAACATCAGCGTGATAATCATGAGTAGCTTGCGTTTCATAGCAATACTCCTTGCGATAATTATTTATGTTATTATATCGTTTATAAAAAAACAATGTCAAGTAATTGCACCAAAATGTGGGTTTAGAATTTATAATATTCACTATAAATATTTCTTATACCTTAGCGGTTTTACAGGGGATTTCGGGGAAATTTCAGGGGTTGTAAAGCGGATTTTACAAGAATAATTTGATTTTTTGAGGCCTTTGCCCAAGTCCATGCCGCAGGGCGGGCCGACTGCGGCCCGTTCGCTTTTTTCCGTACACGTCCCCCGCGCAATGCGGCGCATCCGTAAAAATCTCCATATCCCCCCTCCGCCGCATGTTTGCATAAAACTTGCATATACCCATGGCTAATTCTCGTCGGAATGACGTATTCGGCGCAAGGCTTCCCCCCTCTTCCTACCCTGCGTCATTTCGCCCGACCGAGGCTTCTATACGTCATTCCGAGCGAAGTCGAGGAATCTCCATGACGAGATTTCTCCTCCCGTTGGTCGTCGGAATGACGTATTCGGCGCAAGGAACCCCCACCTGACGCGGCAAAGCCGCGCCACCCGCCCCCTTAGAAAAGGGGCAGGTCTTGGCGCCCCTTTGAGGGAAGGCGGCGTTGCATAGGAAAAGCCCTCCCGCGGTTATGCGGGAGGGCCGTTGCCGCCGGCAGGATGCCGGCCGTTTCGGTCGTTATGGACCTTTATTCGCCTTCGGTGCCTTCGGAATAGCCATACTCCACTTTGGCGCTTTCGGGCAGACTTTCCTTGAAGGCATTCCAAGCCGTTTCGCCGCCCGTGAAGCTCTCTTTCATCGCTTCCTCGGTCGCCTTGAAGCACAGCGTAACGCCCGCGGGCAAATTCGCGAATGCGCTCGAATTGATCGCCTTCACAGACGCCGCAATGATGATCTTTTCAAGCCCCGTAATGGATACAAGTCCGGAGAAGTAACTGTTGATCTGCGTATTATTCGGGTCGGAGGCATCGGTGATGGAGATCGCCTTCACCGTCGTGTTGCTGAAATACGTCGAATACGGGTAGAGGGTCGGATTTCCGGGGATTTCAAGGAGATCGAGCGTGCAACCCTTGATAAAGTTGGAGCTGAGCGACGTCACGCTCTTGGGAATGGTGAGCTTTTTGAGCGCCGTGCATCCCTCGAAGGCGGAGGAGCCGATCTTGGTAAGTTTTTCGGGAAGGTTGACAGTCGTAAGCCCCGTGCAACCCTTGAATGTGCTTTCCGAGAGCTGGGTCAGCGCGATATCCTCAGGGAACGTCACCGTTGCGAGATTTGTGCATCCCTCGAATACGCCCTTGCCGAGGCCGCCGGTCCAAACATATTCGTCGGTATCCCAATCTCTCTCCTCACTATAATTTTTGAGCGCGTTGGGAAGCGTGAAAGTTGTGATGCCCTTGCAATCCTTGAACGCGCCTGTGCCGATGGCGGATACCGTATCGGGCAATTTATCGAACTTAACGGCCGTACCCTCGAAGCAGTTCGCGCCGATCTTGGTGAGCGTTTCGGGAAGGTTGACGGTTGCAAGCAACGTGCAACCCTTGAACAGACTGTTGGGAAGCACGGTGAGTTGCGTGCAGACCTTGAAGTCTATCTCCGTCAACGCCGTGCAGTTCTCGAACGCATTATCAAGCAGGCCTTTCGCGACGCTGCTGGTCCCATCCGGCTTATCTTTCAGCGAGGCGGGAAGCGTGACGCTCGCAAGCGACGCGCAGCCCTTGAACGCATACTTGCCGATCCCCGCTACGGATGCGGGAATGACGATAGATTTCAGCCCGGAGTTCTCAAACGAACTCTCATTGACGGCAGGGATGTTTTCGGGAAGCGAGATGCTTTGAAGGGACGTGCAACCCTTGAAGAGCGCTTCCGCAATGTTCTTGAACTTCTCCGGAGAAGCAAAGTTCACCTCGGCAAGATCGGTGCAGTTCTCGAAGGCGTGCGGACCGAGATTGTTGGGATACGAACCCGTGACCGCTTCGGGGATAGTCACCGTGGTAAGGCCTGCGCCCTTGAAGGCGCTCGACCCGATGGTCCCGACGTTCTTGAAGTCGAAGGTTTTAAGCGACGTGCAACCCTCGAAGCAATTCATGCCGATCTCGGTGATCTTGGTATTCAGCTTGACGGTCGCAAGCGACGCGCAGTTCTTGAACAGACTGCTCGGAAGGACGGTGAGCGCGGCCGTTTCATCGCCCGCAGGCTCGGCAAAGGTCACCGTGGTGAGCTTGGAGCCGTTGAATGCGTTCGAGCCGATGTCGCCCATCTTCACCGTGATGGTAAATTCGCTGATGCCGGAATTTGCGAAGCACTCCGAGCCGAGTTTGGTGATACTATCGGGAAGGTTTACAGTCGTCAATTGGCTGCAACCCGCAAAGGCCTTTGGGGGAAGCTCGGTGAGTTTGGTTGCCTTGGTAAAATCTATCTCTGTAAGCGCGGCGCAGTTCTCGAAGGCGCTCGTGCCGATGGAGAGGATGCTATCGGGCAACGTGATCTTTTTGAGCGCGGTAGAGCCGTAGAACATCTTGTTGCCGATGCTCTCGGTGCCGTCTTTGATGGTGACTTCGCCGTTTGCTGCCTTGATCTTCGTATCGTCGAATGTGACGATGATGTTTCCGAGATAGAACACGCCGTCTTTCCAATTTTCCTCGGTTTCAAACAGTTTCGTGCAGTTCTCGAAGGCCCCTTCGCCCATCTCGGTGACGTGCGACGTATCGATCGTATCGAGCGCGGTGCAATCCTTGAACGCGCTCTTTCCGATCTTGGTGACGGTTTCGGGAAGGGTGACGGTTGTGAGCGTGATGCAACCGCTGAACCAGCTCTCGCCGATCTCTTGCAAGCCCTTTTCGATCTTGACGGTGAAGAGCGACTTGCAATCCATAAAGACGGAGTTGGGAACGGTGGACGAGGAGGACGAAGTCGTAACCGAACCTTTGCACGAAATGGTCAGCATGAAGAGGCTACTGCCTGAGAACGCCTTGTTCCCGATGACGCTGACGTTCGCGGGGATCGTGAATGTGGTGAGCGCCGTTTTTTCGAAGGCGCTCGCGCCGATCGTTGTGAGCGTTTCGGGCAAATTGTTGACCGTGGTGAGTTTCGGACAGTTAGCGAACACCTCTTGCCCGATCATCGTGAGGGTGGAACCCTGTGCGAAAGTCACCGAGGCGAGAGACGCGCAATCCCGGAACGCACCGGAGCCGATCGCGGCCTGGAATCCAAAGGTACCGTCGACGTCCACGAGCGCAATGGAGAACGTGACCGAAGTAAGGCCCGTGTTCTTGAAAGCGTTCGAACCGATCTTGGTAATATGCGAGAGATCGATGGTTTTGAGCGACGCGCAGTCTTGGAACGCCTCGTTCGGAATTTCCGTGAGCGTATCGGGAAGCACGACCTCTTCGAGGTTTGGAAGACCTATTCTCGTTCTACCTTCGTAATAGCAGAAGAGATTATTCGGCAACGAAGTCAGCCCGTGGGGAAGTTTTACGGTTTTGAGACCCGTGCAACCATCGAACAGATTGGGATTGAGCGACTCAATCGAGGTGTCGCTGAGGTCTGCCGTTTGAAGCCCTGTGCAATTCTGGAACACATAGCATGCGCCGGAGCCGAGCGCCGTGATGCTTTCGGGCAACTTGACGCTTTGAAGCGACGTGCAACCCTTAAACATATAGTTGGGCAATTTGGCAAGTTTGCAACCGCTCTGGAAGGTGAGCGTATCGAGTTTTGTGCAACCCGCAAACATATACGTCGGGAGCGTGGTATCCGCCGTCATCGAGTAGGCGAACGTCACCTTTTTGAGATTCTCGCAGGCGCCGAAGGTGCCTGTTTTCTCAGAAGGACGGACGGTATCCCATTCCCAATATTCATCGTCCCAAACCTCTCCGCCTTCCCACGTCGTGACCGTGCCGGGAAGCGTGACTTCGGTGAGGCCGCTGCCATAGAATGCCGCGTATTCCACCGTTTCGACCCTGCTAAGGTCAATGGAAGTGAGGCCCGTGCAACCCTGGAAACAGCCATAGCGGAGCGTTGCGACGGAGGTGGAGAGCTTGACGGTGGCGAGATTGGCGCAATCCTTGAAGGCGCTGTTGCCGATTTCGCGGAGCGCGCCGAAGCCCGTGAGATCCATTGCCGTGAGACCCTCGCAACCTGCGAACGCAAAGGCGCCGATGGTCGTGATGACGGAGGGCAGAACGATGGAGGTCAGCTGCTCGCTATCCTTGAAGAAGTTTTCGGGCAGTTCGCTGATGCCCGTTCTGCCGAGGTCGATGGAAGCGATCTTGGTGTGGCCGAGCGTCGCTTGCATGGAAGTAAGCGTGCGCGGCAGGGTGAGATTTTCAAGATTTGTGCAACCTGCAAACGTGTTTGCGGGGATATTCGTGATACGCGTGTATCCGAAATCAAGCGCGGTGAGCGACGTGCAGTTTTTGAAGGTGTTGCTCGATCCGCTACCCGGCAAGAGCGTGCTGAGTTGGAGCGTCTTGGTGAAATCGATGTCGGCGAGTTGGGTGCAACCGCTGAATGCCTCCTTGCCGATACTGACGAGCGCGCTGCCCTCTTCAAATTCCACCTTGGTAAGCGCGGTGCAGTTCTTGAACGCGGCTTCATCGATACGCATGACGGTGCGGGGGATCCAGACTTCTTCCACCGCCGTACCCATGAAGGCGGAGGCGCCGATCTGGACGGATTTTTCGGGGATTGCAAGCCTGCCCGATATCTCGCCGAACACGAGGAGGATATCCCCGTTGGCCTTGCTCATGAGGAAGGGCTGGGTCTCATCCACTTCATAGCTCGGATTATCCTCTGCCACGGTGACGCTTTGGATGCCCTCGACGCCGTTGAATGCGCCGCGGAGGTTATAGACCTTACTGCTGATGTGGACGGTTTTGAGCGTGGTGCAACCATGGAACACATTCTCGGCGAGCGAGATCTCGAATTCCGTTTCGGGGAAGGAAAATTCCGTGATGTGCGAGCCGCTGAATGCCTGCTCCACAATGTGAAGTTTGCTCAGCTCCCCTTCCTTCTCTTCGAAGGTGATGTGTTCGATGCCGGAATCCGCAAACGCATCTTCGCCGATCGTCTCCACAGAGAGCGGGATCGTAACCGATGTGAGCGCGGTGCAACCGTTGAAGAGGTCGGAGCTGATCGCGCGGAGTCTGCTGTTTTCCCCGAAATCTACCGTGTGAAGCGACGTGCAACCCATAAACACAAAGACCGCAGAATGGGAACCGTCGCCGAGGATTTCAAGCGCGGCATTATCCGCCACTTTGAAGCTTTCAAGCGAAAGCGCTCCGCGGAAAGCCTGGTCCTCGATCGCGCGCACGGAAGCGGGGATCTCGATCTTGGTGATCGCCGCACCATAGAAAGCCTCATACGCGATGGTTTCGAGTTTGCTGTTTTCCGCATCCTTGAACGTGATGGTGGGGATCTTGGAGTCTCTGAATGATTCTTGCCCGATCTCCCTCAGGCTCGCGGGAATGACGACCTCATCGAGCGTAATGCCGGAGAACGCGCTGATACCGATATAGGTGGTGCGTTCGGGCAGTTCCACCTTGCGGAGCTGCGGGCAATCATGGAAGATACTGCTGCCCAATGCGCTGGTGGGATCTTCGAGGCGCAATTCTGCCGTGCCTTCCGCGAAGTTGATGGTTGTCAGGTTGGAGCAATAGCTGAAACAATTATCGCCGATCGAGGTCACCGTACCCGGAACGGTGAACGTTGCGAACGCGCAACCGTTGAAGGCGTACGGCCCCAACTTCGTCGTTCCCTCAGGGAGCGTCACGTCGGTGAGATTGGCGCAACTGCCGAATGCGCGGATCCCGATTTCGAGCGTACCCGCAACCGTATTGCTGTCGGCGTCCGTCGTCTGCGCAAGTGTGGCAGCCGAGAAGGAGACCTTCTTCAATTTGTTGGAATTGCCCGTGCTGAAACCGTAAAACGCGTAACTCCAAATGCGCTTGACGGTGTTGGGGATGGTCACTTCGGTGGTCTCCGAGCGGGGCGCGAAGTAGAGGACTTCGCTCTCCACATAGGAGCTTGTCAACGTCTCATAGCGGAGCTTATACAGCACGCCGTCCGTCGCCTTATAGAAGTGGCTGCCCTCTGCAACGGTGATCGTCTTGACCTTGTTCGAAGCGGCAGAGTCCGGGAACATGCCGAACGTATCCGTCGAGGTGCCGTTCCAATTGTTTACTTCGGGGACGGGCTGGATGGTTTCGAGCGAGGCGGGGAAATGCACCTCTTCCAACGCTTCGCACTTTTCAAACAGCGCCATGCCGATGTACTTGGTCCCCTCAGGGAAAGTAAACTGTGTGAGCTGTTTGCATCCGCTGAATACGCGGTTGCCGAAATTGAGGTCGGCGCGCTCCCCGTTTTGGGGAGCCGAGAAAGTGACGGTGGTAAGCCCCATTCCTGTGCTACCGTTTTCATCTGCGGCAAACGCTTCGTCGCCGATGTAGGTGACGGAGGCGGGAATGGTGATGGATTTGAGCCGCGTGTAGCCCTTGAAAGTTTTCGCGGCGATGCGCGTCACGGTATCGGGAAGCTCAAAGGTTTCGGGGAGCGAACCGAACCATGCAAGCTCGGTCTTTTCGCCGTTTTCGCCCTTGGTATAGATGAGGTTGTGTTCAGTTGTCCCCTCGGAAAGCGTTTCGCTCACATAGTAAGGATTTTCTTCCTCGACCTTGATGGTGACATTCGTGCCGGTCGCGCCGAAGATCTGCATAAAGTTGATATCCTGCACGGCGGCGCCGATGATGAGCTTGTTGACATTTGTCAACGATCCGTAAGAATAATCGCTGTCCTCATCGAATGCGCCCGTCTCGATCCTCGCGGAGCTGTTGAGCGTGACTGTGCGGATCTCGGTCTTGCCGAACGCGTGCGCGCCGAGCGAGGCGAGATTGCCGGGAAGCTCAACGGCATTCACGCCGCTGTTTGCCGAAGAGGCGTAATAGCCGAGCTGATAGAAGGCAAACTCCCCGATGTTGAGCGGGCGGTCGCCTGCCGTGCCTTCAAAGCTGAACGAGGTGACGTAAGTGCAACCATAGAAGGCATACGCGCCGATCTCCTCCACCGAAGAGGGAATGACGAGTGTTTTGATCTTGGTGTTGCCGCGCGCGGCATTTGCGGCGATCTGCGTGACGCCGTCGGGGATGGTGACATCCGTCTTGGAGGAGGGATAGAACAGCAGTTTCGTGCCGTCGGTGCCGAGATTTTCGAGAAGCACGCCATCCTGCATATAGTACTTGCCGCCCGTCCCTGCGATCGAAAAGCTCGTGAGCTTGTTGGGATCGAAAGAGAAGGAGGAGGAGCCGCCAAAGATGGCATAGAGGTCCAGATCCTCCAAGCGGGAAGGCAGGGTGAGGTCTGTTAATTCGGTCAAGTTGTAGAAAGCGCCCTCGTGGATGGAGAGAGAAGGCTCCGCCTGCCCATCCGCGGCCTTGAAGGTGATGGTCGTGATAAGAGAGGTATAGTAGAAACTCGACGTACTCGAATAGCCGATGGCCGAGGTCTCGATGAGGGTGACGCTCGCAGGGATGATGACCTCGCCGAGCGAATCCACGTCCCAGATGCAGTTTCCGGGAAGGACCTGAACGCCGTCGGGGATCTCATAGCTCTCCGCCGCCCGCGCAACGGGATACATCCTGAGTTCGCGCATGTGCGTTTCGGGGTTGTTGTAGAACAGGACGCCGTCCTCGGAGAAATAATATTTATCGCCCGTGGAATCCGTTGTATAGATCTCGATGGCGCGGAGCGAATCGCAGCCGGTAAAGGCGCTCTCGGTCGTCGCGACCGCGATATAGCGGATGGTATCGGGGATGCGGATCACTTCGAGATCGTCGCAATCGGTAAAGTCGATGACTTCCGTCACGGGCTTGCCTTGATAGGTTGCGGGAATGGTGAGTTCCGTGGAATTGCTGAGAACGATATCCCTGCTCTTGCTCACCGTGTACTCGGCGATGGCACCGTTTTTATAGACGGGCGTGAAGGACATCACCTCCACCCACTGCGCATACAGCGTGATGGCGTTGCCCTGCATATAGTGGGCGATGAGGCCGTCTGCATTCGTATAGGGAACTTCACCCGTCGGCGAATCATACCAACCCGTGAAGCCATAGACGGAATCCTTGGGCGTGGGGATGGGAAGCTGGACAGGCTTTCCGTATTCGGCGTCCTTGCCGGCGACGATCTCCGGCGTCTCCTCGCCGTAAATGCCGACGTTGAGTTCGATATGAAAGACCATGGGCGTCCAATGCGCGTAGAGTTTGCGGTCTATCTGATCGTGGAACAAGCCGTCGTTGTAGAGGTCGCCGTCATCGGGGTCGGTGTACCAACCCGCGAAGTTGTTGCCGAACAGCGTGACGTCCTCGGCGCCGGGAAGGTCTAACTTGTCGCCATAGGCAAGGTAACGGTTCCCGAAGGTCTGTTCGCTGCCCTGCGAATCGAAGGAAAGCTCATAGATATCCACGGAGCAACGGATGATATCTTCCTCTTTCGTCTCGTCCGCATACACGGCGCGCAGAGCAAAGGAATAGTGGCCGCTTGCCGTGAACATGGAGACGACTTCGATTTGGGATACGTTATCATACCGTTTCTCTTCGCCTTCGTTGACGGAGAGATAGTACTCGCTGACGCCGAACACGGGATCCCACGAGAGGACGCCGTCGCGGTACGTGAGCGTATCGCCGAGTTCGCCGTAGCGGACGTTATAGGCATCCGACCAGAGCGAATTGCCCGACCCCGTACCCGTGAGGGCGCGCACGGTGACGGCATAGTCCACCTGCCCGTCCACATAATAGGTGTCGTTGAATACGATCTCGCTCGAATTAACGGAAACCGCGGCGTGGTCGCCGATTTTGACTTCATAGCCCGTTGCACCCAAAACGTCGTCCCAATCGATCTTGGAAGCCGTGGCGACGGCATGGATATTCGAGGGCGCCGCAAGCGTCGTCTTGTCATACGGAAATTCCGTGGGTTCGGGCATATTCCAGCCGCGCGCCTTGGGCGCGACGGTGATATCCAGCTTGCCCTTGTTGTAGTATTTGAGGGAGAGCGAAGTCCCCTCCACGGTGCCGCTATAAAGCGTCGTCTCCCCTTGCTTGACGGTCACTTCATAGGAAGTGGCGCCGTCGGTCTCCGCCCAATGCAGAAGCTCGGTGGTGGGTTCCACGGCGATGCCCGTCACGGCGGGGAGTTCGCGGCGCATGGCGAAGGGTTCGGAGACGGAGGAAAGATATCCGTCTGCGAGCGCGGTCACGGTAAAGATGATCGAGCCATCCTGCCTCATCTCGCAGGAGGAGAAATCATAGGAACGGCTGTTCGCCGAGATCTCCACGGGCGTAAGATGGTCGGTGTGACCCTCGATGCCGCATTGGATTTCGAGAAGGTACGAGGTCGCATTGTCGACGGCGTTGAAGAGCAGCGTGCTGTTCATGACCTCGAACACGGTGACCTTATCGAGCGCCTTGTTCTTGTAGTAAGCCCTGCCCGTCTGACCGTTGGCGGTGACTTCGATCAAATACTCGCCCGCTTTCTGCCCGGAAAAGTCAAATTGGATAGAGGTCTGTCCCCCCCCCGCGGTTCTGCGCAAAACTTCTTGCTCGCCCTCTTCCGCGGCGGGGTTCGTGACGACGACGGTGTATTGGCTATTGGACCCCACGGGCGTCCAGCTGATCTTGCCCCCATCGACGGAGACCGCGGGAGCCTGGCCCTCCCAAACGGCATAGAGCGTCGTGTTGGCGCCGAGCAGCTGCTCGTCGTATTGATAGGTAAGTTTGGTCCCGTCGTTATAGTGGCTCACCCACCAGCCGACGAAGGTATGCCCCGTCCAAGCGGGAGTGGGAAGCCCGAACGCCTGATGCCCCACCGTCTTGACGGAGGCGGGCGCCTTCCCCTCCGCGCCGTTCAGATCGAACGTCACGGTGTATTCGGGTTCGATGGGCGTGACAAAGCGCGCATACAGCTTGATATTGGCAGTCACGGGGTCGCCGAAGCGGTAAGGGCTGCGGAAACCGTCGTCCGTGTACCAACCGATAAACACGTCGTCGCCCCTCTTGGGATCTTCGGGCTTTTGCGCCGGTCTGCCATTGATGACCTTCTGCGGCGAAACGGCGCTCCCGCCGTTTGCTTCAAAGGTGACCGTATATTCGACCTTGCGTAAAAATTTATACGTCGCCGAACTGTAAGAGAGCGTGACGGCGTCGTTGAAATATGTACCGCTGAACGTCGATTGGTCTGCGGCGGTAAACGTCAGCACCTCGCCTTCGGCGGTATAGGTCCCCGTGACGGGGTCGCCTCCCAGATCGAGCGTAAACTCACACTTTTTCGTGAGCGTGAGGTTATACTCCTTGCCGTCCGCATCCAAATAATACTCGCCGGCCTCTTCACCCGCAACAAGATCTTTGTTCTCGTCGCCGGAGTCCCCTCCGCAGGCGGCCGCGAATGCCAATGTGCCGATCACGGCAAACAGCATCGTGAGGATGAGTAACAATTTGCGTTTCATGGCATTACTCCTTAATAAATAGTGAATAATATTATAATTTGGTAACGCGAGCGGTGTCAAGCGATTTGCGCCGCGGGTGGGATAAGAATTTGTTATACCGAATATAAGAAATTTTAATACTTCGCCCGTCTTTGCCCTCATTTTCCAAAAAACGGCAAGCGAAACCGCCCGCTTCGTTGCGGGCGGTTTTGGGATGAGCGGTTATTTTCTTTCCAGCACGGCGAGCGTCTCCACGTGGCGGGTCTGGGGGAACATATCATAGGGTTGCACAAGCCCGATCTCGTACATGGTATGCCCGTTTTCCGTCTTGATAAGCTCTCCGCCCTCGGTTTCCGTGAGGCTTCCCGTCAGAATTCCGAGGTCGCGGGCAAGCGTTGCGGGGTTGCAGGAGATCATCAGAATGCGCTTGGGCATCGCGCCGAGCAGCGCCTTTAAGACGCTCCGCTCCACGCCTTGGCGGGGCGGGTCCAAAACGACGACGGCGTCCTTTTCCTTGGCAAGAAGCGCACCGAGCAGATCTTCCACCCTGCCGCAGAAATTGGTCATCTGCGCGCCGAGGCCGTTCTTTTCGGCGAGCGCATCGGCGCACGCGACGGCTTCGGGGATCACTTCGATGCCATACGCCCTGCCGTATTTTGCGGCAAAGAGCGCCGTAAGAAGCCCTCCGCCGGCATAGCAGTCGATGACGGGTCCCTCCGCGGCGAGTTCCACGGCGCGGGAATACAGCCGCCCGCGCACGCCGTCGTTCACCTGCACGAAAGTATTGGGTCCGGCCGAAAAGGTGATACCCATGTCCGTGCATTCATAGCTTTCGGAGCCTTTTACAAGGCGGGATTCCTTCCCGAAAACGACGTTGGTATCCGCGCTGTTGAAGTTGAGAAACAGGCTGTAATCGCTGAAAATTCCGTCGAGCAGGTAGGTGAAATAGCCGATGCCTTTGAGTTCGGGAACGGTGACGACGAGCGTCACGATGAATTTTTTTCTCAGCTCCCGCACGACGATATGGCGGATCTGGCCCGTTTTGCTCTCCTCGTCATACCCGTCGAGGCCGCATTTCTCCATGAAACTTTTGAGCGCGGCGATCACCTCGTCGGCCCATGCGGGATGGATGGGACAGGTATCCGTCGGGACGATGCGGTGGCTCCGCTCGGCATAGAAGCCGAAAACCGTCTCCCCGCCCGAACGGCCCACGGGGAGCTGTAATTTATTGCGGTAGGCGTATTCCTTATCGCTCCGCTCGCAGTGCGCCACATGCGCTTCGATGCCGCCGATCTTTCTGAGCGCATCGCGGACGGCGGAGGTCTTGAATTTGAGCTGGTCGCGGTAACGGAGATGTTGCAGCTGGCATCCGCCGCAGCGGTAAAATACGGGGCAGTGCGGGCGCACGCGCTCCTCGGCGGGCGTGAGGATATCCTCCACCTTGCCGTAACCGATGTTTCCCTTGACTTTTAAGATCTTCACGCGGGCGCGTTCACCGGGCAGTAGGTACGGCACGAACAGCGTGACGTCCCCGCATTTCGCGATGCCCTCGCCCTGCGTGCCGATCGCCTCCGCCGTGACCGTGACGGTCTCGTTTCTCTCCATACCTCACCTCCTGATCCTTGCGATAATGACGGCGACGGACCGCCTGCACAGAAATATCATAAAGTCGTAAACGGCAAAAAACAGCGTGCCGCCGATGAAGAGTACCCAAAAGAAATACTGTTCGACGAAGGGATACCAAGTTGCCGATCCCACGCCGAAAAACGGAACAAGCACCGTGGCCCACATCAGCCACATTGCGAGGTCAAACCACACAGCTTTGCCCAAAAACACGACCCCATGTACCCATTTCTTCTTGATATACTTCATTTGAAGGTGGTTGACGATGGGGTGCCAGCCGAAGAAGGCGATGAAGGGCAAGAGGTGGAAAACCGAAAGCCCGCAGAAGAAAAAGGCGAGCAGCCACGCCCCGATGAGCGCAAGCGCGCTCCCCCACACGAAGTCCTTGCAAAGCGGGACCATCAGGGCAAAGACGGCAACAAGATACGCCGCCGCAAGCATGACGTCCACATAGGAGCCGAGCGTAAGCGCGCCCGCGGCAACGGCACAGGCGATCGCGGAGAGCGCGATCTCATAGGACTTCGACGGGCGTTTCATATCCCCCTCAGCGACAACTGCAACAGAGGTTGAAGAGGCAGTTGAGGCAGAGCGTCGTATAGCAGATGCTCGCGCAGTTGGAACACCAATTTCCGCCCATCTGTTCTTCCGGTGCGGAGACGTCGGGGTTGGTGTTGGGCGCGCCGCCCGTCTGGCCGTTATAATCGGCGCGGGCTTTGAGTTTTTCGTAAGCCGTGCGGTATTTTTCGTTCGCGCCGTCCATCTGGATGGCGATCTCCAACTGCTTTTTGCTCTCGTTCATCCAATTCTTCTTGAAAAAGACGACGGATTGCAGATAGTGCCACTCGGCGTCGCGCTCATTGAAGGCATCCAAGAGCTGTTGCGCACGGACAAGGTCCCCGCCGCGGATGGCGGCGCCGACCTCTTCGAAGGCGGAGGAAGTCCCCTCGGCCTTCTTCTCCCTGCGGGAATCCATGATATCGGCATAGGCGGCGTCGAGCTTTTCGAGCATGCGCGCGGCGTTGTTGCCGGCTTCGCCGTCCTGCCACTTCTCCTCATTATACTTTTTTTTCAGCTCCTGATAGCGCGCCTCCACCTCTTCGAGGGATGCGCTCTCGTCGAGCCCTAAGATCTCATAGGACTGTTTCATGATAGCTCCTTTTTATATTCACGCATTTTGTTGAAGCAACAAAATGCCGTGATGCGACTGATTTTTAATGCTTGAAATTGCCTCGTTGCGATGATTCGTTCCATCGGGCAAGAAGCGCTTTCGCGCAAATTGAGGGCAAAAACCAAAAGCGTGGTTTTGGTTATTTGCATGGGATCTTATATTCACGCATTTTGTTGAAGCAACAAAATGCCGTGATACGACTGTTTCTTAATGCTTGAAATTGCCCTGTCCCGATTATTTGTTCATCGGACAAGAAGCGCTTTCGCGCAAATGGGGTGCAAAAACCAAAAGCGTGGTTTTGGTTATTTGCATGGGATTTTATGTTCACGCATTTTGTTTGGGCGACGCCTTATCTTGCTGTCCCCTTGAGGGGAAAGTGGCCCAACGGGCCGAAAGGGGTGTCAAAAACCGTGGGCATTGATAGGTTTCGCGTCAGATCTTCACGTTCATCCGCACGGGCGGCTCGCCCTTCATCACGCGTTGCGTTTCAAGCGGGATTCCCCGCAAAATGACGTTGTCCGTGAGATCGCGGTTGAAATGAAAGGTGATACGGGCAAGATGTTCGCGCATGGAATAGAACATCGTATCGAACAGGAAGGAAATGTCCCCGCCGTGCGCGGCCATGAGTTCTGCGCGCGTCCCCTTGCCGTACGCCGCCGCAAAGGGGTTGTAATTTCCCTTACGGGCGTCCTTTTCATAGTCGTCGAGCGCGTCGATGAGATAGATCCACTTTCCGAGTTCATAGAAGAGCGCGAGCGAATCGGGGGTACCCATGTCCGAAAGGAAATGCTCGGAAAGCGCTTTCATCATGTTTGCGGTGGGTTCGGCCGCCATATCCAAAGAGGCGGTCTTGCTCTTTTCCGCATCCCGCTGTTCGCGCATGAATTTCTCCACGAGACCCACGAGGGCGGGATACTTCTTGCGGGCGCGCCGCATCCCGCTCTTGAACCACAGCCGCTTGCCCCTGCCGTGTTCGCCGTCGGCGATGTCGTCGGTCAGCTTATAGTAACACAGGACGGTATTCAGCGCGCCGAGTTCTTCGGTGAGCGCATCCGTCTTTTGGATGGGCCGCTTTTTGACGGCATGCTCGAAGCAATTTTGCGGCTCCACCACGATGTTGACCCCCATCATGTTATGGAGCAGCGCGGAGAGAAATGCCATGTCATAGGTGAGGCCCATGCGCGCCGTCTGCCCCGAAGAACGCGCGATGCCCTTGCACAGCCCGCAATAGAGCGCCTTGTAGAGCATGACGTCCTTCACGCACAGATTGGGGAGATCGTATTTGACGTATCCGAACATGGTTATTCGCGCCAGAAGCCCACCTTGCGGTAGACCTTGGAGAGCGTTTTGCGGGCGGCCTTGAAGGCGCGCTCCGCGCCCGCATTCAGAACAGAGGCCAAAACGTCCTTTTCCTGCAAAAGACGCTGTTTTTCGGCTTGGATGGGCGCGAGGACATCCGCCACCGTCTCCCCCACCGCAAGTTTGAAATCGCCATACCCCATGCCCGCAAACGACCCCTCCGCCTCGGACATGGTACAGCCCTTGAATGCGCAGTAAATGTTGAGGAGGTTGGTGATGCCGGGCTTTTCCGCGTCCGCCGCGATGCGGTTATCGCTGTCGGTGACGGCGCGCTTGAACTTTCTGATGATCGTATCACGGTCATCGGATAAAAAGACGGAGGCGTTGGGATTTTCATCCGACTTGGACATCTTTTTGGACGGGTCTTGCAGCGAACAGATGCGCGCCTCCCCCTGCACGATGAGGGGCTGAGGCACCTTGAACGTCTCGCCGTAACGGCTGTTGAAGCGCTCGGCGAGATCCCGCGCGAGTTCCACGTGCTGTTTTTGGTCTGCGCCGACGGGGACATGATCCGCTTGGTAGAGAAGGATATCGGCGGCCATCAGCACGGGGTAATCCATGAGGCCCATGTTGACGTTATCGGCATGATTTCTGCTCTTATCCTTGAACTGCGTCATGCGGGAGGCCTCGCCCACATAGGTGAGCGTGTTGAGGATCCAGCAGAGTTCCGCATGCGCGGACACGTGCGACTGCACATAGAGGGCGCATTTTTCGGGATCGACGCCGCAGGCGATATAGAGCGCGGCAAGTTCGAGCGTGCGGCGGCGAAGTTCTGCGGGGTCCTGCCTGACCGTGATGGCGTGCATATCCGCGATCGCATAGAAGCAATCGTACTCGCTTTGCAGGCGCACCCAATTGCGGACGGCGCCGATATAATTGCCGATGGTAAGGTTGCCGCTCGGCTGGACGGCCGAATACATGATACTCATATGGTTTCCCCGGCGGATGGCTTCGGGCCGCCGCCGCATCAAATTCCCGCGGCCGCATGCGGTGCGGAATCCCCCGCGCCATGGGCCGCTTTCCCTTAGTATAGCATATTTTGCGGCAAATTGCAATGACTAAGAGGCGATAAACGTGAAAATTGTGTAAACCTTCGGTCTGTTTCATGAAAAAATCCCGCTTTCCGCGGGATCTTTTTACAAAAATTTCAGAACTTCGTCAAACATCTTGTCGGGCGGGACCGTCGTTTTGAACCGTATCGGCTTATACCGCACCGCCTTGATGGGTTCGGGGACCTTCATCGCCGTCAGCAAATGGATGCGCTTGACGCCCTTGAAAGAATCCTTTACGTCGTTGCCCGTAAGGGCATAGAGAACATCCTGCGGGAACTTATAGGGACTCGCCGTGGACACCACCACGATGGGCCGCCCCTCGGACATGGGTATCCCCTTTACCGTCTCCTCATACTTTTGCGCCACGCTCATCGCCACGCCCGTATGCGTATCCATGGGATAGCCGTAATCCTCGAAAAAGTCGTAAATGCACTCGACGGTCTCATCCTCCGAAGTACAGCCCGCGAAAAATTCCTGTTTCAGGCGGTCGTGTTCTTCCGTCGAGAGGGCATAACGCCCCGTCTTGGAGAGCGCGGCCATGCGGTCTGCGGTGCGCTTTGCATCCCGCCCGGAGAGTTCGAAGATGAGCCGCTCCAAATTGGAGGAGATGAGGATGTCCATCGAGGGGGACATGGTGCGGTAGAAGGGCCGCTTGGTCTCATAGATGCCCGTGCGCCAGAACTCCGTGAGGACGTTGTTCTTGTTGGAAGCGCAGATGAGCGTTCCGACGGGAAGCCCCATCCGCTTGGCATAGTAGGCGGCGAGGATGTTGCCGAAGTTGCCCGTGGGGACGGCAAAATCCACGAGGTCGCCCATCCCTATCTGGCCCGCCGTGACGAGGTCGAGATAGGCGGAAAAGTAATAACAGATCTGCGGGGCGAGGCGGCCGAAGTTGATGGAATTGGCCGAAGTGAGAAGGTATCCCTTTTCGCGGATGGCGGCGGTACATTTCTCGGAATTGAAGATTTTCTTGACCCCATTCTGGCAATCGTCGAAATTTCCGCGCACGGCAACGACGTTGACGTTGTCCCCCTCCTGCGTACACATCTGCTGTTTTTGCAGTTTGGAGACGCCGTCTTCGGGATAAAAGACCATGATCTTTACGCCCTTGGCGTCGGCAAAGCCTTCCAGCGCGGCCTTGCCCGTATCGCCGCTCGTGGCAGTGAGAATGAACACGTTCTCCTTTCTGCCGAGGATCTCGCACCCCGTTTTGAGCAGATACGGAAGCACGGTGAGGGCCATATCCTTGAAGGCGCAGGTGGGGCCGTGATAGAGTTCGAGCATATACATGCCGTTATCCATCCTGACGAGCGGGGCGGGGTCGTCCCCCTCGAACTGCCCATATGCCGACCGCAGGGCGGCAAGAAGCGCATCGCCGTCGTATTCGCCGAAGTATTTTTTGAGGATGAGCGCCGCGCGTTCGGGATAGTCCATGCCCATCATGGCCTCGAACTCTTCCTTGCCGACCGCGGGAAACTGTTCGGGGACGAAGAGACCGCCGTCGGATGCGATGCCCTTAACGACTGCCTCGGCGCCCGTGACCCGTTCGCCCCCTCTCGTGCTGATGAAATACATATTTGCCACCTTCTGTGGAATGATTGACGCAAAAAAGATATTTTATAACGCGCAAGCGTCCCGCGCGTGCGCGGGACGTGTCAAAAACAGGCGTAAATTGCAGAATGCGGAGCGTTACAGATATTTCTTCGCGTAATCGGGAAGATCTTCTTCCGCACAACTGCAAGTGATCCAGATCTCCAACCCGCGGGCCATGGAAACCTTTTCGAGCATATAGAAGAGCTGCGCCATATCTTTGAGGTCCTTGCCTGCGATGCGGGCGACGCCGTCAATATACACGTATTCATTGTCATAGTTCCCCGCGATGACGCCCTTGATGAAGCCGCAGAGCGCATCTTCGCCCGCGACGGAATAATCGGTCACGTCGATGAAGCGGATGTTGCGGTTGACGTCGTACATGCAACGCTTGGTATCGGTGATGAATACGAGATGTCCTTTGGCGGCCGCAACGGTGCTGTTGGCTTGTTCGATGATGCGCTTGGTCTTACCGCTGCCCTTGGGTCCGCAAATGATTTTGATCATGAAGATCCTCCTTATCGCCTTCCGGCTTAGTTGTCGGTATTATTATTGTATCAAGTTTTCCCGTATTTTTCAAGTGGGTTTGTGAAAATAAAATAATTTTTTTGCGAAAATGCAGGCGGCCCGCCGAAAGGAGCGCGCTTTTGCCCGCGGCGGGACCCTACCCTCTCCTTGGGGAGAGGGATACAGGGCGTGGGGATAAATTTTTTTCCTATTATTACTCCCCATTTATACTCCCCGCCTCAGTCACGCTCGCGCGTGACAGCTCCTCCCCAAGGAGGCGCTTTCAAAAACCCTTTCAGGGACAGCAAGGGGCTTATTCTTGGCGCCCCTTTTAGGGGAGCCGGCGAGCGAAGCGAGCCTGAGGGGTTTCGGTCGTTCACGTCATTTCGAACCCCGTAGGGGTGAGAAATCTCAAAAACGAGATTCCTCACTTCGTTCGGAATGACGTATGGGAGTCTCGATCGGACGGAATGACGCGAAAAACCCTTTCGGCCTCATTGCATTCGGCCACTTTCTCTAAAAGGGACAGCAAGGGCTTCCCCCCGCGGGGGGAAGCTGTCACCAAAGGTGACGGATGAGGGGCGTTATCAGAATGAGACCCCCACCTGACGCGGCAAAGCCGCGCCACCCGCCCCTTTCAAGGGGGCAGGTCATCGCCTTTCGCGGTTTGCGTTCAGTCTAAGCTCTGCAAGAATGCGTCGATGCGCTCCAACCCCTCCAACATGTCCCGCATCGAGAGCGAATAGGAAAGGCGCACGCAGTCGTCCGCGCCGAAGGCCGCGCCGGGGACCACGGCAACTTTTGCGGCGTCGAGAAGGACGTCCGCAAAGTCCACGGAATTTTCTATCTTACGGCTGCCGAAACGCTTCCCGTAAGCGCCGCTCACAACGAGCATCGCATAGAACGCGCCGTCGGGGATGATGCAATATGCCCCACCCATGTCCGAGATTCGCTCGATCATCGCGAGTCTGCGCCTTGCAAACCGCGCCACCATTTCTTCCACGGCCGCTTCGGGTGAAGAGAGCGCGGTGAGGGCGGCGTACTGCGCAATGGAATTGGGGTTGCTCGTCGCGTGGCTCTGGAAGGAATCAATGGCCGCCGCGATCTCCTTGGGCGCGGCGAGGTAGCCGATGCGCCAGCCCGTCATGGCATACGTCTTGGAGACGCCGTTTACCGTCACCGTAAGCGCCTTTGCCGCCTCGGAAACGGCGGCCATCGAGAAGGGCTTTACGCCGCCGTACACGAGTTTTTCATAGATCTCATCGGAGAGGATGAACACGCCCGCCTCCACGCATACCTCTGCGAGCGCGCGCACCTCGGCTTCCGAGTAGACTGCCCCCGTCGGATTGCAGGGCGAATTGAAGATGAAGAGTTTGGTGCGGGGGGTAATGGCGGCGCGGAGCTGGTCGGGCGTAATTTTGAACCCTGCCCGCTTGCTCGCCTTGACGATGACGGGTACGCCCCCCAACGTCTTGACGATCTCAGGGTACGTGAGCCAATAGGGCGCGGGGATGATGACCTCGTCGCCCTCGTCCACGAGGGCATAGCAAGCGTTGAAAACAGAATGCTTGGCGCCGTTGGAGACGATGATCTGCGAAGGCTCGTAATCGAGTCCGTTATCGCGGCGGAACTTGCTCGCAATGGCGCGGCGCAATTCCGGAAGCCCCGCAGAGGGCGTATATTTGGTATAGCCCTTATCGAGCGCGGCGCGCGCCGCATCCATGATATGTTCGGGCGTGGCGAAGTCGGGTTCTCCCACCCCGAACGAGATGACATCCTCTCCCGCCTGTTTCATCATCTTGGCCTTCGCGCTGATGGCCAAAGTCAGCGAGGGGGAAATGGTGCGGATGCGTTTTGCA
This sequence comes from uncultured Clostridia bacterium, assembly GCA_947626575.1. Lineage (GTDB taxonomy): Bacteria > Bacillota > Clostridia > Christensenellales > Borkfalkiaceae > Gallimonas. The sequence goes on along the minus strand of CANQSR010000001.1, from coordinate 23,557 downwards.
AGTGTTTCCATAGAGATACCTTAGAATGTAGTTTTTCGCAACTTTCTATCTATTCAGAAGCCCCCTGCGGGTGCAAAATAAGGGCATAGAAATTTGCGAGCCGATCGGGCGTTTGCGCTTACAGGACTTGGCTCCGATAAGACGATCAACGGACAACAAGCCGAAAGGGTTCGGCAAATTGGGCCGCCCACGCCCGAAGTGAATTCGGGCTAAGGCAAGTCATCGGAACGGTTTCGCAAATTTCTATCTGTTCAAAAGCCCCCTGCGGGTGCAAAATAAGGGCATCTGTCCGGAAGCCCCCTGCGGGGTACTCTTGGCGCCCCTATGAGGGGAGCTGGCACCGCAGGTGCCTGAGGGGTTTCGGTCATTCACGTCATTTCGAACCCCGTAGGGGTGAGAAATCTCAAAGAACGAGATTCCTCACTTCGTTCGGAATGACGTATGGAAGCCTTGGTCGGACGGAATGACGTATGGAAGCCTCGGTCGTCGGAATGACGTATGGAAGCCTCGGTCGTCGGAATGACGTATGGAAGCCTCGGTCGTCGGAATGACGTATGGAAGCCTCGCGCGGACGGAATGACGTGAAAACCCTTTCGGCCGCTCGCATACTCGCGTCCACTTTCCCTTTCAGGGACAGCAAGTCTTCCTCTCCCAAGGGGAAGGCTTCCTTAGCCCCTATGTTCGGACATGGGTGGGGCGTTTTGCGTCAGTCGGACTGTCCGCCGGTGAGTTTCAGCTCCTGTTCGCGGCGCGCAAGCGCATCGATCATCTCATCCAGATCCCCCGCCAGAAAGCTCTCCATATCGTGCAGGGAAAGTCCGATGCGGTGGTCGGTGATGCGGCTCTGCGGGAAGTTATACGTGCGGATGCGTTCACTGCGGTCGCCCGTCCCCACTAAGCTCTTGCGGCTGGCCGCCTCCGCCCCCGCCGCGCGGCTCTGGTAGTAGTCATAGAGGCGGGATTTGAGTACGCGGAAGGCCTTCTCCTTGTTTTTGAGCTGGCTCCGCTCATCCTGACATGTGACGACGATGCCCGTCGGGAAGTGCGTGATGCGGATGGCCGTCTCCGTCTTGTTAACCTTCTGGCCGCCCGCACCCGAAGAGCGGAACAGATCGACGCGGATATCCTCTTCCTTGATCTCCGCCTCCACTTCCTCCGCTTCGGGAAGCACGGCCACCGTACAGGTGGAGGTGTGGATGCGCCCCTGCGACTCCGTTTCGGGGACACGCTGGACGCGGTGTACGCCGCTCTCGTATTTCAGACGCTTATAGGCACCGGGGCTTCCGATGAGAACAATCGCCTCCTTGACGCCGCCGAGTTCCGTCTCGTTCAGGTCGGCGACTTCCCACGAAAAACGCCGCCTTTCGCAGTACCCCATGTACATGCGGTAGAGTTCATAGGCAAAAAGGGCGGCCTCTTCGCCGCCCGCCCCCGCGCGGATCTCAAGCGTACAGCCGCGGCTGTCGTTCTTATCCTTGGGAAGCAACATCACTTTCAGTTGCGTCTCCGCCTCTTTCAGACGCTCGCGCAAGACGCCCGCCTCTTCGAGGAGAAGCTCTTTAAGCTCCCCCGTCTCCGCGTCCGCCTCGCTGAGCGTCACTTGAAGTTCCTGCTCCGTCTTTCGGTAGGCACGGTAGGCCTCCACGATCTCCCCAAGCTCGGCGTGTTCCTTGGAATTGGCCGCAAAATCGGGGGACAGGTAGGCATCGGGGGCGGAAAGCGCCTCCGTCAGCGCATCATAGCGCCTTGCGATCTCTTCAAGCCGCCCGAACATCAGAAGCCTATCTTCACGACGCGCTCCACGCCCGCGAGGTCTTTGACCACCATCGCGAAGTCGCAACGCGTCTCCTGCTGAAAGATTTTGACGATCTCGCGCGCCTGGTTCTCCCCGCATTCGAGAATGAGCATCCCCCCGCGCATGATATAGCGCGAGACGTCTTTGGCGATCCTGCGGTAAAAATCGAGGCCGTCCGCACCGCCGTCGAGCGCGAGATGCGGTTCGAAATCCCGCACGTCCTTTGGAAGCGTGCCGATCTCTTCGTGCCGCACATAGGGCGGGTTCGCCGTGATGAGTTCGAACCTGCCGCGTACCCCTTCAAAGAGGTCGCTCTGCACGAAGCTCACGTTGGCCTTGTTGAGGCGGGCGTTCTCGCGGGCCACTTCGAGGGCGTCCGCGGAAATATCCGCACCGACGACGGTCACGGACTTATCCTTGGCCGCTTCGCATGCCGCGGCAATGGCGACCGCCCCGCTCCCCGTGCAAAGGTCGAGCATGCGGTCGCCCGCCTTCAAGGCGGAAACGGCCTCGCGCACGACGATCTCCGTATCCGGGCGGGGGATGAGAACGCGCTCGTCCACCTGGAACGTGTAGCCGTAAAATTCGGTATCGCCGATGATATACCAAAGCGGTCTGCCCGTGAGGCGCTCCTCGAAGAGTTCGAGAATGCGTTTGCATTCGGGGCGGGAGACGACGCGCTCCTCGGTGAGCGCGCTGCGCGGAACATTCAGCGTGAGCGAAAGGATCCACTCGGCGTCGGAAGCGTCGATATCGCGCTCCGCGAAACTCTTCTTCATAAACGCGGAGAGCTTGGAGAGCTTGGTCTCCGTCACAAACATCTTTTCGGGGATCTCCGCGTCCGCATCCATGTCCTTTACCTGTTTGAAAGCGAGGATGGCACACTCGATCATGCCGTCGGTAGGTTCGCGGGTCGTCAGCTTCTGCAAGAGATAACCGGGAGCCTTGAAGGGCAGAACGAGGGGCGAATCCGTATAGGAGAGCAATTTGAGGATCTCATAGGAGATGCCCGCCACGACGGGCAACAGCAGCAGTTTGACCAATACGGAAAGAATGTGTTCCGCCACGCCTGCGATGCCCGCATACGCATACAGCATGCCGAGCGGCACGCCCGCGAGCGCAAAGACGAGAATGGAAATGATGAGGACCAAAAAGAGAAACGTCGTGCCGCAACGGTCGTGCATGCGCGAACAGGTACGCACATTTTCCACGGTGAGCGGCATACCGTATTCATAGCAGTTGATGGTCTTATGCTCTGCCCCGTGGCACATATAGGTCTCGCGAAGAGACGGGAAGAGCAACGTAAAGAGGATATAGACGATGAAGATCGCGAGGCGGAAGCCGCCCTCGATGAGATAATACCACAGGCCGTACATCTCGCCCTTGGCGACGGCGGGGAACGCCCCCGCGAGCAGATCGGTGAAGAGCATCGGCAGATACAGGAACAGCCCCACCGCGATCACGATGCCCAAAAAGAGCGAGATGCCCGTGAGGATATCGCCGAAGCTGACTTTCAGATGGTCTTCCAGCCACTTCGACCCCTTGCTCTTCTCCTCTTCGTCCTCGGCGACCGCCGCCTCTGCGCTGCGCATGAGCGCCTTCATCCCGCTCACGAGGGAGACGCCGAAATTCACCACCCCGCGGATGAAGGGGAAGCGGGCGATGGCTTTGCGTTTTTCGGGCGGCGTTACGCGGAGGGCCTCCGTTTGAAGCTCTCCCTTGTCATCGCGTATCACGGTCGCCATTGCGCTCTTGCCGCGCATCATGACGCCCTGTATTACGGCCTGTCCGCCGATGTAGGTCCTGTTTACCTTTTTTCTCATAGTCCCTTACGCCCTTGCGGGCGCCTTCACATAGCAAAACAGCCTCCCCTTATCCGAGGCGGCTGTCGTTGGTCAGATCCCGTATCTTTTCTTGAACTTATCGACGCGGCCGCCCGTATCGACGAGCTTCTGCCTGCCCGTGAAGAAGGGATGGCATTTGCTGCAAATATCCACTTTCAGGACTTCCGCATCCTTCGTCGTACCCGTCTTGAAGGTCTCCCCGCAGGCGCACACGACGGTCACTTCGTGATATTTAGGATGAATGTCGGCTTTCATATCGTTCACCTCGCTCTTATTTTCGTTCTGATACGTGTCTATTATATCTGTTTTCGGCGCGCGCGTCAACTGATTTTTTGCGCGCAAATGAAAAATTCGAAAATTCGGCGGGTTTTTTTGCATATCCCGCCGAAATTGCCGAAACTGCCCAAAAAGCCTTGCCAAAATGCCGCCCGTGCGGTATAATGTGGGTGAATAATACGGAAATTGCCTAAAAAGGAGCGTGCAATGAATCTCTGGAAACTCGTTGAAGCCGGCAAACTCGTGCGCGAGGAGGCTCCCCTCCCCGTCCCGCAGGAGGGCCTTGTCCGCGTCCGCGTCACCAAGGTGTTTCTGAACAGCCAGGACGCCGCGATCTACGCGGGCTCGCTTCACGTGCGCTACCCCATCATCCCCGGCCGCTTCGCGGTGGGATTTGTTTCGGAGGATAAAGATCCGCTCTTCCCCAAGGGGACGCGCGTCCTTCTTCACGGCTACCGCCCCGTTCCCAAAGACGGAACGGAAAAACGGGACTTTTCCGCCGAAGATCATTACGCCTGCGGCAGGACCATCGACGGATTCCTCTCCGACTTCGTTCTCGTCTCGCCCGACGATATGACGCCGCTCCCCGCCTCCGTGAGCGACGAGCGCGCGCTTCTGCTTCATCAGGTCGCCGCCGCCAAGGAGATCTCGGAAAAGCTCGGCGTGCAAAAGGGCTGCCACGTCGCCGTCATCGGCGCAGACCTCATGGGCATTCTTTTGTGCCAGCTCCTCATCTACCAGCAGGCCGCGCCCATCCTCGTGGATACGGATAAACGCCGCCTCGACTTTGCAAGATCGTGCGGCATCTACTATACCGTCCCCGCCGATGCGGCCCTCGTCGATACCGTTGCCTCCCTCACGGGCGGAAGGCTTGCGGGCGGCGCCGTGTATGTTGCAACGGCTTCGGGCAACGATACCGCCCTGCCCTTCCTGCTCACCGAGCGCAACGGCCGCACCGTGTTCTTTGCGACGAGCGCAAACAGGGTGAGCGTCGATCTTTCGGGGGCGTTCCGCAAGCACCTCTCCGTCCACTGCGTCTCGCACGGCGTGAAGTATCTCAAAACCGCCATCAACCTCATGGCCAACAAGGCGGTCGACCCCACCCTCTTCCACGGGAACCTCGTCAATTCGCGCAAGACCGAGGAGCTTCTCTCCTCCTACCTCGCGCGGCCCGACCGCGACGTCGAAGAGGTCAATTACGTCGACTTACTGCAATAAATTGCGCCGCATGCGGGCATAAACGGCTCCCCTGCGGTTAGAACTCCGCCGCCCGAAGTATACTGAGGACATGCGGAAAGTCAAATATTTTTTACGCGGGAGATTGTTTCCCTGCGCGCTCCTCTTTGCGCTCATCGTCACGGGCGGCGTTCTGCTCGCGCTGTGGCTCCCGCGCCTGCTTGCGCCCGTGGCTGTTCTCGAACGGGTGCTTTCCTTTGCCGTTGCGCTGTATGTGGTGCAATCGCGCGAGATCCCCGCGGCGAAGATCGCCAAGCTCGTTCTCCTCTTTTTGCCATGGACGGGCGCCATCCTCTGCCTCGTCTTTCGCCCTTCCAATGAGGACGACCGCGGACATGGTACCCGCGGATGCGCCCGCGGCGCCTGCGGCGGGCAGACTTCGGCGGCGCGGAAAACGGAATATTTTCCCGTCGGGCGGGCCATGTACGAGCGGCTTTTATCCGATCTCAAAGGCGCCGAGAAGCATATCTTTCTCGAATACTATATCATCGCGCGCGGGAAATTTTGGGGCGACGTTTTAGACGTTCTCGAAGAGCGCGCGGCCGCGGGCGTGGACGTGCGCATCATCTATGACGGGTTCGGGTGCGCATGCACCCTCCCCGAAGGCTACCCGAAGGAACTTGCGGGGCGGGGAATCCGCGCGGCGGTCTATAAGCCCCCGCGCGTCGGGCGCGGCTTTTCGCGGCGGGACCACAGCAAGCTCGCCGTCATCGACGACGTCGCCTATGTGGGCGGCATCAACATCGCCGACGAATACATCGGCGAGAAGCTCCGCTTCGGCCATTGGAAGGATTCGGCCATCCGCATCGAAGGCGGCATTTCCGCGTTTTCGGAGCGCTTCTTGCGGACATGGTATGCCCTTCGGCCGTCTGACGGCATTCCAGAACTTCCGAAAAGCGCGCAGGGCGATATCCCCTTTTCGCCGCTCTTTGACGGCGACGGCGCGCGGGATATCCCCCGGCTTTTCTTGCTCCTCTTTGCGCGGGCAAGGGAGCGGCTGTATCTCTTCACGCCCTATCTCTCCCTGCCGCGCACCCTTCTCGATGCGCTCGCGGCGGCGGCAGGAGCGGGGGCGGACGTTCGCATCATGATCCCGCACATCCCCGATAAAAGGGCCGTGTTCTTCCTTACGCGCGCGTATGCGCGCCTTCTCCTTGAAAAAGGGGTGGGCGTGCGCGAATACACCCCCGGCTTTCTGCACGCGAAGAGCGCGGCGGTAGACGGGGAATACGCCCTCGTTTCCAGCTACAATCTCGACTTCCGCAGCCTCTATGTGCAGGCCGAGTGCGGCGCGCTCGTAAAGGATCCCGCGCTTGCGGAGGCGCTCGAACGGGACTTTCTCGCGGCGTGGGAACAGGGCACCGACGTCAAAAAGGCGAATGCTTTCGTCCGCGCCGCAGGGCGCATCGCCATGCTCTTTGCGCCGCTCACCTGAGGGTCACGAAATCTATGATCAAATTCATTGCAACCGACCTTGACGGCACGCTTCTCAACGAAAAGAAGCAGCTGCCCCCCGAAATTTTCGGCCTCATCCGCGCGTTCGACGAGCGGGGCGTCTTGTTTGCGCCCGCGAGCGGGCGGCAGTATGCCAACCTCAAAGAGCTGTTCGCGCCCGTGGAGGATAAAGTCCTCTTCATCTGCGAAAACGGCGCGCTCGTCAAGTACCGCGGGCAGACCCTGCACATGAACCCCATCCGCGACGCCTTCCTCAAAGCCGCGCTGGATGAGATCAGGGCGCTCCCCCACCTCTATCCCATGCTGTGCGGCGAGGCCACCGCCTACATCGAGGATGCCTGCGAACCCTTTTACGGCTACTCGATGGCCGCCTACACGAGCTGTAAAAAGGTAAATTCGCTCGACGAAGTCATCGGCAGGGAAAACATCTGCAAGATCGCCGTATTCGACGAGACGGCCTCCGCCGAGCAGTGCATCAAGCTGTTACAGCCGCGGCTGACGCACCTGAGGACCATCCAATCGGGCTTCGATTGGTGCGACGTCATGGCGCCCGAAGTGAGCAAGGGCGTGGCCATCCGCGTCATCCGCGATATCTTCGGCTTCTCGCGGGGCGAGTGCCTCGCCTTCGGCGACCACATGAACGACTATGAAATGCTTCTCGAATGCGGCACGGCTTACGTCACGGAAAACGCCTTTCCGCCGCTGAAAAAGCTCATCGGCGGCGTCATCCCCTCCAACGAAGAGGGCGGCGTCGTCAAAAAATTACGCGAACTCTTGGAAAACGGAGGGATGATATGAAATACGTGATCGCATCGGATATCCACGGCTCGGCCTATTATTGCGGGCTTCTGAAAGAGCGCTACCTCGAAGAACGCGCCGAAAAGCTCATCCTCCTCGGCGATCTACTCTACCACGGCGCGCGCAACGCCCTGCCGCGGGAGTATTCGACGCTCGCCTGCGCAGACATCCTCAATTCGCTGAAAGAGGATATCCTGTGCGTCAGAGGCAACTGTGACAGCGACGTGGATACGCTGGTTTTGGAGTTCCCCATCGGGGCGGAATACTGCATCCTTCCCGTATGCGGCAGGACGCTCATCCTCACGCACGGTCACCGCATGCCCGCCCTGCTCAAAAAGGGCGACGTGCTGGTAAACGGCCACTATCACGTTCCCGCGTTCGAGGAACGCGAGGGCTATACTTACGTCAACTGCGGGTCCGTCTCCATCCCCAAGGAAAATTCGCGGCATTCCTACCTCGTCCTCCAAGACGGTATGCTGTATTTCAAGGATGTGGAAACGGGGGAAATTTTTTGCACAGAAAATTTACAAAATCTGCGCTCGCCCTGTTGACAAACGCCTTCGGACGGACTATAATGATAACATAAATCTTATAGGAGGAATCATGATGGCTACTTGGTTTAACAGACAGAGCAGACTCGTCCAGATCATTCTGCTCCTCATCCCCGTCGTGAATTGGTTTGTCGAAATTATCGTAAGATGGTCGGCTTTCCTCAAAACGAAGAGCTTGCTGACCCTGATCTTTGCGATCCTCGTCACGTTCTTCGGCCTTGTCGTCGGCTGGGTCGACCTCGTTTGGTGCCTTCTTTTCAAGCACCTCATCTTCGCGAAAGCGTAACTATGAAAGCCCGTCCGCAAAGGACGGGCTTTTATGCACGGCGGCCGCCATTCATGCAGGAAAAACAAAAAAAATCCGTGAGAAAATTTTCGTAAATTTCTTGACAATACACGGCGAAGTGTGTAGAATAAAAGCAAAGTTTATATAAGGAGATAAAAAACTATGAACTTTGATACTTGGTTCCATAAGCAAGACAAGATCCTCCAGATCATCCTGCTCATCATCCCGCTTGTCGGCTGGATCATCGACCTTCTCGTGAGATGGTCTGCATTCTTGAAGAAGAACACCACGGTAAACCTCATCATGGCGCTCGTCATCACCATCTTCGGCGAGTTCTGGGTCCTCACCATTCTCGACGCCGTTTGGATCGCGCTCAACAACAAGCTCTTCCTCGAAGAATAACTTTCAGATCAAAAAGCCGCTTCCCTTGCGAAGCGGCTTTTTTGTTTATCCCGCGGCCGCGGGAAGTTACAGATCGAAGGCGATGGCGGAGATGTCGTCGTCGAACGTCCCGCAAAAGTTTTTGAGCGCGGATTTCAGCCGCTCGATGAAGCGTTCCGCGTTTTCCGCGCGCGCAAGGATCCCCTCCACGCGCTCCACCCCGAATTGTTCGCCCAAAGGACTCTTGCTCTCGGTCACGCCGTCGGTGATGAGTACGAGGATATCCCCCGCCGCATACGGCATCTCCGCATCCTCATAGCAAAAGCCGGGGATCCAATTGGAGACGGGCGGCGTGCTGCCCTCGATCTCCGCGATGCCGTCGCCGCTCTTCAAGAGCATGGGGGCGTTGTGGCCCGCGAAGCAATACGTAAGCATATGCCGCGCCGCGTCGATGCGCACCGCCGCCGCCGTGATATATGAGCGTTCGTCTAAATTCAGCTCCAAAAATTTATCCGTCAGCCCGCGGATGGCGCGCGCGGGAGAGCGTTCGCTCCTATCCCACCCCGCCTTGACGAAGGCAGACAGCATACCCGCCGCAACGCCCTTGCCGGAGACGTCGGCGAGGACGCCCATGGTACTCCCCCCCACTTCATAGACGTCGGGGAGGTCCCCGCCGATCTCGCGGCAGGGGATATACGTGAGCGAATACGGCGTGCCGCCCCTTCCCCTTGCGGGGGGAAGAAGCCTCTGCTGGATGCTCTGCGCCGAATACATTTCCCGCGCGATCTCCGTCTCGTAGGCGTTATCCACCACGCCGAGGAAGTGGTTTTCGAGGGGGCATACCTTCATTCTGAGGGCAAGCCCCTCCCCGCCGCTCCCCACGATGATCTTGCGGAAGGCAGTCTTTCCCGTCGAGATGACTTCCTGAAAGAGATTGCGCAAGGGGCAGTAGGCACAGCGCACGCCTTCGCCGCACTTGCCCTCCGTCTCGCCGCAGCCCGTCACGTCGCGCAAGGTCCCCCTGAGCTTACCCGTGTGGAAGTAATCTCCGAACGCGCGGTTCATATAGCGCACTTTGAAATTTTTATCGACGACGATCGCCGCCGTGGGGATGCTGTCAAGCACCTCCCGATAGAGATTGGCCATTGTTTAGCCCCGATAAAGATAGAGTCGGTCGTGGACGATGCGGGCGTCGAGAACTTTGGAGGGGCGGATCTCGCCGTCCAGCTGGATGTATTCCCCCTCCTGCTCGATGCGGGCGGCGTCGCAGAGGATATGCCGTGCGATGGGGATCTCCAAGATCTTTCCGCGCATCAGTTTGATGAGCAATCCGGGGATCTTGCTCCGCTTGGGGCAGCCGATGACGACGAGGTCGAGCTTGCCGTCCCCCACCTCGGCGGGCTTGCAGATGGGAATGCCGCCCCCGAACTGCTTGCCGTTGCACACCGCCGCGATGAAGGCCTTCTCGGTGAAGGTCTCGCCGCATGCCGTCACGGTTACGCCGATCCCCGCATACCGCCTGAGCGCGATGAGCAGGCTTCTGAAATACTTGCCCCTGTCGCTGCCGCGCATATGGTAACAGCGTTCGAGGATATCCACGTCGATGCCGAGGCCCGCGATGTTCATGCTGCGCATTCCCCCGCCGCATTCGAGGTAATCGGTGGGCTTGGGGTCGCTATGTAAGATGAGATCGAGCGCCTTGACCCCCGCGGGGATCTTCGCCGCCGCCGCGAAATCGTTGCCCGTGCCGAGCGGAATGATGCCGAGTTTCACGTTTGCGGGGTCGGCAATGGCAGTGAGTACGTCGTTCACGGTGCCGTCGCCGCCCACGACGGCGAGGGTCACGGGCGAGAGGGAAAGCTCATGAACGACGCGCCGCATCTCCTCCTTGTCCGTCTCCGCGTGCAGTTCATACGCCGCGCCTTCGGCTTTCAGGCGCGCCTCCACCTTACCGAGCATGCGCATCGTCTTTTTGGAATGCGGATTGATGATGAGATGTAACATCGTTTCTCCAAAGTAAAAAATCTCGTCATCTATTATACAATATTTCTGCGGGAATTGCAATTTTTTTCCCAATCTGCTATACTGTTTTGGAAAAAAACTTTCAAGGATGCGCGCATGCAGGACCATATCCCCCAAAATTTACGAAAATTGGCCGAGATCTGCCCCCGTCCCCTCTACCTTGTGGGCGGAAGCGTGAGGGACTTCCTCGCCTCGGTCCCCCTCACGGACAAGACGGATTGGGACATCACCTCCCCCATGCCCGAAGAGGAACTCGCCGAAGCCGCCGCAAAGTGCGGCATCGCGGTGCGCGCCGTTTACAGGCACACGGGGACCGTCAAACTCGACGACGGCGCACATGCCTATGAATTTACCCGCTTCCGCTCGGATAAATATGTGCGCGGCGAGCATACCCCCGCGGAGATCGAGTTTACGGAGGATATCTCGCTCGATGCGCGCCGCCGCGATTTCTGCGCGAACGCCGTCTATTACGACGTCGCCAAGGGCGCGTATATCGACCCGCTCGGCGGCATCGCCGATATCAAAGCGCGCATCTTGCGCACGGTGCGCGACCCCGCGCGCGTATTCGGAGAGGACGGCCTGCGCCTTCTGCGGCTTGCGCGGCTTGCGGCCGAGACGGGTTTTTCGCCCGACGAAGCCTGCCTTACGGGGGCAACGCGCAACGCCGCGCTCATCCGCGATATCTCGCCCGAACGCATCTTCGCCGAACTGCGCCTTCTCCTTGCCGCCGACCTCAAACACGGCGACCCCGAAGCGCCCTACCGCGGCCTGTGCATTTTGCGGGATACGGCGGTGTTGGGGCATACCATGCCCGAACTTGCCCTTGGGGAAAACATGCCGCAGCGCAAAGATTTCCATGATTTCGACGTCCTCGAACACTCCTTCCGCTGCGTCCGCTATGCCCCGCCGCACATCCGCTGGGCGGCCCTTTTGCACGACGTGGGCAAGCCCTTCTGTATGCTGCGGGACGGCAACTTCTTTGCCCATCCCGCCGAGGGGGCGCGCATCGCGGAGGATATCTTATCGCGCTTGAAGGCGCCGCGGGCGCTCATCCGCGAGACGGTATTTTTGGTGGGCGCGCACATGCGGGATTTCGACTGCCGTATGCGCGAGAACAAGGTGCGCCGCGAGATCCGCGGGGCGGGCCCTTTGCTTGAAGCCCTGCTTGCGCTCAAACAGGCGGATTTTTCCGCCTGCAAGGGAGACCTCTCCCCCGCGCCGTGCGTGGTCAAATGGCAACATGTCCTGCAAAAAATGCGGGATGAAGGCGTGCCGTTCACCCAAAAGGAGTTGAAGATCGGCGGGCGTGAAATACAGTCGCTCGGCGTGCCGCCCGAACAGACCGCGGCCGTTCTCGCTTCCCTCATGGACGACTGCCTCACGGACGGCGCCCGCAACAACGCCGCATGGCTTTCGTCGCGCGTAAAGAAACAATATGTATGACCAACCCCCTCGCTGTCCCTGAAAGGGAAAGTACCCTGAGCGAAGCGAAGGGGGAAAGGGTTTCAAAACCCCTCAGGCACTCGCAAGCTCGTGACAGCTCCCCTCTCAGGGGCGCCAAGGGTTCACCCCCTTCCTGTCCGCTATGCGGACATCCTCCCCCCTCACGTATAAGGGGGGAGGCGAGTGGTCGCCCAAACAAATTTCGTGAATATAAATCCCTTGCCTTAGCCCGAATTGACTTCGGGCGTGGGCGACCCAATTTGCAGAGCCCTGTCTGCTTGTTGTCCGTTGGAACAGGGAATCGGAGCCAAGTACTTCAAGTACAAAAGTAAAATCGACTCACGGAAATTTGTTTTGCGGTCTTACGACACCCCTTTGGTCGCGCAAAAGCGGCGCGACACTTTCCCCTCAAGGGGACAGCGAGAAAAAGGCAAAACAAATTTCGTGAACAAAAGGAGAAATTTTATGGAGATCTTTGCAATTCTCGCCGCGATTTTTTCCGCGCTCTCCCTCATCGTGACCGTGTTTCTGAGCCTCAAACCCAGACATGGTATGGGGCAAAGCGATGAAAAGACCTTAAAGGCCATCGAGGAAAAGACGGACGCCGCCTTAAAAGCCGCCGACTATTCCGCGCGGGGCGTTGAAAATCTCTCCCGCGCCACCGAATCGCGCCTCGCCTTCATGCAAAAGACGCTCGCCGACGACATCAAGTATATCGTGGACGCCAACGCGCAGAACTTGGAGCGCATCCGCCGCACCGTCGACGACAAGCTCTCCTCTTCCATCGACGGCAAGCTCTCCGAGAGCTATGCCCGCATCGCCGAGCGCCTCGAAAAGATGTATGTGAGCGTGGGCGAAATGAAGAGCCTCTCCCAAAACGTCGCCGATATCAAGCGCGTGTTCTCCAACGTCAAACTGCGCGGCACGTGGGGCGAAGCCCAGCTCGAAACGCTGCTCGCCCAGATGCTCGCACCCGACCAATACGAGCGCAGCGTGCGTCTCGACCCCCTCGGCACGACGCTCGTGGACTTTGCCGTGCGCCTTCCCGATAGGGACGGGGCGACCATTCTGCTCCCCATCGACAGCAAATTCCCCGTGGAGGAATTCGAACGGCTGACTTCCGCCGCCGAACGGGGCGACCGCGCCGCCGCCGACCAAGCCAAAAAGAACCTCGAACGCGCCGTCAAGACGCAGGCCGATTCCATCGCGAAGAAATACATCCTGCCCCCCGTCACCACGGATTTTGCCGTGATGTATCTCCCCTCCGAGGGGCTGTTTGCCGAAGTGGCCCGCATGGACGGCCTCTCCGACTACCTGCACAGCCGCCGCATCCTCGTATGCGGCCCCGCCAATTTGGGCGCGCTGCTCTCCACCCTCCAAACGGGCTTCCGCACCGCCGCCATCGAACGCCGTTCGGGGGAACTGAGGCGCATGCTCGAAGAGTTCCGCCACGACTTCCAAAAGTTCTCAGAACTCCTCGAAAAGACGCGCAAAAAATTGCAGGAGGCGCAGGACGCCGTGGACAGCGCCGAGAAGAGAACGGGGACCATCGGCCGCCGCCTCGACGCCTTCGGCGGCCTGGGAGGACTTCCCTCCCAAGATGATGAAGAGTAATTTCGAAAATTGCTTGCATTTTGCTTTGACATGTATTATAATAGATTCAAACTGTAAAAATTGTCATCCGCATGAGGTACGGCTATGTCTAAAAAATATCATTATGGCAGCGATCCCAACCAGATGGTAGACGAATGGGGCGATCCCATCAAAGCGCCGGCTCCGCAGGGGCCGCAGGAGACCGTGGTAGACGAATGGGGCGACCCCGTCAAGAAGGTCCGCGTCAACCAGACGACCGAAGAATTCGTCAAAGAGAAAGAACGCCTCGCCCTCGAACGGGAACTCGTGGCGCAGGGTCTCATCTATCCCCGCTCGCACTATCTCCCGCGCGGCAGGTTCCGCGGCATCCTCGCCGTATGCCTCGCCTTCCTCTTCGGGATGTTCGTCTGCCTCGGCGCACTCGTGGGCGTGGGCGCATGGCTGGGTACCAAGACAAAACTCAGCGGGCTTCTCGGCGATAAGGCCGCCGAATGGCTCAACCCCGAATATGCGGATATGTCCGTCCTCGATCTGGTCACGACCGTCGTCGGCGACTTGCAGGGCGGCGTGGATTGCCTCGACGATATCGCCAAATACACCCCCGCCGTGGATAAACTCCTCGGCCTCCTCGAAGAGAACGTGGCGGCGCTCGGCATCGACTTCAACGACGACCTCAAAACGCAGTTCAAGTCCACGCCCTTCACGGGCATCGGCAGTTTCCTCGTGGACGACGTATTAAAGACCGTCGAACTCGGCAAAGTGTTGCAGGTCACGCCCTCGTCCGACCCCGTGATGGTCGGCCTGTGCTATGGCGAGGAGGGCGAAGATTATACGGTGGACGGCGACGCTTTCGTCATGAACGAGGGCCATACCGCCACCACCATCGGCGACCTCATGGACAGCCCCACCGACATCATCTCCACGATGCGCCTCGGCACCCTCATGGGTCTCAATAAAGACGTCACCGACCAAAAACTCAAAGACAACGCCATGATGTATGCGCTCTGCTATGGCAAGCGCGGCGAAAATGCGCATTCCGACGCCGATTACTATGTGGACGGCGGCAAGATCGTCGTCATCAAGGACGGCGGCGCGGAAAAACTCGCCGACGAGATCCCCGCGGACGAGGGGGGCGAAGAGTACGTCCACGCCTTCCCCACCACCGTCGGCGATCTCATGAACCATTCCAACGCCGTCATCAACAGCCTCGAACTCGGCACCATGCTCGGCATCGATATCGACGTGACCGAGCAGAAAATCGAAGATAACGGCATGATGTATGCCCTTTCATACGGCTCGCGCGGCGTCGATTGGCAGCTCAACGGCGGCGCGATCGAAATGCTCGACGGCCATAACAGCCAATATCCCACCCAAATGAAGGCCTTCACCGAAGATTCGAGCAAGCTCATCGAGGGCCTCGAAGTGGAGACGCTCATGGGCGTCACGAAAGATTCGGATAAACTCATGCACTACCTCGCCTACGGCCCCGAACTGCAAAAAGGCAAGGAGCCTTATTCGGAGGACGGCGGCAGGCGGATAGATGCGGATGGCAAGCCCGTCGATGCGCACGGCTACCTGCTCGATGAGGACGGCGGCTACCGCACCGAACCCGTGTTGGATGAGGAAGGCCGCCCGACGGACGAATCGCAATATGTTGGCGGCGGCAGGTTTATCTATGAATACGGCGAAGGCGAAGAGAGCGGAACGGTCAAGGGCATCCAAATGCTCAGCGACCCCGCGACGGGCAAGCCCTTCCCCAAGAAGACGGTCGCCGACCTCACCGCAAAGGATGCAAACATCCTCGAAAACATGAAGATCGGCGACGCCATGGAGATCACGGAGGGGTCCTCCGCCCTCATGCGCGCCATGAGCAGCTGGACCATCGGCGACCTCAAAAAGCCCGAAAAGATCGATTCGCTCAAACTCTCCGAAGTCCTCGGCAATTCCGATTCCAAGATCATGCAGGCCCTCGCGAATAAGACGCTCGGCGACATGAAGAAGCAGGAGACCATCGAAGCGCTCACCCTCGGCGACGTCCTCGATATCCATGACAAGGATGTGTACGACGAAAACGACCCGTCCAAGCTCGTAGCATCCAAGAGTTCCGGCCTGCTCATCGCCATGAAGGATTGGAAGCTCTCCGACCTACAAAACCAGCACCGCATCGAGCGGCTCAAAATCGGGAACGTCATCACTGTGGGTGAGGGAACTTCCTCCCTTCTCATGCAGGCCATCAAGGATTGGCGCATCGGCGACCTCTCCAAGCAGGAGAAGATCGATTCGCTCACCCTCGGCGACGTCATAGATACCACGGGTTCGGACGGCATTCTCGCCTCGCTCGCCGATTCCCCCATCGGCTCCATGCAGGCGAGCATCGATAAGCTCACCCTTGCCGACATGCTCGGCGCAGACGCCGTGGCGGGGAATAAGATCTTGAAGCACCTCGCGAACAGCACCGTGAACACGCTCTCCGACGACATGCAAAATCTCTCCATCGGCGAAGTCTTTGCCGATGAGGTGTTCTCCTTCATGGAGATCAAGAAGGACACAGACGGCACTTACAAAGAGGAAACGGGGCAAGATACGGGCGGAGATATCACATACCAAGTTTTACTGAAATATTATACGAAGAATCACTCGAATGAGGGCGCAGGAAAGGCACGTCCCGAACCCTATAAAATCAAGGTGAACGAGGACGACACGGAAGTGGAGCGGAAGCTCTCGGCCTCCGATAAGGGATTTGAAACGTATTACGTTTTGAAATCGAGCGCAACGACCACCCTTACGCCCCAATATTATGAGGACGCTTCCAACAGCGACTCTGCATACAAAGGCGAAGATGTCAAGACCGCCCCCGCGACCGAAAAAGATCGGGATACTCCCTACTATTACGAGAAGAAGATCACCGTCACGCCCAAGTACGAATATCAGATCCTCAACTACTCGACGGGCAATTTGGAAGAACTTCGCGAAGGCGCATCCGTGACAGAGAGCGCGGACGGAGACAAGATCATCCGCACCTACCACGACGGCACGGCCACCTATGACATCATCGACAACGGCTTCGATCTGTACTTCACGCGTACGGTCGAGAAAGAGGGCGTTCCGACGGAAGAGACCGTCTACCTCGATTACGTCCAAACGGGCTATGAGGAGACCCTGCCCGAAGGCGCGGACGTCCGCTTCGATAAGACGGAAAAGACCTATTACTACACCGTAGAGGTCCCCCTCTATCTCCGCTATTGGAGCGGCGCAGGGTCCGATAAGCTCTATGAGCAGTCGGAGGTCATCGAAAAATACAGATACACCGATAAGGAAAACAACGTCCATGAACTCGACCGCTACTTCGAAGGCGTCTGGTACATGCTCCTCGCCGATGAGGACGGGAACGTCGATACGACTGTTTCCATCCTCGACATGGATAAGCGCGTGACGAACGTCAACTCTTCGCTCACCGATACCCCGCTCTGGACGCTCTATTTCCATGGCATCCTCGTTGATGACCCCTATGTGCAGTTCGCAAGTGCTGTGACATTCGAACACCAAGATGCAGGAGCGTCGAAACCGACATCTCACACGGTCAACAATCTGAACGAAGTTAAGATCAGCGAATTGGTCGCGCTCGTCAAGGCGCTCATGAAAACCCCGTAAAATTTCGCAAATTTCCGCGGAAAGCGGCGCAAAACGCGTTGACTTGTACGGAAAAAACAAGTATAATAACAGAGAAAAGTCGCAAGCCTTGCGCAGTACTTCCGTGCGCCCCGCCTCGGCGGGAAGCGTAACCCGAACGTTACTGCGCCGATCAAGACCGGGAGGTAAAAATATGCAGAAATACGAAATGCTCATTCTGCTCAGAAGCGACATGGAAGAAGAAGCGCGGGAGGCCGAACTCAAAAAGTACGCCGATATCGTCACTTCCATGGGCGGCAGTGTGGAATCGACCGACAAATGGGGTACCAAGAAAACTGCGTACACCATCGACTACAAGTCGGACGCTTTCTTCACGCTCATGACTTTCAGAGCGCCGGGTGAGACGATCGCAGAGCTGGACCGCGTTGCGGGCATCTCCGCCTCTGTGCTTCGCCGTATGATCACGAAAGTTGAGGAAAAGTAAATGAATAAGGTGTTTTTGATCGGCAATCTCACGCGCGATCCCGAAATCTCGCAGACCAACGGCGGTGTGAGCGTCTGCCACTTCGCCATCGCAGTCAACCGCCCCTATACTTCACAGGACGGGGAACGCCAGACGGATTTCTTCAACGTCACCGCATGGCGCGGCCTTGCCGATACCATTGCGCGTTGCGTGAAGAAGGGTTCCAAGGTGGCAGTATCCGGAAGCATCCAGATGCGGAACTATGAGGATAACCAGGGTCAGCGCCGCACGGCCGTAGACATCATCGCACAGGACGTGGAATTTCTCTCGCCCCGCAACCAGGATAACTCTGCGGGCGGAGACTTCTACGACGCACCCGCTGCCGCCCCCGAACGCGCGCCCAAAAAGAAGCCCGCGCTCGAATCGTTCGATGACGACGGCGACATTCCATTCTAAGCGCTTTGCCTTCGCAGAGCGACCAAAAAGTATTATAAGGAGACATCGTTATGGAAGAAAGCGAAGTTTTGACCGCTCCTGTTGAAGAAGAGGGCGCGCCCGCCGAGTCCGCCGCTTCCCGTGAAAAGACGGAGAAGGGCGAGAGAGGCGACCGTCCTGCCAAAAAAGGTTTCAAGAAGCAGAATTTCAAGAAAGTCTGCCTCTTCTGCCAGGAGAAGTCGGAAATCAACTATAAAGATACGGCGAAGCTGAGGAAGTTCATTGCGGAGGGCGGAAAGATCCTTCCCCGCCGCATGACGGGTACCTGCGCAAAGCATCAGAGAGAGCTTGCGATCGCCATCAAGCGCGCCCGTATCGCCGCCCTTCTGCCCTTCAAGGCAGACTGAGCCGCGCCTCTGCCCTTTCAAGCAGATTACGCCAAATATTTGCCTTCCACGGCAGACTGCAAACATCTGCCCTTTCAAGACAGATTACGCCAAACATCAGCTTTTAGGACAGGCTCAGCCAAGCATCAGCTTTTAGGACAGGCTCAGCCAAGCATCAGCTTTTAGGACAGGCTCAGCCAAGCATCAGCTTTTAGGACAGGCTCAGCCAAGCATCTGCTTTTAAGACGGAGCGAGCTGAATTTTATGATAAAAAACCGCACCATGGGGTGCGGTTTTTTTGCCTATCGCGCGCCTCCCCCTGTTTCGCAGAAATGGGGGGAGGATGTCACGGCTCCGCCGTGACAGGTCGGGAGCGGCGACCCCGAAAGCCCTACCCCCTTGGGATCTTGGCGCCCCTTTGAGGGGAGCTGGCGAGGCCGTAGGCCGAGACTGAGGGGTTTTGGAAACCCTTTCGGCGCTTCGCGCCACTTTCCCTAAAAGGGACAGCAAGGGGCCGCTCCCCTGTCCGCGCGAGGCTTCTATTATAGTCTAAGCGCGTCACGAGGAGCGAAGCGACGAAGTAGCCGAACGTCATTCTGAGCCGTAATAGTTTGACTTTCAGCGACTTGCCCATCCGCGAAGAATCCTATTGCGACCAAGCGTTGTGCAAATGGACTTCGTTCTTCGAGATTCCTCACATACGTTCGGAATGACGTGAACGTTCAAAACCCCTCAGTCACGCAAGGGCGCGTGACAGCTCCCCTCATAGGGCGCCAAGCCCTCAACCATCTCCGCGCGTCATTCTGTCCGCGCGAGGCTCGTTTGTCATTCTATCCGCGCGAGGCTTCTATTGTAATAATCTAAGCGCGTCACGAGGAGCGTAGCGACGAAGTAGCCGTCATTCTGAGCCGAATAAGTTTGGCTTTCAGCGAACTGCTCATCCGCGAAGAATCCTATTGCGACCAAGCGGCGTGCAAACGGACTTCGTTCTTCGAGATTCCTCACCCCTGCGGGGTTTGAAATAACACCCCCCACCGCGGACATGGGTGCCTCAAAAGTTCTTTAAGCCGAGAATGTAGTCGGCGGAAAGTTCAAGTTCCTTGCACAGCCGCGCAAAAGTATCGAGCTTGGGCAGTTTCTTGGTCGTCATATATTGCGTGATCATTTCGGGGGAAACCCCCACGCGCTTTGCAATCTCCACCGTCGTCAACCCGCTCGCCTTCAACTCTTCCCTCAGCCGCTCCTTGATCATCTCGCCCATCATCTTGCTCCTTTCTTCAAAAATATATAACCGATGGTTAGTTTTTGCTTGACAACTAACTGTTGGTTAGATATAATGAAGAAAAAAACGAGGTGTACTCTATGAAGATCAAAAAAGTTTCCGCATTGTTACTCGCCTGCGCCTTGACCCTGCCGCTTGCGGCTTGTAGCGGCGTGACGGCCGACCCCATAGATCCTAATCCGCCCGCGCACACGCACACCTTCGAAGAGGCGTGGTCCATGGACGAAACCTTCCATTGGCACGCGGCGACGTGCGAACACAAATCAGAGGTCTCGGCGAGATCGGAGCATACCATGTCCGGGGGTAAGTGTTCGGTTTGCGGTTATGAACCCCCGCACGTGCATACCGATGCGGCATGGGAACACGATGAAAATTCACATTGGAAAACTTGCCCCGACTGCCTCGAACGCTATGCGGAGGACGCGCATACCGTCGCCGACGAAGTCTGCACCGTATGCGGCGCGCAATTACCCGCTTCCCTTCTTGCCTTCGAACTTGACGAAGAGACGGATACTTACACCGTGACCGGCCGCGGGGAAGAGATGGGCGCCGAAATCATTATCCCCGCTCGCCACTTGGGGAAGACGGTGACCAAGATCGGGAATAAGGCTTTCTATGACGCAAATTCGCCCGATACGACGCTTACGCGCGTGGTTTTGCCCGACACGGTGGAGGAGATCGGCTTCAACGCCTTCACCCACTGCACCGCGCTCGAAAGCGTCGAGTTCGGCGGCACGAAAACCATCGGAAGTTCCGCCTTCTGGGATACGGCCCTCACGGTAGCCGACCTGAAAGGAGTGACCGAACTCGCGGATTTTGCCTTTTATGCCTGCCCTGCGCTCGAAGAGGTGCGCGGGACGGCGCTCGAAACCATCGGGAGCAGCGTTTTCAATTCCTGTGCAAAATTGCAGACGGTTGCCCTCGGCGCGTCCATAAAATCGGTAGGCAAGACCGCATTCTATAAGATCGCAACGCACGTGACCGTGAAATTTTCGGGTACGCTCGCCGATTGGTTGGGCTTGGACGACGCCGTCTTTGCGGAGAGCTATCTCATGTCCGATACGCGCGACCTCTATTTCGGGAACGCCAAGTGCGAGGGAGACCTCGCCGTGCCGCAGGGGACGGCCCGCATCCCGCAGGAGGCCTTTTACGGCATCCACTCGCTCGATTCCATCACATTGCCCAAGGGCGTGGGGTCATACGGCACCGACTGTTTCTATAATTGTTGCCGTTCGGAGAAGCTCAAGATCACTTACGGGGGTACCATGTCCGAGTATCTCGCCGATGCGGGCGCGGCCGCTTGCAGTTACAATGCGGCCGATGAGATAGAACTAAGAGTGGGCGGAAGCAAGCTCGAAGGCGCGCTGACCATCCCCGCGGGGACGACCGAGATCCCTGCGCGGGCATTTTACGGGCTTACGGATGTGACGAGCCTCTCCATTCCCGCCTCGGTGACGAAGATCGGCGAATATGCCTTCGCCTACTGCGGCATCACGACCTGCGACTATGCGGGGAGCATCACAGAATGGGACAAGATCGCGCCAAATACCATCTTCGACGGAAGCGGCGTACTTGACGGCGGTTTTTACGTCGTCACCTTCACCTGTACGACAACGCTTTGGCCCCGCACATACAATTCCATGCGCAGTTCGTCGCGCAAGTCCCAACGCGATAAGTACGTGTAAAATTTCTGTATGACAAGGCCGCCCGCCGCGCAATGCGCGGCGGGCGGCCTATTATTTCTCTGGCGTCATTTCGAGGAACGTAGCGACGAAGTAGCCGCACGGTTAAGCGTCATTCTGTCCGCGCGAGGCTTCTATTGTAGTCTAAGCGCGTCACGAGGAGCGAAGCGACGAAGTAGCCGAACGGTTAAGCGTCATTCTGAGCCGTAACGGTTTGGCTTTCAACGGCTTGCTCATCCGCGAAGAATCCTATTGCGACCAAGCGTTGTGCAAACGGACTTCGTTCTTGGAGATTCCTCACATACGTTCGGAATGACGTGAACGTTCAAAACCCCTCTGTCACTCTCAGGCTCGCGACATCTCCCCTCTTAGGGGCGACGAGGCCGCTCGCCCCCCACCGTGTCATTCCGAACGACCGAGGCTTCTATTTGTCATTCCGAGCGAAGTCGAGGAATCTCGTCCTTAGAGATTTCTCACCCCTGCGGGGTTCGGAATGACGTGAATCCCTCAGGCTCGGCCCATCCTCGCCGGCTCCCCTACACGGGGCGCGTTGCCCCTCGCTAAATCAAGAATTGATTGCGAGGGCGTCGGAGCATTGGGATTCGGAGACCTGCACGTCAATGGCGAGGGTGAAGGTGAGCGAATGGAGGGTAAACTCCGGGAGCGTATCGATGCACCGCATCAGGCAGTGGTCCACATTGGACCCCTCCGAGATCTTGGCGACGGTGCGGTCGTTGGCGTCGAGGATGAGGAAATTGCCTTCATCGAAGGAGCCGCGCGCACACCAGCCCATAAAACCGAGGTCGAAGAAGCGGAAGAGGCGGGAGACGAACCGCCGCACGACGGAGACAAATCTGGTGCCGTGCTTGATCTCCACGCCTGAGACCTTCTCATCGCACTCCTTGATGGTCGCAACGCTCTTGTTGCGCTGGTAGACGTCATAGATCTTCAATTTTTTACGGCCGTGCGGGTCGGCATTGACGCGGAAGAGCTTTCTGCCGATCTCATCGAAGATATCGAAGGAATCGCACCAGGACATAATACGGTCCTCAAAGAACAGTTTCATGACATTATCCTCTTTTCGGAAAGTGGTTTTTGAAGCATCCATCGCGGACATGGGTACCGCGTTTTTTGTCTCCCGCCCTGCAACCCGCAGGGCGGGGACTGTTTTTACTTAGAACGCGGGGAGTTTGGAGACGCCGGAATATTTGAGGCCCTTCTGCTCGTCGTTGAGCTGTGCGAGGTAGTTATTGGCGCTATTGGAGCCGTACATATAGAAATTGAAGTCATGGCCTCCCGCGGCCTTGGGCAGGATGGTACCCTGCGTATCTAAAACGCCCTGCCCGCCTTTGAGGACGCCGATATTGACGCCGATATACATGAAGTCATCGAGCGCCGTATCCGTCGCCGAAGATTTCTTGCCGAGCTTGGAGAGATCCACCGCGGAATAGTTCCTGCCCCCGCCATAGAGCGCAATGCCGCCGTGGACATAGTCCTTGCCGTCAATGGATTGGATGACGCCTTTGTATGCGGGCGTCTTGTTTATGACGAGTTCGAGCATGGCTTTGAGGTTGAGTTTGAGGCCCTCGGAGAGGCCGCTCCCGGATCCCGGTATGCCGACATTCGCCGTCGCCTCAATGAGCGTGGAGGCATCCACGAGCGAGAAATCCTTCCAATCGTACAGCCGCACGTCGCCTTCGAGGCGGAGAACTGCGGCAAAGGACGTCCCGCCCGAATGCTGCCATTCCTTGGTGGCAGAGTAGTAGCTATCGCTTGGATCGGACCCCTCATAGAGGTATTGCCCTGAGAAGTTGCTCTCCATGCCCACAGTGAAGAGGCCGCTCGTCTCCACGACGGAATCTTTGAGCGTGACGTCGGTCATGACGTAATGCGAATAGAAATACTCGTCGCTATAAAGATTCCCATAGCGGTTGGAAGTCCCCGTTTCGGGATAGGCCTTTCCGCTCCGGTCGGTGAGCGCGGGTTCCTGCCCGTTTAT